>NZ_LFGS01000015.1:83020-111185 GCF_002078135.1 Halomonas sp. BC1 | reverse complement strand
AGCAGCTGCTGGTCGGTGATGAAGGGGTGCAGCTCGGCGTGAATTTCGCGGCGAATATGCTGCACGGACCGCAGCGGCACCACGTGGGCCTCGCCCATTTCCAGGCGCTGGGCCAGCGGCTCCAGCTGGGTCAGCAGCTGCTGGTAAACACACTGGTTTTCCAGGCCGTTCTTTTTATCGGCCAGCAGCGCTCCGGCGAGCGCTTCGTCCTGCGCCGTGTCACGCCCCCGCCGGGCCGTACCGGCCAGTGCCTCCGTCACCAGCTGCTGGCCCTGGCGGCGATAGAGCCGTTCGGGGGAGCAGCCAATCAGCGCCGTACCGGTCGCCCACTGCACCCCGAAATGAAAGCAGTGCCGCGCCTCGGCCTGCCAGCGCCCCAGCAAGGCCCAGGGGCTGGGCACGCGCTCGGCGGTCAGGCAGGTTTCTCGAGAAAGTACCACTTTGGGAAGTTGCTGCAGCCGTTCGGGCTGGGTCACCTGCGACACCCAGCGGGCCCACTCCCGCCGAGTGGGCGTATCACACCGCTGGTAGCTGCCATGGGCCACCGGGGGCAGCGGCTGTTCAGGGGCGATGGCCGCCAGGCACGCCTGGGCGGCGGCCAGCTCTTCGGCGGGAGGGTGGTCATCGAAGCGCAGGTTCACGGAAAGCGTACACCGCCCCTGCTGACGCTTGAGCAGCACCCGGGGCAGTATGAAGCGGCAGTCACCAAACCCGGGCCAACCCGCCGCCTGGGCATCGAAGGCTACCCCGCCGAAATAGTCGGGCGAGCCGCTGGCGGGCTGGGCCTGAGCTTGAGCCTGCATATCGACCTGCAGCGCCACCAGAGAGTCAAACGCTCGCGCTTCGCCCAGCACGGCATAGCCCGCCGCCGAGGCCTCACGCGGCTGCCAATAAAGGCGGGGCGTCACGCGCTGTGCGTTCAACCACCCCACCAAATCCTCCACCTCGCAGGGCACGCTCAGGCTCTGCGTACCCCGGCATGCCAAAAGGTCCAGCGCCGACAGCTGTGCTGCCAGCGCCTTTGCGGCCTGGATCACCTGCATAGCAAACTACTTCCCTGACAACCGATGCCTGATATAGGGTAGCACCCAGCGGTCGCCGCCATAGCGCCCGGCGTTGGCACCGGCCACCAGCAGGAAAAAGCTCAGGGCGATCATCCAGGGGTTGGTGGACACCGTGCCCGCCATCAAGAACGACATGTTCATGACGATGGCAAAAAAAGCGGCATAGCAGGTCAACACGCCCACGATCAGCCCCAGCCCCACCAGCACTTCCCCCAGCGGGATTATCACGTTGATCACATCCGCATACGGCAGCGCGACATGCTCCAGAAACGCCACGTAGTTGGGGTAGACCACGCTGCCTTCGCGCATGACCGGGTTGGCCACGGCATTGCTCAAAAACCCTTCGGCATTGAAGCCGCCGGTCATCTTGCCGATGCCCAGGGTCAGCCAGGTAATGCCCAGGTACAGCCTCAGCAGTAGCCAAACCAGGGCAGCATATTTGTTTTGTCTGAAAAACTCGCCGATCATCGCGTAGACTCCAGCCACGTTCACTTTCAGGGGGAAGCCCCAGTGTGCGTCAGGACAGATACCTCTTTTTTGACCCAGGTCGTGGTTTTTGCCATTAATGGTACAGAGTCGAATGTTCACTCTGCCCGATGGCTACACCGACCGGCCACGCTGACCAGTTCAGCGACTGCAACAGGAATGCTCACCATGGAACACACCGCCCCACACCGCCCACTCCATGCCTGGTTGCTCGCCGCACGGCTGCGCACCCTGCCGCTGGCCTGCGCCTCGATCCTGCTGGGTTCGGGCATGGCGGCGCAGGCGGGTGGCTTTCAGGGTGGGGTGCTGCTGCTGTCGCTGCTCACGGCCATTCTGCTGCAGGTGCTTTCCAACCTGGCCAACGATTATGGCGATGCCCAATCGGGGGTGGACGATGCTAGCCGCACCGGCCCCGTGCGGGCGGTGGCCAGTGGGCTATTGACCCCAGACGCCATGCGCCGGGGCATGCTGCTCACCGGGCTGGCGGCGACCATATCGGGGTTGTCGCTGCTGTTCGTCGCTTTTGGCAGCGACCTGCGCAGCTGGCTGGTATTCGTGCTGCTGGGGGCCGCGTCCTTGCTGGCGGCCATCACTTACACCGTGGGGCTGGGCGGCAAACCGTATGGCTATCGTGGGCTGGGGGACGTGGCGGTGTTCGTGTTTTTTGGGCTGCTGGGCGTGCTGGGAACCCTCTATTTGCATACCCAGAGCCTGAGCGGGCTGGCCACACTGCCCGCCGCCGTGTGCGGCTTGCTGGCCACCGCCGTGCTCAACGTCAATAACGTGCGCGACATCCACAGCGATGCCCGCCACGGCAAGATGACGCTGGCCGTTAGGCTGGGTAAACGGCGGGCCATTCTCTACCACTGGGCGCTTCTGGGCGCCGCCCTGCTGCTGACACTGGGATATCTGGTATGGCTGCCCGTGCCCTGGGTGGGCTGGAGCTGCCTGGTGGTGGCCAAGCCGCTCTACGACGCCGGGCGCACGCTCAGCCGCACCGTGGATGGCGAGCAGCTAACCGGCATGCTCAAGAAAACCGCGCTTTCCACGCTGGTTTACAGCCTGCTGCTCGCGGTGGGGCTAGCGCTTGCCTGACGGCGGCTTGGGGCTTGGGGCTTGGGGTCAAAGGCCTTACAGCACGACCTCATAGCCTTCGAATTTGGGCGGGCCAAGATAAATGCCTTCCGGCGATTTGGCATTGGCGTGGGCCTTGCGGAAAGCCTCTGACTTGGTCCAGGCGCGGAAGGCCTCTTCGGATTCCCACACGCTGTGGGAGATGAACACGGTGTGCTCTTCCTGGCTTTCGCCCTGCAGCATGTGAAACTCCTTGAAGCCCGGCACTTCCTCCAGGTGGGAATCGCGGTTGCGCCACACCTCCAGAAAATCCTCTTCGCGGCCTGGGGCAATCCGAAAACGGTTCATGGCTATGTACATCGAGACTCTCCTGTTGATCGGGAATAGAGTGATTACGCCAACGCTGGCTTGATGGTAACGTCTTCCGCTCATCACGAATAGATTGCGACGAACAGGCGTTACGGCTCATGGCTCAGCCCCCCCTTCAGGTCGTTTGGTTCAAACGTGATTTGCGCATTCACGATCACGCACCGCTGGCCAACGCCGCAGCGGCAGGCCCGGTGCTGCCGCTGTTTGCCATCGAGCCCGACCAGTGGCAAACGCCCGACAGCGCCCTGCGCCACTGGCAGTTTGCCGCCGATTCGCTAGTTGACTTGGCCCAGGCGCTCGACACGCTGGGCCTGCCGCTCTGCCTGTGGCAAGGCGATATGCTGGAGTGCCTGGCCGCCCTCAAAGCCCACTATGGAGAACTGGTGCTGCACTCCCACCAGGAGACCGGCAACGCCTGGAGCTTCGCGCGGGACCAGCGCGTTCAGGCCTGGTGCCACGCCCACCAGGTGCCCTGGCAGGAAGCCCGCCAGCAGGGCGTGATTCGCGGGCTGAGCAGCCGCACCGGGCACCAATCCCGCTGGGAAAACCACTGGGAAACGCTGATGGCCGCCCCCACCTGCCCCGCGCCACAAGCAGCGGTGGCCGCACCCGGCTGGGAAGCCTTTCATCACGTAGACGTAACGCAACTGCCCTCGCTGACCCTGGGGTTCGATGCCACGCCCTGTCCCCAACGCCAGCGCGGCGGGCGCAGTGAAGGCCGCGCGCTGTGGCTGAGCTTTATTACCCAGCGCGGGCGGCGCTATCGCGGCTCGCTTTCCAAGCCGTTACTGGCCTGGGAGTTTGGATCGCGGCTCTCCCCGCACCTGGCCTGGGGCACGCTCTCGATGCGCGAAGTGGTGCAGTCCCTGCGCCGCCAGCGGCAAAAGCACGCCGACGACACCGCCTGGGCCCGCTCGCTGCGCGCCTTTACCTCGCGGCTCTACTGGCACTGCCACTTCATTCAAAAACTGGAAAGCGAACCCAGCATCGAGCAGCAAACCCTGCACCCGGCGCTGCGCAGCCTACGAGAGCGCGACCCGGAACACCCGCACCTGATCGCCTGGAAGCGCGGCCAAACCGGCGTGCCGCTGGTGGACGCCTGCATGCGCAGCCTGACCGCCACCGGCTGGATCAACTTTCGCATGCGCGCCATGCTGATCTCCCACGCCACCTTCGGCCTGGGGCTGCACTGGGTTGAGCCAGCCTTACATTTGGCGCGGCTATTCACCGACTTCGAACCCGGCATTCACTACCCCCAGGTACAAATGCAGGCAGGCGCCACCGGCACCAACGCCCTGCGGGTCTACAACCCCATCAAGCAAGCAGAAGATAACGACCCCACCGGCGAGTTCATCGCCCGCTGGGTGCCCGAGCTTGCGCCCCTACCTATGGAATGGCGCGCCAAACCCTGGGCGCTACCGGAAAGCCTGCAAAAACGCTTCGGCTTTCAGCCGGGCGTCGACTACCCCATCCCCAACGATTTCGAAGCCGAAGCGCGCCACTGGAAGAAGATGTTGTACGAACTGCGCCGCACGCCGGAAGCGAGGGATGCCAGCCAAGCGATTGTGGATAAGCTGGCGAGCCAGCGGCGGCCAGCGGCTCGGCGTGGTAAAAAAGCGAAGGCTGATAATCGGCAGCAGCTTTTGTTGTTTGGTGATGGTGGGGAAGAGGGTTAAAGCGGTTATGATTAGCTACGACAGAAGGCGTGGTAGACCTCTCAAGTGCACCACCTGATAATGCGTCCGGCGGACGTAGGCAGCGAACTGCTGTGCCTTGTTAACAGCATTCCTCACCAACTTGGCTGCCATTCCTTGTGAACAGGGGCACTCTTACCCTTGAACTATTTAGAACCAATAACCATCAAAATTTAAATTTATACCCATCGTCGTAGATCTTCACAAAAATTTCCTGATGGCTAACTTTCATATTACTGCCTGGGCCTTCCCGCTCAGAGATGTATATCCGAAGCCGAGCAAAAACACCTCTATATTTGAGACCAACCTTAAAATCTCAAAAGCTTTTCCCTTCAGACACCGAGTATTTTCCTACTGGTAACTGATTGCAGACAATCTGTTTTACTTTATCTCATTGTTTCGTGACCGTAGCAATATGGCACCACGTTTATCTAACGTCGTTAAAAATAAAGATGTATCACTCGTCAAAGATTATACGAGCGCTCTGAGCTTTTTTAGTTGAGCTTCATCGATAGGGTATTTTCTTGGCTGGCATTCATTCAGAGTCCTGAGCGACTGCTCGATACCGGCCACGTCAATTGATGCCGCATTGAGTGCAGCTTTCACCTTTAAACTCGGAGCATTGAGCAAAAGGGATTGCAAAATGGCGCCCATCTCGATTACATCACCATTTGCTTCGATAAGAAATTCAGAGACTGTGGGGCTGTCGTCAGCTCTGAAAACCTGAAAACTCTTTGCTGCAATCTCGTCGCTAGAGGAGGGCTCCCAAATCATTCTTCTGACAGCTAAATGCTGGGAAATTACAAGCCATTTATCATGATTTAATGTGCTATCGATTTCCCGCATCTCGCTTTTAGCAGAATTGAGAGATTTAAATAGCCTGACAAGAGATCTAGTTTCAGGCGAATTATTGTCGGAACTACGAGATGAACTTTGGTCGAAGATTGCCAGACCGATTTTGAAGAGTAAGACCAACAGCCGCCCCGCCTCAGAACGTGAGCTATATTCGTCTTCAACTGAGTCTGAATCTCCGAATTCCACAATTTCACGTAATACGATAGCGTCATTCCACAATCGAACCCATGCCTCAGAAGGAGAGCAGGATTGCGCTATTGGGTAAGCCAGCAAGTTCGCCGCAACACCCGGAATTTCTTTATTTAGAGTGGTTAAAAGGCTGGCGTGCTCGCGTAAAGACCGCCCTTTAACTCCGGTCCAATCTTCAGGCGAAAGACACCATTCATTTGCAAAACCTTCCCAAGCAGGTACCTGGATATGCCCATCATAGGCAAAAGAGGCAAGTGCGCAACGGTAGCACCAAGCTTCCCATACAGGCGCATCACTAGGAACTGACTGAGGCAATAAGCGATTTCCTAGTCTTCTGCCAATTGCATCGACCAAGGCATTATCGGCAAACGCCGAAGACTCAACATTAGCGATTTCCTTTTCGGTCTGACTCAACATTTGCCGCATCAACCATGATGCCCAACGCGAGAATATAGCTACGGCATCCTGCCGTGTAGCAAGTGTGCCAGCGATGAGTTCAGCAGTGTTGGCTATTTCCTGCTTTATCTCATCAAAGTCACCAGTTGTGGCGTCCAAATTTCGAAGGGATGATCTTATGTTTAGCATTTGGTAGCGAGCATCAACCAGAAGCAACGGCATAAGGACAGAGCCATTCCAATTACCATCATGTTCAAAAGCAACTGGCGCTGCGGAAATCATTCGTTTCCATTCAGAGAATCGTGGAGAAAATGCGCCTATGCCTGCCACGAATAACAATGAGCTAACCAAATAAGGATTGGTAGATCTGGATATTGTGCGAATGAACTCGTCCGGCTCCAACTTGTAGAAAACTTGGAATAGCGGAAGCTCTTCTTGATAGTTCATGAAACCGTTCCAACTGCGCAAGTCCCACCATATTTCTTCGAGCTTGTCATGTCGTTTTCCCCAACTGTCCCAGGCACCTTCCCGCTCTTCGTTGGTGCGCTCCGACCTAGATTGCAGTGAGAAATCGTCAAGCCCAGCAAAAGCTTCCTTAGCGAGATTGGCATAAGCAGCACATGCTGAGGGATAAACTTCAGCATACGCTATCATGGCTTCACTCAACCAATTCTCAAGTTGCCATGAGTTGTATTTGAATGCGTTGACTTTACCCCAAGTTCGCAACGACGGCGTGTGCGCTAATGCTGCAGCGCAAGCGAGCGTCATCAGCAAAGTATGGTTATCCACAGTTGACGGCGCGAACTCGTCGGCAACAGGGGCCGAATGCTGTTCCAACTCAAAAATATCGCCATTTTTTTCTACTATCCAGCTTACGACGTCATCGAAAGCTTTGGGCTGGATGTTAGGAAATAAATTCAAGAGGTTGAGGAAATCTCGCGCAGTCTTGAACGGGGTGTCTGCAAAGGCTTCCTGTGTTTCGGCGTGACGTTCTTTTGGCCATTGCTCGGTCATTTTCGTTCTCCTGCGTTCCAGATTTCCTCAAAGAAACTGATAGCACCGTGATCAGCTGCCCGCCAGCCTCGACTGGCTGCGCTGACTCTAGAATGAAACCCGCCAACTGTTCCACCAAAATGCCAAAGTTCGTCATCAATGATGGCAAAGCGGTCGTGGACAAAATCGCAATCCCTTGTGAGATGCATTCTGAGCTCAATGCGGCACTCCTTCTCACGCCTTACCGCTTGGTTATTGATTGCCTGCGCACGTTGCTGAAATTTCTTCAGCTCATCTTCATCGACTTCTTGATGATGTTTCGTCAGTAGTCGAATATCGCTTGCAGCAAACCATAACGGCAACCAGGTTAGGATTTGTTCGATTCGCTTTGCGGGTTTTCCACTATCAGGCATCAACAAATATTCGTCGACAATCCAGACTCTCTCTTGAGCACCTGATACCGCGTTGCCAAATTTTTGTAAGGGAACAGGATCGGCGGAATACTTCCGCTCATAGGCAGCAGTGGATGTCGGGAAGCAGGTTTGTCCACCCCCCTGGCTGCCCCAGAGAATTTCTTTATTGGGAAATGGACGCTCTGCCTTGTGGGCAATCGGGATATTTGGAGCAAACCCTTTCATGGCCCGGCGTCCTGACTCTTAGCTTGGCGCTTCTTATAGTCAACAAAGGATATTGCTTGTTGCAGCATATCTTCAAGCTGGGCAATGATCTCATCTGGATTGGGAAGTTTGACAATCAGAGAGGCCTTGTCGCCTAGGGTGTTCAGCGAATTGCCAAGGAACCAAACGGTGTCATCTATTACCAAGAAGCGGTCGTGCAGGATGGATGAACGGAGCACGTATGCCTTGACAGTTAACTTGGTATCTTTTTCCAGTTGAGCGATCCGATGACTGAAGTCATCGACCTTCGAGAGCTCTTGATCCTTCGATTTAAATGCGAGACCTGAGCTCAGCAAGGTCACTGAGATGGTTTCTGGATTGACGGCATACAGGAATTGCCCTAATTGCAAACCGGCAAGATAAGGGTCAGCAATCACCACTCTATACTTGGCTCGTCTCAGCTCGCCCTGGATAAAGCGCATAGCCTCTTCGCGGGAGCCGTCTGGGAACCAGCGTTGGCCATATTGTTTCGCGTTTGCGAGTTTTTCGCGGCGTGCAGCCGCAATGGCAATGCGGGCGTTTAGACTGGGTATACGCGGCCCATCTCCTATGAGGTTCTGCGAGGCAAGTGTTGAACGTTGCGTTACTGGATATTCCATGCGTGGGGAATTGGCTGATTCGCCAGTAGGGACGCTGACCTTCTTTTTTTCCTGTGCGCCAACATGCATCGAGAAGTTCATTTGGCGTAAGAATGGATACGGTGGGCTATAGGCCAAAACGCCATGTTGCTGGTGAGTCACCACATAGCCATAGGTTCCTATGCAGTCACCTTTATCGATATCCAAAATGCCATCGGCGGGAATGCTCTGGGTGGTGAAGTCTGTAAGCAGGTGGGTTTGTTCGTCGAAGGTGGTGATCTTAAGGCTAGCCAGAGACTCCCCTGCACGAGGAACAAAACCCTAGATTCATAGAATAACCGCAGCACTTTGGATCTCAAGGTAGAAGCAGGAGGGCCAGCGCCGGTACTCTCTCTGCTTTACCGACCAAAGTGAAACAGAGCATGGCATACCGACAGCTGACCCAGACCCAACGATACCAGATTCACGCTTACAGGTGTGCAGGCATGAGCCAGCGACAGATCGCCAGAGCTATTGGCGTTCATGACAGTACAGTGAGTCGGGAGCTGCGTCGTCACACGACGCCCGAGGGGTATGACCCTGAGCAGGCCCAGCAACGTAGCGACCATCGACGCCGCACCGCCTGGAAGTGGACGAAGCGCCTACCCAGCCTGATGAACTTCGTCGCCAGACGGCTCCGCGAGGAGTGGAGTCCCGAGCAGATCAGCGGCTTCATGGCCCCCTTGATCGGCGTGGGCGTGAGCCACCAGTGGATCTACTCCCTGGTCCGGGATGACAAGGCCCGGGGTGGCGACCTGTGGCGGCACCTTCGTCAGCCCCGGCGGCACAGCAAACGCCGTGCCCGGGCTAAAAGCGCAGGACTTGGCAGGATCCCCCATCGCGTGGGCATCGAGCATCGCCCGGCGGAGGTCGAGGAACGCCGCTTCATCGGGCATTGGGAGGGTGACACCGTGGTTCAGGGGCACAAGCAATCGGGCCTGGTCACCCTGGTAGAGCGGCGTAGTGGTTATCTCCTGGCAGCACGGTTGCCCAGGGTCTCAGCAGACCTGACGCAAGCGGCCATGATCCGGCTGTTGAAGCCACGCCGGGGAGCTGTGAAAACCATCACTCTGGACAATGGCTCCGAGTTTGCCAGTCACGTCGCCGTTGGCCGGGCGGTCAGCGCAGATATCTACTTTTGTGACCCTTACTGCTCCGGCCAGCGTGGAAGCAACGAGAATACCAATGGCCTGATCAGGCAGTACTTTCCCAAGGGGACAGACTTCCGCCAGGTCACCGATGCCGAGCTGCGCAGGGTGGTCAGGAAGCTCAATGACCGCCCTCGAAAGCGACTCGGTTACCGGACACCGGCACAGGTGTTCCTGGGAGAGTACTCAGGAGCCCTGGACACAGCAGGTGCTGCACTTATTGCTTGAATCTAGAAACGATAGAAAATACGTTCGCCCCTATCGGCAGAGGCTGGAATCATAAAGTTATCAATTTTCTTGAGTACAGGGTCTGGTGCGACCAATGCAATGCTTCCGAGATACTCCCTATAAAGCCTAAGATCAATGTGCAACCGTCTTGCAACAAAGTGTACAGCTTTATTATCAGTTAGCATTAAGTCGAAGCCATCCTGACTACCGAAACGGCGATGGATACGGGCGGGAGCATTGCCAATGAAGGGCGCCGGATGGCTTAGTCCAGAAAGATGTGCAAACACGCCCTCCCCTACCGGCAGGCCGAGGTACGGCCAGACAGGGTCATCGGTCAGCTTTGAGATTTCTATCTTGACCCCGTCGTATGTGTTATTGCATTCCTCATGTTTGGAGGGAGTTGGGGTTTTATCATCGCCACTGCCAAGAGCGCGATACCAGTCAATCGCTTCTTGCACACTCAAAAGCACACGGCGAAAAAAAACGGTTTCGCCGGTTTTTCCGATAGGGCACCGATTTAGCCCTTCCATCGGAGGAGGTAACGGTCTGCCGCGAGGTAAAAGGGACACAGTGGCGAAAAGCAAGTGCCCCGCTTGATGTCGTTGTTTTTGCAGGGTCGCCAGCCGTATGACAGCGCCCGAGTAGAATTCTGTGTTTAACACGCCCCCCCCCTTCCTATTGGCAATGCTATTACCAACTCAAATTCTTGGAATCCGCCCATCCGGTTAACAGGTATTAGACAGTGCACCCTATGATCAGATGAACGCACTCTGCTGCATTTTTCGGCACATCTGCCTTAGACAGTTACCGCACCAAACCCAGATTAGCACAGGGTGCTTAGGGCAACTGACTATCTCAGCTATGGGCTTTCAACGCCCATAAAAAAACCCGCCATCGCCAGCAGCTTTCGCTATTTGACGAGGGCGGGCTAGATGATGGTTAGCAAGAAGTATTAGCTAAGCGCTTCCAGAGACTGTTCGATAATGCTTAAGCCCTCTTCCAAAACCGCAGAAGAAACCGTCAGCGGCACCAGGATGCGGATGCTGTTGCCGTAGAAACCACAGGACAGCAGGATCAGGCCTTTCTCGCGTGCTTTAGCACATAGCGCACCCGTCATCTGAGTATCTGGCTTGCCGTCGCTATCAAGCAGTTCGAACGCGGCCATGGCGCCGAGCTGGCGGCCGTGGGCGACGGCGGGGAAGCGCTCTTCCCAGACGGCGAAGCGTTCAGCCAGCATGTTGCCCATCTGCTCGCTGCGGGCCAGGATGTTCTCTTCTTCGATGGCGTCGATCACCGCCAGGGCCGCCGCGCAGGAGAGCGGGTTGCCGCTGTAGGTGCCGCCCAGGGAGTTGGGGCCGGAGGCGTCCATGACCTTGGCGGTGCCGACCACCGCAGAGAGCGGCATGCCGTTGGCGAGGCTCTTGGCGGTGGTGAGAATGTCCGCTTCGATGCCGCTGTGCTCCAGCGCAAACAGCTTTCCAGTACGGGCAAAGCCGGACTGCACTTCGTCGGCGATCAGCAGAATGCCGTGCTCGTCGCACAGCGCGCGCAGCGCTTTCAGGTAGTCCGGTGAGGCGATGTAGAAACCGCCCTCACCCTGTACCGGCTCGATCACGATGGCTGCCGTGCGGTGCGGGGCGATATCGGTTTTGAACAGCGTGCGAATGGCGTTCAGCGAGGCTTCTTCGCTGATGCCGTGCAGCGGGTTGGGGAACGGGGCGCGGAACACGTCGCCCGGCATGGGGCCGAAGTCGTTCTTGTAGGGCAGCACCTTGCCGGTCATCGCCAGGGTCATCATGGTGCGGCCGTGGAAGGCACCATCGAAGGTGATGATGCCGGTGCGGCCAGTGGCGGCACGGGCGATCTTCACGGCGTTTTCTAGCGCTTCGGCACCGGTGTTCACCAGCATCGCTTTACGCTCGGGGCCGCGCACCGGGGTGAGTTCGCAGAGCTTCTGGCACAGCTGCACGTAGGGCGCGTAGGAAATGACCGCCGCGCTGGTGTGCATGACCTTCTTGAGCTGCGCTTCCACGGCGGCCACGATTTTCGGGTGGCGGTGGCCCAGGTTGAGCACGCCAATGCCGCCCGCGAAGTCGATCCAGCGCTTGCCGTCGGCGTCCCACAGTTCGGCGTTTTCGGCGCGCTCGGCAAACTGGGTGGTGGGCGTGGCGGCACCGTTGGCCACGAAGCGGTTTTTCAGGTCGTTCAATTCTTGGTTAGTCATCATCGTTCTCTTTACAGGCCGCCTACGCAGACGTATTTCAGTTCGGTAAATTCATCGAGGCCGTGGTGAGAGCCTTCACGGCCCAACCCGGACTCCTTCACGCCGCCAAACGGCGCCAGCTCGGTAGAGATCAGCCCTTCGTTGACGCCCACCATGCCGTACTCAAGCGCTTCCATGGTGCGCCAGATGCGGCGGTAATCCGTGGCATAGAAGTAGGCAGCCAGGCCAAACGGCGTGTCGTTGGCCATGGCGATGGCTTCTTCGTCCTGCTTGAAGCGGAACACCGGCGCGACTGGGCCGAAAGTCTCTTCATCGGCCACGGCCATTTGGGTGGTCACATCCGCCAGCACCGTAGGGGTGAAGAAGCGCTCGCCCGCCGCGTGGGGCTGGCCGCCGCACAGCAGCCGCGCGCCTTTGTTCACTGCGTCATCGACGTGGCGCTGCACTTTATCCACCGCCGCCTGGTTGATCAGTGGGCCGATGATGCTGCCGTCGGCCAGGCCGTCGCCTACCTTCAGCGCGTTCACGCGCTCGGTGAGCTTGGCGACGAACGCATCGTAAATGCCGTCCTGCACCAGGAAGCGGTTGGTGCACACGCAGGTTTGCCCGGCGTTGCGGAATTTGGAGGCGATGGCTCCGTTCACGGCGGCGTCCACGTCGGCGTCATCGAAGACGATGAACGGGGCGTTGCCGCCCAGCTCCATGGCGGTTTTCTTCACCGTGCTGGCGCACTGGGCAAGTAAGTGCTTACCCACCGGGGTAGAGCCGGTAAACGACACTTTGCGCACCCGTGCATCGGTGGTGAGCACTTCGCCCACGGCGGCGGGTTTGGAGGCCGTCACCACGTTGATGGTACCGGCGGGCAGGCCCGCTTCCAGCGCTAAATAGGCAGCGGCAAGCGCGGTCAGCGGCGTGGCTTCGGCGGGTTTGATGACCACGGTGCAACCGGCAGCCAGGGCTGGGGCGCACTTGCGGGTAATCATCGCCAGCGGGAAGTTCCACGGGGTGATCGCGGCCACCACGCCCACCGGCTCGCGCAGTACCAGCAGGCGCTTGTCGGCACCGTGGCTGGGCAGGGTTTCCCCGGCCATGCGCTTGGCTTCTTCAGCGAAGAACTCGATGAACGAGGCGCCGTAGGTCACTTCGCCTTTGGCTTCCGCCAGCGGTTTACCCTGCTCCAGGGTCATCAGGCGAGCCAGGTCGTCGGCGTGCTCATTGACCAGTTCAAACCAGCGGCGCAGCAGGGCGGAACGCTGTTTGACCGGCGTGGCGCGCCAGGCGGCACCGGCGTCATAAGCGGCGGCCACGGCGTCGCGGGTATCGTCGGCGCTCAAGTCCGCCACATGGGCGATAGTCTCGCCGGTGGCGGGGTTGTCCACCGCAAAGGTCTGCTGGCCCTTGCGCCATTCACCGCCCACCAGGGCCGGTACGGCATCGTGCAACCACTGTTCGATAAAGCTCATAACATTCTCCTGGTCTACAACCTAATAGGCACGCTAGCAGCAAATCTTAGGCAGGCGAATGCACCACTTTTGCGTTCAAGCAGACCACTTTTCTGTTTTACTACGATATTGAAAGAGCATTATCGACAAGGGAGAACTTGGATGGATTGCCAAGTCGCTTTACAACAACTCATAAAAAGCTATGCGCAGCAGCCTGAACGGTTGAGTAAGCAAGTAAGGTTAGAGCAGGCATTAAGGCAATCGATCAATCAAGAGTGGCCTCACCAAACTCGATTACCTTCACATCGCAAGCTTGCGGCAGCCTTAGGAGTCGCTCGGAATACCTTTTCTTTAGCGGTTGCCACGCTTATCGAAGAAGGACTGCTTACAACCTCACACGGCAGTGGAACGTGGAGCTGTAAAGTGGCGGCTCCCACTACCTCAACGCCCACCAAGGTGCAACTATCCACTCGTGCCCAGCGAGTACTGCGATGGCCGGGGGCAAGTACTGTTCAGAGCGGGGCCTTCGTGCCCGGCATTCCCGATATCGCTCAGTTCCCCATGCGCAAGTGGCGCCAGCTCTATGCCAGCGTCACGGTGCCGCAAAACGCCCTGCTGCTCTCCTACTCCACCGGGGGCTACGGGCCGCTGAAGCGGGCCATCCGCGAATTTCTGGCCCGCTGGCGCAATATTCACTGCGATACCGAGCAGATCATCATTACCGACGGCACCCACAACGGCATCGAGCTGTGCGCCGTGGCCCTGGCGGATGTGGGCGACACGGTGGCCATGGAGTCGCCCTGTTACTGGGGCGCGCGCAACGTCTTCACGGCGGCGGGCTTGAACATCGACATGCTGCCTTGGCAGCCGGACACGGGCCATACACTGCCCACCGCTTCCGGCCCGGTCACGCTGGCTTACCTTACCGGCTCGCACCACTACCCGCTCAGCGTGCCGACCCGTGCCGCCCACAAGCAGCGCTTGTGCGAGGCGCTTGCGCCCCGCTATGTGGTCGAGGATGACTACGAGTTCAACCGGGACGATCATGCCAATCTACTTTTTGATACCACCTCTGAACGCCATTTGCTGGTAGGCTCGTTCTCCAAGATGATGTTTCCCGGCCTGCGGCTGGGCTATCTGGTGGTGCCGCGCCACTTGGCGGGGCCGATGAACCGCCTGCGCAGCGAGCTGTTTCGCGAGGGCCGCATGCTGGACCAGGCGGTGCTGGCCCAGTTCATCTTCGACGGCGACCTGGATGCCTGGTGTCGGCGTATTCAACGGGATTATCTAGGCCGCCAGCAGGTGCTGCACGACCAGCTGTGCTCGCTGCCTCAGGTGCGCTCGGTCTCGCCGCCCAGCAGTGCCATCAGCCTGTGCGTGGAGTTCGCGCCGGGCGTCAACGACGTGGCCATCGCCCAGGCGCTGCTGAAAGAGCACTTGATCGTGCGGCCTTTGAGCCCGGTGTGCGCCGCCTCTGACCCTCGCGTGGGCCTGGTGATGGGGGTGGGTATGCTGTCGGGGGAAACCCTGGCACGCGAAGCGCAGCGCCTGCGCCGCCGCCTGGAACCACTGCTGCGCCAGGGGCACTGACCCCGTATAACCACTTATTCACAAGGAACGTCCTATGCATCGCCCTGTTGATAACTCTCTGGCCTGGCGCCTATGGTTGAGCATCGCGGCGCTGTTGCTGCTGTCGGGGTGTGCCTCATTGGCGCCCAGCCCGCCACAGGACCAGAGCAACATCTGCGAAATCTTCCGCGAGCAGCCCAGCTGGTACGACTATGCGCGGGAGTCTCAGGAGCAGTGGGGCACGCCGATTGCCACCCAGATGTCGTTCATTCAGCAGGAGTCCTCGTTCCGAAGCCATGTGCGCCCCGACCGCAAGCGCTACCTGGGCTTCATTCCCGGCCCGCGCCCTTCATCGGCCAGGGGCTATGCCCAGGCACAGGACCCGGTGTGGGGCGAATACCGCGACCAGGCGGGCAGCATGTTTGCGCGGCGCACTCACATGAAGCACGCCACCGACTTCATCGGCTGGTACAACGCCCGCACCCGCACGCAAACCGGCATTTCCCTGAGCAACCCCGAACACCTTTATTACGCCTACCATGAAGGCGCGGGCGGCTATCAGCGTGGCACCTACCGCAATAAGCCCCACGTGCTCAGCGCGGGCCGCCAGGTCGCCCAGCGAGCCGGGCGTTATCAAGCCCAGCTGAACAGCTGTGAAGCCGAGTTTCAGTGTCGACGCTTCTATCAGGTCTGGCCCTTTTGCCGTAGCTGAGGGCACGCATCATGACCCTGTGGGTAGGCAGCCTATTCGTTGGCGTGGTGTTTTTTACTTCCCTGCTGTCTGGCGTGTTTGGCATGGCGGGCGGGCTGGTGTTGCTGTGGTTTCTGCTGGTGATCTTCCCGGCAGGCACCGCCATGGCCGTACATGGGGTCATTCAGCTGACCGCCAATGCGTCGCGGGCGTGGCTATCGCGACACTTCATCGTCTGGCGGATCGTGGCGCTCATGACGCTGGGGGTTACGAGCGCCGCCGGGTTACTGCTGCTCT
The DNA here is from genome assembly GCF_002078135.1 of Halomonas sp. BC1. Classification (NCBI taxonomy): domain Bacteria; kingdom Pseudomonadati; phylum Pseudomonadota; class Gammaproteobacteria; order Oceanospirillales; family Halomonadaceae; genus Halomonas; species Halomonas sp. BC1. The sequence continues at coordinate 95,172 of NZ_LFGS01000015.1, read as the reverse complement.
TCAACTACGCACCCAACGCGGCGACGGTGTCGCTGCTGATCGGCCTGATGCCGCTGCTGGTCTGGATGCCCAAACACTGGTTTCAACTGGACGCCAAACGCCCCAGCCATGCCGTGTGCTGCGGCCTGGCCTCCGGCGGCCTGACCATCGCCGCCGGGGTGTCTGGTCCGCTGATCGACATCTTCTTCGTGCGCTCCCACATGGACCGCCGCCAGGTGGTGGCCACCAAGGCAATGATTCAGGTCGTCGCTCACTCCATCAAGATCATCTTTTACCTGGGGGCAGCGCTGGCACTCAGCGCTGGCGAGTGGGCCATGGTGTTGCTGGCCGCGCCCTTTGCCATGCTGGGCACCCAAACCGGCACGCGGATCCTGCACCGCCTGACCGATGCCAACTTCCGCACCTGGACCCGCTGGATCGTCACCGGCATTGGGGTGTTCTACTTCCTGCAGGGGGGTTACCTGCTGACACGCTAAGCGTTGATGGCACTTACAGCACCCATGGGTTGGCGAATGTCAGCCTGCCCGCTCATAGCCTGTGATTGACACTGCGATTGAAGGAGGCTATCTTCACCAAAAGATGCAAATGAGAAACACTCTCTTTTTAGCCATCCCCCTGGCAGAGAAAGAGCCGTTGAGGTGAAGGAACATCCCATGACCAGTGAACAGCGCCAGCTTCGTCAAACCCTGCTGTTTTTACGCACGTCGTTTGAAGCCGTTCAGCACTCGATTGCAGGAAGGCTGGAAGACCCGCTGCCCTGCTGGCTGGATAGCAGCATGCTCTCCCTGCTCTCCCGCGAGCTGACCCGCTGCTGCCAGCAAGCCAAGCCACTATTCGCCCCGGCGGTGGTCGAGCAGCTGTTCATCGCCTCGCAGCAGTGCGACCTGCTGCTCAAGCAGTGCCCCGGCGTGCTCAGCAGCGCCGTCTGCCACCGCCAGCTCAGCGCCATCATGCTGCCGCTCACCAGCGCCATCGGACAGATCGACACGCCCGCCAAGCGCCGCTGGCCTTGGTCAAAGAGCCGTCTCTAACCGTTTGCTTTCATTTTTTGCCCCCATGGGCAATTATTTGTTTGCCCTCAGCACTTAACCGATATTTTTGCGTTGGGCTACGCGGCGACTCAGGTTGAGTCATTTCAATCAACCCTGCATCGAGCAGTGGATTCAGCAGCCCAGTGCGAAATTTGGTTCGGTTAGCGCGACCCATGATGCTCATTAGAAAGGTGATCGGTACTTCTTCCACGCAGGCCTGGAGAAGTTCTACTTGCTCCTTACTTAGTCCCTGCTTAGGCCCTGCTGGATCCATGATATCCAAGGCAGGCTCTTCAGCAGCAGCTTCAATGAGGAAGCCTGTATGCACAGGCAGCCGAATGAGAAAGTAGCTGCGTTCATCGTCAGTTTCGAATATCGGTTCTGGGGAGCCATTTGCCTTCATCACGCGGAGGATTTTGGGCACTCCCGTTGAACGACCTTCCGTCAAATCCAGCTCTTTTAAAAACTCACCGATGCGTCGATTCCGGTAGCGACGGCTGACAGCTTTACCGGCTTGTAAGTCCTGTAAACGGATAGAGCGGTCTGGGCCCGGGAAGCTCAGCACCACCAGTTCTTGTCCATCGAGACGGATTTCAATGGGTTCACGAATTTCATAGGAGCGATGGTACACCGCGTTCACGACCGCCTCTTCAATGGCAGCCAATGGGTAGTTCCAGAAACGTTCAGCCTGAGGGCGATCAGCGTGTTTTGTCACGCCCTCTTTAAGGTAGTTTCGATTGATGTAGTCCAGAGCATCACGAGTGATGCGACCAAGCGGCCCCTTGAACACTTTTTCTTCAAAATGGTCACCGCCTGCACCGTCAGGAAAGTACACCACGTCTATCTGAGTCGCGGGGAAGAATTGCTCGGGTTGCTCATTAAAAAACAGGAGGCCAACATTCTTGGGAAAGGCCATTTCACTTGGCCCACCCACTACGTTCATACGGCGCCCCAAGGTTTCAATATCCAGCTCACGAGCTTCAGCCAACAATTCACTGCCAATCTCGTGCAAGAAATCACGCAGCAAATAAGGTGACAGATCATTCAAGGTGGCCATTTGGCGGTAGCGATCATCAAAAGGCACGGTAGCCGCCAAACTGAGCAGCTCACGTTCATTCTGTCCCGAGGCCTTCACGGTACTGGTGTGTTTACGCAGGTAATAAGCCCAATCGCTCTTGTTGCTCAAGCTGGCCTTGGCTTTGTAAGGGCGAGTCTCTCCGCCAGGCGCCCATAGTACAAGGATCGTTTTGCCCTGGATCTCATAGGTAGCCGTTAACGGATGATAATGTGGCGCAATGGCTGAATGCCCCAGATTCAACAGCTCTTTCTGGATGGCATCGATTTGTTCGGGTAACAAACCAGCCGGTGGTAGCTGTGGCTGACCATTTTCCTCTGCAACACCAACAAGCACATAACCACCACCCAGATTGTGAAAATCGTTGGCGAAGGCGCACAAGGTGTGCAGGATGGCTTCAGGATTCCACCCCGCCTTATATTCAATGCGCTCACTTTCTATCGTGCGGTGATGGAGCAGGTCATTGATATTGATGGGGAGTTTAGGTGTCATGCCGTTTTCCCAGACACTTGATTGGCATCATATGACACACGCTAAACCCTCCTCACTGTTCAGTTGACCTCATGATGTAGAACGGTACCCCTGAAAGCAACCCGTGCCGAGCTTCAGCCAAGGTCGCCTGGTGCAGGATTCGTCATGATCCCGCTTCCCCGCTTAATTTCCTTCAGAGGGGTTTTGTTTTGCTGAAGCGTCCCCACTAATACGTTCATAGGGTAATCGTTGGCACTGGCTCAATCATTGGCACCAGGTAGTAAACTGGTCTATTCTTTTGCCACTGTCACTCTCACCGCGTTACAAGGAGTTTGCCTCATGGCGTACGAAACGCTGCTGTCCCCCACCACGCTGGGTAGCCTGAACCTTCCTAACCGCGTCATCATGGCGCCGCTGACCCGTTCGCGCACGCCGGATAGCGTGCCGGGCAAGATGCAGGAAGCTTATTACGGCCAGCGTGCAGGCGCGGGCTTGATCATCAGCGAAGCCACCAATATCTCCCCTACGGCTCGTGGCTATGTCTATACGCCCGGCATCTGGACCGATGAGCAGGAAGCGGGCTGGAAAGGTGTCGTGAATGCCGTGCATGCCAAGGGTGGCCGGATTGCCCTTCAGCTGTGGCACGTGGGCCGTGTTTCCCATGAGATGGTGCAGCCCGATGGCCAGCAGCCGGTTGCCCCCAGCGCCCTGAAAGGGGAAGGTGCCCAGTGTTTCGTCGAGTTCGAAGACGGCACCGCTGGCCAGCACCCCACCAGCACGCCCCGGGCCCTGGAAACCGACGAGATTCCTGGCATCGTGGAGGATTACCGTCAGGCGGCCATTCGCGCCAAGCGGGCAGGGTTCGACATGGTCGAAGTACACGCTGCCAATGCTTACCTGCTGAACCAGTTCCTGGCCACCGGCACCAACCAGCGTACCGACCAGTACGGCGGCTCGCTGGAAAACCGTGCCCGCTTCCCGCTGGAAGTGGTCGATGCCGTGGTGGAGGTGTTTGGCGCCGAGCGTGTCGGTATCCGCATGACGCCGTTCATCGAGCTGTTTGGCTTGACCGACGACGAGCCGGAAGCCATGGCGTTCTACATGGCCGAAGAGCTTTCCAAGCGCGGCTTGGCCTACCTGCACCTGAACGAGCCCAACTGGGCAGGTGGCGATATCACCTTCCCCGATGGTTTCCGCGAGCAGATGCGCGAGCGCTTCAGCGGCAGCCTGATCTATTGCGGCAACTACGACGCCGAGCGTGCCGAAGCGCGCATCAAGGAAAACACCGCCGATGCCGTGGCCTTTGGCCGCCCTTACATCGCCAACCCGGACCTGCCGGAGCGTTTCCGCATCAACGCTCCGCTGACCGAGCCGAACCACGAAACCTTCTATGGCGGCGACGAAAAGGGCTACACCGACTATCCCTTCCTGGATAACGGTTACGACCGTATCGGCTAAGCATTTCAGGTCAACGCGTGTTCAGGGTTTCCCCACTTGGGGGAACCCTTAAGCATGAAAAGCATCACTCCGGTGGTGCTTTTTTATGCCTTGAACGCGTGAAACGCTGTTAATCTGTTGATTCTATCGTTTTAACGCGATACCCCGACGGCTGGTACCGGGCACTGCGCAAGCCCCGCTGGACACCGCCCGACCTCGCTTTTCCCATTGCCTGGGGTATTCTGTACCTGCTGATGGCCATCGCGGCATGGCGGGTCTACATGACCGAAGAGGCGCCTCTGCGCAACGCCAGCCTGGCCGTGTATGGCGCGCAATTGCTGGCCAATGCGGCGTGGTCCTGGCTTTTCTTTGGGCGCAAGCGTATTGCGGCAGCGCTGGCGGATATCGTGCTGCTGTTAGGGTTGATTACGCTCACCATCGGGCTGTTTGCCCAGGTCAATGCCCTCGCCGCGTGGCTGATAGTGCCTTACTGGCTATGGGTCGCGCTGGCTCTGGCGCTCAATGCTTCCATCTGGCGGTTGAATAGCGCCTAGGCGTTAACGGACAACAGGGATTCACTCCATGGATATGACTTCTCTTCCCGTATTGCTGGCTTTCGCCTCCTTGTTACTGGGCGTGGTGGCCGCGTTGATCTTCATCTACGTCGTCATGCCCAAGCGGCGGCGTGCCAGGGAAAAGGCCGTAGAGCCCACCCCCGCCGTGGCCAAGGACACCACGCCCCCGCCCGCTGAAGAGCCTCCGCCGCCGCCGTCCACCAAACGAACCGGCAAGCTAAAACAGCATTCGCTGTTCGTCATCTTCAATCAGCCGGATGCGTCCACCGATGCCCGACTGACCGAGTGGCTGAGGGAAAAAGGCGCCCATTACGATGCCATCAAGAAAGTCTTTCTGATCGACGGCCAGCAGCCCTCCAACCCCGTCACCGTGGCCAATGCCTTTCCGCCGGGGGAAATGCCCGACCTGCTGAGGGGCGAAACCCACGAGCCGATCCGTGGTGTGAGCCTGCTGGTGAAGCCGCCGCTGCATAAACGCCGCAATCAGCAGATGCACGTGTATGTGGAACTCGCCAAGGAGATGAACGAGACCTTCAGCGGCGACATGCTGGACGCTGACCGAGAGCCGGCCAGCGAATCCACCTACGCGCAGATCATCGGCTGACTCAGATCACGCCCTGGCTGCGCAGGTAGTCGTCATAGCTGCCGCTGAAGTCGACGATGCCCTCCGGCTGCATGTCGATGATGCGTGTGGCCAAGCTGGAGACGAACTCACGGTCGTGGCTGACGAACAGCAGCGTGCCAGGGTAGTTCTCCAGCGCCAGGTTGAGCGCTTCGATGGACTCCATGTCCAGGTGGTTGGTGGGCTCGTCCATCAGCAGCACGTTGGGATTGGTGAGCGTTAACTTACCGAACAGCATCCGCCCCTGCTCACCGCCAGAAATCACCTTCACCGATTTGCCGATATCGTCGCTGGAAAACAGCATGCGGCCCAGCGCGCCGCGCACCACCTGCTCGCCTCCTTTGGTCCACTGGCTCATCCACTCGAACAGGGTGGCGTCATTGGCGAAGTCGTCGGCATGGTCCTGGGCGAAGATGCCCAGCTCGGCGGCGTCGGTCCACTTCACTTCGCCAGCATCGGGGCGCAGGTCACCGGCCAGGGTTTTCAGCAGGGTGGTTTTACCAATGCCGTTGGGGCCGATAATGGCAATCCGCTCACCCGCTTCCACGGTCATGGAAAAACGCTTGAACAGCGGTTCGCCGTCGTAGCCTTTGGTGATGGCATCGACGTTCACCGCGTTGCGGTGAATCTTCTTGTTCTGGTCGAAACGAATGAACGGACTGACGCGGCTGGAGGGTTTGATGTCTTCCAGCTTGATCTTGTCGATCTGGCGCGCCCGCGAGGTGGCCTGCTTGGCCTTGGAAGCGTTCGCCGAGAAGCGGCTGACGAACTGCTGAAGCTCGGCAATTTGCGCTTTTTTCTTGGCGTTGTCGGCATACTGACGCTCACGCGCAGCGGTGGCCGCCGTCATGTAGTCGTCGTAGTTACCGGGGAACAGGGTAATTTCGCCGTAATCCAGGTCGGCCATGTGGGTGCAGACGCTGTTCAGGAAGTGGCGGTCGTGGGAAATGATCACCATGGTGCTGCTGCGCGCTTTCAGAATCTCTTCCAGCCAGCGGATGGTGTTGATATCCAGGTGGTTGGTGGGCTCGTCGAGCAGCAGTACGTCCGGGTCGGAGAACAGCGCCTGGGCCAGCAGCACGCGCAGTTTCCAGCCGGGGGCGACTTCGCTCATGGGGCCGGTGTGTTGCTCCAGCGGAATGCCCAGCCCCAGCAGCAGCTCGCCCGCGCGGGACTCGGCGGTGTAGCCATCCAGCTCGGCGTACTGCACTTCCAGATCGGCCACGGCCATGCCGTCTTCTTCACTCATCTCGGCCAGCGAGTAGATCCGCTCCCGCTCGGCGGCCACTTTCCACAGCTCCGCGTTGCCCATGATGACGGTGTCGATCACCCGCTCGTTCTCATAGGCAAACTGGTCCTGACGCAGCTTGCCCAGCCGCGTGCTGCTGTCCAGCATCACCTGCCCTGAAGAGGGCTCCAGCTCGCCGCCGAGGATTTTCATGAAGGTAGACTTGCCGCAGCCGTTGGCGCCAATCAAGCCGTAGCGATTGCCGTTATTGAACTTGACGGAGACGTTTTCGAACAGGGGCTTGGCCCCGAACTGCATGGTGATATTGGCGGTTGCGATCAAGATAGAAACCCTGGTTGGCGAAATAGCCCTGGTGGAAGAGCGGCACGCGTGCAAAAGCACGCGATTCTACGCGCCTTTGGGCGACGTTACATCTCCCTGGCGCGTTTCCTCTCATCAGGCGTTTGACGGCTAGGCGGGCATTTCCAGTAGAAAGCGTTCGCCATCAAGTGCTTGGCGAAGTCGCGTGGCCAGGATATCGATAATCGCGGGATGCTCGCCCACCAGCGCCGTCGGCCGCACCCGCAGGCCTGGGTGGCGCTGCTCGGCGGCGGCACAAATCTCGGCAATGTCACCACCTTCCCCGGCGTGGCGGCCAGGCGAGAGAAACAGCATGGCCAGCACCACGTCGCCGCTGGCGCTGAACTCGGGCGTATCCAGCAGATGTTCCAGCAGCGGCTCGTTGAAGCGGTATGCGTCGCCTTCTCGGCGCTCCATGGAGGCTGCCGCCACGCAGTGCACGTCATCGGCCAGCAGCGCGCTGAGCTGCCCCGCCAAGCGGTTGCGTACGGCAGTGACTTCCGGCAGCGGGCTGCCGTGGTCTACCAGCGCCACCCTGGCCGCCTGCCGATCGGGCAACTGCGCGCGCACGTGATCGGCAAGCAGCACGGCCAGGCGCAGGTCGTTACCGCCCCGCTCGTCCACCAGCGGCTGGGCAACGCGTACTTTCACCTGGGGGAAACGGGCCTGCAGGGCCGCCATCCGCTCGGGCAAGTAGCCGGTCAGCGCCTGGCTGGGGCCAAAGAAGTACGGCAGTACGATGATCTCGGTGGCCCCCGCTTCGGCGCTGCGCTCGGCGGCGGGGCCCAGGGTAATGGCCGGAATACCATCGACCTCTTCAGCGGGGATCTTGTTGGAGTGCAGCAGCGAAGCCGCTTGAACGGTGTCGCCCACCTGCTCGCTCAGCGCTGCCGCCACGCGGCGCAGGCTGTGGGTTGCCTGAGGCCGCAGAGAGCCGTTATCGACCAGAAAAATAGCGCGCATCGGGTTCATCCTTTTCAATCGCAGTCTTCACGGGAGTGCACGCGCGGTAAGCTTTCGAGCATGACGGGCGGCGGGGATGCCATTCGAGGCTCTGCGGTTGCCGAAGCACCCGAAACTTTTCCATGGGGAAGGGGTGATTGGCTGGTAAATCAATCGTATAACCCGGATGATGAACCACCGTTAACGCCATGCGCGTGCAGCCACTTTGATCAACATGTAGATCGCTTATGTTGCTTGATACCACGACGTTAAACCAGCAAAGAAACTTCTTCGACGGCCATGCGGACATCTGGCTTTTTGGCTACGGCTCGCTGATCTGGAAGGCCGATTTCGACTATCTGGAGCGCCGCCCTGCGGCCATTACCGGCTGGGCGCGGCGCTTTTGGCAGGGCTCCCACGACCATCGCGGCACCCCCGAAGCACCGGGGCGTGTGGCGACGTTGACTCGGGCCGAAGGCGCGGTATGTCACGGCATGGCCTACCGCATCACCCCTGAGGTGCTCGCACCGTTGGATGTGCGGGAGAAAAACGGCTACCTGCGGGAAAAAGTCACGCTGACGTTTTTGGATGAGGCGGGCAACCCTGACGCCGACCAAGCGCCTAGCGAGGGGCTGATTTATCTGGCCAGCGAGGACAACCCGGCGTTTTTAGGCGATGCCCCGCTGGCCGACATCGCCCAGCAAATTGCCCAAGCCCACGGCCCTAGCGGCCCCAACAGTGCTTACTTGCTGAACCTAGCCCAAGCGCTGCGCGAGTTGGGCACCGAAGATGCGCATATTTTTGCCCTGGAAGCGCAGCTACAGCGTTACCAGTAGCGCGGATAGCGGCGGTGGCGCGCCAGGTTATTGACCAGAATCGCCACCACCAGCATGACGATGCAGCCTGCGCCAATGGGGATCAGCGGATACCACCAACCCAACTGATGCACGCTGGTACCACCTGCCACGGCAATCAGCGCAGCGGCAGCCCCTGGCGGGTGAACGGTATGGGTAAGCTGCATGACCAAAATGGAGAGCGACACCGCCAACGCCATGGAAAGCGGCGTGGCCCCCAGCAGTTGATAGCAGCCCACGCCCACACAGGCAGAGAGCACGCTGCCAAACAGCACATGGCTGGGCTGGGCAAAAGGGCTTTCCGGGGCGGCGTAAATCAGCACCGAGGTTGCCCCGAACGAGCCCACGATCAACAGCTGCTGGGAAAGCCACTCGGCGCTTAGCCAGCAAATCAGCGCCATGCCAGTAAAGGCACCCAGCCATGACCAGCAGGCATCCTGCCAGCCTACCCGGGGGCGCGGCGTTCGTTCTCCGCGCATCTTGCCAAGATACGTTTTCATCGCACTCGCCTTTGCACAAAAAGAGTGCAGATAATGACAAAATGCACCAAAGAAGCAAATGACGATGCGTCATATGCTCATGAAACTCGCTCAAGGACGACCAGCATGCCACTACCGACTCCCTCGCTCACCGTTGCTCCTTCCAGCCTATTGCTAGCGGTGGTGGCGGCGGTGGGCATGGCCACCATCGGCGTGATCTCGCGCATCACCGGGCTGAATGCAGAGAGCATTACCTTCTACCGGTTGGGCTTAGGGGCGCTGTTTTTGCTCGGCTATTTACTGCTGACAAAACGCCATGCAGGACTCACCACACTGCCAGGGCGGCAGGTGGTGATTAGCGGTAGTTTGCTGGCGGCGTTCATCCTGTTTTACGTGCAGGCGATGAACTATACACAAATGGCCAACGCCATTTTGATGGTGTATCTCGCGCCGATTGTGGCGGCTATCGCGGCCCATGCGCTATTTAACGAACGGCTTGCAGCAGCGCAGGTTGCGCTCATTGGCTTGGCGCTGTTTGGGTTCGCGATGATGCAGGAGTTTCGGCTCAACCTGGACGATCAGCAGGACGTGATTGGCATGGGTTTTGGCTTAGCGGCCATGCTAGCTTACAGCGGTTTTATCCTGACGAACCGCCGATTGCCGCGCCACCTGGATGACCGCACCTGCGCCTTCTGGCAGTTGGCGGTCGGGGCGCTGGTGATCTTGCCGTTTGCGCTATGGCAACCAGCGGGGCTAACCGCCAGCGCATGGCAAGTGCCGTGGTTGTTGGCTGCAGGCCTGGTGCCCGGTTTTTTGGCGCTGCTGTGCGCGGTGATGGCGATTAACCGCCTGCCCACCGCGCTATACGGCACGCTGGCTTACTGTGAGCCGGTGGCGGTAGTGATTTTTGGCTGGAGCCTGTTTGGCGAAGCGCTTTCGCCTTTGCAGTTAAGCGGCTGTGGGCTGGTGATCGCCTGCGGCGTCGCGCAGGCGTGGGTCGGTGGCCGGGGCGCTACATCATCAGCCACGACAGGATAAACAGCCCAATCAGCGTGCGAAAGATGCCGCCAATAATGGAGCCGCGCAGAAACGCACGCAGCCCACCCCATAGCACCAGCAGGCCAATCAGCAGAATCGCCAGGCTCAAGAACGAGTCGTTGATGCCCAGCGAGCGCGTCAGCCCGCCGATAAAATCGTCGAAGGCACCGAAAAAGTTGGTGAAGATACCCAGCAAGAACTCGACCACGATGCGGATCGCATCGCCAATCGCCTCGCCAATGCCCTCAAAAAATCCGTTTGCCTGCATGCGCTTTTTCCATTGCTCGAAGGGATTCGCTATTGTCAGCGAAAACATTGTCATCGAAAACACGGTGGCTGGCAAAGCAGCCGCTGCTCATGTTTCCACCTTTCGCCTATTCCCTTTTTAACACCGTCGCGTTACAACGTCAGTATGCCATCGCGGGAGAGACTGGTGCCTGCCACCAGCGCCGAAGGAGCAACGACCCCGGAAACTCTCAGGCCAACGGACCGCAACGGCTAACGTTTTTACCAATACGTTCCGAAGAGCGGTTGATGACTGCGTCACTCAGCCCACCGAAGGAGCAAGCGCCACATCATCGGCGTGAATCTCTCAGGTTCCATGACGGAAGGGGTGCGCCTAGCAAACATGTTTGCTGGGGGTATCGCCCGACGCTCATACAATCTGTGGAGAGACTCATGCAACGCATTGCAATTATTGGCGGTGGCATCACCGGTATTACCAGCGCCTACGCCCTCGTGAAACGCGGCTTTGACGTCACTGTGTTTGAAAAGCATCGCTACGCCGCGATGGAAACCTCGTTTGCCAACGGTGGTCAGCTTTCCGCTTCAAACGCTGAGGTATGGAACCACTGGCCTACGGTCATCAAAGGCCTGCGCTGGATGCTAAAAAACGACGCCCCGCTGCTCGTCAATCCTCGCCCTACCTGGCACAAGCTGAGCTGGTTTGCGGAATTTATCGCCGCCATTCCCCGTTACGCCGACAACACCACCGAAACGACGCGCCTCGCCATTGCCGCCAGGGAGCACCTGTTTCAGTGGGCGCGAGACGAGCAGATCGATTTCGACGTGAAACAGAAAGGCATTCTGCATATCTACCGCGATAAATCGGGCTACGAGCATGCCGCTAAGGTGTCACAGCTTCTGCACCAAGGCGGGCTTGAGCGCAGGGCGGTGACCCCGGATGAAATGCGCGCCATCGAACCCACGCTGGCCGGCAGCTACTACGGCGGCTTCTTTACCGAGAGTGACGCCACGGGGGATATTCACAAGTACACCAATGGGTTGGCGAAAGCCGCCGCGAAACGCGGCGTGCGCCTGAACTACGGCCATCAGGTGACCGACCTGGGCGCCGATGAGAACAGCGCCTGGGTCAAGGCGGTGGTCGATGGCGAGGCGGTGCAACAAAGCTTCGACAGCGTGGTGGTGTGCGCCGGGGTCGGCAGCCGGGCGGTGGCCGCCAAGCTGGGTGATCGCGTCAATATCTACCCGGTGAAGGGCTACTCGATCACCGTGCAGCTGGACGATGAAGCCTCGCAACAGGCCGCCCCCACCGTGAGCCTGCTGGATGACGAAACCAAGCTGGTGACCAGCCGCCTGGGCAACGATCGCTTCCGCGTGGCGGGCACCGCAGAGTTCAACGGCGCCAATCGCGACATTCGCAACGACCGCATTCAGCCGCTGGTGCGCTGGGTAGAGCAGTGCTTTCCCGGTGTCAGCACCCAGCGGGTCGTACCCTGGGCTGGCCTGCGCCCGATGATGCCGAACATGCTGCCCAAAGTGGGCCCGGGCCGCTTGCCGACGGTGTTCTACAACACGGGCCACGGCCACCTGGGCTGGACACTCTCGGCCATCACCGCCGAGATGCTGGCGGATGCGGTGGACAACGCCACCGCCACTTCCTTGGCCGTCACACGCTAGACGACCCCCTTACCCCGCATGACGAAAGGGGACACATGGCCCCTTTGGATTAATATGCAACCTGGTCTCGTCCGCTCTCTTTTGCCTGATACAGCGCGTTATCGACTCGTTTCTTGACAT
>NZ_LFGS01000015.1:26190-82778 GCF_002078135.1 Halomonas sp. BC1 | reverse complement strand
GCACTGTACAAAACGTCAGCAAAGGCATCCTGGGGATGCCGCGCTATCCTTCCCCGGCCTAAAAGGCCGAGGTTTGACGCGCAATTTGATCATGCTCTTGGGCGTGTCATTCAACGTGGCTTCAGCACCCCCAAGACTGACAGTGACGCGTCCGGCTTTCTGGAAAGCAGTACTGGCGATACCTCGACGAATCTTTTCGGCGAGCCTGGTGGCCTGCTGCAGCGAGGTTTCAGGGGCCAGGAAGCGGAAAGTAACGCTATTCAGGCCGCCCTCGCCACCCACAAGCGATACAGCGCGGGCGTGAAGAAGAACGACACCAGGGTGGCGAGCAACAGCCCAAACCCGACGGTTTGCGCGAAGGGGGGCCATAGCCCCCCAGCCGCCAACATGAGCGGGATCAACCCGGCAAAGGTGGTGATGGTGGTCGATACGATGTGCCGACTGGTCGGGCCGCTGATCACCGCCAGCATGGCCGACAGGTCACCCTGGCGAGCGGCCGGGTCGTCATCCAGGGCAGCCATCAGGATGATGGCCGCGTTGATAGCCACCCCCACCAACCCCATGATGCCCACGATGATCACGAAGCCAAACGCGTGGCCGCTCAGCAACAGGGCCACGATTCCCATGCCGGTGGCCTGGGCCCCGGCAATGAACACGATGGCCGCGCGACGGAAGGAGTTGAAGGCCAGCACCACGGTGGCCACCATGGCGATCACCAGCAAGACTACCGAGGCCAGCAGCTGGCCCACCGCCTCGTCACGCTCGGCAGCTTCACCGCCGGTCTCGATACGGTACCCGGGGGGCAGCACCAACGTACCATCCGCCTGGGCGGCCTGCAGTTTGGCATCCAGCTGTGCCATGGACACCGCTGGCAGCGCATCGGCCACGAGGAAGCCTTGCACCAGCTGCACACGTTCGGCATTTCGCCGGGTAATCACGCTCCAGGCAGGCGTCAGGGCGGTATCGGCAACGGCTGCCAGGGGCAGCCCCTCACTGGCCTGGTCGCTGATCAGACGCAGCGCCGCCAGCTGCTGGGCATCGCTGCGCCACTCCGCCGCGTAGCGTACCCGCACGGGAAGCTGCTGCGTGTCTTCCAGCACCTGGCCTGCGGGCTGGCCGGAGAGCGCTGCGCTGACCTGATCGGCCAGGTTTTGATACGTCAGCCCCACATCCCCCAGGGCCGCCTGATCTACTTGCAGCGTCAGCCTGGGCAAGTCGCGCTGCATCCCGGCACGGACGTGGGTCACCTGAGGCAACGGGTGCATCAACCCGGCCAGCTCCTGTCCCAGCTGCGACAGCACCTCCAGGTCATTTCCATACACCCGCAGCTCGATGGGTGCCTTGAACGGCGGGCCTTGTTCATATTTTCGCACCACGATCTGGGCCTGGGGAAAGTGCTGGTCGAGCGCCTGCTGCAGGCCCGGCACTTCGCGGTTGGTCACGTCCAGCGACGTGGTATCCACGATCAGGTGAACGAACGCCGGGTTATTGTCCTCCTGGGTCATCACGTTGTAGTACATCATTGGCGCGCTTTCGCCGATGAAGGCCGATACTCATACGACGCCGGGAACCTCGCGAACCTGGTGCTCCACCTCCTGGGCCAGCGCCTGGGCATTGGCCATGCTGCTGGCCGCCGGTAGCCTCACCTCGATATGGAACTGGTCGCGGTCGGCGGGCGGGAAAAACGCCACGTCGAGGGTCGGCATCAGCGCCATCCCGCCAAGCGGCACACACAGGGTCATCACCATGGCGGCGACCGGGTGGCGCAGCGCGCTGGCGACCGTCCCGCGAAAGGCACGTTTGATGGCATTGTCACGGGGCACACGGGCGCTATCGGCCACTTTGGCCAGCAGCAGCGGCAAGAGCGCCGGCACCAGCAGCAGCGACACCAGATACGAACTGACCAGCGCGACCATGACGGCCATGGCCAGCGGCCCCACGAACTCCCCGGCAGGGCCGGGCATGAGCACGATGGGCATGAAGGCCAGAATGGTGGTCAGCGTACTGGCCAGCAGCGGCACGGCAAGGTGACGCAGCGTATCGCGGGTGGCCGCCAGCACCGAGTCACCCTTCAGGAAGCGCTCGCGCAGGGCGCTGGTCATGACAATGGCGTTATCCACCATCAGCCCCAGCGCCACGATAATACCGGTGATGCTCATCTGGTGAATTTCCATGCCCAGCGGGCGGAAGAACGCCAGGGTCAGCAACGCCGTGGCCGGGATGGCCAGCCCGACGGTCAGCGCCGAGCGCCAGCCCATGCTGAGAAACAGGATGGCCACCACCAGAACCAGCCCCATCAGCAGGCTCAGCGCCACATCACCGAGTCGTTGCTGGGCGCGCTCGACCCAGGCGTCGATACGCTGGCCGGGCGCCATGCGTGCGCCAATGAAGACGGCTCGCTCACCGTTCAACAGTGCGACGGCCGCAGGCGGGTCCTGGACACCACGGCGCAGCTCGGCGATTTCGCCCAGCCGGACACTCTGCCCCTGGCGGGTCGTAATGCTCACGTCACGCAGGCGGTCCAGTGCATCGAACTCGCCGCTCATGCCCACGGTGAGGCGGTTTTGCTGGGTGATGACCTGCCCCGCCGTGCGGCGCCCGTCGCTGGCGTCAATGGCCGATGCCAACTGGCCCACCGAAAGCCCCAGCGCATTAAGCTCCAGCGGGTCCACCAGCACGTCGATCTGCTCGCCAGCCACGCCAAACCGATGGGTATATTCGGTGCCTGCCACGCGACGAAACTGGTCTTCCAGCCGCTCGGCGTAACGCTCCATCAGTTGGGCGTTGGGGGGGCGTATCCTGTGTCCAGCGCAGCGCGGCCACGAGGCTGAAGGCGTAGCCACGATCATCCAGCAGCTCGGGAGTTTGTACTCCGCTGGGCAGGGAGGGGGCGATATCGCTGAGCTTGTCGCGCACCCGGCTCCATATCGGCACCACCTGGGTGACGCTATCCTCCAACTCCAGGCTGATCACCGCGATGCCCGGCCGCGAGGTCGACTCCAGCACCTTGATTTCGGCAATGGTGCGCAGCTCGTCTTCGATGGGGCGCGCCACCAGCGCCTCGATCTGCTCGGGCGTGGCGCCCGGAAACGGCGCCAGTACGGTCGCCATGCGCGCCACCAGGTGGGGGTCTTCTGCACGGGGCAGGGTATTGATCGCCGAGAGGCCCGCCACCACCAGCAGACCCAGTGTCAGCGCCAGCAAGCGCCGGTTGAACAGCCATTCAATGCGCGGCATGGGCAATGCCTCTGGCTAACGTCACCTGCTGGCCGGGCACGATACGGTGAGCCCCCTGGGTGATCAGCTGCATGCCCGGCAGCAGCGTGCCGCGCACGAAAGCGCGGTCGCCTTCGGTATGCAGCAGCTCGACGCTGGCGGTGGCGACGCGGTAACGCTCGTCTTCCAGCGGTTCGGCAATCAGGACGTTCCACAGGCCTCGGTCGCTAGCAGCAGGGCCGACAGCGGCACCCAGTACCCTTCGGCGGGCTCGGCCAGCGTATAGGTCAGCGTCGCCAAATCGCCGGGCACCACGTTCTCGGGGTTCGCCAGTGCCACGACCAGCGTTTGCGTCCGGCTGTCGTTGTCCACCTGGGCCAGCCGGGCGCGCACGTCACCTTCGAAGGCTTGACCATGCACCGTGATCGTCACCGTGTCCCCCGCCGCCAGGGTGCCCGCCAGCCTGGCGGGCAGGCCAATGTGCGCCTCCAACTGGCGGGTATCGACGAGATCGAAGGCCGCCGTGCCGCTACTGACCAGGCTGCCCACGTCCACCTGCCGAGCCACGATTTGCCCCGCAAACGGCGCCGTCAGCGTGCTGTCCGCCAGATCCGCCGACAGGCTTTCCTGTTCGGCGGCCAGAGCCGCCAGCCGCGCCTGCTGACTGAGACGCTCGGTTCTCGCCTGGTCCAAGGCCGTGCGGCTGGCGAAGTTGCTCTGATTCAGCTGCGACTCGCGCTCTTCCTGGCGCTGGGCCAGCGCCAGCGCTGCACGCGCCTCTTCGCTGCGCGCCGCCACTTCGGCCAGGCGGCTTTCCAGGCGGCGGGTGTCCAGGCGAGCCAGCACCTCGCCCTGTTCCACTCGGTCACCGCGATCGACGCGGATGTCGATGACCCGCCCGGCAGGTTCGAAGGCCAGTGACACCGACTGGCGCGCCACTACTCGCCCGGTCAGCTTCACCTCGCGGCGCATTTCAGTGGCCAGCTGCAGGGGCTGGGTAGCCACCTGGAGCAAGGCGTTGTCGGCCCCTTGCTGGCGCAGCTGCTGGGCGCTGGTGTGTTGACTGGTGAGCACGACGACCACGGCGGCGGTGGCGCCCACGGTCAGCAGGGCCGCCAGCACGCTGCCCAGCCAATATCGCCTTGTTTTAGTGTGCCTGCCCAGGTGGTGCGTACCCAAGTTGTGCGTGCCCATGCTGGCCTCGACGGGTATATTATTGAACGTTGGCGTTCAACTATAATATGTGTACGGCAACGTTCAATAATTATTTTTCACTTTTTTCAACCCATGGATGAATGGCATGACCAGTGCTTCTCCCCCCTCTCCGGCTGGCCAGAAACGCAGCGCGGGCCGCCCCAAGGACTTGGCCAAACGCGATGCCATGCTGGATGCCGCCGCCTGCCTGTTTCTGCGCAACGGCCCGGATGCCGTCACCATGGAAGCCGTGGCCAAGGAAGCCGGGGTCTCCAAAGTGACGGTATACGGGCACTTCGATACGAAAGAAGCACTGTTCGGCAGCGTCATTCGTCGGGAAACCGCGTCGATTCGCCAGGGGCTGGAGCAATTGCCGGACACCCATGATGGCGTGCGCCAGTCGTTGATTCAGGTGGGCATCAGCATGGTGCGGTTTCTGATGGAACCCCACGTGTTGGCCGTGGAGCGGGTCATGAGCAATCAGGGCGAGCAGCACCCCAGGCTGCTGCAGGCCTTTTTCGAAGCAGGCCCCTGGGCCATGAGCCAATGGCTTCAGGAAAAGCTGGAGGGCCTGGCCAGCGCAGGGCACCTTTCGCTGCCAGCCCCTTCCCAGGCCGCCGACCAGCTATGCAGCATGTGGCAGGGAATGCTGATCAAGGAAGTCCGCATGGGGGTTCGCCTGCCGCCCTCGGAGGATGAGCTGAAGCGGCAGATCACCGGGGCAGTGGACGTGTTTCTGGCCGCCTATGGCAAGCGGTGAGACTCGCCATAGGCGGGGTCAGCGCTGCTCCAGCACACCGATGACTTCAGGAATCGACAGCTGCTGGTCCGGCACCGAGCGGTATAGTGCGTGCACGGCGCCAGCCATGTCGCCAGTCACGCCCAGCTCGTGGGTCATGGTGTGGTAGTAGCCCAGGTCCTTGCTGGCGTTGGCGACCGAAAACCGAAAGCCGGAGGGGTCGTCGTGGGCGATGTAGGGGCGCAGGCGCTCCAGCACCACGCCGCCACCGCCACCCGCGCCCAGCACCTCCAGCAGGGCATCGGCGCTGATGCCTGCCTTGCGCGATGCTGCCGTGGCTTCCGCCAGCACCGCCGAGAAGCCCAGCGAGACGAAGTTGTGCAGCAGCTTCAGCGTGTGGCCCGCCCCGACGTCACCGGCATGGGCGATGTTTTCGGCGAAGGCTGCCAGTAACGGCCGCAGCTCCTCGAACAGCGGCGTGGGCGCGCCGACGATCAGGTTGAGACGCCCTTCGGCCGCCTCCTTGGGCGTGCGCGTCATGGCGGCATCCATGAAACGCCCGCCTGCCGCCGTGACACGGGCCGCCACCTGGGCCGTCGAGCTGGGCAAGGCGGTGGAGCAGTCCACCACCACGCTGCCGGGGCGCAGCCCGTCCAGCACTCCGTCGGGTTCGAACAGGACGGCCTCCACCTGCGGTGAGCCGGTCACACACAGAATGACGATGTCGGCCTGCTGGGCAACCTCCCGCCCACTGGCCAGCGGCACGGCCCCTGCCGCCACCAAGTCCTCCACGGGCTGGTTGCCCGCGTGCTCCAGAAAACACAGCGAATGCCCCGCGCGCAGCAAGCTGCTGGCAATGCCGTGGCCCATCAAGCCAACGCCGACAAGCCCTACCCGATAAACGGTCGTCATAGTGCTCTCCTGGTTGATAGCGCTCAATGTTTGATGGCCACGGTCTTGATGCGGGTATAACTGCGCAGCCCTTCGAAGCCTTTTTCACGCCCGTGGCCCGAGCGCCCGACCCCGCCAAACGGCAGCTCGACACCGCCTGCCGCGCCATAGTTATTGATGAAGACCTGGCCGCTGCGAATGCCCTTGGCCAGGCGCAGCTGGCGCCCTCCGTCACGGGTCCATACCCCGGCACACAGGCCAAAGTCGGTGGCGTTGGCCAGCGCCAAGGCCTGCGCCTCGTCATCGAACACCTGTACCACCAGCACCGGCCCAAACAGCTCCTCACGCAGTACGTCATGGCCCTCCGGAATGTTCGTCAGCACCCGTGGCAGCACAAAATGTCCGCCTGCAGGCGCACTCGGCGCCAACTGCCCCTGCCCCGCCACCTGAATGCCATCGGCTTCGGCGGCGGCCAGGCGGGCTTCCAGCTTGAGTTTTTGGCGCTCGTTGATCAGCGGGCCGCAGTCGGCATCGGCTTCCCCCGCATCGCAGCGCAGTTCGGCAAAACGCTGGGCGAGGGCCGTGACGACCTGATCGGCGATCTCACGCTGCACCAGCAGTCGGCTACCCGCCGAGCACGTTTGCCCGGCATTCTGCACTATGCCCCGCACTACGGCGGGCAGCGCGGCTTCCAGGTCGGCATCGGCAAACACCAGCTGCGGCGACTTGCCACCCAGCTCCAGGGTAATCGGGACATGGTGCTGGGCGGCGAACTGCGCCACACGGGTGCCGGTTTCAGGTGATCCGGTAAACGAGAGGTGGTCGATCCAGGGGTGCGATGCCAGCGCAGCACCCGCTTCCACGCCCAGCCCCGGCACCACGTTCAGAGCGCCTTCGGGCAGCCCATGGTTCACCGCGAGCGCCGCCAGGCGCATGACGCTCAGGCAGGCATCTTCGGCAGGTTTGAGTACCACCGTGTTACCCGCCGCCAGCGCTGCGGCGACACAGCGCCCAAAGATCTGGGCCGGGTAGTTCCAGGGAATGATCTGGGCGCAGACACCGTAGGGCTCGCGCAGCGTCATTACGGCAAAGTCCGTCTCAAAGGGGATCGTCTCGCCGTGCAGCTTGTCGGCGGCGCCGCCATAAAAGCGGAAATAGCGGGCACAGGCGGCAATGTCTCCCTTGGCCTGCGTCATGGGCTTGCCGGTATCCGCACACTCCAGCGCTGCCAGCTGCTCATGCTGTGACTCGATCACCTCGGCGAAGCGCAGCAGCCATTCACCGCGCTGGCGCGCCGACCAGCGTGCCCACTCCCCAAGCTCCCCGGCGAAGGCCTTGCGGGCCGCCTGCACGGCGGCATCTACCTCTTCGGCCTGGCACCGGGCGATGCGGGTCAACGGTTCCCCCGTGGCGGGGGCATCTACTTGCAGGGTCTGCGCGGTATCGACCCACTCTCCTCCAATCAGCGCCTGCTGCGACAGCAGACCGATGGTATGCGACATCAGGAGCTCCTTTTATTGTCATTGTGGTCATTACGGTTAACACAGACGGCTCTTTGATCCCGAACGTTTTTTAACCCCGCACGTTTTTAACCTCATACGTCTTTTAACCATAGAAGAGATTGACCAGTCCCATGGAAATCCATGGCATGTAGGTAATCGCCATCAGACATGCCAGCACCACCAGCACGAAACGCACCAGCCACGGCAGCATCTGATCGATAGAGATTTTGGCCACGGCGCAGGCGGCAAACAGGTTGACGCCCAACGGCGGGGTGATCATGCCCAGCGCCAGGTTGACCACCATGACCAAGCCAAAGTGTACGGGGTGGATGCCGAACTGCATGGCGATGGGGGTCAGGATGGGCGCCAGCACCAGGATGGCCGCCGAAGTTTCGATGAACATGCCGACGATCAGCAGCAGCGCGTTGACCACCAGCAAGAACATCATCGGGCTTTCAATGGTGTTGGTCACCAGCGTGGCAATTTGCGCGGGCAACCCGGTACGGCTCAATAAAAAGCTGAAGAGCGCGGCAGCGGCAATGATCAACATGACGGCCGCCGTGGAGATCACGCTTTGGCGCAGGATAGGCCCCAGGTCCGCCAACTTTAATTCACGGTAGTAGAACGCACCCACGATGAGGGCAAAAAACACCGCCACCGCCGAGGCCTCCGTGGGCGTAAACACCCCGCCGTAGATACCGCCAATTACGACCACCGGCATCAGCAGCGCCACCCAGGCACGCTTCAGCGACGTCATGAAACCCGTGCTGTCCTTGTAATCGTCCTTGCCGTAGCCACGCACTTTGCAGAACAGGTAGAGGAAGATGATCAACGCCATGCCAATCAAGATGCCTGGCCCAATGCCTGCCAGGAACAGCTGCCCGATGGAGGTATCGGTACTTACGCCGTACAGAATCAGCGGAATGGAGGGGGGAATCAGCACGCCCAGCTCCGCCGATGACGCTTGAATGGAAGCGGCCAGCGGTTTGGGATAGCCATGCTTGACCATCGCCGGAATCAGGATGGCCCCAATGGCAAAAGTGGTGGCCACGCTGGAGCCCGACACCGCCGCAAACATCATGCAGGTCAGTACGCAGGACATGGCCAGACCGCCTTGCACCCGCCCGACGATGGATTTGGCCAGGTCCACCAGCCGCTGGGAAATGCCCCCGGCGGCCATCAAGTTACCCGCCAGGATAAAAAACGGAATCGCCATCAGCGGGAATTTGTCGATCCCGATGAACATCTGCTGCGGCACCAGCAACAGCGGCAGCCGGGTGAAGAACTCGATGCCGATGATCGAGGCCAGCACGATGGAGATCGCAATGGGCACGCCGAAGGTGAAGAGAATAATCAGCGACAGGCCAATCACCATGTTCATAGGGGCGTCCCTTTGTTGGTCTGTTCAGCGTTGGTCTGTTCAGCGTTCGGCTGTTCGGCGGGTTGCAGCATGGCAACTTCCGGCAGCACCTCACTGTTTTCCGGCCCCACGGGCTCACGTCCACTGAGCTGCGCGGCCAGCCTGGCCACTACCGAGATCATGGCGAAGGTCGCACCGGTCGGGATCGCGGCGTAGGCCCAGGACATGGAGATGTTCATGCCCGACATCACCTGGTTGCTGACTCGCAAGGTCATGAGGATACCGTAATAGCACATCACCCCCAGGACCAGCAGGCAGCAGGCGACGATGGCTACTTCTAGCAACATCAGTCCTCGGCGCGGCAGCCATTTATAGATCACTTCTACCGCCATCATGTAACCACCTCTGAAGGTGGCCGCTGCGGCCATGAACACGCACCAGATCATGGAGGCGCGGGACGCCACTTCCGTCCAGGTGGAAGGCGCATTGAACACGAACCGGGTCAACACCTGATAGAAGCTCAGCGTGACCGAGATCACCAGCATCAGCACCGCCACCATCAGGGCCAGCCGGGTTAACTGATGCTCGATACGGAGCAAGACCGATAGCATAAAGGATCACCCTGCTTGAATGGCCTCTAGCACTGCCAGAGGCCGACGTTGAGAAAGCTCTAGGAGAACGTTCCAGAAGAAAGCGCGTCGATAAACTGCTCAGCAGCTGCCCGCTTTTTCACGGATGCGTTCGAGCATCTCGCTACCGTACTGCGACGTGAAGATCTCGTAGGCGGGCTCTACGGCCGCCTGGAAAGGTGCCGGGTCGATATCGGTTTTCACCTGCATGCCATTGGCTTCCAGCAGCGCTACCCCTTCACGCTCCAGGCGCGAGACCTCTTCACGGGTGGCGTCCACCGATGCCGCTGCTGCCTGCATGAACCAGTCACGCTCTTCATCGCTCAAGCCATCCAGCAGGATCGGCGATCCCAGCACGATGGCCGGGGAGTAGACGTGTCCGGTCAGGGAGAGGTAGTCCTGCACTTCCCAGAAATTGGTGGCCACGATGACGGTGATCGGGTTTTCCTGGCCGTCGACGGTGCCCTGCTGCAGCGCCGTGAAGAGTTCAGGGAAGGCCATGGGAGTGGGCCGTGCGCCCAACTGCCGGAAAGCTTCCTGGTGCACCGTGTTTTCCATGGTGCGTACCCGCAAGCCACTGGCATCCTCGGGGCTGGCGACTTCACGCTGGCTATTGGTGAGATGGCGGAAACCGTTCTCCGACCAGGCCATGCCCACCAGGTCATGGTCGCTCATCTTCTCGAGCAGCTCGTCTCCGATCTCGCTATCCAGCACGCAGCGGGCCTGGTCGTAGTTTTCGAACAGGAACGGCAGGTCCAGCACGTAGGTTTCGGGGACGAAGTTACCCAGCGGGCCGCTGGAGGTGATCACCACATCCACGGTGCCGATCTGCAGGCCTTCGATCATTTCACGCTCACCGCCGAGGGAGCCGGAGGCGTGTTCGGTGACGGTAAAGGCACCGTCGGATAAACGTTCGAGTGTCTCCTTGAACGCCTTGGCGCCCACCGAGTAGTGGGAGGTAGAAGAGAGCGTATGCCCCAGGCTGATATCGGTGGCGGCCTGGGCGTGCAGGGCGATGCTGGCGGTGGCCACGGCACTCATAGCGGTCACGAGAGCATGTCGGGTGAAGCGCTTGGTCATGATGTATCCCTCTTGGTGTTGTTGTGAGGGTGGGTGTTTCAAGAAGGCGCAGGGCCTTCCTATGGGTTACCTGCCTTGCCAGGCAGATGGAAAAGCAGCCACATCAGGCGCGTTCATGGTGCTGCTCGGCCATGAAGCGTTCGATGATCTGAGTGAAGTCGTCGTCACCGACAAAACCGAGCTGGCGCGCCTTGGCGGTTTCGAAGCGTGGGGGCCAACTGGCCACAATCGCTTCGATACGCGGGTCGGGCGCATGCTGAACGAGCGAGAGCGCGTCTTCGCCTGCGGCGCTGCGCAGGGCATCGAGCATCTCGGCCACGCTCACCGTGATGCCGGGCAGCATGAAGGCACGGAACGGTGCCAGCGCTGTGCTGGGCACCTGGGCGCCATGCACCAGCGCGTCGACCACCTTGCCCGGCGACATCACGAACATCTCAAGGGTGGTGGGCACCGGGCAAATGGCCGTTTCGCCATTGAGCGGCTCCCGCAAGATGCTGGAGGCAAAGCTGGAGGCTGCCGCATTGGGGCGGCCAGGGCGAATCACGATGGTGGGCAGGCGCAGCACCAGGCCATCGATCTCGCCACGACGGCTGTAGTCATTGATGAGCAGCTCGCACATGGCCTTTTGGGCACCGTAGGAGTTCTGCGGGTGCAAGGCCGTCATGTCATCGAGCACGTCCGGCAGCGCCCCGCCGTAGGCCGCCACGGAGCTGGCCATGATCAAGCGCGTTGCGTGCAGGCCGCGCAGGCGGCAGCCTTCCAGCAAGGCACGGGTGGCATCGAAGTTGACCCGCATGCCCAGCTCCAGATCGGCTTCGGCGGCGGAGCTCACCACGGCCGCCAGGTGGTAGATCACGTCAGGGCGCTGATCCAGCACGTCGTCGAGGGCCTGGGGCTGGGTAATGTCCACGGCGCGCGAGGACACGGTGATGCTTCCTGCATCGGGCGCGGGGGCTTCTACCTGATCGATCAGCGTGAGCTGGGTGATCGGCTGCTGGCGAAGCTCGCCCCGCTGGATCAGCTGATGGGTAAGACGCTGACCTAGAAAACCCGCTGCGCCGGTGATGGCAATATGCATGATGTGATTCCTGATATGGCGTTGTTATTGTTGGCGTTCGAAGAGCTCAGCGTGGGGTCAACCCCCAGGGTGCTCCCCACCACAACCCCGCTCGGGTGGCCGCCTGGGGGCGGTATTCACAGCCAACCCAGCCGCGATACCCCAGCGCGCTCAAGCGTTCGA
Organism: Halomonas sp. BC1; assembly: GCF_002078135.1. Classification (NCBI taxonomy): domain Bacteria; kingdom Pseudomonadati; phylum Pseudomonadota; class Gammaproteobacteria; order Oceanospirillales; family Halomonadaceae; genus Halomonas; species Halomonas sp. BC1. The sequence goes on along the minus strand of NZ_LFGS01000015.1, from coordinate 70,927 downwards.
AAATGGCGGGGTAGTGCACCTCGCCCACATTGGGCTCGTGACGATCAGGCACCCCGGCAATCTGGACATGGCCAATGGCGCTGAACTGGCGTTCGAGATGGCGAATCAGGTCGCCTTCCATGATTTGGCAGTGGTAAAGGTCGAACTGCAGCTTGAGATTCTTGGCACCGACCTCTTCCAGTACCGCCATAGCCTGGGCCTGGCGAGAGAGAAAAAAGCCCGGCATGTCACGCGTATTGATCGGCTCGATGAGAATGTCGCGGCCCACTTTGGCCGCCTCGTTCGCCGCAAAACGCAGATTGCGGATATACGTGGCGTGGTGCTCTGTCTGGGTCGCGGCATCGGCATTGTCCGGTAACAGCCCCGCCATGGCATGAACCCGCGGGCAGCCGAGCGCCTCGGCGTAGCTCAGCGCCGCCGTGACCGAATCGCGAAACTCGGCTTCCCGGCCCGGCAGGCTGGCCAAGCCGCGCTCACCGGCGTCCCAATTGCCTGGCGGCATATTGAACAGCACCTGCTCCAACTGGGCATCCTTGAGCGCGTGCTGCACATCACGCGCGGCAAACGCATAGGGGAATAGATACTCGACCCCTTTGAAACCCGACTCGGCGGCAGCAGCAAAGCGGTCGAGAAAGGCGTGTTCGTTGAACAGCATGCTGAGGTTGGCGGCTAATCGAATCATGGCGTGCTCTTGTTGTTATCCAGTACCTGGTGAAAGGGGTCCACGTGCGTCATTAATCCCTGGGAAAACGTGCTTCCAGCTCGGCAACCTGCTCCGGCGTCAGACCGCGCGGGTTCTCGCCTCGCAGCAGCAGGTACAGCTTGGCGGTCTCTTCCAGCTCTTCGGTGGCATACACCGCCGCTTCGAGGGTCTTGCCCGCCACCACCGGGCCGTGGTTGGCCAGCAGCACCGCGCTGTGCTTGCCTGCCAGGCCCCGTACCGCCTCGCCCAACTGGGGGTCGCCCGGGATGTGATAAGGCACCAGCGGCAGCTTGCCCACCCGCATCACGTAGTAGGCGGTGAGCGGTGGAATACAGTCGCAGGGGTTTACCCCCGGCAGGCACGACACCGCCACCGAGTGGGTGGAGTGCAGGTGCACGATGGCGCCAGATTGCGGGCGCTCGTCGTACATGGCCATGTGCAGGAACTGCTCCTTGGTGGGCGCATCACCGCTGAGCAATTGGCCCTGCGGGTCCAGGTGCGAGATACGGGCCGGGTCCAGCCGCCCCAGACAGGCGTTAGTGGGGGTCATCAGCCAGCCGCCATCGTCCAGCCGCACGCTGATGTTGCCGCTGGAGCCCATGGTCAGGCCGCGGTCGAACAAGGATTTACCGAGCGTGCTGATCTGCTCGCGCAGGGCGTTCTGATGTCGGTGGCGAAGGGGCGTGCTCATGCCAGCACCTCGAAGGCCCGGGTGAAGAAGTCCACGCCGCCAAAGTTGCCGGACTTCAGCGCCAGCGAGAGCGGCGCCTCGCGGCCTGGCCACGGGGTCTGGGTCCAAGGCACGCCGGGGTCGATCTGCTCACCGATGCGCAGGGTCGTCACGCCTAACGCGGAGACCACGGCACCGGAGGTTTCGCCGCCCGCTACCAATAACCGGCCCACGCCTTCCTGCACCAGCGTTACCGCCAACTGGCCTAATGCCTCTTCAACAAGGTGCCCTGCTCGCTCCACGCCGAGCGAGGCTTGCGCATTTTTCACTTTTTCTGGATCGGCGGAGGCGTAAATCAAGACCGGCGCGTTGTCGGATAGCCGCTGCCGCGCAAACGCAAGCGCCTGCTGGCGTTGCTGCTCGCCCTCTGCCAGCGCCAGCGGGTCAAGCGCGAAACCGCCGGCGGGATGCTTGGCAACGAAATCCGCCACTTGCGCCAGCGTGGCCCGTGAACAGCTACCCGACAGTACCAGCGCCCCGCCCGCCGCAGGCGCTAAACGCCCCGGCTCTGCAATGTCTTCCAGCCAACCCAATGCGCGGTACTGAGCGGGCAGCGCTTGCCCCAGGCCTGAACCGCCAGTGACCAGCGCCATCGAGACGGTGGCTTCGGCCAGCACGTCCAAATCCTGCTCATCCAAGCTATCGCAGATCACATGGCGTACGCCTTGCTCGGCGAGCGCCGACAAATGAGAGCGGGTTGCCTCTGCCCCTTTGGCGAGTACGGCCCGGTTGGCCAAGCCCACTGGGTGTGGCGTTTGGCGGGAGAGCACGCGGACCAGATCGGCATCCTGCATAGGGTTGAGCGGGTGGTGCTGCATGCCACTGTCGTTGAGCAAACGGTCGCCGACGAACAGGTGCCCCTGGTACACCGTGCGGCCATTGACCGGAAACGCAGGCACCATCACGGTTTGAGCGGCGCCCAATGCCTCCAGCAGGGCATCGGCCACGGGGCCGATGTTGCCCTCGTCGGTGGAGTCGAAGGTGGAGCAGTACTTGAAGAACAGCTGGCGAGCACCCTGGTCGCGCAGCCAATCGAGGGCGGCCAGGGAGTCGGCCACGGCCTCTTCCGCCGGGCAGGAGCGCGACTTGAGCGCGACCACAACCGCATCGATGTCGCGAAGGTCCACCGCTTCTTGCGGCACGCCGATCACCTGCAGGCAGCGCATGCCGCCGCGCACCAGGTTATTGGCTAGATCGGTGGCGCCGGTGAAGTCGTCGGCGATGGCGCCCAGCACGATTCCCCGGTAGCTCATGGCGCGCCCCCTTCAGCGTCGTTGGCGGCGTCTGGCAAGGCGATGCCTGACAGGCGTTGATAGACCTTGATCACCGCCGAGTCATCTTCGCGCCCGAAGCCTGCGCCGCTGGCCGCGGTAAATTGCTGCAATGCGCTGGCGGCCACCGGCGTGGCCAGTGACAGCTCACGGCCCGTCTGGTGGACGATATTGAGGTCCTTGACGAAGATATCGACGGCAGACAGCGGCGTGTAGTCGCCGCTCAAGATGTGCGGTACGCGGTTCTCGAACATCCAGGAGTTGCCCGCCGAGTGGGTGATCACCTCATAGATCACCTCGGGGTCGAGGCCCATGCGGATGCCCAGCGCCATGGCTTCGGCGGCAGTGGCGATATGCACCCCGGCCAGCAGCTGATTGACCAGCTTCATGCTGGAACCCACCCCAGGCGCGTCACCCAGGCGATACACTTTGGCGGCCATGGCATCCAGTATCAGCTGGGCCTTCTTGAACACATCCGGCTGGCCGGAGGCCATCACTGATAAATCACCGCTTCTGGCCTTGGCGGCACCGCCACTGATAGGGGCATCCAGCATCGCCATGCCCGCTGCAGCCAAGCGCTCACCCAGTTGCCTGGCCTGGCTGGGCGCTACCGTGGCGCATTGCACGATCACACTCCCGGGCGCAAGGTGGGGCACTACGCCCTGCTCGCCAAACAGCACGTCTTCCACCTGCTGGCCATTGACCACGATGACCAGCACCACCTCGCACCCCGACAGTGCTTGCGGCGTGGCCACGCTGTGCCCACCGGCCGCGATGAAGGCTTCGCGGGCAGCCGCTGAAATATCGCACCCGATGACCTTGAAGCCGCGCTCCAGCAGCGCCGTAGCGGTGCCCATTCCCATGGCACCTAACCCGATCACACCGACTGACGGGGATTGCTGTGTATCGTGACTCACCGGCGGCTACCTCACTGTTGTTATTTTAAATATTGTTTTGACTGCAGCATCGTTCTGAATACCGCGCGCCGTGGTCGCAAGGGCATGCTCACGGCGGCATATGTTAGCGCTGTCATGATAGCGCTAACATTCGTTTTAGATTATTCTTTCTCTCATCACAAGCTGAACGATAGGGACGTGCGACCAATGTCTAAAGATGCTTCCAGCCCAGCGAGAGCACGCCGCCGCACGGACCAGATCACCCTCAGCCAGGTGGCTGAATTGGCCAGTGTTTCGCCGATCACCGCATCACGGGCGCTGAACACGCCCGAGAAAGTCAGCGACCAGACCCGAGAGCGCGTGCTCGATGCCGTGGAACAGTTGGGCTATGTGCCCAACCTGGTGGCGGGCAGCCTCGCTTCCTCACGCTCCAGGCTGATCGCCGTCATCGTGCCTTCCCTGATCAACACCGTGTTCGTGGAAGTGATCAAGGGGCTGCAAGAGACTCTGGAGGCCGAGGGGTATCAGATACTGCTGGGCAACACCGACTATGACCTGGACCGCGAATATCAGTTAGTGCGCACTTTTCTGGGCTGGTCATGCTCGGCCCTGATTACCGCAGGGCTGCGCCATAACCACGCCTGCCAGACCCTGCTGAACAACTGGGATCATCCCATCATGGAGGTGATGGAGCTGGGCAAGGGCATGGACTTGAACGTCGGTCTGGACCACGTGGCGGCGGGGCGCTGCATGGCTACCCACCTGATCGACAGAGGCTATCGCCATATTGTCTATGTCGGCGCACGCTTATCGCAGGATTACCGAGCGGGCATGCGCTACGAAGGGCACAAGGCGGTGTTGACGGCCCACGGCCTGGACGCCTCGCTGGTGGAGCTGGACACGCTGGGCAGCCTGCAAGCGGGCGCAGACAGCCTGGCCCAGGTACTGGCGCATTACCCGCGCACCCAGGCCATCCATTTCGCCAACGACGACCTGGCCGCCGGTGCGCTGCTGGCTGCGCAGCGCCAGGGGCTCGATGTGCCGGGCGACATCGCCATTGCAGGCTTCAACGGCCTGCCCCTTGGCCAACACGTTACCCCGCCGCTCACCACCATTCTGTCGCCCAGAGAAGAGATGGGGCGGCTGGCCGCCAAAGAGCTGATCCGTAGGCTAAGCGGTAAAAACGTCTACCGCCGCCAACACGATGTAGGGTTCACGCTGCAGGTAGGCGGGAGCACTTGAGCCGATTGCCAAACCCTGTTAATTTAATAGCAATAGTTATCATTAACACAGGGAATATCCTCTCATGCAGCCCGATAAAAAAGATGCCCCGACAGAAGGCTCATCTGGCTCGCCCCGTGAGGTTACCAGTCAGGCACTGCTCGATCAGGATGGCCAACTGGTAATTCATCACGAACAGCGGCGCTATGTGCTTCGTCGTACGAAAAGCGGCAAATTGATCCTGACCGCTTGATTTTCCTTTTGCTTCAGCCAGCCAGGTAACCTGCGTACCCAGCCAGCGAATTACTCCATCACGCTACGTTGGATATTGCTGGCTCATGAAACCATCCTACTCTCTGGGCATTTGCCTCACCCTATTGCCGCTGCTTTCGGTACAGGCTGACGACTCGTCGCTTCATCTGGTGACGGTCACCGGTACACGGGCACCGACAGACCTCTCCTCCGCTCCGCTGATCATCGACATCATTGACCGCACGGATACGGAACTCGCAACCGCCAGCCGCGTGGAGGACATTCTCAGCCGTCAGCCTGGCTTGCATGTGGCAGGCCAAGGGCGTCGCAACGGCCAGACCCTGAGCATGCGCGGCTTTGGGCGCAATGGCGTGTTGGTGCGGCTGGATGGCGTGCGCCAGGACATTACCACAGGCCACATTGGCAACTTCTTCCTTGACCCGGCCCTTGTTCAGGAGGTGCAGGTGGCGCGGGGGGCGCTCTCCAGCCTGTACGGCAGCAATGCCATGGGAGGCGTGGTGAGCTTCACCACGGTGGAAGCCAGCGACTTACTGGCCGCTGGGGAAAACAGCGGGGCTCGGCTGTCAGTGGGCGGGGCGACCGCCAGCGGTGAACTGCGCGGCAACCTGAGCGCCTTTGGCCGACAGGACACATCGAGAGGACAGGTAGATGGACTGTTCTCCGTGGGGCGCAGCGAGTCGGGAGATATACGTCGGGCGGGGGGCGATAAGGCCGAGGAGGATGCCAGCCTCAACAGCCTGCTCGTCAAAGGTGGCTGGGAACCCAACGACGAGCACCGGCTGTTCATCGGCTGGCAGTATTACGATGAGGACACTACCCAGCCCGCCAACCCTCAGCAGCGCGATGTCACCACCAGCAATCCGCTGCGTGATCGCGAGGTGGAGAGCCATAACCTGCAGCTGGGTCATCGCTGGCAGCCCAGCCCGGTAACCGACATCACCTCACGCCTCAGTTTCAGCCAGCAGGAGATTAGCGAGCCTCAGACAAGCCGCACGCTGGAGCGCGTAGGCCTGCAAAGCGACGGCTATCACCGCCTGGAGCATGGCTGGTTATCACAAACGCTGGTTTTCGGGGCCGAACTGGAGCAGGCACGCCAGCGTCCGGAAGGCAGTGCCAACGGCTTCCCGCATGCCGACATCGACACGCAAGCGGCCTATCTGGATACCACCCTCACGGCGGGGCGTTATCTGGCAGAGGGCGGCGCCGGGCAGTGGGATTTGGGTGTGGGCGCGCGCTATGACCGCTACGACGCCTCAGGCCAAGCCAGCGATGCCAGCGTCCACGACCGAGTATCGCCACGTTTCCGAGTGGCCTGGCGACCGCAGCAAGGCGTGATGCTGTTCTCGGGTTATGCAGAGGCCTTCCGCGCGCCAAGCCTGTCCGAGCTGTACGCCAGTGAGCGGCACTTTGCGGGCTTTTGTGCAGGCCCGTTCTTCTGTACTCCGGACAACTTCTGGATCCCCAACCCGGAGCTGGCCCCGGAAACCAGCCATACCTGGGAGAGCGGCGTGGTATGGCACCAGGGCGACTGGCAAGCGCGCGCCAGCTATTTCGATACGCGGGCAGACGACTTCATCGATACCCAAGTCGATATCATGGCGGGCACCACCCAGGCGGTCAACGTGCAGCGTGCCCAACTATGGGGATACGACGCTCGCCTTGCCTGGCAGCCCAGCGCCTTCCCGCTACTCACCAGCTTTGCAGGCCTTTCCGAGGTCTCGGGCAAGGACCGCGACAGCGGCGAAGCGCTGGGCAGCCAGACGCCTCTGGAAATGACCCTGGGCAGCGAACTGGCTCTTTACGACCGCGCGTTGCGCATGGGCTGGCAGGGCCGGTTCGCCCGCGACTTCGACAAACAGAGTAGCGACGAACGGCTGCCAGGATATGGCCTGCACGACCTGCATCTGGCCTGGCAAGTCACCCCTGCCCTCGACACATCGCTGCGCCTGGCCAACGTGGGCGACAAGGAGTGGTACCGCCCGGATGGCAGTCTGGGCGATGGCCGCAGCCTGTTCGCCACGCTGAACTGGCAGTGGTAATCAGGAGACCGACCATGACACACCCCCAACAAACCGCGATTCTGGAAGCCTTCAGCAGCGCACGGGCTGCCCAACCCCGCCTACCGGCCATCGAGATCGCCGAACGGCTTGGCATCAGTGAGGGCGAGCTTCAGGCCGCCCGGCTGGGCAGGGAAGTATGGACACTGCCACTCGCCCCCAAGGCGCTGGCGGCCTGGTGGCATCAGTTGGGCCACGTGAAGGCACTGACCCGCTCGCGGCTGGCCGTGCTGGAGCAGCACGGCACCTACCCAAGCCTGGCGGGAGGCACCCACACCGGCTTGATGCTCGACCCCGGCGGGCTGGATTTGCGCCTGCTATACAGCCACTGGCATTGGGCCTGCCTGATACGCGACCCCATGCCTACCGATACAGGCACCATCACGCACCGCTGGAGCCTGCAGGTATTCGATCAGCACGGCTGCGCCATTCATAAGTGCTTCGCACTGGACGAACCGCGCACCGAGGCCTGGGAGACGCTGGCCGCCCTGGGCACACTGGACACCCCGGCCTTTACTCACAGCATGCCGCGCCCCCAGCGACCGCTCCCCAGCGCCCCCACCCTAGCCCAGGAGTGGGCGGCCATGAGCGACGTCCACCAGTTCTTTGCTCTGTTACAGCGCCATCGCCTGGAGCGGCTGGAAGCCAATCAGCTCATGGAAGGCCAATACACCTACACGCTCCCTGCCCATGCGCTGGAGACTCTGTTCCAGGAGGCGCACCGGCAAGCGCTACCGCTGATGCTATTTGTGGCCAGCCCAGGCTGCGTGCAGATCCGAACGGGCACGCTGCCCGCAGCCGTTCGCGCCAGAGGCTGGCTGAACCTGTTTGGCGAGCAGTTCACGCTGCACCTCAACGACACGGCTATCGAGCAGCTATGGGTAGTCAACAAACCCAACCGCGATGGCGGCGTCACCAGTGTCGAGGCCTTCGATGCGCAGGGCTCACTGGTGCTGCAGCTCTACGCAGAGCGTCAGGAAGGGCGCAGCGAACGGCGGGAGTGGCGGCAACTCTTGAACACCTTGAGCCAGCGTGAGGCCGTGGCATGAGACTCGTAGGCCACGCCTTTGCATTCAGGCCGTTTCGAGCCATGGGAGTCGCTCTGCTGAGCCTGGCGCTGAGCGCCTCCGCGCTGGCCAGCGAGCGCTGGCTGGTACTGGGAGGCGATATCGCCGAAACCCTGAGCGCCCTGGGCGCCGAGCAGCACGTCGTCGCCCGGGACGATACGGTGGTCTACCCTCCCGAGATGGCGGCCTTGCCCTCCGTGGGCTATTTGCGTCAGCTCTCGGCAGAAAGCGTGCTCTCCGTCTCGCCTACACGCATTCTGGCCGCCGAGCAGGCGGGCCCCCGCGAAGTCCTGGAGCAGTTGGCTGCGGTGGGCGTGGCGGTAGAGGTCGTCAGTGCCCCGGCCTCACTGGAGGCCATTGCCCACAAGGTGCGCCATATCAGTGAATACATCGGCGAACCGCAGGCCGGCTCAGCGCTGGCGGAGTCGCTGACCAGCGACCTTGAGCGATTGGCCGCCCTGCCCCCACTGCCCGATATTCAAGCCATGTTCATCCTGCAACACAGCGGCCTGACCCCGAGGGCTGCCGGACGTGAGACAGCCGCCCATACCGCTTTGCAAGCCGTGGGATTGCACAATGCTTTTGCGGAAATGACGGGCTACCACAACGTGTCGGCAGAAGCCCTGGTGCAGCGCTCTCCTGAGGTCGTCGTCATGTCCACACGAGGCCTGGAGGCACTCGGCGGAGAGGCGACACTCTGGAGCCTGCCCGGCATGGCCATGACCCCGGCGGGGAGCGAACAGCGCCTGATCGTGGTGGATGATCAGGCACTGCTGGGGTTTGGCCCTCGCACGCCCGAGGCCCTGTTGACGCTGCGCCAGCAGGTGGAAGCCCTGCTCAGTCACCACGCCGCACAGGCCAGCCGATGAACCCACGACAACCCGCTTATATCTCCGTGCGCCCAGGCCGACCGACCATGAGCCGCTCCACCCGGGTTCTGAGCGGCCTGGCGTTGGCATTGGTAGCCACGCTGGCCATCAGCGCCAGCACCGGCGTGCTCGGCATCTCCCCGTGGGCAGCGCTGAGCGGCACGGCAGACCCCTTGAGCCTGCAAGTATGGTGGCAACTTCGCCTGCCCAGGCTCCTGCTGGGCATGGCCGTGGGGGCCATGTTGGCAGGCAGCGGGGCCGCCATGCAGGGGCTATTTCGCAACCCGCTGGCCGACCCCACGCTGCTGGGCTTGGCCAGCGGAGCCGGTCTGTTCGTGGCGCTCTGGATTGTGCTGGTACAGGGCAGCGCTGCCAGCAGCCTGTATGGTCAGTTTGCCGCAGGGTTTCTGGGAGCATTGTGCGTTTGCCTGCTGATTTTTGGTATCGCCAGCCGTCAAGGCGGCGGCAGTGCGGCGGTGATGTCGCTGCTGCTGGCGGGGCTGGCCATCAATACCCTGGCAGGCGCTGGCGGCGGAGTGTTGGCCTTTCTGGCCAGCGACGAGCAGCTGCGCCAGCTTAGCCTGTGGGGCATGGGCACACTGACCAATGCGCTATGGCGTACTACCGCCGTTGCCCTGGGAGTGGTGGCCTTCTCGCTTTGGCTACTGCTGCGCAGCGCGACGCAGCTCGACTTACTCCAGCTGGGCGAAGCCACCGCCCACGCTGCCGGGCTGGAAATCGCGCACCTGAAGCGCCGGGTCGTGATCGCTACCTCGCTTGGGGTCGGCCTATGCGTGGCCTTGACCGGGGTCATCGGTTTTCTTGGCTTGCTGGTGCCCCACTGCTTGCGCCTATGGCTAGGCCCAGGGCATCGCCTGCTGTTACCGGCTTCCATGCTGGGCGGTGCGATTCTGCTGGTCGCGGCCGACGCCCTGGCACGCACGCTGGGGGCACCGGCCGAAATGCCCGTGGGGCTGCTCACCAGCCTGCTGGGCGGCCCCTACTTTCTCTATTTGCTGATGCGCCGGAACCGACCATGCTGACGCTTTGCGACGCAGGCCTGCTGCGTGCCCCCGCCCTTACACCGCTCAGCGGCACGCTGCTGCCGGGAGAACTACTGGCCATCGTCGGCCCCAACGGCGCAGGCAAAAGTACGCTCCTCAGCCTGCTCTCGGGCTTTCGTCCCTGCGAAACCGGGCAGCTGTTGCTCGATGGCTACCCCCTGCCTACGTGGCCCATCGCGGCACTGGCCAACCGTCGCGCGCTGGTCGCCCAGCAGGAGCCCCCAGGCTTTGACTGGCACACCGAAGAGCTGGTGAGCCTGGGCAGCCAGCCGTCGAAGGCACTGGTGGCACAGTTGCTGGACGAGCTGGACCTGACTCACCTGGCTCGCCGCAGCGTCCTCTCGCTATCCGGCGGCGAACGCCAGCGCGTGATGATTGCCCGAGGTGCCTGCCAACTGCTGTCACGCCGCTTGCCCGACGCCACCGACGGCGGCCTGCTGCTGTTGGACGAACCCACCAGCGCACTGGACATTGGCCAACAGCAACGCCTCATGCGCCAGCTACGCCGCTGGGCCAGCCAACACCAGATGGCCATCGCCTGCGTCCTGCACGACCTGAACCTGGCCAGCATCTTCGCGGACCACGTATGGCTGATGCATCGCGGGCAGCGGGTGGCGAGCGGGCCTCCGGCAAAGGTGCTTACTACCGCGCACATCAGTCGTGTCTATGAGGTGACGCTGGCTCCTCCTTCTACAGCGCTATTTAGCCCGGCGGCTTGATGCCCAGGCCAAACACTTTGAGGCAAACCTACCGCCTGATGCGCCTTTCCAGAGCTTTCTGCACAGAGACTAAACAGGTACCTTGTGGGTCGATACCACTTCCCGCAGCCCCATGAACGAACGAATCTGGCGCACGCCGGGCAGGTAGAGCAACTGCTCGGCGTGTAGCCGGTTGAAGCTTTGGCTGTCCCTGGTGCGCACCAGCATGAAGTAGTCGAACTCCCCCGTGACCACGTGGCACTCCATACAGCCCGATACTTTTTGAGCCGCCGCCTCAAACGCCGCGAAAGATTCTGGCGTCGAGCGGTCCAGCACCACGCCAATCAACACCACCATGCCTGCCTGCAGGGGTTCCGGGTTCAGGTGGGCCACGATTCGGCTGATCACCCCTTCCCGCTTCAGCTTTTCGACGCGCCGCAAACAGGCCGCAGGGCTGAGGTTCACCTGCTCGGCCAGCGCCACATTGGAAAGCGTTGCATCCTCCTGAAGCAGCTTGAGAATACGCTTGTCGATACGATCCAGCTCACCGCCCATGGCATGGGGCTCCGAGGCCCCTCCCGCTCGCTTGGCACACATTATTATTTACTCAAATAACGAATTTACGAATCAATCAAACCTATAAACGCAACTAGACAATCCATTGTTGTTTATAAAGCCCTCATTTCGCAACCCGCCAGGATAGGCAAACGCCTACTATAAACCTCAGGGAGCACGCCAACGTTCCAACCACCGTTACCCAGCGATCCTTGTCTATCGCGTTGACTGCCAATGCAGGAGCTTGCCATGAACCTTGAACGCTACCCCCGTTATCCACTGACGTTCGGCCCCTCCCCGATCACACCTCTCAAACGGCTGAGCGCCCATCTGGGCGGCGAGGTCGAGCTGTATGCCAAGCGCGAGGACTGCAACAGCGGCCTGGCCTTCGGCGGCAACAAGACCCGCAAACTGGAGTACCTCATTCCCGAAGCGCTGGAGCAGGGCTGCGATACGCTGGTATCGATTGGCGGAATCCAGTCCAACCAGACGCGTCAGGTGGCTGCCGTCGCGGCGCACCTGGGCATGAAGTGCGTCCTCGTGCAGGAGAACTGGGTGAACTACTCCGATGCGGTCTATGACCGGGTCGGCAATATCGAGATGTCGCGCATCATGGGGGCCGACGTTCGCCTGGACGCCGCCGGTTTCGATATCGGCATTCGCCCTAGCTGGGAGCAGGCCATGGAGGATGTGCGCCAGCAGGGCGGCAAGCCGTTTCCCATTCCCGCGGGCTGTTCCGAACACCCCTACGGCGGTTTGGGCTTCGTCGGCTTTGCCGAAGAGGTACGCCAGCAGGAGAAAGAGCTGGGCTTCACCTTCGACTACATCGTGGTGTGCTCGGTGACCGGCAGCACTCAGGCCGGGATGGTGGTGGGCTTTGCCGCCGATGGCCGCGCCCAGCGGGTGATCGGCATCGACGCCTCGGCCAAGCCCGAGCAAACCCGGGCGCAGATTCTGCGGATTGCCCGCCATACCGCCGAGCTGGTCGAACTGGAAGGCGGCATTGCCGATGACGACGTGATCCTGGACACTCGCTACGGCGGCCCCGAATACGGCCTGCCCAATGAAGGCACGCTAGAGGCCATTCGCCTCTGTGCCCGCCTGGAAGGCGTGCTCACCGACCCGGTGTACGAAGGCAAATCCATGCACGGCATGATCGATAGGGTGCGCAACGGCGAGTTTCCGGCGGGATCCAAAGTGCTGTACGCCCACCTGGGCGGCGTACCCGCGCTCAATGCCTACAGCTTCCTGTTCCGCAACGGCTGACCAGACCGAGTGCGGTTGGGCCACGCCCAAGCCCGAGCGGGCAACTGCTCGGGCTTTTTGGCGAGGGGTGGCCAACCCAACAAAAGCTATACAAATATGTCACATCTATTAGACTCATCTGGCATGCCTGCAAGCCAATGAGGTGACACCATGCCATCGCCACTCCCCCTTCGCCTGACCCTGGACGAACTGGCCCAACTGGCCGAACCGCGGCCCGAGGTCGAACTGCACGGGCTCGACATGGGCTGGTATATCGTCCGGCTCCATCGTGACGACTCCGTCAGCCTGCTCAGCACGGCCCAAGGCGACACTCAGCGCTTCAGCGGCACCCAGTGGGTCAGCCGCGCCCTGGCGCCCCTGGGCTTTACCCATGGCACGCTGACCTGGGCAGAGGCTGCCGATGAAATGATTGGCCACCCCATGCCCCCCGTCTCTGACCAACAGCGCCTTCAGCAGGGCGTCCGCGTGGCCTTTGCCACGCGGCATTGAGGCGTCACCCGTCGCGGCCATCGCGGTCGACCCTGCCCAAGGGGCAATCCCCTCGTGGCTTTCAACCTGACCTGCCGATAAGATGGTCAATGAGCCATCATGGGCTTCCAAGCAGTTGTTTCAAAAAGTTTTCCCAGAGGATGGGCTCTATGCGTGACGAAGAGAAGTACACCAATACCGAAGAACAACTGCTGTACCTGCAAAAGTTGCTGGATGACGAAGACACCCTAGCCCTGCACGAACTGTTCAATGAGCTCGATTTTCTGGCCATCGCGCGCACCCTCGAGTCGTTCCCTGCCAAAACCCGAGACCAGCTATGGGACTACATTCCCGAAACCATCATTGGTGAGGTGCTGGCGGAAGTCGACGAAGACATCCGCGCCGACTACATCGAAGACCTGACCGCCAGCGATGTCGAGCAGATCGTCAAAGGCCTGGACGCTCAGGAAGTCGCCGAGGTTCTCGATGTTGCGGACGAAGAGATCAAAACTTCCGTTTATGCCAGCCTGGACCAGGAGATTCGCGCCCAGGTCGAAAACCTCTACACCTATGAAGAGGACATGGTGGGCCGTTACATGGACCCGGAAACGGTCAATGTAAAACAAGGCGTCTCCCTGGAAGCCGTTCAGCGCTACATTCGTATCCATCGGCTGCTGGATGTCGACTCTCAGCAGGTCATGGTGACCGACAAGGATAAACGCCTGCTCGGTACGCTGACGCTGATCGACCTGGTCAAGCAGTCGCAGGAGTGCTCCGTCGACGAATTCATGGATAGCGCGCCTTACACCTTGCATGACCAGATGAAGGTCAGCGACGCTGCCAGCCTGCTGCGCTCGAAAGAGCTTCACTTCGTGCCCGTGTGCAACAGCGAAGGGCAGTTGGTGGGCCAATTGAATGCCGCCGACATACTCGAAATCACCCAGGATGACGCAGACCTGACGCTGAAACACATGTCCGGCGTCAGCGATGAAGAAGAAGTGTTCACCCCCATTGTACGCAGCGCGAAAAGCCGGGGTATCTGGCTGGGCATCAATTTGCTGACGGCTTTTCTGGCAGCCTTCGTCATTGGCCAGTTCGAGGCGGTGCTGGATCAGATCGTGGCACTCGCCATTCTCATGCCGGTCGTGGCCAGCATGGGAGGGATTGCCGGAAGCCAGACCCTGACCGTGGTCATACGCGGTTTGGCCCTGGGGCAAATTGCCGGTAACAACAAACGCTGGCTCTATAACAAGGAGCTTTGGGTCGGCATGAGCAACGGCCTGGTATGGGCCCTGGTGGTGGGCGGCATTTCCTACCTGTGGTTTGGCCAGCCCCTGATCACGCTGGTCATTACCCTCGCCATCTTCATCAACATGAGCCTCGCCAACCTCTCGGGCGTACTGATCCCGCTGGTGCTGAAGCGCCTGCAGATCGACCCGGCGCTGTCTGGCGCGGTCATTCTGACCACCGTGACGGATGTAGTGGGATTCCTCTCGTTTCTGGGACTCGCGACGCTGATCATTTTGTGATCAGCCAAGCGGTCTATCGGGTAAGATGTCCTTCGCCCGCTAACCTTTAACCAACCCAAGCATTCGAGGCGCCCATGCTTCCTGATTACTCCGTCATCGCCTGGCTGTTGATCATCTTTTCTGTCTATTTGACCGGGGTGTCCAAGGGCGGATTCGCAGGCGGGTTCGGCACGCTGTCGGTGCCCTTGATGGCCCTGGCAATCAGCCCTACCCAGGCGGCGGGGCTGCTGCTGCCGCTGCTGCTGGTCATGGATGCCTTTGCCGTCAAGGCATGGTGGGGCAAGCACTCCCGCGCGGAGGTATGGCGTTTCGTGCCGGGCCTGTTCATTGGGGTGACCGTCGGCACGCTGCTGTTTGGCAGTCTCAGCGAAGAGGGCGTGCGTTTGGTGCTGGGCATTCTCTCCGTGGCCTTTGCGGCCTACATGCTGCTCAAGCCCGTGGCGAAGAAACCCATTTCCACCCATTGGGCCCTGCCCGCCGCCAGCGTTTGCGGGTTTACCAGTTTCATCGCCCACGCGGGGGCACCGCCCATGAACATGTACCTCATGCCTCGTCAGCTCTCCAAGGAGACGTTCATTGCCACCTGCACGGTGACCTATGCCGTGGTCAACAGCATCAAGCTGGGCCCTTATGTTTGGCTTGGCGAGGTCAACATGACCAGCGCCTGGGCCTCGCTGCTGCTGGTACCGGTTGCCTGGATCGGGGTGCGCAACGGCCTCTGGCTGCAGAGCCGTGTCAATGAAAAGCTGTTTTATCGTCTGGTGATCATGGCCATGTTCGTGGTGGGCCTCAACCTGGTCTGGCAGGCGTTGCGCTAGCGGCAAGCATTACAGCGCCACGATCAACAGCCCCAGCAGCATCACCAGCGTGCTCAGCGTCTTGGCGCTGGAGGCAGGCTCCTTGAGCCACAGCACCCCCATCAGCACGCCAACCGGAATCGAGAGCTGGCGCAGCGCCACCACGTAGCTGACCTCGTCAGTCAGCGCCATGGCCATGAGCACCAGCCCATAGGTGCAGGTCATCATCAAGCCCGTGGCCACCAGCATCGTCAGCCCCTGCTGTCGCAGCGCAGGCAATCGGCGGCGCTCTGCTGGCAACACGGCCAACAGCGGGAGCGCCCACAGCAGCGTCATCAATGCCTGCAGAACCATGAAGACCGCCCCTGCCGTCAGGCTGCTATGGCCAGCGCCTTGCATGACGCCCAGGGCCTGATTGTCGATCAGCGAGTACCCCACGGTGCCCACCGCCGCCAGCAGCGCAAAGCCCATGGCGGGGGAAAGATACGAAGCAAGACGGCGGGCCTCGGGTCGGCTGAGCGGCAAGCCCAGCGCCCCTAGCATGATCAGCAGCATGCCGACGCCATCCCAGAGGCCAAGGCCACGATTGCCCAGCCAGGCAATCGATACCAGTGGCACCATCACCACCGGCAAGGCACGGGCAATGGGGTAAAGTACGCTCACCTCTCCCCGGGCATAGGCCCAGGCAAGTCCTCCCATATAGAGCATCTGGCAAAACCCGGACAGCACCAGCCAGCCCCAGAAGGCACTGGGCAGCGCCGTCAAGGAGGGGCCTAACACCAGCAGCGGCAACAGCGCCACCCCCCCAGCGCCATAGGCCAGCGCAAACGCCCCAAGCGAGGGCGCGTTGCGCTTGCCCAGCACGTTCCACCCGGCGTGCATGCACACCGAGACCAGCACCAGGGCGAGCGCGGTGGGGCTCATACGGAAGCCACCAGGGCAGGATCAGCGGGGTGTTCGATGAAACGGTAATCAGGCAGGTCGTGCGTCATGGGCTGGCAAATGCGTGGTGGGTTGGCGGTTCACAAAGCTAAATACTCTGCTCGGTATCGGCCCGCCAGTCTAAGCGTCGCCAGCCTTCGACGCCAGCCACCTCCGCCAACACCGGGTCCGGGTTGACGGCAATCGCACAATCGACATATTGCAGTAGCGGCAAGTCGTTGCGGGAATCGGAATAGAACGTGGTATGGCACGCCTCGACGCCCTGCTCCGCCAGCCACTGCTGTAGCCGCGTGACCTTGCCGCCACGGTAGGAAAGCACCCCCACGCTGCGCCCGGTGTACATGGCGCCGCCTGGCAAGCGGTCCTGCTCCAGCTCCACCGCCAGCACGTGGTCGATCCCCAGCATGGCCGCTATGGGCGCGACCAGATGGCAGGCCGACGCCGAGATCAAGACCAGCGTATCGCCCGCCTGTCGGTGCGCATCGAGACAGCGCCATGCCTGCTCGAAGATGCGTGGCTGAAGGTGAGTGGCCACGAAGCGCTCGACTTCTTTTTGAACGTCGTCGACCCGGCGGCCACGCAACGGCGCCAGCGTCATCGCCAGGTACTCGTCAAGCTTCAACTTGCCCGCATGATAAGCCTGCTGCATCACTTCCGCGCGGGCCATGAAACCTTCGGCATCGCTGACCCAGCCTTGCTCTATCATCCATAAATTCCAGCGGTCGCTGCAGTCTCCATCCAGGAGGGTGTCATCAAGGTCGAACAGGGCCAGGCGCATGGCAAACTCCTCTCGTCGCGGTATGGCGCGCGTAGGGTATGCCATGGATGATGACAGCAAGATGACGCGCGGCTAGCCCTGGCGGCTTAGCCAAGTGGCGGCAAACTCAGCCGCTGGCAGAGGCCGCCCAAACCAATACCCCTGAGCCTGATGACAGCCCAGCTGGGCCAGCAGCTCGGCCTGGGCCTGTTGCTCGACACCCTCGGCCAGGGTTTTCATGCCCAGCGCGTTGGCCATGGCGATGATGGTCTGCACGATGGCACGATCATGGGGGTTGTCCAGCATGTCGCGCACGAAAGAGATATCGATTTTCAAGGCATCCGCCTCGAATCGGCGCAAGTAGGAGAGCGACGAATACCCGGTGCCAAAGTCATCGATCAGCAGCGCATACCCCGCCTGACGCATGGCCTAGGTAATCATGACCGCCTGGTCCGGGTCCCGCATGAAGTCGCTTTCGGTCAGCTCCAGGGCCAGCGCTTGCGGCGGCACTCCTCGGGTGAGCCGCGCGACGTGCTCGGTCAGCCGTGGGTCGGCAAACTGCTGGGCGGCCATGTTGATCGACAGGCGCCCAGGCAGCGGGGTACCCGCCGCCTGCCAGTCCGACCACTGACGCGCCGATGCTTCCAATACCCAATCGCCCAGCAGGCGGATCAACCCACGCCGTTCGGCAAGGGGGATGAACTCGCCGGGGCTGACCCAACCCCACTCCGGATCATGCCAGCGGCAGAGCACTTCGGCACCGGTCAGTGCATAGGTCTCAAGGTCTACCTGCGGCTGAAAGTAGAGTTCCAGACGACGCTCGATGATGGCGCGGTGCAAGCGTTCGGTCATCCACTGCTGGCGCTCCAGCGTGCGGCGCATGGTCTGCGTATAGGGAGATATGCCCGCATCGCGCTGCTTGGCATCGTGCAGCGCAATGCTGGCGGCGTTGAACAGCTCGGCGGGGGCGGCCACGTCGCTGGGGTAGCGCGCAAAACCGATGCTGGCATCCAACTGAAACTCACGGTGCTCCAGATGAATCGGGTGCCTGATGGCCTCGATCACTTGCCTGATGAAGGCTTCCAGTGCGACTCCCTGATGCTGCGGCAGAAGTAGTGCGAACTCATCGCTGGAGAGCCGCGCGCAGTGGCCGCTCAGGTCATGCAGCCGCTGGAGACGCCTGGCGACGGTGGCCAGCAACGCGTCTCCCACCTGATGGCCATGCAGGTCATTGATCTCCTTGAAACGACGCAGGTCCAGCAGCACCAGTGTCAGCGACTTACGCTCGCACTGGGCCTGGGCGCCCAGCGTCGCCAACAGCTCCATGAAATGGGCACGATTGGGCAGCTCGGTGATGGTATCCGTATAGGCCAACTGGTGAATGCGGCGGTGGTCACGGCGCCGCTCCAGCTCGGCCGCCGCACCGGTCGAGAGTATTTGCAGCACCGACGTGGCGAAGGCGTTGGTAGAAAGCGGCTGTCGGTAGAACACCATCATGACCCCAATGGCATCGCCCTGGGCATTATCCAGCCGCCTCCCGATCCAGGCCTCGGCCCTCAGGGCATTACCCGGCAGCCAGTAGTCAGCGCCGTGCAGTTCGGTACTTTCCTGTTCGAGGACCACTCGTTCTGCGGGCGTGCCAGGCAAGGCAAAGTGCTCGCTCGCTTGGGCCTGGCCGTCCACGACCAGACTGACCAGACTGGCGGTGCGTACCGGCATGGCATCGGTTGCATCAGGCAAGCCTTCGCCAGGCAGAGGGGGCTCCAGCAGGGCAATCAAGCCTGCATCTGCCTCCAGCAGGCGCGTCAGGGTCGTGATCAGCTCAAGGAAGTAGTCATCCCCGATCCGCGAGGTCACCGTGGACGCCACCTCCACCACGGCTTGCTGTACCCGCTGTGACACTTGCTGATCGGTCACATCGGTGATGAAGCCTTCAAAGCAGAGCGGCTCGCCGCTCTGCGCATAAATGGCCTGGCCCTGCTCCCAGACCCAGCGTTCTCGGCCATCGCGATGCCGCAGCCGATAGGTCACCCGAAAAGGGCAACGCTCTTCGATGGCTTTCTGCGAGGCAGCCACCAGAAGCGGAAAGTCATCTGGATGCACCAGCTCAGCAAAGCTAATGACACGGCTCCCCACTAGCTCATCCGGGTGATATCCCGTCAGAGCGGTGGCGCCCTGGCTCGCCAGCAGCATGGTCCAGTCACGGTCGTTTTGGCACCGATACGCCATGCCGGGCAGGTGATTGAGCAGGGTATCCAGACGCCGCTCGCTCTCTTTGGCTGCCAGCTCGCTTGCCTGCAAGGCGCTTTCGGCCTGGCGGCGGCCCAGCTCAGCCCCCGCCTGGGCTGCCGCAATACGCAGGATTTCGTTCTCGAGCCCATCGAATGCCCGTGGCCGATTGCTCAATACCGCCATGATGCCTATGGCCGCGCCATCGGCAGCAAAGAGCGGCAAGCCCATGTAGCTCTCGGCGCCCAACTGTACCAGCAGCTCATCCTCTGGAAAAAGCGCCTGCACGTTGCAGGGGTAGAGACAGGGTTGGTGGCCCACGACGGTTTCGCAGGGTGTCCCCGTCAACGAGTAACGGATATTGCCTGCGAGCGCGCCGCTTGACCACACGGACAAGGTTTCCGCTATATTAGGCTCTCGGATCACAGCAATCAGGGCATGCTCCACTGCCAGCAGGCGCGCCAGCTGTTCCACCAGCGCGTCGAAGAAGGAGGGCCGATGGCTATGCCCAAGCCCCTCTGCCAGTTGGCGAAACATCTCTGCTGCTTCTTGTCTGGTGTGCATCACGGCACTCGCTTGTGTCATTTTTAAGCAGCTCGGCTTTGACTCTTTTTAACCTGAATTCAGGTAAAAAAACACAGTGACATTTACAGCATAAACCAGGGTCTTAGGGATAGAGGCGGTACCACCGCCATATCGGTGCGGCGTACACTATGGTAAACAATAGCTTTCCCTATACGATAAGTCGCCCACTCCGCTGTTCGGCGTACGAGGAGATCACATGACGGGCTCAGCCGCCATCAGCGAAACGTTTTACCGCCAGCTTGCCGATCAGATGCCCCCTGCCTTGGGAGGCGCGCTGCTACAGTGTCAGGGCCTTCCTTCACTGCCCATGGTCGCCATGCGTGTCCTGGAAGTTGCCAGCACGGCTGAGGCGACCCTGACGGACTATGCCACGACCATCGAACATGACCCTGCCCTGACGGCCAGAGTGCTGAGCGTGGCCAACAGCGCGCACTACCTGCGCGCCAGCCAGCCGCCCTTGACCTGTTTCGAAGCGACCCAACGGCTGGGCACCGATGCCACTCTGGCAACGGTGCTCAGCTTCAAGCTATTTGAACAGCACAATGGTACGCCTAGCCAGCGCCTTTATTGGCAGCGCGCCTTTACGGCGGCCGTTACGGCCAGCTACTTCGCCCAACAGCACTGCCCTGAACAGGCAGGACGGGTGTTCACAGCCGCGCTGTTGCAGGACATTGGCATGCTTGCCTTGCAGAAAGCCTTCCCGGCAGATGCGGAGCCTCTTTATGGTCATGAAGGCGTGACACATCAACAGGTCATACAGGCCGAGCAATGCCTGTTTGGCTGCGATCACGCGCTGGTGGGTGCATGGCTACTGTTGAAGTGGGGTGCACACGAGACACTGGCGCGTAGCGTGTATGAAAGCCATGGTCCGCTGGATACCGACAACCTGGCGGATCTGTGCATCCGTTTGTCGGGCCTGGTCGCCGATGCCTGGCTATCCCCCGACCCCTCTCAGGCGTTGGCGCTGCTGATACGCCAGTCAAACCTGATGAAGCTACCTGAGCCGTTGGCCCTTGATACACTGCTCACCTACCTACAGCAAACGTTGCCGCCGCTGTCTCAATCGCTAGGCATTCCGCTGGCCCTGGCCGTGGATAGTTTCTCGTTGCTCGAGCAAGCTCAGCAGCGCTTGTTCGAGCACACGCTGATGCTCAGTACCCGTTTGGAAGCACAGCAAAAAAGCAGTGAAGCGCTACTCAACGATTACACTCAGCTCGAGCAGCGCAGCCGCATCGACCCGCTGACTCAACTTGCCAACCGCGCCTGGCTGGAAGAACAACTGCGTGAGCGCTTCGCGCTATGCCGTGCCCAACAACGCACGCTTTCGGTCGTATTCATCGATCTGGATCACTTCAAGGTGCTGAATGACCGCT
The DNA here is from genome assembly GCF_002078135.1 of Halomonas sp. BC1. Lineage (NCBI taxonomy): Bacteria > Pseudomonadati > Pseudomonadota > Gammaproteobacteria > Oceanospirillales > Halomonadaceae > Halomonas > Halomonas sp. BC1. The sequence continues at coordinate 49,577 of NZ_LFGS01000015.1, read as the reverse complement.
ACGGTCACCAGGCAGGAGATCAGGTGCTTGCCCAGTTCGGCAGTACGCTGTCTGCCTTGACTCGGGCGGGTGACCTGGCGGGCCGCTATGGCGGTGAAGAGTTCCTGGTCCTCCTCCCCGACGAAACGGCCAGGACAGCCGAACACTTTGCCGAACGGATAGCTCAACGTTTGCAGGCGTCCCCCATGGTTCAGGTGGGCCATGAGTCTCTGTACATTTCTGTCTCGATCGGCATCGCGTGCCTCGACGATGGCGAGTTTGATAACGAACGAGAGATCATCGACGCCGCCGACCAGAGCATGTATACCATCAAACGCGCTGGTCGGGGCGGTATTGCCGTATACGGGCGTGATCTTCCCTCTCGTTAACGATTCATCGCCTGCGGCAGGTACAGCGCAATCTCAGGGAAGATATGCATCAAGGCAATGGATAGCATCATCAGCAGAAAGAACGGTAGCGTTGCCTTGGTAATGGTCAGGATATCCTTGCCAGTGAGCCCCTGAATCACGAACAAGTTGAAACCGACGGGCGGCGTGATTTGCGACATTTCCACCACGATCACCAGATAAATCCCGAACCAGATCAAATCAAAGCCCGCCGCACTGACCACCGGCATAATGATGGCGGTCACCAGCAGAATCAGTGAAATACCGTCCAGAAAGCAGCCCATCACCAGCAGCAGAGCCGTCAAGGCAATGAGCAGCACCGTCGGCGACAGCCCCATTTCCCCAATGGCACGGGCCAGCTGCATGGGCACCTGAGTAAAGCCCATGGCCGAGGTCAGGAACGAGGCCCCGGCAATGATGAAGGCGATCATGCACGCCGTCCGCACCGCCGCAAACAGTGAGCTGGTGAAAATGGCTCGGTTGAAGTGGCCGTTGAAGTAAGCAATCACCATCGACAGCACGACCCCCACGGCGGCGGCTTCCGTCGGCGACGCCAAACCACCGTAAATGGACACGATAATGCCGCCGATCAGCAGCAGTATCGGCATGAGCGCCCAGGTATTGCGCAGCTTTTCCGCCAGGCTCATGCTCGATTCGTCAGCACCGGTCAGCTGCTCCCGGTTGCCCTTGAGCAGCGCCCAAAGCACCAGATAGGTCATGAACAGTGCCAGAATCATCAGGCCCGGCCCGATACCGGCCATGAACAGCCGTGAGATCGACTGCTCCGTCACTACGCCATACACGATCAGCACGATGGAAGGAGGAATGAGCAGGCCCAGGGTGGACGCACTGGCCAACGTACCAATGGCCATATTGCTGTCGTAGCCTCGGCGCTCCAGCTCCGGCAGGGTCATTTTGCCCACCGTGGCGCAGGTGGCTGCCGACGAACCGCACACCGCCGCGAACATGCCGCTGCCGATGATATTGGTATGCAGCAGACGGCCCGGCAGGCGGTTCAACCAGGGCGACAGGCCACGAAACATGTTGTCGGCCAGCCCCGAGCGAAACAGAATCTCCCCCATCCAGATGAACATGGGCAGCGCCGTCAAATCCCAGCCATAGCTGGCACCCCAGAAATCGGAGGCCAGAATCGGCCCCGGTGAAAACGGGCTAAAAAACTCCAACGCGATCCACGCCGTCCCAATCAGCGCAAACGCGATCCATACCCCGCTGCCCAACAGCAGCACCAGGGCCAACATCGTCACCAAGCTAAGTAGTAGCACAGGAATTCTCCAGAGTAGCCGAGCTAGGGCATCTCGCTGTCATCGGTGGCCGTCGCTTCGCGGAAGCTGGACGGGTCGCGGGCGGCAATGCGCAGTGCCGTGATCAGCGCTTCTACCAGCGCCAGACACAGCAACCCCACGCCCGTGGCGAGCACGGTTTGCGGAATCCACAGCGGAATGGCCAAAAAGCCGGAAGACACATCGTTGTATTGCAGGCTTTCCCTAGCCAGTTCGATCAGCCCGTACCCCAGCAGCAGGCTGATGGCCAGCGCGACGATGAGACCGAAGACTTCAAACCAGACGCGAATGGCGGAAGGCAGTCGCGAAATCAGCAGGGTGACACGAATATGGGCGTGATGAACGAAGGTGTAGGCCAGTCCCAGAAAGGTGGCGCCAACCAACAGGTAAGAGGCCATTTCCGAGACCCCGGTAATGCTGATGCCCAGCCGCCCCAGGCCCACCAGCACCAGCAGTGCATCCACCAGCCGGAAGGTGACCTGCAGGGCGATCAGCGCACAAATCGCCACCATGCACGCGGCGGCTCCCCAGGCACCCAGGCGGTAGAGTTTGTCGAATTTAAACGTCATGTTCGCAGTCTCGCTCAGTGCGCAGAGAAGAAGGGGCGGTCACGCCGCCCCACGTGGAGCCAGCTTATTCGCCGCGCTGGGCTTGATAGGTTTCCAGCGCTTGTTTGGCCTCGTCATCGGCACGGGCCAGCCAGTCGGCAAACAGCGCATCGCCAGCTTCCTGTAATGCCGCAGCAACGGCGTCGTTGGGCTGAGCAACGTTAATACCGTTCTCCTCCAGCGCTGCCAGGCTGGTGTCGTTGTTATCGCGACTCATCTGCCAGCCACGCTCTTCGGCACGGGCTGCCGCTTCCATCAGCGCCTCCTGGGTGGCCTCGTCCAGGCGGTCAAAGCTGCGCTGGCTGATGAACACGATGTTCTTCGGTAGCCACAGGTTGGCATCGGTATAGTCCGACACATAGTCCCAGGCGGCCATGGAGTTACCGGTCGAGCTGGAGGTGATCATGGCATCCACGCGGCCGGTGCTGAACGCCGTGGGGATGTCCGACTCTTCGGTTTCGGTGGGGCTGCCGCCCAGGTTGTTGACGAAGCGCTGGGTGTTGATATTGGGCGCACGCACGCGCAGCCCTTCGAACTGTGCTGGGTCGGTCAGCGGTTTGGCGGTATAGATCCCTTGGGCGGGCCATGCCACGGCGTAGAGCGGAATCAATCCTTCGTAAGCGAACAGCTCCGTGATCATCGGTTTGGTCGCTTCCCACAGGGCGTAGGCATCGTCGTAACTACCGGCGACGCCTGGCAGAGTGTCGACCTCGAAAATCGGATCATCGTTGGAGAGTACCGACAGGAATACTTCACCGGCATCGATGGTACCGCGGCGCACTGACGGCTTGATCTCACCATGCGATACCAGCGAGCCGCCGCTGTGTACCGTGATGGTCAGCTCACCGCCGGTGGCCTCGGCCACGTCTTCGGCGAACTGCTTGGTGTTTTGAGTATGGAAACTGGCATCGCCATAGGGCGTGGCCATGGTCCACTGGGCGGCTTGCGCCGTGGCAGCGGCGGCAAGACTACAGGCAGTGGCCAGTAACAGCGGAGTCGCAAAACGTGTACGCATGGGAGTGATCCTCTTGTTCATTTTGATAAGGATGTTGCAACGGGGTGGGAAGGAAGCACGCCGGGGGTCACCCAGCGGCCGGTAGAAGCGGTATGACGAATCTCGCTCTGCTTGTCGTGGGCGTAGCTCTGTGCGCACTCCTGGGCCAGACGGCCCACGCGGCGGCAAAACCGGGAGTGATTGGCCGTGCGCCAGATGACGTCGTAGTGCATGGCAGGCAGCGGCGCGGGCAGCGCCAGCCGATACAGCTCGCCCCGCTGCCACTCCTCCAACACCGTGGCCACCGGCAGGGCACCGATGCCCAGCCCTTCCACGGTGAGTCGCACGATGGTCATCAGCGTACTGACACTGTGAATACGCGGCTGACGAACGCCCTGGTCGCTCAAGTAGCGCAGCAGCTCTTCATAAGGGCGCGCCAACTTGCCAAACGAGATGAACGGCAGGCTACTTGCCCAGGCACCGGGGTGCTCGCCCAACAGCCGCGCATGACGGGGCGACACGAACATGCCCATTTCATAGGGGCTGAGGGTGTCGTACTCGATTTGTTCGGTGGGCAGGTAGCCGTTCATGGCCAGCAGCACATCGAGCTCATTGGAGAGCAGCCGCTCGTTGAGCGCCGGGGAGTAATCCACGGTCAGCTCGATGATCAGCGCAGGGTAACGCGCCGTGAGCTGCTGCATGAACGTGGGGAACCAGCTGTGGGCAATGGTTTCGATGGTGCCCAGCCTCAGCGGCGCCGAAAACGTTTCGTCGTTGTCGAAGAGCTTGAGGGCTTCCTCGCGCTGGGCCAGCAAACGCTCTGCATGGAGATAGAACTCGCGGCCGCGCATGGTGGGCTGAATGGGGCGCGCCGAGCGCTCCAGCAGGATATCGCCCACGCTGTTTTCCAACCGCGAGATACGTTCGGACACCGACGGCTGAGTGATGTGCAAGCGCAAGGCCGCCTTGCGAAAGGACCCCAGCTTGACCGCCCAGACGAAGGCGTCCAGTTCCTTGAAATCGAGCATGATGCCTAACCAGCCATATCGAGACAGCCACAGAATGCCACGCCGCAAGGCAGGCACAGGGGGCTGTATGAAGCATGTATTTTCAACGCGTCCGGGCAATGCCGGATGCGCTGTCGCGGGGCTGGCGACGACCGCATGATGCACTCCTGGGAAATCACTCGTGGGCGGCTATTGTTCTGCGTCGCGATGACGTGTTGCCGAATCCTGCCTGAGCGTTTCTTTTATGTTTTTTTGAGGTGCTTTATTTAGTTGATAATCGTATCGCGCTCTAGCGTCAACCATTTTTCCACTAAATAACAGCATGATAGGAAGGGCCGATATTAAGTATCGCTAAAAACGATTGGCACTTGATATCGCGTCTCCATATATTGATTTGCACAATCAAAAACATAATCCATCTGCTGGAGGTGCTATGGCCATTCCCCTTCTCAACTGCGACATGGGCGAAAGTTTCGGCAACTGGTCGATTGGCCTGGATGCGGAGGTCATGCCCTACGTCGACTGCGCCAACATTGCCTGCGGCTACCACGCCTCCGACCCCCATGTGATGCGCAAGACGGTGGCGCTGGCCGTGCAGCACGGCGTGAAGATCGGAGCGCACCCGGGCTATCCGGATCTCATGGGCTTTGGCCGCCGCTCCATGGCCTGCACAGCGGATGAAGTGGAAGACATGATGCTCTACCAGATCGGCGCGCTGGCGGGCATTTGCCAGGCGGAAGGCTCCGCGCTGAGCTACGTCAAACCCCACGGGGCCATGTACAACGACATGGCCGCCAACCTGGCGCTGCTGGAAGGCGCCATGCGCGCCGTGAAAGCCTTCGATGCCCGCCTGCCGCTGATGGTGATGGCCACTGCCGACCCAGCACCGCACCGTCAGCTAGCGGAAAAAATGGGCGTCACGCTGTGGTTCGAGACCTTCGCTGACCGCGCGTATGAGGCCAACGGTCATCTGACCTCTCGTCGCCTGGCGGGGGCCGTGCACCACGACCAGACCACCATCGTCGCCCAAGCGGTTGCGCTGGCCAAAGGGGAAGCCCTCACCGCCCGGGATGGCAGCGCCTTGCAGTTGCCCTGCGACACGCTCTGCGTGCATGGCGACAACCCCGAATCCGTGGCTGCCGTGCGCGCCATTCGCGAGGCCTTTACGGCGCTGGAGTCCGCGTGAAACTCCGCCTGGAAACCGCCGCCATGGACGCCTTGACGGTGCGCCTGTTCGACGCCATCGATGAACGTAATATGGCCTGGATCATGGCCGCCGACGATGCACTACGCCGCGCTTTTGCTCATGCGCTGATCGACCTGATTCCTTCGTACACCACTCTGCTGGTGCACTACGATTGCCAGAAGCTCACCTTTAGCCAGGCCACGACGCTGGTGCGCAGCGCGCTGCACGATCTCACCCCTGCCGACACCCAGCAGGGACAGCTGCACGAGATTCCCGTGTGGTACGACGAAAGCGTTGGCCCCGAATTGCCATCGGTAGCAAAGCGCGCCGGGCTCAGCGTCGATGCCTTGATCGAGCGCCACTGCAGCCACGATTACTGCGTGTTTGCGCTGGGCTTTGCGCCTGGCTACGGCTTCATGGGCCTGGTGGACGAGGCCATTGCCACGCCACGATTGAAAACGCCCCGCCGCCGCGTCGCGGCGGGCAGCGTCGGCATTGCCGACCGACAAACGGCCATCTACCCGCTGCTTTCCCCGGGCGGCTGGAACATTCTGGGTAGAACCGCCGTGCCGCTGTTCGAGCACGCCAAACGCGGCGAACCGCTGCTGCGCCCAGGCGATAAAGTGCGCTTCAAAGCGATCTCAAAAACCGAGTTCGAAGCGGCCGGCGGCGACACCACCCCGCTGGAGGAGCGCCCATGAGCCAGCCCATGTTGACCGTCAAGCAAGCCGGGCCGCTGGCGCTGATTCAGGATGCAGGCCGCTTCGGCGTTGGCCACCTGGGCGTTACCCAGGGCGGTGCCGCCGACTGGATCGCCTTCCGCTGGGCCAACTGGCTGCTGGGCAACCCGCTGGAGAGCGCCGCGCTGGAAATCGTCATGGGCGGCAACCTGACCCTGGTGGCCAACCAGGACGTACGCCTCGCTTTGACCGGGGCCGACTTGGCCACCACACTGGACGGCCAGCCCCTTGCCCCCAACGCCAGCTTCCTGATGCAGGCGGGCCAAACGCTGGTTTTTCGTCAGCCAAAGCAAGGCCTGCGCGCGTATCTCGCCTTCCCTGGCGGGCTCGATGCACCCGCTGTGCTGGGCAGCCGAGCATGCACCGCCCGAGAGCAGATCGGCGGGCTGCATGAAGATGGCCAGCCGCTCAAGGCGGGCGATAGGCTAACCTGGAAAGGCATTTCGGCAGCGGTGCACACGCTGCCCGCCCACGCTGAGCTGCCAACGGCTGCGATTTCTAGCACGCCGCAAACGCTACGACTCGATATGGTTCTGGGCTCCCAGGCCGCCCACTTTGCCGGGCGCAGCCTGTTCGATGCCTTCAACCAGCCCTGGACGGTCGACCAGCGCGCCGACCGCATGGGCATTCGGCTCACCGGCAAAGCGCTGAACAGCCGCCTGGGCGGCATCGTCTCGGAAGGGATTCCTTTAGGGGCCGTGCAGATCCCCCCCGATGGCCAGCCGATCATCCTGATGAACGACCGCCAAACCATTGGGGGCTACCCGCGTTTAGGCGCCCTCACGCCCATGGCCTGCGCCCGCCTTGCGCAGTGTTTACCGGGCACTAAGGTGCGCTTGCAACCCATCAGCGCAACCCAGGCGCAGGCGGCGTATCGCCGCCTGCTGGATGCCTGGTTGTGAGGGCGTTGAGAGCACTACTCACGCGCCGATAATGCCGCCATCTTCACGGGTGATGACCAGCGTGGCGGAACGCGGGATGGCGCTGCCGCCCTCCGGCCAATGGCTGGTGAAGCGGCCTTCGGCAAAGGCGTCTTCGGTGGTGGTGGCGCCAGGGTGCTGGACGTTGACGAACATGGTGCGCTGGTCTGGAGTAGTCACCACGCCGGTGATTTCCTGGCCCACAGGCCCGGTCAGGAAGCGCTTGATCTCGCCGGTTTCCGGGTTGGCGACCAGCATCTGGTTGTTGCCGAAGACTTCGTAGATACCGGTGTTCATTTCGGATTCGCTGATGTCGGTCTGTATCCATACTCGGCGGTCGGCATCGATCCACAGGCCGTCGGGGCTGGCAAAGATGTTGTCTTCTACCAGCGCATTGCCCGCCAGGTCGCGGCTATCGTCCTGGTCGCCTGCCAGCACGAACAGGTCCCAGACAAAGCGCTCGCCTGCGTGAGTGCCCTCTTCCTGCCAGCGGATGATATGGCCAAAGCTGTTGTTGGCGCGCGGGTTGGCGGGGTGCTCGTCGCCCTCTGCGCGGCGCGTATTGTTGGTCAGCGTGAAGTAGACGTCGCCGGTTTGCGGGTCGACGGCGCCCCACTCCGGGCGATCCATCCTGGTGGCGCCCACATGGTCGGCGGCACTGCGCGTATTGACCAGGATATCCGCCAGGTCCGCAAAGCCATTCTCGGGCGTCAGGCCGTTCTGGCCGGGGGCCAGCGCCAACCACTCGCCGCTGCCATCATCGTTGAACCTGGCCACATAAAGCGTGCCTTCATCCAACAGGCTGCCGTCCGCCGTCGCGGCGTCGAAGGGGCGCCGTGAAACGAACTTGTAGATGTACTCGAAGCGCGAGTCGTCCCCGGAGTACGCCACCACGGGCTGCCCTTCCACCGCAGGGGCAAAGATGACGCCTTCATGGGCAAAGCGCCCCAGGTGGGTACGCTTGACCGGCACGGAATCGGGGTTCATCGGGTCGATTTCGACCATCCAGCCAAACGTATGAGGTTCGTTACGGAAGTCCTCTGCCGGGCTGGCTCCTCGGCTACTGGCATCGAAGCGGCTGAACTGATCGCTCTGCTGATCGGCACGGTGCCACTGATAACGACCGGTGTCGCGGGTTTCGATCCCGTAGCGCGCCTGGCGACGATCGATGTCGGTATCCGTGTTAGCAAAATAGCCCGCCCAGTTCTCTTCGGCTGCCAGGTAGGTGTTCCAGGGCGTGACCCCGTGGGCACAGTTGTTCAAGGTGCCACGCGTCATCAGGCCTTCCGGGCTGTACTGGGTAATCAGGTGCTCCGTGCCCGCCACCGGGCCCGAGAGCTGCATGGGCGTTTGGGCAGTAATGCGGCGGTTCAGGGCATCCTGCACCACTTCCCACTCGCCTTGCTCATTGGCACGAACGCGCACGACACTCACGCCGTGGGCATTCATCTCCTTGATCACCTGATCGGCATCGCGGCTGCCATCGTCATGCTGAGGAAAGCCATTGCGGTCCAGCGCCAGGCCACTGGCCGCTGCGTGCAAGAAGCGTGGTTCCACGTATTCATGGTTGAGCACCAACAGGCCGTCGGTGGAGCTGCCGTTCAGCGCAAAGAAGTGCATGCCGTCGTGATGGCTGCCCACCTGATGCGCCTGCTGCTCCCCGGAAGCTTCCAGGCTGAACGCGGGCATATCGCCCGTGATGGGCGTTCCCCAGGGGATGAAGCTTTGCACGCGATAGCCCGCAGGCACCACGACGTTATCAGCAGCGCTGATACCTACCGGGTTGAATCCCATGGTGGGTGAACCCGCGCCCGCATTGGCGGCCAGCGCTTGCGTCAACGGCAGCCTGGTCGCCATCAGGCCCGCGATCACCGTTGCCAGCCCCCCTTTGAGGACGCCTCGGCGGCTCAAGCGACGCTCCAGAATATCGCCAAAATAGGCATTGCTGGAACGGTTGCTGAGCGGCTCATCCCCCTGAGCCATTACGCTATCGACACTGCCTGCCACGGTTTTCTTCGTCATGATACATCTCCCTGATGAGCGGCCCACTGCTGGCTTAACCATTTGCTGGCTTATATGAGAAACAGCCAATATGGCTTGCTCAGCAGCATCGGCGCGCAACATGTCATGCTCGTGACAGTTGAGTGAAGGTTTGACGAAGCCTGAATAGCACCTGAACAGGGAGCAGGTGTCATTGGTTTATATCCTTTTCCAGTCTCTTGAGCTGTCGACCCAGTCCTTCCATGATGGGGGCACTCACGGTGTCAGGAAAATCATCCGGCAGCAGCGCCGCTACCCGGCTCATGGCTACGTCAGCCTGTGCGAGTATGCTCTGTATGATGGTCAGCGTTCCCTGTGCCAAAGCAGAGCCATTTTTTCCTGCGCCCCGGCGAGCGAGATTCTGAAGTCTCCATCACGATGCATGCCAAGCGGCAACTCTTGGTAGCCGCTGAGCAATGTCGCGATATCCGTCTCATCCAGCGGCTCTGCTGTGATCTGTCGAACATTGGGTATGGTGTCTGTCTCGGGATACAGCTGAATAGCGCCGATACAATCACGGCCTACGGCGGCGAGAAGGTCAAAGGGGTGTCCGGTCGCCAGCTGAAATTTTGCCTGCATTCTGGCGCGAATCGCCTCGGAGTCGGGCAGCAGGTTATCGAAGAAGTTGTAAACCACCGCGCCACGATAGCTTGCCGAAGATAACGGCATGGATATTGACTGCTCCTCGCCCTGAAGGACGAGGATTCCCAATTCAACGAGAATCGGACACGGAGACTGGCTCCATGCCGCTTACATTCTCTCCAAGGGCTAACACCGCCAGCCCGGCGGCTTTAATGTTAAGCGCGGCATTGATGTCGCGGTCGTTATCGGCGGCGCACTCGGGGCACGTCCAGGTCCGAACCTGCAACGGCATCTCGGGCATCACATGCCCGCAGCCAGAACAGCGTTTGCTGGAGGGATACCACTGGTCGATGGCCGACAGTTGCCGGCCCGCCCAGTCGGCCTTATACGCCAGCTGCCGGACGAATTCGCCCCAGCCCGCATCGCTGATCGACTTGGCCAGCGAGCGATTGCGCAGCATGTTCTTCACCTTGAGGGACTCGACGCAGATCACTTGGTTCTCGTTGACGATCTGGCGGGACAGCTTGTGCAAGTTGTCCATCCGGCAATCGGAGATCCTGGCGTGAAGGCGGGCGACTTTCTGCCTGGCCTTGGCACGGTTCTTCGAGCCGCGCTGCTTCTTACTCAGCCGACGCTGTGCCCTGGCCAGCCGGGTCGCGTATTTCGCCGTATGGCGGGGATTGCCGATTCGATGCCCGTCGCTGGTGACGAACAGGTCTTTCAGGCCGAGGTCGATGCCCACCATTTTCGGGGTCACGGGCAGCGTCTCGGGCGAGAACTCGCAGAGGCAGCTGACGAAGTAGCGCCCTGCGGCGTCCTTGGATACGGTGACGGTGGTCGGTTCGCTGGGCAATTCACGGCTCCAGCGGATCGCCAGCGGTTCCTTGCACTTGGCAAGAAACAACTTGCCGTCGCGGTACTTGAAGGCCGAGCGAGTGAACTCCGCCGACTGGCGGTGCCGCTTGCTCTTGAAGCTCGGGTACCTGGCTCGGCCCTCGAAGAAGTTCTTGAAGGCCGTCTGCTGGTGGCGAAGGCACTGTTGAAGCGGGACCGAGCTGACCTCGTTGAGAAACGCGGTATCGTCAGCCTTCTTCATGCGCGACAACTCGGCGTTCGCCGCTACGTAGCCGACCTTTTCCTTGCGCGCGTAGAACGCATCGGTGCGATAGCGAAGCACTGCGTTGTAGACGAAGCGCACACACCCAAACGTCCGAGCCAGGAGCTGTTCCTGCTCAGGCGTCGGGTAGAAGCGGTATTTGTAGGCGCGTTTCGTCATGCCTCACAAAATATGCCATTAGCTGTAAGATGGCAACCACCAGAGAGGGAGGCAGCGAGAACAGGGTCGTCCTGACGGACGACGCGCTATCCCTCCCCGCACTAGAAGTGCGGGGTTTCTCGCGCAAAGACTGATGAAATAGCGCGTGCGCCGGGGCGGTCTAGCCATTCAGGCAGATAGCGGAAAGCCATGGCGCCGGAACGGCCGAGGCTGAGTCGGCCTACCTCGATACCGTTGAGTGCTACCGTCAGGTTAGCCACTGGTTACCACTCCTCATCCCACACCTGTTCACTTTGCTTACTCTCTCTCTTTGCCACATGTAATTCTAGCCCGAGGGCAGCCATCAGTTTGAAGAGCGTTTCAACGCGGCTTTTTTCCGGGTGATTCTCGAAAGCGGAGACGGTGGCTTGTTTGATGCCGACCTGTTCGGCGGCATCTTTCTGGCTCATGCCATTATGGGAGCGGGCTTCTTTCAAGGCCTTGGCCAGCATATCGGGTGAGGTAATTTTCATGGCTATGTCTCAGAACGATGTCTCAGAACGATTCCTCAGGACGGCCCCTTGGATCTATCCCTTTTAGCGGATAAGACGCATTTTATCCTCTGTAAAGGATTTTTCGCAATTATCCGCTGTAGAGGATTTCTTGATATGCCTGTTGGCCGTAGCATGTTCAGAGCACCTCAGAAAGGACTTTGGCACGTAAAGACTCGAGGGCTGCAGATACAAAAACCCCGCATCTTGAGATGCGGGGTTTTTGCTGGCACTAATAGTGATTACGCGACGTCAAAGCGATCCGCATTCATCACCTTCGTCCAGGCGGACACGAAATCCTTGACGAATTTCTCGGCGTTATCGTCCTGGGCATACACTTCGGCGTAGGAGCGCAGCAGCGAGTTGGAGCCAAACACCAGATCCACCCGCGAGGCGGTCCATTTCACGGCACCGGTCTTGCGGTCGCGAATTTCGTAGGCGTTGCTGCCCACCGGCTTCCAGGTGTTGGCCATGTCGGTCAGGTTGACGAAGAAGTCGTTGGTCAACTGGCCTTCACGGTCCGTGAAGACGCCGTGCTTGGTGCCACCGTAGTTGGTGCCCAGCACACGCATGCCACCCAGCAGCACGGTCATTTCCGGGCCTGTCAGGCCCATCAGCTGCGCACGGTCGAGCAACATCTCTTCCGGCTTCACGATGTACTCTTTCTTCTGCCAGTTGCGGAAGCCATCGGCCAGCGGCTCCAGCGGTGCGAAGGAGTCCGCATCGGTCAGCTCGTCAGTGGTGTCGCCACGGCCTTTCAGGAAGGGCACACGGATATCGTAGCCCGCCGCCTTGGCAGCTTGCTCGATACCGACGCTACCCGCCAGCACGATGATATCCGCCACGCTGGCACCGGTGTCGGCTGAAATCTGCTCGTAAACGCTGAGCACTTTGGCCAAACGCTCGGGCTCGTTGCCCTGCCAATCCTTTTGCGGTGCCAGACGAATACGCGCGCCGTTGGCGCCACCGCGCATGTCGGAACCACGATAGGTACGGGCACTGTCCCAGGCCGTCGCGACCATCTCGCCGATGGACAAACCGCTGGCCGCAATCTTCTGCTTGACGACTTCTTCACAGTAGTCGGTGCTGCCTGCGGGCACCGGGTCTTGCCAGATCAGGTCTTCCGCCGGTACTTCCGGGCCGATGTAGCGCGCTTTCGGGCCCAGGTCGCGGTGGGTCAGCTTGAACCAGGCCTTCGCGAAGGTCTGCTTGAAGTACTCCGGGTCCGCCATGAATTTTTCACAGATGGCGCGATACGTCGGATCCACCTTCATCGCCATGTCCGCATCGGTCATGATCGGGTTATGGCGAATGGAGGGGTCGGTGGCATCGACCGGCTTGTCTTCTTCTTTGATATCGATCGGCTCCCACTGGTGGGCACCGGCGGGGCTTTTTCTCAGCTCCCACTCGTAGCCGAACAGCAAGTCGAAGTAGCCCATGTCGAACTTGGTGGGGTTGGTCGTCCACGCCCCTTCGATGCCCGACGTGACCGCCTTGCTGGCTTTACCGTCCATGTGCGGGTTATTCCAGCCAAAGCCCTGGTTTTCGACATCGGACGCTTCTGGCTCGGCACCCAGCGCACCGGCATCGCCGTTACCATGACATTTACCGACGGTGTGACCACCCGCCGTCAGCGCGGCCGTTTCTTCGTCGTTCATCGCCATGCGAGCAAAGGTTTCGCGCACTTGCTGAGCGGTTTTCAGCGGGTCGGGCTGGCCATTCACGCCTTCCGGGTTCACATAGATAAGCCCCATCTGAACGGCCGCCAGCGGGTTTTCCATGGTCTCGGGCTTTTCGACATCGCCGTAGCGCTCGTCGGAGGGCGCCAGCCACTCTTTTTCGTCGCCCCAATAGATATCTTTTTCCGGCTCCCAGATATCCGCACGGCCAAACGAGAAGCCGTAGGCGGGCAGGCCCATGGACTCATAGGCCACGGTACCTGCCAGGATCATCAGGTCGGCCCAGCTGATCTTGTTGCCGTACTTTTTCTTGATCGGCCACAGCAGACGACGCGCCTTATCCAGGCTGACGTTGTCCGGCCAGGAGTTGAGCGGCGCAAAACGCTGGCTGCCAGTGCCACCGCCCCCACGGCCATCGGCGATGCGGTAGGTGCCTGCAGAGTGCCACGCCATGCGAATCATCAAGCCGCCGTAGTGTCCCCAATCAGCGGGCCACCACTCCTGGCTATCGGTCATCAGCGCATGAACGTCTTTTTTCAGTGCGTCGAAGTCGAGCTTGCGCACTTCTTCACGGTAATTGAAGTCTGCGTCCATCGGGTTCGATTTACGGTCTTGCTGATGCAAGATATCCAGATTCAGACCTTCCGGCCACCAATCCTTATTGGAAGTACCAGTCGATGTGTTGCCGCCATGCATGACAGGACATTTACCGCTCATAGCTCTCTCCCTTATTGCTCTATGCCTTGGAATGACCAAGGGAACAAGTACAGTGCATCTGCGCTGAAGACGATGATTGCTGACGCCTCGGATGCATTATTGATGTGTCACAGTTTTATAGCACCTTGCTAATAGCCACAATTTGCATTTTACGACCAGACCAATAGCTCTCGACTATTGAAAATCATCCCAAGCGTGCCAATGCCTTGGGCATCGAACGCGCTCCATCATCTCTTTCCAAGATAGCCACTATCAAGTGCATGTCACGATCTTCATCAACACCCGCCAACAAATCGGGGAGCCCATGGGCTCCCCGAGTTCATCTTTTGGCGTCACTCATCCTTCGACCAGCGGTAGCAGGGCATTCACGCTATCCCGTGCATCGCCGTAGAACATTCGCGTGTTCTCCTTGAAGAACAGCGGGTTCTCGATGCCCGAGTAGCCGGTGCCCTGGCCACGCTTGCTGACGAACACCTGCTTGGCTTCCCACACCTTGAGTACCGGCATGCCCGCGATGGGGCTGTTGGGGTCCTCTTCGGCGGCAGGGTTCACGATGTCATTGGAGCCGATGACGATAACCACGTCGGTGGTGGCGAAGTCGTCGTTGATTTCGTCCATTTCCAGCACGATATCGTAGGGCACCTTGGCTTCCGCCAGCAGCACGTTCATGTGCCCCGGCAAACGCCCAGCCACCGGATGAATCGCAAAGCGCACGGTTTTACCCGCAGCGCGCAACTTGCGTACCAGGTCGCTGACCGCCGCCTGCGCCTGCGCCACGGCCATACCGTACCCGGGCACGATGATGACACTGTCGGCGTCGTTCAAGGCCGAGGCAACGCCGCTGGCATCGATGGCCACCTGCTCGCCTTCGATCTCGGCGGCAGGCCCCTGAGTGCCCCCAAAGCCCCCCAGAATCACGCTGATGAAGTTGCGGTTCATCGCCTTGCACATGATGTAGGAGAGAATGGCACCGGAGGAACCCACCAGGGCCCCGGTCACGATCAACAGGTCATTGGAGAGGGTGAAGCCCACCGCCGCCGCCGCCCAGCCGGAGTAGCTGTTGAGCATCGACACCACCACGGGCATGTCCGCCCCGCCGATGCCCATGATCAGGTGGTAGCCAATGAAGAACGCCAGTGCCGCCAGCAGGAGCAGTGTCCAGAAGCCCGCGCCATTGAGGTACAGGATCGCCAGCAAGAGCGACAGCGCCGCCGCTCCGGCATTGAGCCTATGTCCACCGGGCAGTTGGCGAGGTTTGCCGTCCACCTTGCCTGCCAGTTTGCCAAAGGCCACCACGGAGCCGGTAAAGGTCACCGCGCCGATGAAGATGGCGAACACGACCTCGATCTGCAGAAAGGTCAGCTCGTCCGGTGCCTTGGTGGCCACCAGCGCAGCAAACGCAGAAAACTCCTGCATCACGCCATCGGCAGCCCGCGCGGTCATCACTCGGCGACGCTCCAGGTCGGCACTCCAGGCCACGAACACCGCCGCCAACCCGACAAAGCTGTGCAGCGCCGCGACCAGTTGAGGCATTTCGGTCATCTCGACCTTGCCCGCCACGTAAATCCCTATCCCGGCGCCGATCACCATCATCGGGATCAGCCACCCATAGCCGCCAATACCGGGGCCGAAGGCGGTGAACAGCACCGCCACCGCCATCCCGACGATGCCGTACCATACGGCACGTTTGGCCTTTTCCTGGTTGCTCAGCCCACCCAACGAAAGAATGAACAGCACGCTGGCCGCAATGGCCGCGGCAGATACGAACCCTTGTCCTAGCATATCGTTTCTCCGCCGCTCAGGATTTCTGGAACATGGCCAGCATCCGGCGTGTCACCTGGAAGCCACCCACGATATTGATAGACGCGATCAGTACCGAAATCGCCGCCAGCACGCTCACCACACCGCTCCCCGACCCCATCTGCAGGATGGCCCCCAGGATGATGATCCCGGAAATGGCATTGGTCACCGCCATGAGCGGCGTATGCAGCGAGTGGCTCACGTTCCAGATCACCTGGAAGCCAATGAAGCAAGCCAGCACGAAGACGATAAAATGCTGCATGAACGACGCTGGCGCGACTTGCCCCAGCAGCAGCATCACGGCACCGCCTGCCGCCAACAGGCCGACCTGGCGTTTGGTCTGTGCTTTGAAAGCCGCCTGTTCGGTGGCCTTCCTCTCTTCCGGCGAGGGCTGCTTCTCTTTCTTCTTCGGCTTGGCCGCGCCAATGGCTTTGACCTTGGGCGGAGGTGGAGGAAAGGTGATTTCCCCCTGGTGGGTCACCGTGGCCCCACGAATCACGTCGTCATCCATATTGTGGTGGAGCACGCCATCCTTCTCCGGCGTCAAGTCACTGAGCATATGGCGAATGTTGGTGGCATACAGCAACGACGCCTGGGTGGCCATGCGTGAGGGGAAGTCGGTATAGCCAATCACCACTACGCCGTTATCGCTCACCACGCGCGCATCGGGCTGGGTGAGGTCGCAGTTGCCGCCCTTTTCGGCGGCCAGATCGACGATCACCGAGCCGGGTTTCATGGCCGCCACCATGTCGTCCAACCACAGTTTGGGCGCGGGTTTGCCAGGAATCAGTGCCGTGGTGATGACGATGTCCACCTCGGGCGCCTGCGCGCGGAAACATGCCAGCTGCTTTTCCCGAAACTCAGGGCTGGAGGGCGAGGCATAGCCACCGCTTTCCGCGCCGTCCTGGGCGTCTTCGAAATCGAGGAACAGAAACTCGGCGCCCATGGACTCGATCTGCTCGGAAACTTCCGGGCGTACATCGAAGGCGCGCACCACAGCCCCCAGGCTGGTAGCGGTACCGATTGCCGCCAACCCCGCCACGCCCGCCCCGATCACCAGCACCTTGGCAGGGGGCACCTTGCCCGCAGCGGTCACCTGGCCAGTAAAGAAGCGGCCAAAATTGTTGCCCGCCTCGATCACCGCCCGATAGCCCGCAATGTTGGCCATGGAAGAGAGCGCATCCATCTTCTGGGCCCGAGAAATACGCGGCACCATGTCCATGGCAATCACGGTGGCGCCCTGAGCTTTGCAGGTTTCCAGCAGCGCCGCGTGTTGGGCTGGCCAGAAGAACGCGATCAGCGTTTGGCCTTCGCGCAGCCACTGCGCCTCTTGCTCGGAGGGCTCACGTACCTTGACGACCACGTCGGCTTCTTGCCATAGCGCCTCGGCGCGTTCGACCACGGTGACGCCAGCCGCCCGGTACGCCTCATCACTGAACCCGGCCCCTGCCCCCGCACCCGCTTCTACCAGGCACTCATGGCCCAGCTTGTGGAGCTGCTGTGCGCTGTCCGGCGTCAGCGCGACCCGCGCCTCGCCTTTAGCACTCTCTTTTGGTGCGCCTATTTTCACACGCGTTCTCCCTGGTTAGCCCGCCCTGCGCACGCCTCTCCCCGTGTATTGCCAACCTCAGAAGCGGGTACGCCGTCGTGTCATGGCAACGCCATGGCGTTGCTCGTTAGCAGTTTAGGATCTAACGCCAGGCCCGCCAGTGGCCATTCAACCTTCGATTCAACCCGGTTGTAGAGCGACGACATCTCGGGGCACTGCTAGCGGGTGCTGCTGGCAAAGGCCATCAGTTGATCGGTGAGCCACACGTTGGCTGGGGCATTGAGGTAAAGCTGATGTTGGATCAGCGTCATGTTGAGGGCGGGCAGCGCGGCGGGAGGTGTCACCATGCGTACCGGCAGCATGGCCACGAAGCGCTCGGCCATCTGGCGTGGCAGGGTCATGATGGCATCGGTGAGGGCGACCACGCGGGCAGCGGCAATGTAGTTCAAGTTTCTGGAGATGACACGGCGCGTCAGCCCGTGCTGAGCCAGGCAGTTCTCGATGGGGCTGGGCAGCAAGCCACTGATGTCGGCCAACTCGACGTGCGCCAGCTGAGCAAACGCTTCCAGCGTCAGCGCATCTCCCACGTGGGGGTTGTGCTGCGCCGCAAGGCACACCAGCTGCTCATGCAGCCAGGGCGTTTGCACGACTCCGCTAGGCAACGACGATTGGCGATCCAGCCCCACCACCATATCCACCTGGCGCTGCTCCAGCGCCTCGTTCAGCACGTCGGGGGTAATCAGCTCTATCGAAAAACTGAGACCGGGCGCACTGCGCAGCAGCTGGCTCAAAAACGCCGGGTACATGACCTCCTCGAAATAATCCGTGGTGGCCAGGGTGAAGTGCCGCGTACTGGTGGCGGCCGCAAAGGTCGCGGGGGGCGCCAGACCCGCCTGCAGGGCGGCCAGGGATTGCTGCACGACCGGCAACAGTGCCAAGGCACGGGGGGTCGGCTGCAGCCCTTGCCCGGAACGCACCAGCAGCGGGTCATCCAGCGCTTCACGCAGGCGCTTGAGCGCATGACTCAGGGCGGGCTGGCTCAAATGGAGCTTTTCCGCCGCACGGGTGACATGGCGCTCGCGCATCAGCATCTCGAAGACGAGCAGCAAATTCAGGTCAAAATGGCGTAACGAACGCATGAGGGCTCACTATCCACAAGATGAATAATTTCATTCTAAACATTCATTTCATTCATCGCCAAAAATTCCTTATCGTCGCGCTTTCTCGCCTCGCGAACCCACGTTTCCCCCGCTGCACGCTGATAGGAGAACACATTAGGTGAACCCATGGCAGATCATGCCGAGCCTGTTTGGTGACGTCATCTCCACCTTCATGGGGGTACCCAAAGCCACCGACCCAAGCGCTACCGACGCCGAAGTCGTGGTCAGCGGTGTGCCGTTTGATCTGGCCTGCTCCGGACGCTCGGGCACGCGCATGGGGCCTAATGCGATTCGCCAAAGCACGGCGAACCTGATTTGGGAAGGCAAGCGCTGGCCGTGGGATTTTGCGTTGGAAGAGCGCTTGCGGGTCTGCGATGCCGGCAACCTGGACTACGCCTACGGCGAACCGGATAGCCTGATCGACAACCTGGAAAGCCACGCCATGCGCTGGCTGAAAGCGGGCAAAAAGATGCTGACGCTGGGCGGCGACCACTACATCAGCCTGCCGCTGCTGCGTGCCCATGCCCGTGAACACGGCCCGCTGGCGCTGATTCATTTCGATGCTCACACCGATACTTACGAGCAAGGCACACGCTATGATCACGGCACCATCTTCCATCATGCACTGAAGGAAGGCCTGGTCGTCCCGGAGCATTCACTGCAGATTGGTATTCGTACCAGCTACGACCGCCACAACCACCCTTACGAGGTGCTGGACGCCGACTGGGTGAACGACCACGGCCCGGCGGCAGTGCTGGAGCGCATTCGCGCGCGGGTTGGTCATCACCCCGCCTACGTGACGCTGGATATCGACGGCCTCGACCCGGCCTTTGCGCCCGGCACCGGCACCCCCGTATGCGGTGGTCTCTCCACGGACCTGATGCTCAAGGTGGTGCGCGGCATGGTCGGCATGGAGCTGGTGGGCATGGATTTGGTGGAAGTCAATCCGGCCTATGATCACGGCGACATCACCTCGCTGGCTGCCGCCACGTTAGGGCTGGAATTCCTCTACACGCTGGCGGCTTCCAAGCCCGTCAAGTGATGGCAAAGCCGCCTGGGCCATCGCTCAGGCAGCTTTGTGAAGCCAGCTAATGACCTGCTCGGCGACGGCGTCCGGGTGGGTCATGTGAATGCAATGCCCTTTGGTAGGCATGACGCTGAGCAGGCTGTTGGGCATCAGCTGATGCACGAACTCACCCACGGCCACGCTGGCCAGCTTGTCATCCTCGCTTTGCAGGATCAGCGTCGGGTGTTCCGAGATGGGCAGCAGGTAACGATAATCGGAAAAGAACGTTGCCACGGCAAAGGTCTTGGCCACGGTCGGGTCGGAGGAGCAGAAACTCTCCGACAGCTCGCCGACGAGGTCTTCGGTGCCCTCTTCCCCCACCACGATAGGCGCCAGGTACTCGGCCCAGCCGGTATGGCTGCTCTCCATCAAGTCGATCAGTGCATCCAGGTCGGCCTTTTCGAACCCACCGAAATAGTCGGGGGGCATGTTCAAAAAGCACGGCGAAGGGCACACCATCACCTGCCGGGTAATCCGTTCAGGCGCCTGTGCGGCAGCCAACAAACCGATATTGCTGCTGACGGAGTGGCCGACAAACACCGCATCGGTCAATTCCAGCGCTTCACACACTTCGATGACATCTCGGGCATAGCCATCCAGCGTGCTATAGCGCACCTCGTTGAAGTCGGATTTCAGCGAATCCCCCGACCCGACGTAGTCGAACAGTACCAGGGTATAGGTGTCTTTCAACCTGGGCACCAGGTACTGCCACATGTTCTGATCGCAGCCAAACCCATGGGCCAGGATCAGCGTGGTGTCGCCGCTGCCCATGACTTTGACGTTATTACGAAACATCACCCGCTCTTTGGTCAGCATAGGTCCTCGCTTGTTGGCACACCGCGCCATCTCGATGGTCACTTCAGGGCCTGCCCCCCCACCTGCCGGTCATGCCCGCCACCCTTCATACCTTGTCCATGCCATCGTTACATAACGAAATGGCGGTGGACACTCCGAAATCGTGAACGATTGTTTCTCGCCTGCTCCAGCTGCCCACTAAGATCGCGACACCTTTCATCGAAACTCCCCAAGCGGTTTCGCGGGACGGCAGTACCAAAAACACGTTCCTGAACGACGCACATCCGCAGCCTAATGAAGCGAGCGGCTGGCAGCCAGCCTGCTCGGTAACGCCGAGTGTTGCTCCACAAGCAACAATCCCAACGTTTTCTGGTACTCGTTCCTGCCCGCCAAGTCGCTTAGCGTGATAGATGCCCATAACGACACTGACAACGGCACCAGAGGACAGGAAATGCCTTATACCCCCTTTTTCGATGACGCACAGGTCGACGCAGCGGTTGCCATCCGGCACCAGTTGCACCAACACCCAGAGCTGAAGTTCGAGGAAACGCAGACCGCCCGCCTCGTGGCCCAGCGCTTGCGCGACCTGGGGTATCACGTGACCGAAGGCCTGGCGACCACCGGCGTCATGGCCGAGCTGGATACCGGCCGCCCCGGTCCCGTGATCGCCTTTCGGGCTGATATGGATGCCCTGCCCATCAGGGAAGCCAACGCGTTCGAGCACCGCTCCCAGCGCGATGGGCTAATGCATGCCTGCGGCCACGACGGGCACACCGCCACGCTGCTGCTGGCCGCAGAAGCCATCATCGCCCAGCGCGACCAGCTTTGCGGCTACATCAAGCTGCTGTTTCAACCGGGTGAAGAAGGCGGCAACGGTGCAGATAAAATGGTCAAGGCCGGCGTGCTCCAGCACCCGCAGGTAGAGGCCATTTTTGGCTACCACAACCGCCCAGGCTTTCCCGCAGGGCAGCTGTTCGTCAAACCCGGCCCGGCCATGGGCGGTAACGATACCTTCAAGATCACCTTGTCGGGCGTATCGGGCCACGCTGCCATGCCGCATCTGGCGGTCGACCCCATTTATGTGGGGGCGTCGCTGGTGCAGCAGTTGCAAGGGCTGGTGGGCCGCCACAAATCACCGTTGGAAGCTGGCGTGATCACCGTGGCCGCCTTTCATGCGGGCGATGCCGCCAATGTCATTCCGGGCACGGCAGAGCTGCTGGTCAATATTCGCAGCGACCGTGAAAGCTCGCGCAACGCCCTAGTGGGCAAACTGGAACAAGTGGTGGCCGGGGTGTGTGCCGCCCACGGCGCCCGCTTCTCGATGGAGCATCAGCACCAGATTCCGCCGCTGGTCAACGACGCCGAGTGGTCACGGCAGGTGCTGGCCATCGCTACCGAGCAGGGGGTAAGCCCAGACATCCAACAGCTCGATTACATGCCCACCATGGGCGCCGAAGATTTTGCCTTCTACCTGCAAGAGGTGCCTGGCTGCTTCTTCTTCGTGGGCAATGGCGACAGCGCGTACCTCCACAACGAACATTACGACTTCAACGATGCCATCTTGCCGGTGGCCGCCGGGATGTTCGTAGCGCTGGCCCGTTCACTGCTCCAGCGCCGCTGAGCGGCACTCCCAACACGATTGCAATAACAACGTCTCAATTAGGATTCAATCATGCAAGGTGTTCTGACTTCCATTGAACGGGTGGGCAACAAGCTGCCGCACCCCTTTATTCTGTTTACGGTGCTCGCCGCTCTGGTGGTCGTGGTCTCGGCCCTGCTGTCGGTACTGGGCGTCTCGGCCATCAACCCCCAAACCGGCGATGAGGTCGTCGTGCGCAGCCTGCTATCGGCCGAGGGGGTCGAGTTCATGCTGACCAGCGTGGTCAGCAACTTCGTGAACTTCCCGCCGCTGGGGCTGATTCTGGTGGTGATGTTCGGTATCGGCCTGGCCGACAAGGTGGGCTTGATGTCGACGCTCATGCAGGTCAGCGTGGCCAAGGCTCCCCCATCGCTGTTGACGTTTTGTGTCTTCATGGCCGGCATTTGCGGCAGCATTGCATCAGATGCCAACTACCTGATTTTGATCCCCTTGGCGGCCATGGTCTATTACTCCGTTGGCCGCCACCCGGTGGCCGGAGCCGCGGCGGCCTATGCCGCCGCCGGGGCCGGCTTCGATGCCAGCCTGTTCATCACCGTCGGGGATGCGCTGTTCGCGGGCATCACCACGGAAGCAGCGCGGCTGGTCGACCCAGAGGCGTATGTCTCGCCCGTCGACAACTACTACTTCGTTGCCTGTTCGGTCTTCGTGCTGGCGATGGTCGGCACCTTGTTGATCGACAAGGTCGTGGAGCCCCGCCTGCAGCGCACGCTGCCCATGAGCAAGGACTTCAAGACCGACGTGGTAACGCCTGAGTTGACCGCTTCGGAACG
Organism: Halomonas sp. BC1; assembly: GCF_002078135.1. Taxonomy (NCBI): domain Bacteria; kingdom Pseudomonadati; phylum Pseudomonadota; class Gammaproteobacteria; order Oceanospirillales; family Halomonadaceae; genus Halomonas; species Halomonas sp. BC1. The sequence continues at coordinate 26,811 of NZ_LFGS01000015.1, read as the reverse complement.
CCGGGGGCTCAAGCGCGTGGGGCTGGCAACACTGGCGTACATCGCGCTGGTGTTACTGGCCGTGCTGCCGGAGGCCTCGCCGCTGCGCAACGATGACGGCGGTTTGATTCCCTCGCCGTTTTTGAGCTCTCTCGTGCCGCTGATGTTTCTCTACTTCGTGACGATTGGCCTGGTGTATGGCATCACCACGGGCAAGATCACCAGCAGTCGCGACGTCCCGCAGCGCATGGCCGAATCTGCCAGCGACCTGGCCCCCACGCTGGTGCTGTTCTTTGCCATTTCCCAGTTCATCGCCTATTTCGGCTGGTCGGCACTGGGGCAGTATATCGCCATCGAGGGCTCCAACATTCTCCAGAGCACGGGCTTCACCGGGCTACCGCTGGTGGGCGCGTTCATCGTCATGAGCGCCACCCTCAACATCTTCATGACCAGCGGCTCGGCCCAATGGGCGTTGATGGCACCGGTGTTCGTGCCCATGCTGATGATGATCGACTTCGACCCAGCCTTCGTGCTGGCGATGTTCCGCATCGGCGACTCCAGCACCAACATCATCTCGCCCATGAGCCCCTACTTTTCGGTGGCACTGGTGTACATGCAGCGTTACAAACCGGACATGGGGCT
>NZ_LFGS01000015.1:9759-25358 GCF_002078135.1 Halomonas sp. BC1 | reverse complement strand
TAGGCACCTTGATCGCCACCATGCTGCCCTTGGCCATGGGCTTTTTGCTGGCCTGGTCGGCGTTTCTGATGTTCTGGTTGATGATGGGCTGGCCCATCGGCCCAGGGGTCTACATGATGGCGAACTAGCCTTACTGCATCGCTTTCATCAGCTTCCACAAATAGTCGGCAGCGGGCGACAGCCTTCTGCCGACGCGGCGTACCAGATTGCCCTGGCTACGGGCGGCCATGGGGTGATCGATGGGCACCGCCTGCAGCAACCCCGCCTCGATCTCGCTGCGCGCCGCCGCCGCCGTCATGAACGCGACCCCCACCCCCGCACTGGCCATGCGCCGAGCCACCGAGTGCAAATTGCAGCGATACGCGGGCGTGGCTGGCTGCCCTGCTGCTGCAAACAGGGCATTCACGAACTGCTGCGACCCGGACACCTCCGGCAGAAAGATCAACTTCTGCTGCAACAGCTCTGCCACGCTTACGCTGGATTGCCTGGCCAAAGGGTGAAACGACGCCACCAGCGCACACAGCGGCCCCCGCTCGAACGAGTGCACCACCAGCCGAGGGTCCGAAATAGGGCCATAGGTAATGGCGATGTCCACTTCATCGTTCGCCACCATGTCATGGGGTTCACGCGGGTAGTAGATGCCGGTCTTGATCTCGATCAACACCTCAGGGTAGTGCTCGGCAACGCGCCGCATCACGTGATTGATGAAACTGTCCACGAACCCATCCCCCACCGACACCACGACCTTGCCCGCCTGCAAATTGCGCAGCCGCGCCAGCGTATCGGTCAGCTCGGCATTCAAGCGCCGCTGGGCCAGAAAGCCTTCCACGACCAACTGGCCAGCCTCGGTAAGCGTCACATGACGCCCCTGGCGCTCCAGCAGCGCCATACCCAACGCCTGCTCCAGCGAGCGCACCTGCCGACTCACCACGGAAGGGTTCAGCTGAAGATGCTCGGCCGCCGCGCGAATCCCCCCACAGCTACTGACTTCCAGCAGGTAGAAGGCCCGTTTATCGAGAAGGGTCATAGGCGTCACCAGAATCGTCTCCAGGCGTCGCAGTCATCGAGTGGGCAACCTTTCAACGACTACAGGAAACTGGCATTTTGCCATCGGCATCACCCTGAGCGCCAAACACTCGTCTGAATAAGCGTTCCAGGTACGCTCGTTTGCACAAACCCCTAGTGACTCCTACCCTTTAACTCGAAGGCTGAAGCGGCCATCTTCAAGGCTTTCGCCAGTAGCTGCGCCGTTAGTTCATGAAGAGCTGACCGATACACTTAAGAAGAAACGACATGTTGAAATTCCTGGCAAGCACCGTCGGTATCATTTTCATGATTGGCCTGCTGGTGGTCATTGGGCTACTGATGTTGATCTTCTAGTGTCAAGATGACGTATTGAAAGTGCCTGATGCTAGGCACTTTTCGTTTAGCGTATGCTCAAACGCGTTCGATCAGCGTCGCAATGCCCTGCCCCACGCCGACACACATGGTGCACAGCGCATAGCGCTTGCCACTGTTTTGCAGTTCGTGGGCCGCCGTCAGCAGCAGCCGCGCACCCGACATCCCCAGCGGGTGCCCCAAAGCGATGGCACCGCCGTTCGGGTTGACGCGTGGGTCATCGTCGGCCAGCCCCAAGTCGCGCATACAGGCCAAGGCTTGGGCAGCAAAGGCCTCGTTGAATTCGAACACATCGATATCGTCCATGGCGATCCCCGTGCGCTCGAGCAATTTCTGCACGGCGGGCACCGGTCCGTAACCCATGATGCGCGGTTCGACACCGGCGGTGGCCATGCCGATAATTTTGGCCATCGGGGTCAGGCCATGGCGTTTGACCGCGGCTTCGCTGGCCACCAGCATGGCCGCCGCTCCGTCGTTGACGCCCGAGGCGTTGCCCGCCGTGACGCTGCCCCCATCACGGAAAGGCGTCGGCAGGCCCGCAAGCTTCTCCAGCGTGGTTTCCCGCAGGTGTTCGTCCTGGTCGAAAAGCAGCGCTGCCTGCTTGCGACGCGGAATCTCGATGGCAGTGATCTCCTGGGCAAAGCGACCGGCCTTTTGGGCCGCGGCGGCTTTTTGCTGGGAGCGCAGCGCAAAGGCGTCCTGGTCTTCCCGGGAGATATTGAACTGCTCCGCGACGTTTTCGGCGGTTTCCGGCATGGAGTCCACCCCATAGGCCTTCTTCATCGCAGGATTGATAAAGCGCCAGCCGATGGTGGTGTCTTCGATGGTCTGGCTGCGGGCAAAGGCACTGTCGGCCTTGCCCATGACGTAGGGCGCCCGAGACATGGACTCCACACCGCCCGCCAACGCCAGCTCCATTTCGCCCGCCTTGATGGCACGGAAAGCGGTGCCCACGGCATCCATCCCCGAACCACACAGACGGTTCATGGTCGTGCCGGGAACCGAGGTGGGCATGCCCGCCAGCAGCGACGCCATGCGCGCCACGTTGCGGTTGTCTTCTCCCGCCTGGTTGGCGCAGCCCATAAAGACTTCTTCGATGGCCGCCGGGTCCAGGTTCGGCGCGTCAGCCAGTACTGCCTTGAAAATCGCGGCGGCAAAGTCGTCGGGACGCACGCTGGCCAGGGTGCCGCCAAAGCGACCAATGGCGGTGCGACGGGGATGACAAAGATAAACGTCACTCATGGCAAACTCCTCATGCGCCCGCGTGGGCCCGCTCGGTGCGCGCTTTCAGCTCACGCAAGATGGTTAATTCGTGTTCGCTGGGCTCCGGTGTGCTCTCGAGCTGTTCGGCAAAGCGAATCTCCCAGCCGGTGGCCTCAATCACATCGTCACGGCTCACGCCCGGATGCAGCGAGACCACCACCAACTCTTTGGTGTCCGGGTCGGGCTTCATCACGCACAGGTCGGTGATCACACGGGTGGGGCCCTTGCCGATATTGGGCACGTTATCGCGCCCCTTGCCATCACGGCCAAACCCGAGCGTCGTCACAAAATCCACGCGCTCCACGAAGGCACGCCTGTTGTGCTTGAGAGTGATGAACACCTCGCCCGCGTTGGTGGCAATTTCCGGGGCACCGCCGCCGCCCGGCAGGCGCACTTTGGGCTCACGATAATCACCAATCAAGGTGGTGTTCAGGTTGCAGTAGCGGTCGATTTGCGCGGTGCCCAGAAAGCCCACGTCGATCTTGCCGCCCTGCAGCCAGTAGCGAAACATCTCAGGCACGGCCACGGTGGTCAGCGCCGTCTCGGCCAGTTCACCATCCCCGATGGAGAGAGGCAGCACGTTGGGCTTGGTTTGCAGCGTGCCGGACTCGTAGATCAGTACGACATCGGGGGCATGGGTCAGGCGCGCCAGATTGGCGGCTTCAGACGGGAGGCCAATACCTACAAAGCAGATCGATCCGTTCTCCAGCGCCCGCGCGGCGGTCACCGACATCATTTCAGAAGAGGTATATTCCAGACTCATCAGGCTTGGCCTCCTACGGGGTTGCTGGCAGTGCGGTAAACGTTCTCGTCGAGCCACTGGGTGAAGGTATCCCGGTCACGGGCAATGGCATCCCACTCTTTATAGAAACGGTTACTGCGCCCGTAGTAGCCGTGGGTATAAGAGGGCAGCGCCCCTTTTTCGGCGACGGCAATCGCGCTGATCGCCCAACTGGGGATCACACAGGCATTCGGATGGGCGTTCAGGTCATCGACGATCTCTTCCACCGTGACGATGCTCTGCCTGGCCGCCAACACGGCTTCTTTCTGCACGCCGACGATTCCTTCCACCAGTACATTCCCCTGCCGGTCGGCCCGCTGCGCGTGGATGATGGAAACATCGGGGCGCACGGAGGGCACGGCGGCCAAGCGCTCGCCGGTAAAGGGGCATTCGATGAACTTGATCTGCTCATTGACGCTGGGTAGCTCGCTCCCCACGTAGCCACGCAGCACGGCCAGCGGCAGGCCAGCGGCCCCTGCTTCGAAGGCGCAGGCCATGGCGGCGTGGCTATGCTCCAGAATCTCGACCTGATGCGGCCAGCCTTTCTCAACGGCATCGCGCAGGCGATGCAAGGAACCCACGCCCGGATTACCGCCCCAGGAAAAGATCACTTTCCTGGCGCAACCCGCCCCGATCAGCTGGTCGTAGATGATATCTGGGGTCATCCGAATCAGCGTCAGGTCGCGCTTTTTCTGGCGGATCACTTCGTGACCTGCCGCAAAAGGAATCAAATGGGTAAACCCTTCCATGGCAACGGTAGCGCCGTCCTGGACGTAGCGCGCTACCGCGTCATGCAAGCTGAGAAACTCGGCCATTGTTGGTTGCCTCTTCACTGGACGTTGGCGTACTTATTCGTATTGGCGTACTAACTCGTTATGTTCGTTAAACGAACATAGATTCTCTATACGAACAAGTTACTGTCGAACGATAATGGGGTCAAATGGCTTCTTCACTGAATGCCTATCGAGCATGATGGAAGGCATTCTCGAAAACCCAACAAAAACATTAAATAACAAAAACTTATATGTTTAAAAGCCAATTTTTTGCGCGTATCACCTGCTCCTCGCTGCTACCAAGGTATAAAGCGGGGTCACACACCCGGCTCAGCTCTTCAGGCGTTAGTTGACGGTTAACGTCAGGATATTCGAGCAGGACTTCCGCGTAGGGCCGCGCCTGAAGACGGGAGGTTTCTGCCGCTTCAGCACTCAAAGCCTTCGCGCGCTCAGGCCCGAGGCAGGCCGTCAGTAACTTCGCCACGGGCTCTGCCATGATGCCGCCGCCCGTCGCCCGCAAGTTGCGCTGCATGCACTCTGGATACACTTCCAGCCCTTCGAGCAACACCACCAGCTGCTCCAGCGCACCTTCCGTGAGCAGCGCGCTTTCGATGAGCGGCGCCCATTCGGCATGCCACTCCCCCAGCCCCCTCTCCAATGGATGGGCGGCAGCATTCAACAGCACCGAGGCGTGACCATGTACCTGGCGTGCAGCCCCGCGGATCAAGGCACTGCGTACGGGGTTGCGTTTATGGGGCATGGAAGAGGACTCCCCCATGCCGGGGGCAGAGGGCTCAGCGACTTCGCCCACTTCTGTCTGGGTCAGCAGGGAGACATCCAGCGCTACCTTTTCTGCAGCGCCGACCACGGCATCCAGGGCCGTACCAAGCGCGTGAACAGGGTAACGATCGGTATGCCAAGGCAGCGTTGGAGCTGCCAAACCGAGATGCGTTGCCAACGCATCCATCCACCCAAGGCCCTGAGCATCCCAGCCAGAGTGCACTCCCACGGCACCCCCAAACTGCACAGGAAGCTCAATGGCACCCAAACGACGCAGGGACCGCTCCAGGCCGACGGCCCAATGCGCGACTTTTACCCCAAAGGTCATGGGCAGTGCCTGGGGTCAGCACGGCGGCCATGCTGGTAGCCACGGTGGCTTCCTTTTTTACCCTTAGCCTCATTCTCTGGCTGGTCAGCCTTACCCCTTGGCTGGCTTTTTGATAGCGCCAATGATGTGCGCTTCGTGACGGCCAGAGCCGCCCTTATAGGAAGCGGCTCGTCATCAGGCGCGATATGGCTCCCGCGAGTGTTACTGATCGGCGGCTTTCATCACCGCGTCCAGGGCCGCTTGGTAGCCTTGGGTACCCAGCCCGGCAATCACACCATCGGCCCGCAGTGAGACATAGGAGTGGTGGCGAAAGCGCTCACGCTTGTGCACATTGGAAATGTGCACTTCGATCACTGTGCCCTCGAAGGCATTCAAAGCATCCAGGATAGCCACAGAGGTATGGGTGTAAGCGGCGGGGTTGATAATGATCGCTTGGGTGCCATCGAGGCGTGCGGCGTGAATGGCATCGATCAGGGCGCCCTCGTGGTTGCTCTGCAGGCAGCTCAGCGTCCATCCCGCCATCACGGCTTTTTCACGCAGCGCGTTATTGACGTCTTCCAGCGTCTCGTAGCCGTAGATTTCCGGCTGCCGAGTGCCCAGTAAATTCAGGTTGGGCCCATGCAGGACAAGCACTTTAGCCTGGCTCATGCATCATTCTCCTTCAGCAGTTGGCGGCGATAGTGGGCAAATAGCGTGGCCGATTGCTGCGCTGCTGCCTCGCGTTTGGCGTCATCTTCACAAAAAAACTTGAAGGCGTCGACGCCTTGAAAGACGAACAGGCTGACACCGCTCACCACCGCAGCACCGACCTGCTTCGCCGCCGCAATAAACTCGGTGACAGCGGGCACGTACACCGCATCAAAGATCCAATGGCGTGCCTCTACCAACTCGGCGGGTAGCGTGCGCAATTCTTTATTGAGACAGTGGGGGCACCCCCTGATAAAGCCACTGGTTTGGGGCAACTGCTCGTCAGACAAGGCCATGCCGCAAAGCACACCGTCATGATTGGCGACTCTTACAATGACTACCGCGCGGCTCGCTCCAATGGCACGCGATTCATTGGCGTGGCTGCAGAGCCCCACCAATCCCCTTTCCCTGCCGATACAGTGGTCATCAATGACCTGAGTCAATTGGAAAAGGCATTGCTGAGCTTAGAATAATTGTTCGGCATTCGAACAATATGCTACATTGTTGCCTGACCAAGCATCCACCAATGAGAATGCAACATGGCAGATATTCTACAGGCAGATGCCCTGCAGCCTGATGACAGAGACTTCGTTACCGCCCTGGCCAGCGGCCTGGAAGTCATCATGGCGTTTGACGATTCACATCCCAGAATGACCCTCAGCGAAGTGGCTGCACGCACCGGCATGAACCGCGCCAAAGCACGGCGATTTTTGCTGACGCTCCATGCGCTGGGATACGTTAGAAAACAGCAGCGTTACTTTGAGCTGTCTCCCAAAGTATTACAGCTCGGTTACGCTTTTCTCTCTGCCAACAATTATCGCAGTGTGATCCAGCAGTATCTGGAGGATATTACTGCGCAGTGCGGGGAATCGTCATCACTAGGCATTCTGGATGGCGATGAGGTGGTTTATGTCGCACGCTCCGCCGCCCCCCATCGGTTAATGTCTATTTCGCTCTCTGTGGGCACGCGCCTGCCTGCGGCCCATACCTCCATGGGGCGTGTGCTGCTTGCTCAACTCTCTGAATCGGCACTGGATGCCTACTTATCGAGAATTGTACTCGAACGCCATACTGAGAAAACGATCACCGACAAAGAATACCTTAAAAAGTGTATCAACAAAGTTCGTCAGCAAGGCTATGCCATCTCTGATCAGGAGCTGGACCCAGGCTTGCGGTCGTTGGCCGTCCCTGCATTTGACATGAATGGAAAGCTGCTGGGCGCCATCAATATCAGTACCAATGCGGCCAGGGTCGATATGGAGACGCTGCTTAAACACCACCTGCCGCTCCTGCAGGAAAAAGGGCGTTTGATCCGCTCGACCATCAGTGCCTAGCCTTGAGCTTCAAGCTTCGTGAAGCAGACGAGGAAAATGCGCGCACCGCCAGCTATCTTTAAAAGATTTCATTCATTTTCATGAAGATAGCTGAGCAAAGCATATAACTGCTTGTGCTCAACATTTGCACAAGCATGGGCTAGCTTCTACATTGAGTACAGTATATGAACTAAGGATACACCTATCTCGTTAGCTCATGAGGAGCTAATCATCACAATCAAGGAGAGATAACATGTTGAAATTTCTGGCAAGCACCGTCGGCATCATTTTCATGATTGGCCTACTGGTCGTCATAGGCCTATTGATGCTGATTTTCTAGACTGATTGCCATATTGCTCATTTTTAATGAATTGATGCCCTCCTAAACAAAGCACTGATATTTCAAACCATGCTGTAAAGCAAAGGGTTGCCAAGAGGAGTAGGTACCCTGCTGACCTCTTGGCAAACCTGAATTATTGTGGCCTGATTAAAACCATCGTGCCGCAATATGCTCATCCAAGACTCTTCTATAAGTTCTCTCCCCGCCTAACCTGCTCCACCCAACCACGCCAACACGGCCTCTTTCGAGCGCTGTTCGCGTTCGGCATATAGCGCCAGCTCATCCTGCACCGGGGCGCCCAGGGCGGCTTCGAAGGCGTCGCGGTTTGCGTTACCGGCGTAAGCGCCGTTTTCGCTTCCGCCCAGGTTGGATTGGAAAATACCGGCGGCACTGACGGGTAGAAAATCTTCGTAGGTGATGGGCTGGGCCTCGACCCACCCCTGGGCCAGCAGCGTATCCAGGTCGGCGTGCTCGGCGCGGCCCTTGGCTGCCCGCCCGGCGTCGGTCAGGTGATAGTGGAAGTAGGCCAGCTGCTCGGTACGAATCGCCTCGTGGTGGTCTGGAAACGCGGCGAACACGCGCTCCATGATGGCCTGATGGGCGTCATTGTCCAGGCCAGCGGTCTGGGCACGCCCCTGGTTCAGCAGCTCATCATAAAGCGCTCGCCCTTTGGGGGTCAGCGCCATGCCGCGCTGCTCGATTTCACCAAAGCGCGCCGTATGAGTGCCCTGGGCCTCCCCGGCGAAACGAATCGACTCCTCCAGCGCCCGAAAGCTGGTTTGGCGCAGCAACATGGGGCACTCACGGCGGGGCGGCCCTTCGATCACCGCCTTGGGGTTCATGCCCATGCTCGGCATACGACGCTGTGCTTCGTCGATGTCCAGGGTTCTGGGCGTCAGGTGGTTGATGTGCGGCCCCTTGAAACACACCACATCGGCAATCAGGCGATGCTCGTCGTGCAGCGCCTGGTAGGTTTCCAGGTCGACGGTCGCTTCCTGGTGCCAGCGGAAGGTTTCCAGCGCCTCGCTGACGAACTGGTCGGCTTCTTCACTGGACAACCCGCCCTGGGTTTCGTGGCGCTGGATGAGCGCCCGCACCGCTGGGGTAAAGATATCCCGCTGGGCCAGAATCTCCTCGGCGCGACGGCGCAGCGCCTCGCTCTCGATCAGCTCCAGGCGCAGTAAAGAGGTAAAGACCCGGAAAGGGTTCAGCGCCAGGGCTTCGTCTTCGATGGGCCGAAACGCCGTAGAGTGCACCGGCACGCCCGCTTCCGAGAGGTCGTAATACCCCACCGGATACATGCCCATGACCGCAAACAACCGGCGCAACATGGCAAGCTCGGCCTCGGTGCCCACCCGGATCGCTCCGTGGCGCTCAACGCTCAGCCGGGCCAGCTCGCCCTGCGCCTCCAGCCGGTGGTGCAGCGCGGGCTGCTGCTGAAGGGTTTCCTGGTTCACGCGCTCGACCAGTTCCAGCAGCGCACCGTACTGCGGCACTTCCGCTTGATACATGGCCGACATCGCCTTGGAGAAACGGTCGCGTATTGCATCAGTAGTGATAAAGGACATGTTGTGGCTCTCTGGGGTCGATAAAGAATGGTACGCGTCGCCAGCCTCATGGCCTCTTTATGACACGTGCTTGCGCTGCGTTCTATCAAACCGACTCAAGGAGCGAACCACAAACGAAAAAAAGCACTCAATGCATGCCAAAAAGGAATGCGTAAAGGCTTTTATAAAGAGCGGCGAGCACCGGGTACGCAACAGCATGGCGCCCAAGGGAGCCCTTTGATAGGGTAGGATTCCTTACCGTCATTCCGTTGAGTGACGCTTGCCCAGGAGCGCCCGCGTTCACCATGCGCAATCTTCCTTCCATCACCGCCATGCAGTGCTTCGAAGCGGCCGCCCGCCACATGAGCTTCACCCGGGCCGCCGATGAGCTGAACCTGACCCAGAGCGCGGTCAGCAAACAGGTGGCACAGCTGGAAACCACCCTGGAGCACAAGTTGTTCCGCCGAGTACGGCGCAGCCTGCTGCTGACCCCCGAAGGGGCGATTTTCCTGAGCGATGTGCGCAAGGTGCTGACCCAGATCGAGATGTCCACCCAAGCCATCATGACGTACAGCGGCCATAGCGAAGTGCTCAACATCGCCACCCTGCCCAGCTTCGGCAGCCGCTGGCTGGCCAACAAGCTGCCCTCGTTCATGGCGGCGCATCCTGGTATCAGCCTGGCGTTTCACGACCGCGTCGAGGATTTCGACCTGGAGCAGGAGAGCATCGACATTGCCCTCTTGTATGGGCATGGCAGCTGGCCCAACCTGGCCTGCCACAAGCTGGCCGACGACCTCATGGTCGCCGTCGCCTCCCCGACCTGGCTGGCCCAGCACCCCATTCATTCACTCGACGATTTGACCCAGCGCCCGCTGCTGCACCTTTCGACCCGCCCGGATGCCTGGCACCACTGGTTTGCCAGTCAGCACGTCATGACCGAGCGCAGCTACCACGGTACCCGTTTCGAAACCTTCCCCATGCTGGTCAGAACCGCCATGGCAGGCGGCGGCGTGGCACTGGTGCCCCACTTTACCGTGGATGAAGAGCTGGAGAGCCAACGGCTCGCCCTGGCATGGCCCTACCAACTGCTCAGCCGCAACGCCTACTACCTCGTCTATCCCGAACACCTGGGAGAGCTCGCCAAGGTGCGCCGCTTCGTTGAGCATGTGGTGCAGTTTGGGGAGGGATAAGGCCTTGATGAGGCTGGGCAGATACATAGAGAACAGCCTCCAGCCCTCCCCAAAAATAGCCTTAACCGCACAACCCCTTACTCCAAGGAACTGCGTAACATCAGGGCAGCCACCAGCTCCCGGGCGAAGCGTTGCGCAGCAGGCAGCGCGCCAAAACTCCATACCGGCGGTAAGCGCAATAGCGTGGCGTTTTTAACGCTGGGTAAGTGCTGCCATAAACCACTTTTTGCCAGTGATGCTTCGACCCCGGCGGGCAGCGGCTCGACCACGACCAGCGTGGCCTCTGGGTAATCGTAGAGCGCTTCGATCCCTACCAGTGAAAATCCCCAAGCGTTTGTGGGCCGGTCCCAGGCATTGGCCAAGTCGATCTGCTCCAGCACGGCGTGATAGAGGCTGTTGTCGCCAAACACCCTGACATGACGGGCATCCATGAACTGCACCATCAGCAGCGGCGGCGTATCGGGGCGCTGTTGGCGAAGCGTTTCCAGCAGCGCCTGCATTTCGCTGATGAGCTGCGCGGCCTGCTCTCGGCGGTCGGTCAACTCCCCCAGCTGGCGGGTGAGGGTGTGTATCTCTTGCCAGGTATGGGTGCCGGGGGAATAGGGGTAAAACGACGTGACCGGGGCCACTCGCTCCAGCCGCTCCGTCAAACCGGCGAACATCGGTGAAATGAACGTATGCGCCGGGGGCGACTGGGCCATGAGTTCGAGGTTGGGCTGCGACCGCAGGCCCAGGTCTGCAACGCCATCGGGAACCCCTGGCTCCCCTACCCACTCATGGTAGCCCTTGTGTTGAGCGGTACCGCTCAGCGGCGCGTCGATGGCCAGCAGCGTTTCGGCAATGGTCCAGTTGAGGGTGGCCCACTGCGCGTGGGCACTCGACAAGGGCAGCCAGCAAGTGGCCATCAAACAGCAGCGAGCCAGGAAAGAGAGCATCGACCGGTGGCACATGGCAGCGAAAGCATCAGAAAAGAGAGACCACATTTAGACGTCAATAGGCACTTTTTGCAAGGCATCACGAAAAAATCACACCTGCATATGCCAATGCCTCTCATTTTGTTTATCATATAGATTCCACATCGGGTAGGTGGCCGTGGCGCCCACGCCAGGCGCTGCCGTACACAAAACTGGATCGATACCATGCCTCTCGGGAACACCTCCAACACAGCGGCCCAGCGCCGCAAAGCACGGCTTCTGCGCGCGATGACCCTGCTCGCGATGGGCATGACGCCCGTGGCCACCTGGGCACAAACGAGTACCGACACCCAATCCCTGGATACCGTCACCGTCACGGGCACCATCCCCACCTATGGCGATACGCCGCCGCCAGCCTTCGCCGGTGGCCAAATCGCGGCGGGGGGCCGCGTGGGCCTGATCGGTGAAAGGGACGCGATGGACGTGCCTTTCAACGTCATCAGCTATACCCGCGAGCTGATGGAGAACCAGCAATCCCAGACGCTGGGCGATACGCTGCAAAACGATGCCTCGGTATCGGTAGGGCTGGGCTTTGGCATCTACGGCGAAGCATACAAGGTGCGCGGCTTCAACCTGACCGGTGACGACGTGGCCTATGGCGGCCTCTACGGAGTCCTGCCACGGCAGATCATCAACAGCGACCTGGCCGAGCGCGTCGAAGTCTTCAAAGGCGCCAGTGCCTTTACCTCGGGCATTCCCATCGGCGGGAACGGAGGCATTGGCGGCACCGTCAACATCGAGCCCAAGCGGGCAGGGAATGACCCGATGCTCAACCTCTCCAGTGGCTATCGCTCCGATGGCTACGGCGAAGTGGGCGTCGATGCCAGCCAGCGTTATGGTGATCAACAGCAATGGGGCGCGCGGGTAAGCGCCACGCGCGGCCGGGGTGACACCGCCATCGATGACGAAAACCAGCGCGATACCTCCGCCGTCGTGGGGCTCGACTACCGTGGCGAACAAGGCCGGATACTGCTCGATGTCGGCCATCAAAAGCTCACCCTGGATAATGGCCGTTCCAGCGTCAACACCGGCGCGGCCACCCAGGTGCCCGCGGCGCCGGACTCATCAATGAACTACACCCCCTCGTTCGGTGGAACCGCACTGGAAACCAATTTCGGCATGGTCCGCGGCGAATATGACCTCACCGACTCCTGGACCGCGTTCGCGGCCCTGGGCGGTAACCGCACGCTCGAAGGCATCGTATCGGCAACTCCAACCCTGACCGATGACGCGGGCAACGCCAGCGTCAACGACTTCGAAACCAGCAACCACATCGACAACATCGCCAGCCAGGCGGGGCTGCGTGGCTATGCGCTGACCGGCCCGGTCAGCCATGACATCACCGTTGGCTACTCCAGCGCCTATCGCAAGTTCGACACCGACTGGAGCTTCCTAGCGGCAGGCACCACCAACATCTACAACCCGGTCGAGTTATCCCGCCCGGAGGGCACGCCGTTCATGGGGGGTAGCGTAACGCGCACCCGCTCCCAAGGGGTCACGCTGAGCGATACACTGGGCTTCATCGATGACCGGCTGCTGCTGACACTGGGCGCACGCTATCAGGAGCTCGAAATCGACGAACGCCTCAATGCCGATAGCAACAACCGCTATGCCGACCGTCGGGTCACCCCCGCCGTGGGCGCGGTGTTCAAGACCACGGAGAATGTCTCGCTCTACGCCAACTACGTCGAAGCCTTGCAGGATGGCGGCACGGTCACCGATACCACCGCGATGAACTTTGGCCAGCACCTGGGCATTGCCCGTGCCGAGCAGCACGAAGTGGGCGCCAAGTTCGACTACGGCAACCTGGGCGGTGGCATCAGCCTGTTCCAGATCGAGCTGCCCTCGGCTGCGGTCGTCGATGGCGTCGGCAACCTGGATAACGAGCAGCGCAATCGCGGCCTGGAACTAAGCCTTTACGGCGAGCCTACCCCCGGAGTGCGCCTGTTCAGCAGCGCGACCTGGATAGACGCCAAACTCACCAAAACCCAGGATGGCAACGAAGGAAACGACGCCACGGGCGTGCCTGAGTACCGGTTTGTGTTCGGTGGCGAATGGGACACGCCCTTCATCGAACGCCTCACGGCCACGGGTCGTGTCCTGCACACGGGCTCCCAGTACGCCGATGTCGCCAACGACCTGCAGCTGGACTCCTGGACACGCCTTGATCTCGGCCTGCGCCACACCACCCCGCTGGGTGGCGCTGACTGGGTATGGCGCGCAGGCATCGACAACGTGACCGACGAAAACTACTGGTCCGGCGCCTCGACCTCCTTTGCGAACTACCTGGTTCAAGGCGAACCGCGCACCTTCAAGCTGTCGGCGACCGTCGAGTTTTAATTCACGCATCTTCGCTAACGTGACTATGAGGGCGCTTCTTGTGAAGCGCCCTTGCTGTTTGCGGTATGGGTATAACGGCTAATAGCATGATGGCCACAAGTTCCTACCTAGCCATGGCTACATCGGCTGCACACCTACCAACGCTGGGTAACAGGGCGTGCCCTCAGCAGCAGGCCACTGATGACCCCGCCTCATTCACGAGGGCGCTGATCGGGTGGTCTGAAAGTGCTGGCTGGCGGCATCGCTCATCAAGATTGGCTTCTTCAGCGCGAATGGTCGTTGAGTAATGCCAGAATGCAGACCCTTTCCCGCTTTCTTATAGCTCTTGGTAATCAATTGCGGCCGTCCAAGCAGCCGTGATCGCCGACCGGCGCTCCGGTCGCTCGATTCCAGGTGCTGAAGTCGTCTCGCCAGTGCGTCAACTCAGCGCCGTCAGTCTCGGCAGCCCCTTCAGCAGCGTCGGCCACCACTTGTCGGCGGCGGCACCCAGATGAACGGTGATGCGCCGAGCGTGCAGCCTCAGCGTGGCGGCCACCTTGTGCACCTGCTCGCGCATCCGGCTCAGGCTCCAGCCTTGTCGGGTCTGCCGCTCCAGCAGGCAGCGCAGACCATGCAAGAGCTGGTAGGCGTAGAGGCTGAGCAGCAGGCTCACCTCGTTGCGTGCCATCACGCTCTGAACGGTGGAGGCGCCGCGATCGGTCGATGAGAGGTGTACGTTGAGCGCTGACTTCACCTCGCCCATGTGGGCCTCGGCACTGCCGCGCTTGCGGTAGAGCGCCAGGATCTTCTCCGGCGGCCAATCGAACTTGCCGAGGTTGGTGACGAGGAAAAAGCATGCAGCAGCAGATCATCGGGGCGCTCCTGCACCACCAGCACGACGCGACGCGGTACCGGCCAGGAACCGGCCTGGTACTCCATGTCGTGGCACCACTCGCGAGGCTGCTCCGGTGGGCGGCCTGGCGGCCTCTTCAGGAGCGGTGCCGCCAGTTTCTGCAGGCCCTTGTGGCTGCGCAGCCGGCCCAGGTACTCGATGTCGCGATCTTCCAGGGCCTCCAGCGTCGCGTTGTCGGTGAAACCGGCGTCGATGCGTACCCGTACCTGAGCGCCGGTGCTCTCGTTGAGTCGCCGCACCAGATGCGGAATCCAGGTGTCGGCGTTCTCGGCCGGGCCTGCGTTGCCCTCGCGCAGCAGGCCGCCCACCATGTCGCCCGTTTCGGCCAGCGAGGCGACCAGCGGCGAGTAGATGCGGGTCCCGTACAGCCCATGATAGGCCGACCCGCCCTGGTGGCCATGCACCTCGATCGGCAGGCCGTCGATGTCCAGCGTCAGCTGCTTGGGACGCTCACCGTTCTTCAGCGAGGTCAGGCGCCAGACCACCAGCCGCAGCAGGCCTTCATGCACGGCATCGATGTTGTCGTTGCGGCCAAGGCAGCTCAGCAGCCGCGACAGCGTGGCTTGAGACGGCCGCTCCTGGGCCAGGGGCGTCATCCCCCGTGCATCGCTGCAGGCCAGCTGCCAGAGCGGATCACGGCGCAACGTGTCAGTGTCGCTCAGGTCGATCCAGCCCATCGCCCGTTGCAGCACCAGGGTGCGCAGCTGACTGGCCAGCGAGTGGCGGATGCGTAGCGGGTGGCGGAGGTCGACCAGATTGTCTTCCAGCGCCTCGATCACGCCGCTGTTGTCGAGGGCTTCACGCAGCAGCAGAGCGCCACTGTCGCTGGTGGTGCGGTGGCTGCTCAGCTCGACACGGACAGAGCCGTTGCACGAGGGCGTCCAGGTGGATAGGCTTTCACCCATAGCGGATGGCTCCCTTGGATCAGGTTCTTGGCGGAACACACTGATTTTTCAAGAGGATACCATCCGCTATCTTCGTTTTCAGGCCGCC
>NZ_LFGS01000015.1:5165-9742 GCF_002078135.1 Halomonas sp. BC1 | reverse complement strand
CTTAGGGCAGTGGCATGGAGGTTGTTTTTGCTTTGATGCCTGAACTACGCCACCGGCGCAAACAGCAGCGCCAGGTCTTCCTCGTCGAATAGCGGGCCGTCACTCTGGCGTTCGGCACCGCCTTCCAAGATGGACGCGGCCAGGTCTGCCTTGCGCGACTGCAAGTCGTGAATGCGCTCTTCCACGGTACCGGCACACATCAGTTTGTAGACAAACACCGGGTTCTGCTGGCCCATGCGATGGGCACGGCCTGTCGCCTGTGCTTCCACCGCCGGATTCCACCAAGGGTCGTAATGAATCACTGTATCCGCCGCGGTGAGGTTGAGCCCGGTGCCGCCGGCCTTGAGGCTAATCAAAAAAACCGGCACCTCCCCCTGCTGAAAGCGCGCTACGCGCTGTGTTCGCGTCTTACCGGGGGTATCGCCCGTTAGGGTGGTATAGGCGATACCATCTTTCTCCAGTGCCTGGCCGATCAGCCCCAACATCTCGGTAAACTGCGAAAACACCAGGATACGCCGCCCCTCTTCAATCAGGGGCGGCAACAGTTCCCGCAGTTGATCAAGTTTCGCTGAGCGACGCACCTTTTGGGCGCTGTCGAGTTTGACCAGCCGCGGGTCGCAGCATACCTGGCGCAGCTTGAGCAGCGCATCCAGCATCACGATGCCGGAACCGGCTAGGCCACGTTCGGCAACGGCTTGTTGCACGCGCTGGTGCTGGGCGAGACGTAGGCTCTCGTAGAGTTCTCGCTGAGCACCGCTCAGGGTGATTTCGCGACGCGTCTCGGTCTTATCGGGCAGTTCACCGAGCACCTGCTGCTTGGTCCGGCGCAGCATCAGCGGCGCTAGGCGTCGAGAGAGCTGCTCGCGAAGCGCAACATCTCCCTCCTTCTCGATAGGCGTGCGAAAGCGCTGACCAAACCATTGCTGGCTACCCAGCGCGCCTGGCGCCACAGCATCCAATTGAGCCCACAGCTCGCCCAGGTGATTCTCCAGTGGCGTGCCGGTCATCGCCACGGCACGCTTGGCCTTTAGCGCGCGCACCGCTCGCGCGGTCTGGCTGGCCGCGTTCTTGATGGCTTGGGCTTCATCAAGCACTAACAGGCCGAATGCCGTTTCGCCCAAGCGCTCAAGGTCGCGGATCAGGAGCGCATAGGTGGTAATGACCAGGTCGGCATCGGGTAGCGCCTCCGCGAACTGACGCTCACGCTGGGCTTTGCCGCCTTGCAACGCCACCACCTGGAGATCCGGCGCGAAGCGCGCGGCTTCGGTGCACCAGTTACCCACCAAACTTGTGGGGGCAATCACCAGGGTCGGCCCCTTGAGCGAACCACGAGCCCGCTCATCAAGCACATGCGCCAGGACTTGCACCGTCTTGCCCAGTCCCATGTCATCGGCCAGGATGCCGCCGGTGCCGAGCTCGGAAAGAAAACGCAGCCAGGCCAGGCCGCGGGACTGATAGTCGCGCAACTCACCGACAAAACCGGGTGGTTGGGGTAAGCTCGCCGGCAGCTCGCGTAATCGCTGGGCCAAAGCGCTCACTTCTTCACGCCCTGCCCAGCGCTCGTGCTCGGCGACAGGCGCCACTTTCTCAGCGGCCGTTAGCGGCAATGTCACGGACGCGTCGGGGTCGCGCTCATCGCCCAGCCAATCCAAGATCGGCGTCATTAGCCCACGCAGCCGAGACAAGGGCAGCGTCAAACGGCGATGCTCGTCCAGTTCCAAGGTCCAGCTCGCGTCATCGGCCTCCTCTTCGCGGGGCTCCAGGGGAAAATCCTCGCGCTTGAGCAGTTGGCGCAAAATGGGCAGCAGGTTAACCCGCTCGCCTTCCACCTCAATATCCAACGCCAAATCAAACCAGCCGTTACCGGCCGGCTCCAGTTCGCCGTACCACGCCTCGGGCTCAAGATAGATAGGCTCTTTAGGGAAGTCTTCACTGAATTCGATGAGGCAGCCCGCTTGGCGCAACGTGTCTATCATCTCCCACCACTCATCAGGACCGGCGAGGTGCGTTGGCCACTCTGTCGCCCGTGTGGGCGGCGTACCGTGGTGAGGCAATAGCAACGTCCAGGGCGGCAGTTCCAGATATGCGGGTACCGTGCTCTTCTTCTCCAAGTGCTCAAGGGTCACCATGCCCGAGGGCAGGCCATGCACCAGGGTCCGCTCGGCCTGGGTATCGCGCTGTATCGTCAGCCGCTGCCCATCCCGGTATCCATTGGCGGTGTCACCCTCTTCGGGCGGTACCTCAATGCCTGCATAATCAAAGCTCACCACGCCGGCGCCCACCTGAATCCAGCGGGGTAGTGGCGCCCCATGGCTAAACCCAAGCTGCCCTTCCGCGACACACATCGTCACTTTGAGTTGGGGTGTAACATCCTTGAGTGTTTGCTCTTCTATCCGTGTCGGTGTGGGCAGGCGTTCAGCCAGTGTGGGTGCCTGCTGAAGCCGTTCGCCCAGCCATTCGCTGATGTCCGGTGGCAGCGGCGGCGACCGATACAGCTTGTCGAGGAGCTCAGGCGCACCCTCCATCCGCCCGAACTGGCCGCGTTCGGGGTCGAGATAGCAGAGGCCACGACCGACTCTGGCGATGATCGCCTCGGAGGAGAGGGTGTCTTCTGGCACGGTGGTCGGATGTAATCGTTGTACGCCTTCACTATCCGCTTGCCAACTCGGTGACAATTGGCAGGTAGGCCCCCGCTCAAGCCGGGTGCCCGTCTGCCTGCGATGAAACAGCAATGGGGGTGTTTCACTCTCCAATAACGCCCATAAGGCCCGGGCCTGAAAAGAATGTGACACCAGTGCCCACATGCGCTGCGTGCTTGACCACGTCACTTCGTGCTCACCGTGCATCAGCTGATCAATGGCCTCCTCCTGCTCGGGGAGCCAACCTCCCTCGGGGGCCGGCACTAGCGCTCCTGACCGACTGACTTCAATACTACGAGGTGCCACCCAGCCGTTACCGCGGCTCTTCTGCTTGCCAGGACGCAACCAGGCGGGCAGCACGGATAAGACAGGCGTTGGGCCCACCTGGTCACGGCTGTCCAGAAACAGCGCAAGTCGATATGTCGCCTCGACACGTTGCCCCTCGCCCACGGATGCCGGCGGCTGGTCGAGTTCCTTGATCCACTTTTCCCAGCGCTGTTTAAGCGATTGCTGCGTGTCCGTCTTGCCCGAAGCGCCGTTGTGCGGCTGACGCTCTGCAAACACCTCAGCCCCATTGCCCATCTGGTTGAGAAAGGTCTGGATAAGCGCCACGGCGTGTTTACACCTGACACCCACTGGGCAGCTACAGTCGGTGATGAGCGTCTCATCACGCCCGAGAATGCCAATGGTGACATCCGTGTGGTAAGGCTCGCGCTCGCTCCCCTCCACGTCGCCTGATAACGTCAGCCACTCCGCATCAAGCTCCAGACTCAGCTCACCCAGCACGCGACGCTGATTGGCATAACGCTTGCCGCGCTGCAACGAATTGGCGTCGAAGAAACCCTGCCAATCATTCTGATGAAGCGCGATAAAGAGGGCCATGGCATCATTGGCGCGGGAGTGGTCAGACACAGAAACCTCTAAAAGAAGAAAAATTGGGTGATAAAAAAGCAGTAGTGCGGCGGGACATACGCCCGTTTGAACGGTTCATCATCGCAATCGTTGTCGTGAGGGCGTAATTCTACTCGACACTTCACGTGGTGGGTAACTACCGCTACAAGTCTACCTCTACGCGACCGTGCTAAACTTCCCACCCACACCAAGCGTGAACGGTATCGTCATTGGAGGCCCGCATGTCATCCGCCCATCGTCGCAAGCTTCCCATTGGCATTCAGACCTTTTCGATATCCGCGAAGGCGATTACTACTACGTCGATAAAACCCCGTTCATTGAGCGCCTAGCCAACCAGAACAAATACTATTTTCTGTCCCGTCCTCGCCGGTTCGGCAAGAGCTTGCTGCTGGACACCCTCCGTTGCCTGTTCGAGGGACGCCAGGCGCTTATAAGCACTAGCTTACGATACTCAGCCGACTTAAGCATCTTGTGCTAAGCGGACGTGAGAATATCGATAGTTATACCCACAAGCGACACACTGGGTAGCAGAACGCTAATATGCGTGTGACACACCGGTGTCAGATAAAAGCCATAGGTCAGCGGCTGAGTAGTAAGTCTTGAAGGCAATATTGGCAGGCGTGGCACATGGATGACACAGATTTGACACAGCCAAAACAAAAGGGCCTACGCGTTAACGTAAGCCCTTGATATGTTTGGCGCGCCCGGCAGGAATTGAACCTGCGACCTTCGGCTTCGGAGGCCGGTTTAAGCCGCACAAGCATCGCCCTTCCCCACCGTCAAAAAACCAATAAACAATATTTAAAACAACAAGTTAATTAACATTCCAATGCATTTCAAATCTTCTCCGTCACACCCATTAACGCCATTCTGTGCCCTTCATTGTCAAAACGATGGCACACACCGTGACTTTTCTGTGTCCTGTTTTCTACCAAATTTGACCTCTGGTCACCGCGCACTACGGACTCCTTTAATTGATTCAGCTACGCGTAGAACGCCAGCAGTACCTCTGCCAAAAACACAGCT
>NZ_LFGS01000015.1:3178-4589 GCF_002078135.1 Halomonas sp. BC1 | reverse complement strand
AAGCAATGGGATGGAGTCCTCCCCACCCTACTCCGGCGTCGTTGCGCCACACTGGTGGGTGAGAGCATCACTGACCAGCTTGAGGATGAGGAGAACTCCCCATGAACATTACCCGGGTCGGCGTGGATATCGCAAAGTCTGTCTTTCATGTGCACGGCGTGGATCGCCATGATCAGGTCCAGTGGCGCGGCAAGTACTCCCGCGGTAAGTGGCTGGACGCCATCGCCAAACGGGTTCCCGAGGGGGCCGAGATCGGCATGGAAGCCTGCGCTTCGTCCCACCACTGGGCCCGTGAGCTGCAAGCACGCGGCTATCGCGTCAAGTTGATTGCTGCCCAGTTCGTCAAGCCCTACGTCAAGAGCAACAAGAACGACCGTGTCGATGCCGAGGCCATCTGCGAAGCCATGGGCCGGCCCAACATGCGTTTCGTCGCGGTCAAGACCGTTGAACAGCAGGATGTCCAGGCAGTGCATCGCATCCGTAGCGAACTGGTTCAGCAGCGAACCGCCAAGGCCAACCAGATTCGTGGCCTGATTGGCGAGTACGGGCTGGTGGCGCCCACCGGCATCGGCCAGCTGCGTGCTGCCCTGCCACGCTGGCTGGAGGACGCCGAGAACGGCCTGACCGATGACTTCCGTGTCCTGCTGGCGGGCCTCGCCGAGGACCTGCGCCACCTGGATGAACGCATCGTCACGGTGACAGAACGCATCGAACGTCACGCCCAGACCGACCCCATCGCCAAGCGGCTAATGACCCTGCGCGGTGTCGGCATACTGACCGCCAGCGCCCTGGCTGGGGCCCTGGGAGATGCCCAGGCTTTCAAGCGCGGGCGTGACTTCGCCGCCTCCCTCGGCCTGACCCCGCGACAGCACAGTACCGGCGGACGTGACCGCCTGCTGGGCATCAGCAAACGCGGCGACAGCTACCTGCGCACCCTGCTGGTGCATGGGGCTCGCGCGGCATTGCGATGGAACGAAGGCCATGAGGACAACCTCAGCCACTGGTTCAGGCAGCTGGCCGAGCGCAAGCACGTCAATGTCGCAGTCATCGCGCTGGCCAACAAGACGGCACGTATCGCTTGGGCGATCACTCGCCACGACAGCGTCTATGACCCCGACCTGGCGGCGCATGCGGCATAACATGCACTTACCGAATTACCGAGTTTTCAACAAGATACCCCACCACCACGATTGCTGAGCATGCTGCAGATGGCGCACAGGTCGAACCGACGTCAGACAACCCCTTAATGAGCGTAGAGCCGCTGAGCTCGTGTAAGCGACTGGGAGCTGACGTGCGGATAGCCCATCAGGGTCCGATGCCTTGGGCATCATTAGTGAGACCGGATATACGTGTGCAGTCGTACCTACCGCCCATCGCGCCTCATGCTGGCAAACGGGGAGGACTCCATATA
>NZ_LFGS01000015.1:0-2665 GCF_002078135.1 Halomonas sp. BC1 | reverse complement strand
CGTTCATTCTAAGACGTCCTGCCGCCCGGCTGACATTCGCCCTACAGTAACCTCACATTTGCCCACACGAGGTTACCCCCATGAGAAAGCACCGCACCCCGGAACAGTGGCAGGCCCTGGTTGACCAGCATCGTGACAGTGGTCTGTCAGCTTCGCAGTTTTGTAAACAAGAGAACATTGGCTATTCCAGCTTCTGCAACTGGCGAAAGCGCCTGTCCGATCAGCCGACCGATAATTCGACAGACTCTGGAGAAGCCAGCTTTCTCGATTTGTCGTCACTGATGGGCACGTCGCCATCATCCGGCTTAGGCTGGAATATTGTGCTCAGCCTGGGTAACGGCGTCGAGCTACGGCTGAGCCAGAACGGATGATCGGGCTCGATAGCCAGGCGCGCATCTGGCTATGTACCGAACCCACAGACATGCGCAAATCCTTCCGGGGCCTGAGCGCCCTGGTTCGGAATCAGTTGAAGCACGACCCGCTCAGTGGCCAGTATTTCGTCTTCGTCAATCGTCGCAAGACCCAGATGAAGATGCTGTACTTCACCGCCACCGGTTATTGCCTGTGGGCCAAGCGCCTGGAGCAGGGCCAGTTCCGGGTGCCGTTATCCGCCTCCGGGCAGCGAGCCCTGACCCTGACGGATCTGCAACTGCTGATCGATGGCATCGAGGTGCAGAAATATCGCCAGTTCAAGCGTTTTCGAGGGGTATAGAAGGCCGACTTTCGATATAATATCGGCCATGAATTCAACCGCTTCCGCTCCTTCTTCCAATGCACCTTCCTACTCGGCTCTGGCCGAGGAGAATGCCGTGTTGCGGGAGCAGTTGGGAGCCCAGGCAGAAGCGATTCGTCAGCTGACGCATCAACTGGACTGGTTCAAAAAGCAGCTGTTCGGTCCGAAATCCGAGAAGCAGGTGTTCGATCTTCCCGGGCAGGACAGCTTGTTCCAGCCAGAGGAAGCGCCGCTACCGGCGCCGCCTGCTGACGAAGAAGAACGCCCCATCAAGGCCTATCAGCGTGGCACCGGCAAGAAGCAGCGCGACGATGGCTGCCTGAACGACACCGGTCTGCGCTTTACCTCTGATGTGCCGGTGGAAGTCATAGAGTATCTGCCGCCAGAGCTGACAGGGCCGGAGGCCGATCAGTACGAAGTAATCGGCAGTAAGACCACCTACCGGCTGGCCCAGCGGGCCTCCAGTTACGTGGTGCTGAAGGTGGAGCGCCCGGTGTTCCGGCGCAAGGGGAGTGACAAGCCCATCACCACGCCGGCCCCGTTCAACGTGCTGGACAACAGCCTGGCCGATGTCAGTCTGCTGGCCGGGTTGCTGGTGGACAAGTTCCAGTTCCACCTGCCGCTGTACCGTCAGCACCAGCGCATCCAGCAAGCCGGTATCACAATCAGCCGCAGCACCCTGACCAATCTGGTCAAGCGCGTGATCGACCTGCTTCGGCCCATTGTGGATGCCCAGACCGACAACGTGCTGCGCAGTCGGGTGCTGGCCATGGATGAAACGCCGATCAAGGCCGGTCACCAGGGTCGGGCGGGCCCGCAAAAAGGCAAGTTGAAATCCGGCTGGTTCTGGCCGTTATACGGCGATGCCGACGAGGTGGTGTTCACCTACTCGAACAGCCGTGGGCGTGCCCACATCGAAGCCATCCTCAGCGAATCGTTCAACGGCACGCTGATCAGTGACGGCTACGCGGCCTATGCCCGCTACGCTGCTGCCCAAGAGAACGTCACCCACGCCCAGTGCTGGGTGCATAGCCGCCGTTATTTTATCGAGGCGCAGAAGGATCACCCGGAAACCGTCACCGAGGCCCTGCAACGAATCGCAGCGCTGTACCGGAATGAAGAAACCATCAGAACCCACGGGCTGACTGGCGAGAAGAAACGTCAGTACCGGTTGGAACACTCGAAACCGGTCGTTAGCGGCTTCTTCCAGTGGTGCCGGGATCAGTTGGCGTCAGGCGGCCTGGTGCCGAGCGATCCACTGACCAAAGCTCTGAACTACGTGCTCAGCCGGGAAGCCAGCCTGAGCGTATTCCTGGAAAACCCAGACGTGCAGCCAGACACCAACCACCTCGAGCGGGCACTACGCCCCATTCCCATGGGCAAGAAAAACTGGATGTTCTGCTGGACTGAATTGGGGGCGGAACACCTGGGCATCATCCAGAGTCTGATCAGCACCTGCAAGCTGCACAATATTACCCCCTACACTTACCTGGTGGACGTGCTGCAACGCATCAGCCAGCATCCGGCCAGTGACGTCAGCGACCTGACGCCTCGTCTCTGGAAAACCCGGTTCGCCGAGAATCCGCTACGGGCGCTGATCGATCCACGCCATCCTGACCGACAGAACAAACAGCCGGAGGCCACCGTTCATGCGCATTGACGACATGAGCATCGACCAGTTGCTGGAACTGAATCAATACATCTGCCGGCGAATTGATGAACTGCGTGACCGGGAGAACCTCCAGGCGCTGAGCCAGTTGCGGGTGGGCCTGAAAGTGACCTTCGAGAGCCGGGAAGGCCCCGTGCTGGGGATTGTCACCAAGATCAACCGCAAGAGCGTGATCGTGCTGGATGAGGATGGCAGGAAGCAGTACAAGGTCTCGCCGGAGTTATTGAGACCTCTCCGGGACGTGAAGTAGGTCAACTACGTCT
>NZ_LFGS01000014.1:36691-55528 GCF_002078135.1 Halomonas sp. BC1 | reverse complement strand
AAGCGCACGTTGCTGTACACGCCGTCTGCCCACCAGTAGACGTAACGCTGGTCTGCCAGGTCACGCTTTTGCCAGTCGGCATGCTCGTCCTCCCACTGCTTCTTGAGGCGAGACACGGTGTTGGCCGACAGTCCCTTGGCCTGGTCGCCCAGCAACGCCGCCAGCGCCTCCTGATAGTCGCCGGTGGAGACCCCCTTCAGGTAGAGCCAGGGGATCAGCTCCTCAATGCTGCGGGCCCGCTTCAGATAGGGCGGCAGCAGCGCGCTGCTGAAGGTGATCCCGTCACCGCTGCGGTCACGGACCCGGGGGACCTTGACCGCAACGTCGCCGATGCCAGTCTGTACCGTTCGTTCGGGAAGATAGCCGTTGCGCACCACGGCACGGCGGCCGTCTTCCAGCGTCTTGTCGGCGTATTGCTCCAGGAACGTGCTCAACTCCGCCTCCACGGCCTTGGCGATCAGGTCTCGGGCCCCTTTGCGCAGCAGCTCATGCAACGGATCAGTAGCGCCGGCGTCTGGCTGCGTCACGGCTTGGAGAGTAGAATTGCTCATGGCGTATCCATCCTATGCTGGTTGTGATCTGGCGTGATCAATCAGCAGGATACGCCACCCTCTCTACTTCCCTCCATACACAAGACTTGAGCTTAACTCAAAGGCCAGGCGACCCCTCTGCGCCTCCTTTGACAGCGTGATATGCAACACGCCCCTGAACAAAAAAAACCAGCCGCCTAAGCGACTGGTTTCAGGACCAAGGGAGGGGGAAGAACTCAGAACTGTTCCCAACCAGCTACTGTCGAGGGTTGGGCAGGCAGTGCGGGCTTGCCTTTCATGCTGTCGAGGCGAAGCGAATCGGGGCGGCGCAGCGCCGGTAGGCGGTGGGGCTGAGAGTTGGCATGACGGTTGGAAGTTCTGAACGCGTTCACGCTGTTATTCAGGGAAGCGGCTTCTCCGCTGAGCGCATCGGCCACTCGACGGTAGCTTTCCATGTCGGATGCACTGGCTTGCGTCGTGCTGTCGATCTCGGCGATGGCCAGCCCGATCTGGGCGACTCCATCGCTTTGCTCACTGGCGGCGCGGCTAATCTCTTCCATCAAGTCGTTGACGCGCTGGCTGGCCTGCTTGATACGCAGCGTGGCCGCCTGGGTTTCACGGGTGTGGGCCACGCTTTCCAGAACGCTCTGGTTGGTGTCCACGATCATGCGCTGCACTTCCTTGGCCGCTTCGGCGGTCTGGTTGGACAGCTTGCGCACCTCTTGCGCCACCACCGCAAAACCACGCCCATGCTCCCCTGCCCGAGCAGCCTCAACGGAAGCGTTCAAAGCGAGAATGTTGGTCTGGAAGGCAATCGCATCGATGGTCTGCACCATGTGCTTCATGCGCTCCGACTGTTTGGTCAGCACCTCCATTGCCTGCGCCAGCTCATCGGTCAGGCGAGATGCCGTACTGACCTCTGCCAGATTGGTATCTGCCGCCTTGCTCGCCAGCTCCGCGTTGGACGCGCTTTGGCGCACGGTACTGGAGATCTCTTCCATACTGGCAGCGGTTTGCTGCACGGCGGAAGCCTGTTGCTCCAGGCGATCAGCCATGTTGCTGTTGTTATTGAGAATCTGGTCGACCACCGGGCTGATGACTTCCATATTGCGCTGGATGTCGCTGGCCGTGGAGAGTAGCGAGCGACGCATCAGTTGGAGAGCTTCCAGCGTCTGACGAAGCGATTGGCGCCGGGTAGAAGGAATGGCAGCATTCAGATTCCCTGCCGCCAGTTGCAGTGCAATATCCTTCAGCGAACCGACCGAACGGTTCAACGACCCCAACAGCAAGACATTGACGCCACAGATCAACCCAGCCAGCACCAGAGCCAACACCCCTAACTGCCATCCCCCCAGGGCATAGTGCTGAGTCACCGCCAGGCCAGCGTCCAACAGCACTACGCTGGCCAGCGTGGCGAACAGCAGGCGCGTTTTGACGCTTTCCCAGTGAATGGTTGGTAGCTTGCCCAATAACCCACGGCGCTTTAACTGCCCGCGCTGCAAGTAGTAGGGGCACGTCTTTTCACGCATTTGCCGGTAAATGTTATCGAAGTAGCGCGTCTTTTCCTCTTCCGCATAAGAACGCAGCGACGCATACCCCTGGAGTTCTCCTTTATCCATGACCGGCACGACATTGGCATGCACCCAATAGTGATCTCCGTTTTTACGGCGGTTTTTCACATAGCCTTGCCAAGAGATGCCTTCACGCAGGGTGGCCCACATATCGCGGTATACTTCCGGAGGCATATCCGGATGGCGAACGACGTTATGGGGTTCATTCATCAGCTCTTCGATATCAAAACCGCTGACCTCGATGAACCGGGGGTTCGCGTATGTGATGTAACCGTTGACATCGGTACGCGAAATCAAAAAATCATCAGGATCAATAGGATAGTTCACCTGGGAGACATAGCCATTGTTTCTCATCACACACCCCCTCGTTATCGACTGCCTGGGCAGCACCCATCATTGGGCTTATGTAACTACTATGGAGGGAGATATTAAAAAAGTAACTAGGCCAGCAGGAGATGTGACATTTGTTGACATTCACTAAAAACAACGAGATCAACAACTATAAAAACGATGTTTGTCATTAGCCAGACAAAAAACTTATAACAACTCTTCTACACAACTTGCATAACATTTAAAAAGCATCAATAAACGATTGATCCGCTTCAGTCGGCTGCCAGATCACACAGCGATCTCGCCCACGGTTCTTCGCCTGATAAAGCGCCTGGTCTGCCATCTTGATCAGCGAGTGTCGGCTGTCGGCATGCTCGGGGTACGCCGCAATACCACACGAAAGCGTGATGTAGCCCAACGGTTGCTGGAGGTGAAACAAGGCATGGGTACGCAGCATCTGCAACAGCTCGTTGGCCCGTCGTTCGGCCTCATCGAGGTCGGTCATTGGCAACAGCGCCACGAACTCCTCCCCGCCTAGGCGGCACACCACATCGCTCCCGCGAAAGCAGCGTGTCAGCAGGTTGGCGACTTCGATCAGCACCGCATCGCCCACATCATGGCCAAAGCTGTCGTTGACGTTCTTGAAGTGATCGATGTCGATCATCAACAGGCAAAGCGGCTGCCCACTCTGGGCGGCGCGCTCCATCTCTTCATCCAGCAGCGTATCGAAGTGGCGCCGATTGGGCAGCCCGGTCAAGGCGTCCTGGAGCGACAATCCCTTCAACTGGTCCACCAGTTGATCCAGCTCCGCCGTACGCGACTTCACCTGCGCCTCCAGCGTCAGGTTCGCCAGCGCCAGCTGCCGCTGCGTGAAACGGTAATGCCACAGCGAGACCCCCACGATGGCCATCGAAAAGCCCAGCGCCCCAACGCTCAAAGGCACTTGCCGCAGCGCCACCAGCCCGTGGGCCACCAGCATATCGAGCACCAGCAAAGGCGCGAACATCACAAAGCTGAACACCAGCAAACGTTGCTCCAACGCCAAGCGGCGCCATGCCACCAGGGTGATCAGCAGCATGCAGGGCAACGTCAGCAACAGCAGCACGTCAAACACGGGAAAGGTCAGGGCCAAGTTCAAGAAGCCGAACTGCACCAGCCCCATCGTCACCACCAGATACCCCAGATGAAGCTGCCAGAAACGCGCCATCCAGCGCTTGGCCGACCCCACCAACCAGTGGCTCAACAGCAGCCCCATGGCAATGGGCAAGGTAAAATAACTGGCGGCGCGCAGCATGTCCCAGGCCAAGGGGGCATCGGCAATCAGCTGCCTGGCAGGCGTTTCGGCCAACAGCATCAATCCGGAAGCACAGGCGAACAGCGCCGTGGCACCAAAGCCTCGCCGGTCAGGGCCCATCAGCGCAAAAATACCCGCAAGCGTTGCCAACAACAGGCTGAACGCACTGACCGCCAGGTCTTTCGCCGACGCTTTCAGCATCGCCTTGAGGGCACCCAGGCGGTCCATTACTCGGACATCGCCCCATAAGCCAATGCTGGTGTAGTCCGAATAAATGCGCAATGAAAGGGTCTGGTCGGCAAAATCGTCGGGAAGCGGGATCAAATGCCAGGGCCAACCTATGAAACGCGGCTGCTGCATATCACCATGCTCATAAATCAGCTCATCGCCCAAAAACACCTGCCCCACCAGATTGATGCTGGTGATGTGGATCACCGGATCACGCCAGTTGCCCTCCGGCAGTACAGTCCTGAACCACACTAACTGCCTTCCCTCTCGCTCGGGCGGGTTCGACGGAAAAGCAATGGCCTGCCAGTCGCCACCTGGCTCCGACAACCCGCGTGACACTCCTTCACTGCCCAGTGGCGAATCTCCCCAACGATATTCCCAATCCGTCAATGGCGATGGGCCCTGGTAACCGTGAGCCAGTCCAGAAAATACTATCATCAGGGCTGCCAGGGCAGGCCACCCCGTCAGGGTACGCCATCGAACGAGAAGAATCGCTATAACCACTTGCACTGTTAGCCACCAGGTAGGGTTAGAAGTTATCCAACCGTTCCGTACGATAAAGACGCCACTCATTTTCTACGCGGCCATCCGGTAAGCGGCAATAACGCCCTGTGCCCAGCCGGCTTTCGCGGGTCATGCGCTCGCCTCCCCGCGCCTCACAGTACTCTGCGGCCGCAGCCTGCATGCTGGGGGCGGCGTCGCTTCCGGCGGCAACGCACCCCACCAGAGCCAATGGCAACCAAAAGAGTACGTACTTCATTCATTACCTCCTACCGCCAGCACCTCACATTCCACAATTTTTCACACACTTCCTAGATACCCTGCCTTAACCCTTATTTACAATAGTTTTGTGAAAGATAAAGCGCTCGTCCATCGGTAACGCACGAGAGATCTGCGCAGTACGCCTTTTGCCCAATCAATCCGAATTCACGTGGTGATGCGATGAAACAGCTTCCCAGCCAAGCACACTTGTCAGCGGGTCAGACAATACCCGCCATCAGTGACCTGCTGGATGATAGCACCGACGCTCGGTTCGACCGCATCACCCGTTTGGCCCAGCAAACCTTCAGCGTCCCGGTGGCGGTGATCTCGTTCCTTCATCAGGACAGACTGCTGTTCAAATCCTGTCAAGGTATCGACCTGCCCTTGCTACCCATCGAGCAGTCGTTTTGTGGTGATGCCAGCCTGGACGAAGCGCCGCTGATCGTGGAGGACGCTCGGCAAGACGCCCGCTTCGCGCATCTTTCCATGGTCATGTCAGCGCCCTTCCTACGCTTCTATGCAGGTGTTCCGCTGCGCATTCACGGCCAGCGTATCGGCACTCTTTGCCTACTGGACCCTCAACCTCGGCAGTTTGGCAGTGAACAGCTCCAACTACTGGGCGACATGGCCGCCATGGTCGAAGAGCTGGTACAAAGAGATATCGAGCACAACGTTTCGCGCACGGGCCTGGCCATGGCCTTGCAAGAGAGCGAGCGCCGGGCACGTCTAGTCATTGAAGGCACGCGAGCAGGTACCTGGCAATGGAACGTGCAAACGGGAGAAACCGTGTTCAATGAACGCTGGGCAGAAATGCTCGGCTACACCTTAGCGGAGCTCAGCCCTACCACCATCGATACCTGGCTGGCGCTGGCACATCCCGACGACCTTGTGGAGTCGGAAAGGCTGTTGAACGCCCATTTTTCGGGGGCCACGGAAAGCTACAGCTGCAAGGCTCGCATGCGCCATAAACATGGCCACTGGATATGGGTACACGATCGTGGGCAAGTGTTCGACTGGACGCCGGACGGCAAACCACTGCTGATGTACGGCACCCACACCGATGTGACACAGGAAGTCAGTGCTCAACGGGAGCTACAAACCAGTCGTGACGAATTCGCCTCGCTGCTCAGCAACATGCCCGGCGTCACGTTCCGCTGCCTGCCCGACGACAACTGGACCATGCTTTACATCAGCGGCCAAATCGACCAGATCAGCGGCTACCCCGCCGAAGAGCTGCTGAACAACAAATCCACCAGCTACGCCGAGCTGGTACACCCCGACGACGGCCCCATGCTGACCGAACAGGTCAACCTGGCGCTGGAACGCAAGGAAGGCTGGCATTTCGAGTACCGCGTTCGCCACCGAGACGGCAGCTGGCGCTGGGTCGAAGAGCGCGGCAACTGGGTACCCGGCAATGCGCAATACCCGCTCATCATGGAAGGCTTCATTGTCGATATCACCCGCGAGCACGAAGCCCGCAGCCAGCTGCGCAAGCACCACGACGCCCTCAATCTGCTCAACGATATCGCCTTTCAGCCCGCCGAGACCCTGGATGCCAGAATCCAGCACGCCCTGGCCCGTGCCAAGGCCTATCTCGGGCTGGACCTGGCCGTGATCAGCCAGATCGAAAGCGAAGTGTACACCGTGCGCTGGGTCGATGCGCCCGACACCCTGCCCATACCGGCCGGCTACAGCCTCCCCGTCGACCAGACCTGGTGCCA
Source organism: Halomonas sp. BC1 (assembly GCF_002078135.1). Taxonomy (NCBI): domain Bacteria; kingdom Pseudomonadati; phylum Pseudomonadota; class Gammaproteobacteria; order Oceanospirillales; family Halomonadaceae; genus Halomonas; species Halomonas sp. BC1. The sequence continues at coordinate 49,092 of NZ_LFGS01000014.1, read as the reverse complement.
ACTGCTGCTTTCCGACCAGCAGCACGAGCTGTTCATTGCCAACGTCTCCGACAGCCGCTACCACCATCATCCATGCAACCAGAGCTTTCCCATCGGCACCTACGCAGGCATTACCCTGAACGTAGAGGGCCAAATATTCGGCACCCTGAACTTCACCTCCAGCCACTCCCGGCTGGGAGAGTTCGATGAAAGCGAGACCCTGTTCATGCGCCTGCTCGCGCGCTGGCTCTCGGACACGCTCACCAACAGCCTGAGCAACGAACGGGTCACCAAACTGATGGCCCAATTGCCCGGCACGATCTACCAATACCGGCTATTTCCCGATGGTCGCGCCACTTTCCCGTTCAGCTCTCCGCAGATCGAGGCGCTCTACGGTATTACGCCAGAAGAAGCCGCCCAGGATGCAGGGCCCGCGTTGGCCACCATCCACCCCGACGACCTCGAGAGCGTCGCGGCCAGTATCGTGCACTCCGCCAACACCCTCGATTACTGGGAAGCCACCTACCGCGTCAAGCAACCCGACGGCCACTACCGCTGGACCACCGGCCAAGCCCGCCCAGAACGCCTGGCCGATGGCAGCGTGCTGTGGCACGGCTACCTGTACGATATTCATGAACAAGAGCTGGCCCGCCTGGCCATGGAACGCAACGAAAGCCGCCTGCGCGGCCTGTTCGAATTTGCCCCCATCGGCATTGCCCTGAACGATTACGAAACCGGACGCTTCATCGACCTCAACGACGCCCTTATCCAGCCCTCCGGCTTCACGCGGGACGAGTTCGTCAACCTCAGCTACTGGGACCTGACCCCCAAAGAGTACCAACCTGAAGAGGAGCTGGTGCTGACCAGCCTGGCCACCCATGGCCGGTACGGCCCGTTCGAAAAAGAGTATTACCGCAAGGACGGCAGCCGCTACCCGGTGCGCTTGCAAGGCATGCTCAGCCAAGACCCGGATGGCAAACGGGTCATCTGGTCGCTCATCGAAGACATCACCGAACGGCGTCGGCTGGATAAAATGAAGAATCAGTTCATCGCCACGGTGAGCCATGAACTGCGTACCCCGCTCACCTCCATCAACGGTGCGCTAGGGCTGCTGGCCGGGGGTGCACTGGGAGTCTTTCCACCCCAGGCCGCCACCCTGCTCGATACCGCCCTGCGCAACGGCCAGCGCCTGACCACGCTCATCAACGACCTGCTGGACATGGAAAAGCTGGTGGCCGGAAAAATGCCCATGCAGCTCGCCGAACAGCCCTTGGCCCCCCTGATCACGGAAGCCATCGAATCCATGGGCAGCTATGGCGACCAGCACCAGGTCAGCCTGCAACTGCAGGCCAACGACACCACCCTGAACGTCAACGTGGATGGCCAGCGGCTCATCCAGGCACTGACCAACCTGATCTCCAACGCCATCAAGTTCACCCCCGCAGGAGAAGCCGTCAGCATCACCGCCCACGCCCAGCAAGGCCGCGCAGAAATCCGCGTGCGCGACCACGGCCCCGGCGTGCCCGAAGCCTTCCAGGCACAGCTCTTTCAACGCTTCTCGCAAGCCGACAGCAGCGACACCCGCAAACTCCCCGGCACCGGCCTTGGCCTGGCCATCACCCGAGAAATCTGCCGCCAGCTAGGCGGCGACGTACACTACCAGGACGCCCCCGGCGGCGGCAGCGAGTTTGTGATTGAGTTGCCGGTGGTGTGAGGGGGTAGATAGGGAGGAATATGTAATAGGGATGAACGCTTGGAAGCGTTCAGAGTGTTAGCTGAGGCTCTGGGATTTCGAGGACTTGCCGAGGAGCAAACGTTGGCGTCCTGGCAGGATCTTAACAACCCCTCTAAGCAGTTAATTTAAAATAGATTTATCACACAGAAAAAAGAAAAGTATACCTCCATGTATACCATTTTACGCCTGAATAGGACGTAATCTTAGACCTATACCTGATTTGACCTATCCCGTTTCTAAAATGGTTAACCAAGAGCAATAAGCTTATATCTCAATGAGCATATACAGTAAGCAGTATATAAATGTGCCTACACTGCGAGGGCCAACTGCGCTTGATCTTGAACTGGAGCTACAGCCCGACGCCAGAGCCAGGCATCAAATTCTCTGCGGGGCAATGAGAGGAGATCAGCAGCATAACAAAAGGTCTCACGCAGAAATTGGTAGTCGTCATTGTCAACCTTAACCGCTTTCGCAAATGCGCGAACATGACGATCAACTGCGATAGTGTCGAGACCAACTAGACACGCCATATAATCTACTGTCTTAGGTCCAATCCCGTTAACGGTTTGAATTGCGGAACAAAATTCATCAGTCCCTAATCCTGCTCGCAAATCTTCTGCATTTTCAATGCCCAATCCATGGAGGAAAATTACCAGCGCTTCAAAACGACTTATCTTCTCATGATGGCGCCAATTCAAAAATGCTCCCGAGCCTCCATTCTGAATAACTGAGATCAGTGAGGAAATAGTAAGGCACTCTGGATGTTTGCGCAGAATTTCTAAAACACGCGGACGCACGACTGACTTATAATTAAGCCCAGCTTGAAGCACTGAATCCGCAAGAACGGCCCCCAGGTGATCACTCGAAAGGCGTGCTTTTTTCTCATCCGTGAGCACCCCTTCATCTTTCGCATAATTTGCGATGCGTCGTGCTATGAGCAGCATCTCAATGGCGGGGCTGGTCATACTAATTTTGCCTCTTTCAATGCGTTCAGGCGCTCCACACAATTCGGGCAGGCACCACAAGGAAAACTTGCGGCTGCTTGGCATGAATATGTGCGTCCAATAGGTACACCAAGATCAGCAGCAGTACTGGCTACATCAGCCTTTGACCAATATCGAAACGGGGAATGAAAACGTACTGGCCCAATGCTTGAGGTAAGCCCATCAAGGCTATTCATAAACTCAGCAGTACAATCAATTTCTTTAGCATGGTTACTATTTATAAAACCTGTGTAAACATCCAGTATTCCGACGGTTTGCGCACGAGCCGCGGCGGCGGCGAAGAATATCATTGTTCTGTAGGGAATGTACAAGTCGTCATCTTTGACGTCTTCCGTCCAAAGATCTGCTTCACGAATCAATCGAGACGACGATCCCTGAAAGATACTGGATATGTCAAAGCGCTCAGGTGGTCGCATGCTAGAGGGCAGAACTTCGTTTACCCGACTCCATTCAACGTCGACACAATGCTGTCCATAATCAAAAAAATTGGTGTGACATCTACACCTGAAGAAACAAGCTGGTATGCAACAGTTGTTGAATCTAGCCCTCCTGAGGCTAGTAAAAGCGCCTGTCTCATCGCGATTTGGCCCTAAGTGCAGAAATAACTTCGAAAGTGCCGTTGAGACACGCGTCAAGATCCTTGGAATAAACTGAACTACCTGAGATCACCATGGTATTTTCATTTTCGCGGCGAGGGTCATAGGTAACGACCGGTTTTCCCATCTCAATTGCCATGCCGAGCTCAACAAGCGTACCAGGATCACGGTCTAGAGGAACCGAGAAGACTACATCGCATTCCTTCAATAGCTTGTAGTCAAGATGATACGTTTGTTGCAGATCAGCTTCACTTGCTGGTCGCTTTAACTCCCCATTCTCCAAAATGGGGCGTCGCACTTTGAAGTTGTGATACGTGAGACTGTCTAAAGCATGGTCCAGCTCCTGCTTTGAAACATACGTGAAGTCAGGACCGGCAAGATAGATTGAGTAGGTTTGACGGTCATGCCATGGGAGCACCGTTCCGCCAAGCGCTTGCAGCACCTCCACTGAAAGTCGAAACCCCCGCTGTACATCGCGCTTCATGTCGTCAGGAAACGTAGTCTGGGAGTACACAGTGGCAGCTTGGCTTCCACGCCATGCTGCTTCGACCCAGCCCTTGTAAGAAAGGCCTACCATGACGCTGGAATAGACATCACCAACGCCGACTGAATTTGCAGTTTGACTCAACTTAGCCGGTATTTCTTCTACGCCCCCATCTTGCATGTCAAAAAGTCGGCTGCCACCTCGATTCTCTTTGAGTAGGAAGACATCTGGCGAAAGCGTATTTATTTCATCTAGCAATTCTTCGATATTTTCTGCTCCTAGCCTCATAAAGAGGGAGGACGACGTTGAGATAATGATAGCTTCTATGCGACCTATGAACGCTTTGAGTGATGAGAGGTCCTCAACATCGTATGCGATGTCGATAGAGAACTGAGCGTCTTCAGCGAACACACTGAAGAGTGTGTTCATATCAAACTTGCCAGGGAAAACAACGACTTTTTGATAAGCGTCGAGTTGCGGTAAAGGGTCTTGAAATTTCACTATCTTGGTATCACGCATCAAATCTTCGTAGCCTTGATGCGAAACCTCAGTCACATCACCGATAAGGATTACGTTGGGCGCACCAATCACGTCACCAAGCCAGATAAACTCTTTGCAACCGAAATCAAAGAGATAGCTTTCTGCTTCATCAACCAGGTATCTCGGGCAAAACGCTGCCACTGAGTATTCAATGTTTGCAGCCCAAAGCCCTCTCGCAGCGTGACAGATGCCACCTAAGCGTAGCTTACACATCTCACCATTCCGAGAGAGTGTATAATCCACAACCAATTCACCAACGACTAATAAAGCTGGATCGCAGTTGGCCATAATTATTTCGCTACAAAGTCAGCGGCTACGGTTGGGACGGGTGACACAGATGAAGAGCTCACTACTCCGACATATGTCACTCCATCTTCCATACACTCAACGAGATAATTGAATGATGTGGGGAGTGCGCCGACTTTTACACCATTCACGTCAAGTGCAAAAACACGCCTCTTATCGAAGCGAATTACCAACTGGTCGCCAGTGGCCGGAACGTTATTGAATTGCGAATAAAAATCACTATTTCCTACATCTTCGAGTAGCACCTGAAATGCTTGTAGGCATTTATCGACGCCGCTAGTGCCACCAGCTACGCCTGTACCATTTCCATCAACTTCTCTTGCTTTAGTGCCAGGATAATCTGAAAAGCGACCTGAACCCGAGCTTCCCATAGCATTTTCTCCTACGTAGTTAATTTGGTAATGAAAACTTTTTCCAAAAATATGGATAATGCCGGATCACCCATCCTGAACACAAATTCCTGATGGCTCGCGAAAAAGTCTTCAAAAACAGCTTGATATGCATAAATTTTTTAATTGTAAATATTCTTCAGACATCATCACCTATCTCAACACTATAAAACTACCTTTTTACCTAATACTTTAGGCTAGAGAATACCGTCTTTGTTAAGAACTAGTCGTTATGCTTAGGCACTTCTCGGCATGTAAATTTTATTCATCTACCACACATGAACTTAACTACATTGCTTTCCCGGCGCGATACTTAAATAGCCGTAAAATTTCGCATGACTCCCATGCACCCAAAACCCGCCTACAGACCAGCAACAGCGGGCTTTGAGCCGTTTTTTAGGGGTGCATGAAGAATTGCCCCACAAGCGAACCCCGCAGGCGGGTGGGTACAACGCGCCGATAGCGCCCCCCTAAGCCAGCATAGCCCATAGCAACCCTACCACAAGACTGTTAAATGCCACTACAAACCCCACAAAAGCCCCAAAACACAAAACCCCGCACAATGGCGGGGTTCTAAAAATAAGATATCACAAGCAACAGAACATCAATCAGGCGAACAAAAACCAATACGAATCAACGCATTAGTTCTGCTTATAGGCTTTTGAGGACTTCCCGAGCAGCCCCCAATGGCGTCCCTGGCAGGAGTCGAACCTGCGACCTGCCGCTTAGGAGGCGGCTGCTCTATCCTACTGAGCTACAGGGACTTAGGGGGCGCGTAGTATAGCGCGTTGGCTTGCCTCGGCCAACCGTCGCGCTTTAAATCCACCCCGCCAGGCGCAGGGCGAAAATGCCCAGGGTCACGGTGATGCTGGCCATCAGGGTGGTGATGGCGATGATATTGGCGGCCAGGGCCACGTTGCCGTTGATGGCCTTCACCATCACGAAGCTGGCGGCGGCGGTGGGGCTGGCGAAGAACAGGAACAGTAGGCCCAGTTGCGCGCCGGAAAAGCCCAACAGCCACGCCGCGACCGTCGACAAGGCGGGCAAGGCGACCATCTTCATCAGGCTGGCACTCATGGCCACTTGGCTGCCTTCACGCAAGCTGGACACCGAAAGCGTGGCGCCAATGCAGATCAGCGCCAGGGGCAGCGTCAGCGAGGCAAAGTAGTTGCCCGAGGTCATCACCCAGCTTGGCAGCCCTACCGAGAACGCCGTGAACGGCAACGCCGCGAACACGGAAAGAATCAGCGGGTTCTTGACGATATGCCCCAGCAGGCTGCGCCAGTCGGTGGATTGGCCGGGCTGGTACGCCGCCAGGGCCACCACGGAAAGCGCGTTATACATCACGATCACCACGCCCAGCAGCAGGCTTCCCGCCGAAAGCCCGTAGTTGCCATACATGCCCGCCGCCAAGGCCAGCCCCACCACGCCACAGTTGCCGCGAAAGGCCCCCTGCACGTATATCCCTCTGTCTGCCTGGGGCACACGTAGATGCGCCCAGCCCCAGCTCAGGGCGAACTGCGCCAGGGTGGCCACAGCGAAGAACAGCAGCAGCGGAATGTCCAACGCGACACTGAGGTCGGCCTTGACTAGACTCAGAAAAATAAGCGTCGGCAGCGTCGCCTTGAACACCAGCGTCGAGGCCGTGCTGATAAAGGCACTGTCGATCCAGCCAAGGCGTTTCAAGCCAATGCCGATGAACACCATGGCAAACACGGGTAGCGTCACGTCTAGCGTGCGGGTAAACAGTTCCAGTAGATCCACAGCAGCCCTCTCAGTTGGATAAGCGACGTCTTATCAATTAACGCGAAAAACCTCGTACTTCTAGTGCGAGGATGAATAGCGTGGGACGCGAAGCGTCCCCTATTCCGGTCTTGTTTGCTGCTCAATATATTGCTTTACGACACTCAGCGGCGCGCCGCCGACGCTTCCCGCAAAGTAGCTCGGACTCCATAGCGCATTTTTCCTGTATGAAGTCTGTACCAATTCGGGGTGCAGCAGCTTCATCCGCCTGCTCGAAACCCCTTTCAGGCTGTTCACCAGCCTTGAAACCGCCACCTTGGGCGGAAAGTTCACCAGTAAGTGAACATGATCCGTTTCACCATGGAACTCCTTTAGCTCAGCCTCGAAATCCTGACACACCTGCCTGAACAGGGTTTCAAGGGATTGAAGGTGTGCGTCATTGAATACTCTTCCACGATATTTGGTTACGAAGACCAAGTGGGCGTGCATTTCAAAAACGCAGTGTCTTCCTGTTCTGATAGTCTTGATCTTGTCCATAGGCCAAGTATACTCAAAGCCATGAAACAGACCAAGACATTAAAAGTTCGCGTAAGAGACAAGCACATTGCCCAGCTTAACCGCATGGCACGCAGTGTGAACTTTTGCTGGAACTATCTGAACGAACTCTCATCTCGTGCCATTCGTGAGCGCGGTCTGTTTCTGTCGGCGTATGACCTGCATCCCTATACCAAAGGGGCGGGCAAGGAACTTGGTCTGCATAGCCAGACCTTGCAGTGCATCGCCGCCGAATATGTCACCCGCCGCAAGCAGTTTAGGAAGGCTCGTCTCAACTGGCGCAAATCGCGTGGCGTTCGTCGTTCTCTCGGCTGGATTCCGGTCAATACCGGCGCGGCCAAATGGAAGAGCGGGCAAGTATTCCACAACGGCAGTTACTTCAAAGTCTGGGACAGCTACGGGCTGAGCCAGTACAAGCTCCGCTCTGCATCCTTCAACGAGGATGCGCGTGGGCGCTGGTACTTCAATGTCGTGGTTGAAATTGAGGTAGACCCGCCAGCCGGTCAAGACAAGATCGGTATCGACCTTGGTCTGAAAGATACCGCCACCTGCTCGGATGGTACAAGGCTGGAAGCCGGTCGTTTCTACCTCGATATGGAAGATAAGCTGGCTGTTGCACAACGCGCCGGAAAGAAAAAGCGTACCCAAAACATTCACGCCAAGATTGCCAATCGGCGCAAGGACGCCTTGCACAAGTTCAGCCGTCAATTGGTGAACCGTGCGGGGGAAATCTACGTCGGTAATGTGAAATCATCCTCGTTGGCCAAAACCAAGATGGCCAAGTCAGTGCTGGACGCTGGCTGGGCTATGCTGAAAACAATGCTGGAATATAAATGCGATAGCGCAGGCATTGTTTTTAAAGAGGTCAACGAGTCGTACACCACCCAAGCCTGTTCGAGCTGCGGTTGTATTTCCGTCAGTAGTCCGAAGGGTAGATCAGGCTTGAGAATAAGAGAGTGGACTTGCAGTGAGTGTGGTGTCACTCACGACCGCGATGTGAACGCGGCCAAGAACATTCTTGCGGTCGGGCATGGCCGTCCAGAAGTGGGAATCCCCGTCCTGAGGGCGGGGAGGATGTCAAACTCTACCGTTGACCAGGATTTGTCGACTGGCTAGACAGGCACCTCGGCATAAGGGAAAGTAGCCCTAAACGCGCATCACGGATACGTTACGTATGGTACAGCCCGCCGTCCCTGAACACGAAGCACAGCGGCTTCTCACCCTGAAGCGGTACACACTGGGGGATCTTTCGGCTGACCAGGAGTTTGACCGCATCACCCGTCTAGCGGCTGCTTACTGCGAAACCCCCATGGCCTTGATCACGCTGGTGGATGCCAGTCACGTCTGGGTCAAAAGTGGCGTGGGCGAATACAGCCCCACGGTATTACGTCAGCTCTCATTATGCGGGGAAGCCATCCTCGAACCCAAGCTGTTCGAAGTATCGGATGCACGCCTGGATGCGCGGCTTCATAAATTTCCCATGGTCAGCGAGGCGCCCCATGTGGTGTTTTATGCTGGCATGCCGCTGGTTGCCGATAATGGCAACATCCTCGGCACGCTGTGCGTCATGGACCACAAACCCCGCCAACTGAGCCCTACCCAGCGGGAGCTGCTACAGCAACTGGCCAGCAACACCATGCTGCAGTTCGAGCACTACCTGAGCCAACGCGCCTACCAGGCCATTGGCAATGCCGCCATCGGCCTTTGGGAGATGGATGTCGCCACCCGAACCACCCACTGGAACGATGTGGTCGATGCGCTCTATCAAACCAATGCTCGGCAAGCCAACACCTTCGAAGCGCGCATGCAGGCGTACACCTCGGCTGACCGCGCTCGGCTCGTCGAAGCCATCGACACCGCCATCACCCACGGAGCGCCCTTCAACGATATCTTCGAGATGCAGACCCCCTCGGGCGAGCCGCTCTGGGTCAGAATCACCGGCAACCCCTTGGCCGTGGATGGCCAAGTGGTGCAGATCATCGGCACCATGGTGGATGTCACTCCCCGCAAGAAGGTCGAAACACAGCTACTGCGCCAGCAGGCACTGGAGCAGGCCATCATGCGGGCGCAAGCCAGCTTTATCGACGAACAGGGCAATGCCAAGGCACTCAACCCATTGCTCGACGACCTGCTCACCCTCACCGGCAGCGAATACGGCTTCATCGGCGAAGTGCTTTACCACCCCGACAAGACACCCTATCTGGTGACCCATGCCATCACCGACATCAGTTGGGACGAGCCCTCGCGGCAATTCTACGCTCAGCACGCCCCCAGCGGCATGGTGTTCAGCAACCTGGATACGCTGTTCGGCCATGTGATGCGCCACGAAGAAGTGGTCATTGCCAACGACCCCGCCCATGACCCCAGGCGCGGCGGCCTGCCACCGGGGCATCCACCGCTCGATGCGTTTCTGGGGGCACCGATTCACTTCCACGGTCGTTGCATCGCCATGATTGGCCTGGCCAATCGCCCCGGGGGCTATCATCCCGACCTGGTGGAGTACCTGGCCCCGCTGCTGGGTAGTATCGGGCAGTTCATCAACACTCTGCGCCACCACCGCCAGCAACATCAAGATCAACAGGCCATCGCACGGCTCTCCCTGGTGGCCAGGAACACCAGCAACGGCGTGGTGATCACCGATGCACGCGGCAACATCGAATGGATCAACGATGGCTTTACCCGGCTCAGTGGCTACACCTTCGCAGAAGCGGTCGGCAAGAAGCCGGGGCAACTGGTGCAGGGCAAAGCCACCGACCGCGCCACGGTGCTGCGCATTGCCCGGGCTTTGCGCCATCGCCAGCACTTCGAAGAAGAACTGCTCAACTACCGCAAGGATGGCACCCCGTACTGGGTGCATATAAGCTGTAACCCGCTGCCTGCCAATGAGCAAACCGGCGGCGGCTTCATTGCCATTCAGTCGGACATTACCGACACCAAGCTGCATGAAGAGGCGCTTTACAAGGCTGCCAATATCGATGAGCTGACCCAGCTGCCCAATCAGCGGCTAGCCCGTACGCAGTTGGAAGCACTGGTGCAGCATCATGCGCCACTGACCATCTCAGTGCTCAATATCGATGACTTCAAACGCCTTAACGACCTGTTTGGCTACGCCACTGGCAATAGCATACTCAGACGGGTAGCCAAACGGCTGGAAGCCCTGGTCAGCCCCTTCAAGGCCCAGGGCATCACGGCACGGCTCAGTGGCGATGAATTTGTGCTGGCAGGGCCAACCCAACGCCTCACCCCGTCCACCATCCAGCACGCCCTACAGCAGCCGCTGCACGTCAACGGGCAAAAGTTGAAGCTCACTGCCTGTATCGGTATGACCACCTACCCCAACGACAACGTCGACCCCGACGCCCTGTTTCGCCATGCCTATCAGGCACTCTATCAGGCCAAGACCCAAGGGGTTGCCCAGTGCGTACGCTACAGCACTGATCAGGAGTACCTGGTCAAACTGCGCCAGCAGGAGCGCAGCGCCATTCAGCACGGCCTGGCCAATGACGAATTTCGTCTCTACTATCAGCCCCAGGTCGATCTCAAATCGCACACCGTGGTCGGGGCTGAGGCGCTGATTCGCTGGATCCACCCGCAACACGGGCTGCGCAATCCGGCAGAGTTTCTGCCGCTGCTGGAAGGCAGCGAGCTGGAGTTTCATCTGGGGGAGTGGGTCATCGAAGCCGCCTTGAAGCAGCTGCAAAGCTGGCTGGCCATGGGCATCGAACTGCAGGTGAGTGTCAACATCAGCCCGCAACACCTGCTGCACCCCGGCTTTCTGCCGCAGTTGGAACAGCTGCTGCTGTACTACCCGCAAGTCCCCTCGCGACTGCTCGCCATCGAGATTCTGGAATCGGCCACGCTGGATGACATGCAAGCTGCCCTGCACGTGCTGGAACAGTGTCAGCGGCTAGGTATTAAAATTGCCCTCGACGACTTCGGCACCGGCTACTCTTCATTGGCCTACTTCCGTCGCCTGCCCGTGCAGTTGATCAAGGTAGACCGCGATTTCGTGCGCGACATGCTGGAAAGTGAGGACGACAGAGCCATCGTGGAAAGCATCATCTTCATGGCCAGAAAATTCTCACGGCCGGTGCTGGCAGAAGGGGTCGAGACCATGGAGCATGCCCAAGCCTTGCTGGCCATGGGCTGCCACCTGGCACAAGGTTACGGCATTGCCCGCCCGATGCCCGCCGACGCACTACCAGGCTGGCTGGAAACCTGGCAGGCAGAAGGATTTGCACTACCTTAATCGAACAACGCCACCGGGTCGCTTTCCCCCGTCAGCTTGACCATCACGCCATCGCGCCCCTGGCCCTTGACGTCGTAGCTGGCGGCATCGGCACGGGCCAGGGCGACTTCCACGGTGTCATCGCTTTCATCGAAGACGGTCACGCCAATACTCAAGGTAACGGTATATTCCTTGCCCTCATGGGTCACCGACACGTCACTCACCGCCTTGCGCAGTGAATCGGCAATCACCCTGGCTTGGCTAAGGGTGCAGCTGGGCAACAGCACACCAAACTCATCGCCCCCCTGGCGGGCCACATGGTCGCTGCGGCGTACCTCCCAGGCCACCACCTGAGCAATGCGGCGTAGCATCTCGTCACCCAGGGCATGGCCGCCTTCGTCATTGATCGGCTTGAAGTGATCAAGATCGAACAACAGCAGCGCCGAAGGCGTGCTGGTTTTCTGGAAGTCAGCAAACGCTTCTTCCAGGCGGCGTTCGAAACCACGTCGATTCAGCAGCCCGGTCAAGGGGTCATGTTCGGCTTCCCAACGCTGCAACGCCTCTTGCTGGCGCCGCTCGGTAATGTCCTTCACCACACCGACCAACCCCAAGGAGTGGCCGCCTTGGGTCAACATCACCACTCGGGCGTGAATATCCAGCCACAGCGTTTCGCCGTCGCTGCGCAGAAAACGCAGCTGGCGCACGAAGTCGCTGCCGGTCTTGAGACTATGCACCCACATATCACGCGCCCCATTGCGGTCATCCGCGTGAATTTGTGTCAGCCACTGCTCCATTTGGGTATCTGCAGGAATATCCAGAATTTGCAAAAGCGCAGGATTCAT
>NZ_LFGS01000014.1:19037-35539 GCF_002078135.1 Halomonas sp. BC1 | reverse complement strand
GGGCGGCGTGTACCGCGCACCATCTTGAAATACTCGAGTTCCGAGCTATCGAGCCCCACTCGCCCCACTACACTGGGCCAGTCCGCCACGATCTCACCATGCTCGTCACTCACAATCAGTCCATCGAACCAGGAAAGCAAGGCATCGTTTTTCTGCAGCTCGTATGAAAGCCAACCCATGTCATTGGAAGGCCCCATGGCGCTGTTCAAACGCTGAAGCGCAGTGATGCGTTGATTTACCTGCTGCGTGATTTCATCGGCCAGCAAATCGGCCTCGTAGCGCAAATGAACCATGTTGGTCTCGTGCACCATGGTCTTGCCCACCTGCCAGGCCATGCTCAATACGGCACCCGCCAGAATCGCCAGAGCACAAGATAGGCCCAACAGTAGCCGCCCTTTCAAGGAGCGTCGCGTCAACAGCCTGTTGATGATGGGGGCTCGTCGCACCAGAAGTTCCTATTTCGTGAGCATTCCCTGAAAAAAATGAGGGATAGGCCTCATGCCTACTTACTAAAACCAACTTATCAAAAAGAGCAGCAAGTTGCGCGTTGATTTCATTCGTATTAGTAACGTTGCCGGAACCCTGGTTATGCGACATGCTCTGCATGGCAATGTAACCTGCTCGTAAAGCGCGTGCTGCTGAATTGATAACCCTGCCCAATTCACGTATGTTCGCCGCCTACAAAGGCTTGGTGTGAAAAGCCAGCGAGCGCAGACCAGACAAGGCAAACATCGGCGAAAAGGCAGCCTTCACAAGCTATCAATGAGCGCATTGAGCGAACTCGCTCACAAGCCCATGCTTAACGCCGTATGGTCAAGCCTAACCCCTTTTCAGACAACGCCTAATACTTTGAACGACATGGACTGCGGCCTCAACCATGGCAAAACGTACGGCGGGTTATACTTCAAAAGGTATCGGCAAACTTGCCTCTTTGGCAACGCTGCTCCCCGAGTTTGACCGTTTTATGCGCATCGGCACATTCACCGCCAAGCCCTCTGCGGTCATAGGATGGGGATTCAAGCCGACCGCAAAGCGCGCCAGAGATTATGCCAAACGTCATGGGTTGACCTATGTCGCGCTTGAAGATGGCTTCATCAGATCACTCGGCCTGGGAGTCCATGGCTACCAGCCCCACAGCATGGTCGTCGATCATACCGGCATTTACTATGATGCCTCACGCCCCAGTGACCTGGAAAACTGCCTGAACGATGCCACGTTCACGGCCGAAGAGCTAAGTCACGCCACTACCTGCATGCACCTTCTGACTCAATGCCGCCTATCAAAATACAACCATGCTCCTGACAAGCGGTTGGTGGGCTCTAAAGGTAAGGTATTAGTGGTCGATCAGACCGCAGGGGATGCCTCCATTACGCATGGTGGAGCCAGCGCAGAAAGCTTTTCATCCATGTTAGAGGAAGCCCTGGCCAATCACCCCACTGAGCATGTTCTGGTCAAGATTCACCCGGACGTCATCGCAGGCAAGAAAAAAGGCCACCTCACACAAGCGCTTGATCATCCTCGCTGTCATGTCGTGAGCGAAGACATCAACCCTTGGGCCCTGTTCGACCAGGTAGACACCGTCTATGTGGTTACCAGCCAGTTGGGGTTCGAGGCATTGTTGGCAGGAAAGCAAGTGCACTGCTTTGGCCTGCCATTTTATGCAGGATGGGGACTCACCCATGATCGGCTTTCATGCGCTCGCAGGCGCACGACCAGGACGCTCACCGAAGTGTTTGCCGCAGCCTACCTGCGCTATACCCGCTACGTTAACCCATATACGCAAGAAGCTTGCACACTAGAAGAAACGATCCATTTGATTGCCGACCAGAAGCGTCAGCAAGAGCACCTGCGCGGCGAGTGGTTAGCCTGCGGTTTTTCATTTTGGAAACGACGCTTTGTTGGCCATTTCCTTGGGCCTGCATCAAATATCAAGCACATCAAGGAATTACCCAAACACTTACCAGATAACCGTGCCCAACCACGCATATTGGTATGGTCAAGCCGCATCGACGCAGCATTCAAAACGCGTCATGCGGAATATTTACCTCATATTTGGCGCATGGAAGACGGGTTTATTCGCTCAGTAGGGCTAGGCGTTGACTTATCCCAACCCCTCTCATTGGTGATCGATGCATCGGGCATTTACTACGATCCGAGCCAGCCAAGCGATCTGGAGCGTTTGCTCAACACACATCCCATGGAGGCATCTCTGCTGGAAAGAGCAGCACAGCTACGAAAACGACTGGTCGCGCTGAAGCTGTCAAAATATAACGTGCAAGGCAATACGGATATCCAGTTACCCGATGACAGAGTCATCATTCTGGTACCCGGCCAAGTGGAAAGCGATGCCTCTATCGCAGCAGGGTCACCCAACATCAACACCAACAGCGCCCTGCTGCGCACCGTACGCCAAAACCAGCCTGATGCCTTCATTATTTACAAGGCTCATCCCGATGTCGTCAGCGGCGCACGCGTTGGCAAACTCGATAGTGAAGCCAAACAGCTGTATGATCTCGATGGCAGTGACATGGAGATCACCGCTCTACTGGAACGTGTCGACGCCGTGCATACCATGAGTTCTTTGACCGGTTTTGAGGCGCTGCTACGTGATCGTCAGGTACATACCTACGGCTTACCCTTTTATGCGGGCTGGGGGCTGACACACGATGCCATGCACTCTCCTGGCCGGACTCGCACGTTGACATTGGATGAGTTGGTAGCAGGCACCCTGCTGTTGTATCCCGGCTATGTAGATCCTGCTACAGGCCAGCTATGTAACGCTGAAACGGTCGTTAGCCTGCTGGAGCAGGCCAGAGCGCGCCAAGCCCACTCACCTCAACACCAGCTTACATGGAAGCAGCGCCTGTATCGCTGCTATCGTAATGCATTGATTGGAAGTCATTGAGTTGAAGCAAAAACGCGCATTTTTATTTCTTCAAGGCGTTTGTTCGCCCTTTTATCAGCGTCTGGCCCGTCGTCTAAGCAACGATGGACACCGTGTAGTAAAGGTCAACTTCAACGCGGGGGACATTCTCTATTGGCAGCGCACCCACAGCAAAAGCCACCTGTTTCGCGGCCCGCTCAGCGAGCTGCCCGATTACATCACAGCGCTGTGGCAACGCTACGAGATCACCGATCAGGTCATGTTCGGCGACCGGCGTCCCATACACCGCCCAGCCATCGAACAGGCCGCCCTGGCGGGAGTGCGCACCCACGTCTTCGAAGAAGGCTACTTTCGCCCCTTCTGGGTAACCCTGGAGCGCGATGGCGTCAACGGCCACTCGTTGCTGCCCCGCGACCCCACCTGGTTTTATGAAACCGGCAAAGCGCTGCCCGAGCTTGCTGCTCCGGTGCGCTTCAGGTCGCCGTTCAAAATCCGCGCCAGGCACGATGTCGCCTACCACGTGGCCGGGCTGCTCAACCCGGTGGTCGCCCCCCGTTACCGCAACCACTCGCCCATCACGGCACCGGTGGAATACGCTGGTTACATCAAGCGTTTTACGCAATTGAAACAGTGGAAGAAACGCGACGCCCAGCGCATCAAGGCGCTGATCGAAAGCGGACGCTCCTATTTCATGCTGCCGCTCCAGCTCAACACCGATGCGCAGATCCGTGACCACTCGCCGTATCGCAACATGGAAGAGGTCATGGACCATGTGATGGGCTCCTTTGCGGCCAACGCCCCGCAAGATGCCCAGCTATGCATCAAGAATCACCCGTTGGACATGGGCCTGGTCAACTACCCGGCCATCATTCAGCGGCTGGCCGATTTTTATGGCCTGCAAGGGCGTATCGTCTACCTGGAGTCTGGTGACCTGAATGCACTGCTCAAAAACGCCACCGGAACGGTCACGGTCAACAGCACCGTCGGCATCGTCTCCCTCGAGCACCAGTGCCCCACCTTTGCGCTGAGCGACCCCCATCTACCACATGGCAGGCCTGACCTACCAGGGCAGCCTGGAGGAGTTCTGGCACCAGCCTCCGCCGCCCAGCGCCCAGCTGTTCGACTATTTCCGTAACACCGTTATGTATGCCACCCAGCTCAACGGGGGGTTTTACTGCCAGCCCGGCATCGACCTGGCGGTCAATAATGCCGCCCAGGTACTCGAAGCCTGCCCCTCCCCGCTGGAGAGGCTGCTGTGAGCACCCCGCACCCAACCAGCCCCCGACGCGTGCTGATCACCGGCGCTACCGGAGCCATCGGCAGCGCCCTGGCCAACGAATATGCCAACCACGACACCCACCTGATCCTCCACGGCCGCAATCTCGCCGCCCTGGAACAGGTAGCCGAAAATTGCCGCGCCCAAGGGGCCCAGGTCACGCTGTCGAGCATCGACCTCGGTGATGAGACCGCGCTGGCCAACTGGCTGGCCGAGCTATGCGCTCGCCACCTCCCGGACATCGTGATCGCCAATGCGGGCAAGAACACCCACCCCCAGCAGATGGGCGAGCTGGAAGCCTGGCCAGACGTGCAGGCGCTGCTGGACATCAACCTGACCACGCCCATCGCCATGACCCACCATCTGGTACCGGCCATGCGCGCACGGGGCAGTGGCCAACTGGTGTTCATCAGTTCCCTGGCCGCCTGGCACGGGCTGCCCAGCACGCCCACCTACAGCGCCAGCAAAGCGGCCATCAAAGCCTACGGGGAAGGCCTGCGTGGGCTGCTCGCCCCGGCCGGTATCGGCGTCACCGTGGTCATGCCCGGCTATGTCACCTCGCCCATGTGCAACGCCATGCCCGGCCCCAAACCCTGGGAGTGGCCACCTGAGCGTGCCGCCCGCGTCATAGCCCGGGGCATTGCAGCCAACCGGCCACGGGTCAGCTTCCCGTTTCCGCTCAACTTCGGCACCTGGTGGCTGGCCGTTCTGCCCGCTGCGGTGTCCCAGTGGCTGATCAAACGACTGGGGTTCGACCACCTGGAGGG
The DNA here is from genome assembly GCF_002078135.1 of Halomonas sp. BC1. NCBI lineage: Bacteria > Pseudomonadati > Pseudomonadota > Gammaproteobacteria > Oceanospirillales > Halomonadaceae > Halomonas > Halomonas sp. BC1. The sequence goes on along the minus strand of NZ_LFGS01000014.1, from coordinate 30,612 downwards.
CGGCTCATGATGCTCTTCTCCGCTACCGCGCTCACCGCCATGGCGCCCGCACTGGTCACCGGGCTGCTCGGTAGCCTGCTGATTGAAGCGCTGCTACGCCCCCGGCCACGCCCCTTCTGGCAACGCCGCCTGGCAGCCAATGCCGTGCACCTGGGCAGCTGGCTGCTGCTGTTTGGCGTGTTCACACTGCTGCTACAGCGCCCCTGGTTTGCCGTCGTGTTCATCCTCTCGCTGCAGCTGGTGGTGGTGCAGTCGAGCAACACCAAATCAGCCACGCTCAACGAGCCCTTCATCTGCCACGATTTCGAATACTTCTGGGATGCCATCCTGCACCCCAGGCTCTACGTGCCTTTCTTCGGCATCGGGCTCGCCATCGCCGCCAGCAGCGCCGGGGCAGTGGCCATCGGCAGCTTCTTCTATTTCGAGCCCTCCCTGGTAAGCCACTGGGGCCTCCTGCCTTGGCTCTTCAGTTGCCTACTGCTGATACTGGCGGGTGCACTGCTGCTGGCGACCAGCCTGAAACGCTTGCCCCCGCCCACGCTAGCGCCCAAACACGACCTGCATGAAGCGGGGCTATACACCAGCCTGTGGAGCTACGGCGTCGCACTCATGCGCTCACCCGCGCCCGCCCCGGAAAACTCACCGTTCCAGCCCTTCAGCCAGCCCCTACATCGAACAGAACCCTCCGCAGCCACGCTTCCAGGCCAAACATTGCCCAACGTGGTGCTGGTGCAAAGTGAGTCTTTTTTCGACCCCCGCCCCTGGTGCAAGGACGTAGCACCGGGGCTACTTGGCCAATTCGACGCCACCGCCGCCGAAGCCATCGAACAGGGCGAACTGCACGTACCCGCCTGGGGCGCCAACACCGTGCGCACCGAATGCGCCGTGCTGACCGGACTAGCCCCCAGTGACTGGGGGCCGCGTCAATTCAACCCCTACCGCACGCTGTCACGCCACCCTCTCGCCAGCGTGGCCAGCGCATTCAAGGCCCAGGGGTACCGCACCGTGTGCGTTCACCCATACCCGGCCACGTTCTACCTGCGCGACAAGGTCATCCCGCTGTTGGGCTTCGACACCTTTCTGGATCTCAGCGCGTTCGACACGCAGGATAAACACGGCCAATACATCGGCGACCAGGCGGTAGCACGAAAAGTTGGACGCCTGCTGAAAGATGACGATAATAGGCCGCTATTCGTGTTCGTGATCACCATGGAAAATCACGGCCCGCTGCACCTGGAAGCACCCCAGCAGCAGTACCTCGCCAGGACGCTGCCCAACGCCCCGTGGCCTCTGCCAAACCACTTGCGGGATTTGGCGGTCTATCTCTACCACCTTGGCGAGGCAGACAAAATGCTGGGTAGCATCAAAGCGGCATTAGGCGCAGCCCCCCGTGAGGGGCTATTGGGTTGGTATGGCGACCATGTGCCGATATTGCCCAAGGCTTACGGGCACTACAGCCCCCCTTCGGGCAGCACCCCATACATGATATGGTCAACGCAACGGCAACCGTTGGCCCCATCACCTGCCGAGCACAGGCCGCAGGGAATAGCAGCAAACGAACTTGGCGTCCGGCTATTTAAACAAGTGTTTGGACGCGATATAAGTAGCGATGTGATCAAGGCAGAACCAGAACCTCAGGAGCAAGAATGACTAAACGCGTGGCCATTATTGGTGCCGCCCATCGTTTCCCCGGCACCACCCCTGAAACGTTCTGGCAGGATCTGCAAGCCGAAAAAGACCTCGTCACCCAGGTAGCGCCCGATCGCTGGAGCCACGAGGCGTTCTGGCACCCCGACAAGCGCCACCCCGGCACCAGCGTGACGTTCGCCGCCGGTAGCCTGGGCGATATCAGCGGGTTCGACGCAGCGTTTTTCGGTATTTCCCCCAGGGAAGCCGCCAACATGGACCCGCAGCAGCGCATGCTGCTGGAGCTGGCCTGGGAAGCCATGGAAAGCGCCGGCATCGTGCCCAGCACCCTGCGTGGCAGCCAGTGCGGCGTCTTCGTGGGCGTGGCCAGTCTGGACTACTCCTATCGGCTGGCCGACGACATGGCGGCCATCGACGCCTCCACGGCCACGGGCAACACGTCCAGCATCGCCTCCAACCGGCTGTCGTACATTTTCGACCTGCACGGCCCCAGCATGTCGCTGGACACCGCCTGCTCGTCTTCCATGGTCGCGTTCCACCAGGCCTGCCAATCCATTCGCAGCGGTGAAACTTCCATGGCGCTGGCAGGGGGCATCAGCCTGCACCTGCACCCCTACGGCTTCATTATTTTCTCCAAGGCCAGCATGCTGTCGCCCACCGGGCGCTGCCAGGTCTTCGATGAAGCAGGCAATGGCTACGTGCGCTCGGAAGGCGCGGGCCTGTTTCTGCTCAAGGACTACGACCTGGCCGTCGCCGACGGCGACAACATCCTGGCGGTGGTCGCGGGCTCGGCGGTCAACACCGACGGCCACAAATCCGGCCTGACCGTGCCCAACCCCAGCGCTCAGGTTGCCCTGATGCGCAGCGCCTACGAGCAAGCGGGCATCTCCCCCGATGAGATCGACTACCTGGAAGCCCATGGCACCGGTACCGCCGTCGGCGACCCCATCGAAACCCGTGCCATCGGCGAAGCCATCGGCCAGCATCGCAAGACGCCGCTACTCATCGGCTCGGTGAAGAGTAACGTCGGCCACCTGGAAACCGCCTCCGGCGTGGCGGGCCTGGCCAAAGCGCTGTACAGCTTGCAGCACCGCGAAGTGCCTGCCACCATCGGCATTCGCAAGCTGAACCCGCGCATCAAGTTCGATGAATGGAACCTGCGGGTCGTCACCAAGGCCCAGCCGCTCAAACCCGAAGGCAAGCTGGTCATTGGCGTCAACTCCTTCGGGTTTGGCGGCGCCAACGCCCACGTCATTCTGGAAAGTGCCCCGGAAACACCCGCACCTGAGCGTCAGGTGCCGGATGCCCCGCTGCCCATTCGGATCAGCGCGCGCAGTGAAGCCGCCCTGGCCGCCAGTGCTCAGGCGCTGGCCACCCACCTGCAGGCCACCGAGCAACCGTTTTACGACACTGCTCATACCCTGTTTCACCACCGTGAGCAGCACAGCCACGGAGCGATCTGCTTTGCCAGCAGCAGCGCAGAAGCCGCTGCTGCACTGGGCCAGTTCGCTGAAGGCGATACCAGCCAACTCATCACACTGGAGCGCTTGAGCAACGCCCAGGGGCCGGTATTCGTCTACGACGGCAACGGCTGCCAGTGGGCCACCATGGGCCACGACCTGCTCGACACCGCCCCGGCCTTCAGCGACGCCATCGACCGCGTCGATGCACTGTTCCAGCGCCACGGCAACTTCTCACTGCGCGCCGAGCTGGCAGGCCTGAACCAGCAAGCCGGCGAAGAAGAACGCTTCGTCAGCACCGAAATTGCCCAGCCAGCGCTATTTGCCCTACAAGTGGCACTCACCGAGTGGCTCAAGGAGCAAGGCATTACCCCTGCCGCCGTGTTCGGCCACAGCGTGGGTGAAGTCGCTGCCGCCTGGGCATCGGGTGCCTTGAGCCTGGAAGACGCGGTGAAAGTGATCTACTACCGCAGCGACTTCCAGGGCAAGACCCGTGGCCAGGGCGAAATGACCGCCGTGGCCATGAGCGCCGACGACATCGCCCCCTGGCTGGCCAAGCCCGAGTTCGGCCAAGTCAGCCTGGCCGGCATCAATAGCCCCAAAGGCATTACCCTGGCAGGCGACAAGGACCAGCTCAGCAAACTGGAAGGCGCCCTCAGCGCCGAGGAAGTGTTTGCCAAACGCCTGCCGCTGGATTACGCCTTCCACAGCCCCGCCATGGACAGCATCCAGGAAGGCGTGGTGGAAGCGCTGGCCGATATTCAGCCACAGCCCACTCGAATTCCGTATTTCTCCACCGTCACCGGCGCCTTGGCCGAAGGCACGACGCTGGATGCTTACTACTGGTGGCTGAACATCCGCGAGCCGGTACGGTTCGACGATGCCGCCACGCAGCTGATGCAACAGGGCTATAACGTCTTCGTCGAGGTCGGTGCGCACCCCATCTTGCGCCGCTACCTCAACGAGTCGCTGCGCCAGCAAGAGCACAGCGGCCTGGTACTGGGCACCGTTGAACGCCACAAACCCGGCCTCGAAGGGCTGCAGCGCACGCTGGGCCAACTGCTGCTCAGCGGGCTCTCCCTGCCCAGCGGGCACTACTTCCCCGTGGAAGGCCAGCGCGTGCTGCTGCCTCGCTATCCGTGGCAGCGCACCCACCTCTGGGTGCAAGGCACTCAGGATGGCCAAGGCCTGCTGTCGCGCTACTACCAGCACCCGCTGCTGGGCTACCCGCTGGCCCAGCAGGAGCACACCTGGGAAAGCCAGCTGGACACCAAGCGCCAGCCCTGGCTGGCCGACCACGTGGTGGGCGAAGGCGCCGTCTTCCCCGGCGCGGGCTTCATCGAGCTGGCCCTGGCCGCCGCCATGCAGCAAAAAGACTCTTCGCTGCTGGATATCGAAGAGCTGGAAATCCGCGCGCCGCTGCTGCTGGACGGCCCCAACGGGCGCACCATGCGCCTGACGCTGGACCCCGATGACGGTCGCCTGGAAATTCGCTCCCGGGAGCCCGCCACCGGCAGCGAATGGCAGCTCAACACCGTGGCTCGCCGCATGCGTGAAAGCCGTGGCTTCCTGCTCAATCGCCAGGCCCCGGCACTGCCCAGCCGCGCTGCCGACTACACCCTGGAGCAGCACCTGGCCATGGCCGAGTGCATCGGCCTGCACTACGGCCCCGCCTTCCAGGCCATTACCCGTGGCTGGATCGAGGGCGACAGCGTCATTGGCGAGATTCACCTCTCGGAAGCCGTCACCGCCCAGCTCGACACGCTGCACGTGCATCCCGGCATTCTCGATAGCGCTTTCCAGCTGTTCATTCCGCTGCTGGCACGCCAGGCCGAGTTTGCCTCGCAGCTCGCCTTCGTGCCCGTGCGCGTAGGCCGTATTCAGGTCAATGCCGAAGCCGGAACCCCCGTGCTGGCCCGCGCCGTCATGGGCAAACGGGCACCGCACTCCTTCACCGCCGACTTCGAGCTTTACGATGCCGAAGGCCGCGCCGTGGCCGTGCTCAGCCAGACCCGCTTCAAGGCCATTCGCCTGAACCGCGCACACCACCAGCACTTCAGCTACCTGGATATCGAACTCACGCCCGCGCCGCTGCGCGCCGTCACGCTCCCTTTGCCCAGCGAAGCCCTGCCACGCCTGATGGGGCTAAGCGATGCCTTCAGCGCCAGCACCGGCCAGCGTTACGCCCAGGAAGTCGCGCCGCTGCTGGACAGCCTCAGCGAAGCCTTCGCCCAGCAGGGCCAGCCTGCCGAGGCCACCGCACCCGGCGACGATGCCGCCAGCGACGAATCAGCGCCCCTGCCCCCGGAAACCATCTGGCAACTGCTGGTCCAGGACTACCCGGACTACTTCGCCCCCATTCATCTGGTGGGCAGGCTCGGCCTGCACAAGGAAGCCCTGGCGCGTGGCACCGACACCCTGGAAAGCCTGGGCGTCACCCACGAACACCTGGCAGGCATCAACCGTGTACTGATTGGTGAAAACGGCTGGCAAGTACTGGCCAGCGAGCTGGGCAGCCTGATGGAAGCAGCCCTGGCCGCCCTGCCCGAAGGCCAGCGGCTGGCGCTGTTGGAAGCAGGCCCCTGCGCCCCCGCGCTGGGCCAACGCCTGCTGGAACGCCTTGCCCATCACTCGCCCAGGGTCACCGACAGCTACCGCTACCGTGCGCTGACCACCAGCGACACCGCGCGCCATCAGGCGGAACAGCTCCAGGAACGCTACCCGCTGATCGACGTTCAGCCGCTGGAAGAGACCCTGCCCACGCTGGCAGACGCACAAAAAGCCCAGCTGGCCTTCATCAGCGCCGACGTCACCCAGCCTGAACGCACTCGCCAGCTCATCGAGGCCTTGCCTTCGCAGTTGGCGTCGAGCGCACAGCTCATCGTGGTCGGCATTCATCCCAGCCGCTGGCTGGACGACCTGCTGGCCACCCCCGGCATTGGCCAGGCCGCGCTGGAACAAGCCACCCTCATCGAGTGGCTCTCCGCCCAAGGGCTCAGCGTGACCGCGCCCATCGAGCTGGAAGAGAACGGCGCCTACCTGCTGCACGCGCAAGCCCCCAGCGAACAGCCGGGCAGCGCCGCGCAAGCGCCCCAGGCACATACCCTGGTCATTGCCGACGCCACCCAGCAAGCCCTGGCCAACGCGCTGGCGGCAGCGCTGGACAACGTCACCCTGCTCAGCGATGGCGAGCCTGCGGCCCTGCTGGCCGAGCAGTTGCGCCAGCACGAAACGCCCCCCGCCGCGCTGAACGTGCTGGACCTGCGTGGCCTGCGTGGCCTGGGCCAAGATACCACCGCCGCACAGACCCAGCGCTGCCACCTTGCTCAGCAGTGGTCGCTGGCCCTCGAACACAGCGGCCTGGAAGCCCAGGGCAGCCGTGTCACGCTGTGGCTGCTCACCCAGGGTTACCAGCACGGCGACGACGCCGCACTCTGGGGCTTTGGCCGCTCGCTGGCCAACGAAGCCGTTGGCCACAGCGTCACCCTGCTGGAACTGCCCGAGCAGCCCAGCACCAAGGCCCTGGCCTGTATCGCCGATTCCGTGACCCACCCGGATACGGAAAACGAGCTGGTCATTACCCAGGCAGGCACCCGCTACGCCACCCGCCTGCGTACCCTGCCCGCCCCGCACCCGCACAAGGCCAGCCAGGCAGCGCCGCGCCAAGCCATGACGCTGGGCTTTACACTGCCCGGCCAGTTGCGCCAGCTACAGTGGCGGCCACGCCAGCTCCCCGAGCTGGGTGCCGACGAGGTGGAAGTGCGCGTCAAGGCCACCGGCCTGAACTTCCGCGACGTCATGTACACCCTGGGGCTGCTCTCCGATGAAGCCATCGAAAACGGCTTTGCCGGCCCCACCCTGGGCCTGGAGTTCTCCGGGGAAGTCGTCGCGGTCGGCAGCAACGTCAACCATCTTAGTCCCGGCCAGGGCGTGGTGGGCTTCGGCCCTGCCAGCTTCAGCGACCGCCTGGTCGCCAGCCAGCACGCCGTGGCCCCGCTGCCCGAAGGCGTCAGCTACGCCGCAGCCGCCACCATTCCGACCACCTTCTTCACGGTCTACTACGCGCTGAAGCACCTGGCACGCCTGCAGCCCGGTGAAAAGGTGCTGATCCATGGTGCCGCCGGGGGCGTAGGCATCGCCGCGCTGCAAATTGCCCAGTGGATGGGCGCCGACATCTACGCCACCGTGGGTTCGGAAGAGAAACGCGATTTCCTGCGCCTGATGGGCGAAGCGCGTCTCTATGACTCCCGCTCGCTCACCTTCGCCGAAGAAATCCTCGAAGACACCCAGGGCGAGGGCGTCGATATCGTGCTCAACTCCCTGGCAGGTGAAGCGATCAACCAGAACCTGCGCGCACTGCGCCCGTTCGGCCGTTTCCTGGAGCTGGGCAAGCGCGACTTCTACGAGAACACCCACATTGGCCTGCGCCCGTTCCGCAACAACCTCAGCTACTTCGGCATCGACTCCGACCAGCTGATGAAAGTGCAGCCCGCGCTCACCCAAACCCTGTTCAGTGAAATGATGGCGCTGTTCAACGACGGCACCCTCAGCCCGCTGCCGTTCACTGCCTTCAGCCACAGCCAGGTCATCGATGCCTTCCGCTACATGCAGCAGGCTCGCCAGATCGGCAAGGTCGTGGTCACCTATGAACAGCCCATCGCCGCACCGCGTCAGGAGCAGCTGGGCAGCGGCAGCCTCACCCTGCCCGCCAATGCCAGCTACCTGGTCACGGGTGGTCTGGGCGGCTTTGGCCTCAAGACGGCTCAGTGGCTGGTCAGCAAAGGCGCACGGGAACTGATCCTGCTCAGCCGCAGCGGTCCTGCCAGTGAAGAAGCCCAGGCCGCCATCCGTGAATTCGACGCCCAGGGCATCAAGGTCATGGCCGCCGCCTGCGACATCACCGACCGCAACGCCCTGGCCAACGTGCTGGAACGCGCCAGGGCCGAGCTCAGCCCGCTGCACGGCATCGTCCACGCCGCCACGGTGATCGACGACGGCCTGATCCGCAACCTGGACGCCGAACGCATCCACAAGGTGCTGGCCCCGAAAATCGACGGCGCACGCCACCTGGAAGCGCTGACCCAGCAAGCCCCGCTGGACTTCTTCGTGGTCTACTCGTCGGCCACCACGCTGTTCGGCAACCCTGGCCAGGGCAACTACGTGGCTGCCAACCACTGGCTCGAAGCCTTCGCGGCCCGCCGCCGCGCTCAGGGCCTTCCGGCCACCTGCGTACGCTGGGGTGCCATCGAAGACGTCGGCTTCCTGGCCCGCAACACCCGCACCCGCGACGCCCTCCAGGAGCGCTTGGGGGGCTCGGCGCTGCGCTCCGACGACGCCCTGAAGGTACTGGAGCAAATGCTGCTGACCCCCGGGCCAAGCCTGGGCGTGCTGGAGCTGGAATGGGGCGCACTGGCGCGCTTTTTGCCCACCTCCGACACCCCGCGTTTCGACGAAATTGCCCGCGCCAGCGATGACGACGGCAGCCTCGACCACGACGACGACATCAGCGCCCTGCTGGCCGACCTCTCGCCGGAAGAGCTGCACAGCACCATCACCGAACTGCTGCGCGCAGAGCTGGCCAGCATTCTGCTCATCGACGAAGAGAAGATCGACGTCAACCGCTCGGTGTACGACATGGGCTTCGACTCGCTGATGGGCGTGGAACTGATGACCGCCATCGAGAACCGGCTGGGCGTTCAAGTGCCGGTCATGGTCCTCAGCGAAGCCTCCACCCTCGACAAGCTGGCCGGCGTGCTGATCCAGAAGCTCCACCAGCACGATGAAGACGTTGAAGAGTCGCCGCAAGATGCGTTAGCCTCTCTGGCCGCCCGCCACGGTGCGGACGGCATTACCAGTGAGCCCGCATCCTCCCCAGCGACAGAGACACCATGACCGCCAAGCGTTCAGAACTAAAACGCCAGCTACTGGAACAGGCGCGCAAGCGCCCTACCGCAAGAGCCAGCCAGCCCACTGCCCCTGCCACCAGCGCAGGGGCAACCCGTTCCGTGCCCGAACGCTTCACCCGCTTCGATGCCCACCCAGGCTATCAACAGCTCTCGATGATGCGTCAGGGCGCGCAACAGCTGGGCTTGCAGGTGCCGTTCTTCAAGGTGCACGACGGCCTGGCCGGGGCCACCAGCGTCATGCAAGGTCGCACCTGCATCAACTTCGCCAGCTACAACTACCTGGGCTACTCCGGCGACCCGCGGGTCATCCAGGCCGCCTGCGAGGCCGCCCAGCACTACGGCACCTCGGTATCTGCCAGCCGCGTGGTCTCGGGCGAGCGCCCCATTCACGGCGAGCTGGAACAGGCCATCGCCAAGGCGTATGCCGTGGAAGATGCCGTGGCCTTCGTCAGCGGCCACGCCACCAACGTCTCCACGCTAGGTTACCTGCTGGGCCCCAAGGATCTGATCCTCCACGACGAGTACATCCACAACAGCTCGTTGGTCGGTGCCCAGCTCTCCGGGGCCAAGCGCATGTCGTTCAGCCACAACGACCCCGATGCCCTGGACGCGCTGCTCGCCCAGCACCGCCACCAGTTCGAACGCGTGCTGGTGGTGATCGAAGGGCTCTACAGCATGGACGGCGACATCCCCGACCTGCCTCGCTTCATCGCCATCAAACAGCGCCATCAAGCCTGGCTGATGGTCGACGAAGCCCACTCCTTCGGCGTCATGGGCGAAACAGGCCTGGGCCTGCGGGAACACTTTGCCATCGACCCCACCCAGGTAGACATCTGGATGGGCACCATGAGCAAAACGCTCTCCGGCTGCGGCGGCTACATCGCGGGCAACCAAGCCCTGGTCGAAACCCTGCGCTACTTTGCGCCCGGCTTCCTCTACAGCGTCGGCATGCCCGCCCAGGTCGCCGCCCCCTCGCTCAAGGTACTGGAACTCATGGCCCAGGAGCCCGAGCGGGTCGCCAAGCTACAGGCCATCTCCCGTTACTTCCTCGAACAGGCGCAAGCACGCGGCATGGACACTGGCCACAGCATCGGCTCCGCCGTCGTCCCCGTGATCGTCGGCAGCTCACCGCTGGCCGCCAGGCTCTCCAACGCCCTGCTCGAAAAAGACATCAACGTCCAGCCGATCCTCTACCCCGCCGTCCCCGAAAAAAGCGCCCGCCTACGCTTCTTCCTCTCCTGCGAGCACACCCAAGCCCACATCGATGAAACATTAGACGTGCTTGAAAAGCTGTTGGCAAAAGGGATGTGATTCGTGGTGAATGGTGAATGGTGAATGGTGAATGGTGAATGGTGAATGGTGAATGCCAACACCGTAGCGCGGCGTAACGAAAGAGCGAGAGAAACGAGCGAAAGAGGCACCCGCGAGGGCGGCGATAGCCGCCTGGATAGGGCCACCGTGCAGCATCACACCTCGGTGCCAACTTCGGCACTCCTAACGGAGTGCTTCGCGGGTGCGCTATCGCTTACACCGCGCTACAGGTGCCCGCTTAAGTGCAATGGAGCCACGTAGCGCGGCGTAACGAAAGAGCGAGAGCAACGAGCGAAAGAGGCACCCGCGGAGGCGGCGATAGCCGCCTAGAAGGTGGCACGTTAAACTAGGGAGCCACTGGGCAATAGGAAAAAGTCAATGGTAGTAGAAACAATCGAGACCAGCACTGCCCACTGGTACGTCATTCAGTGCAAAGGCAGCGAATCTTTTCGCGCGGCGGAACACCTCGCCAACCAGGGCTACGAGGTGTTCCACCCCGTGCTGGACGTCAAACGCAAACGCCAAGGCAAGCTCACCACCGTCACCGAGCCGCTGTTCCCTTACTACCTGTTCATTCAGTTAGACCAGGTCAACAGCAACTGGCGCCCCATCCGCTCCACCCGGGGCGTCCTGCGCCTGCTCACCTTCGGCAACACCCCCATCGCCGTCCCCGACGCACTCGTGGAAACCCTTCGCGCCCAACCCCACCGCCAAGAAGGTGGCCACAGCTACTTCACTGCCGGCGACAAAGTCACCATCACCGAAGGCCCCTTCAAAGACCTCGAAGCCATCTTCACCCGCTGCAAAGGCGAAGAACGCGCCATCGTCCTCCTCAACGTCCTCCAACGCCCCCACCCCGTCGAACTCCCCGTAGAAAGCCTGGAAAAGCGCTGAAGCGCGAATGGTGAATGAAAAACAATGCATGACGAAAGACAAACCGTAGCGCGGCGTAACGACTGAGCGAGAGCAACGAGCAAATGAGGCACCCGCGAAGGGCGGCGCCAGCCGCCCCGATCACGCCACAGCGCTCGATCAAATCTCGGCGGTCTCATCGGCATCCCTAACGGGATGCTTCGCGGGTGCGCTCCGCTTACACCGCGCTACAGGGTCATCGCCAACATCGGGCATGGGGAATGGTCATGGGCACGGACACCCCCGTAGCGCGGCGTAACGACTGAGCGAGAGCAACGAGCGAAGGAGGCACCCGCGGAGGCGGCGCCAGCCGCCCTGATTGTGCCACCGAACGACAAA
>NZ_LFGS01000014.1:17082-18023 GCF_002078135.1 Halomonas sp. BC1 | reverse complement strand
CGCCACCGCCGCCCATGTGCCCTCATCGGCAACGCTCCCGCGTTGCTTCGCGGGTGCGCTCCGCTTACGCCGCGCTACGGGGTCATCGCCAACATCGGGCATGGGCAACCACGCCCCCGCACAAAAGATGCACTTCTTTCCCAATCACGGTACGCTTAACCTAAATCCAATGAAGGGAAGCAGCCCTTGGCCACTTACCGGCGCGCTCTCATCCCTGGCGGCACCTACTTCTTCACCGTGGTAACCTACGGCCGCCAACCGCTCCTGGCGGACCACCTCAACATCAACGCCCTGGGCCGGGCCTTCCGTCGTGTGAAAGAAGAACGCCCCTTTACCATGGACGCCTTCGTCCTGATGCCCGACCACTTACACTGCCTATGGACCCTGCCCGAAGGCGACGCTGATTACTCTTCACGCTGGCGAGATATTAAAAAATACGCCTCCCAAGACTTCACCCTCCCACTGGGCACCAAAACCGCATGGCAGCGCGGCTTCTGGGAACACGTCATCCGCAATGAGCAAGACTGGCAAAACCACATGGACTACATCCATTACAACCCCGTCAAACACGGCTGGGCCACCGCCCCCAGCGAATGGAAATGGTCCAGCTTCCACCAATGCGTCACCAAAGGCTGGTACGACCCCCAATGGGGCGCCCAAACCCCACCCGACATCGCCCAAATGAACTGGGAATGAACACTCCCGCGCCCTAATCGGCATCCCTAACGGGATGCTTCGCGGGTGCGCTCCGCTTACACCGCGCTACGGGAACATCGCCCATATTGGGCGTGGGGAATGGGCACGGGCACCATCGTAGCGCGGCGTAACGAATGAGCGAGAGCAACGAGCGAAGGAGGCACCCGCGGGGGCGGCGCTAGCCGCCTGATCAAGCCACCGCAAATCATTACACCACCGTGCCACCATCGGCACTCCTAACGGAG
>NZ_LFGS01000014.1:6547-16027 GCF_002078135.1 Halomonas sp. BC1 | reverse complement strand
GCGAGGGCGGCGGGTAGCCGCCTGGATGATGCCACCGCAAATCATCACACCACAGTGCCACTATCGGCACTCCTAACGGAGTGCTTCGCGGGTGCGCTCCGCTTACGCCGCGCTACGGGTGCCCACCTCAAGTGCGGTGGCACCTATCAACACGGGTAATTTAGTGGCCCCACACCACAAAGTAAGGGTTTAGCTTTTCAGCGGGGTTGGCATAGCTGAGCGGTTCGCCTTCCAAGGTCTCGACGCGTCCGCCTGCATAGTGCACGACCGCATGAGCGGCGCCAGTGTCCCAAAGGCAGGTGGGGCCTAAGCGTGGGTACGCATCGGCTTTGCCTTCGGCAATCAGGCAAAGCTTGAGTGAGCTACCCATGGGGAGCATTTCGTGTTCACCTAATTTATCCAGCCAAGCCGCTAAATCTGGGCTGGGGTGAGAGCGACTGCCTACAACGCGCCAAGTTGAACCTTCAGCAGGCTGTCCAGCCACTTGAATGGCATGACGTTGGCCGTCTTTCTCAACCTTAAACGCACCTACGCCTTCAGCCGCCACATAAACCGTCCCCAACGCCGGGGCAGTGACCACACCGAGCACGGGTACGCCGTTTTCGATCAGCGCAATGTTGACGGTGAACTCACCGTTACGCTTGATGAACTCTTTGGTGCCATCCAAGGGGTCGACCAGCCAATAGCGTCCGTCGGCATCCACGCCCGCAAACCCTTCCATGTCCTCTTCGGAGAGAATCGGGAGGCGAACCGGCAGCGACTGAAGGCCCCGCACGATGACGTGATGAGCCGCTTGATCCGCCTCGGTCAGCGGGCTTTTATCCTCTTTCTCTTCGACGCTGAAGTCACGGGCATAGACCTTCATGATGGCATCGCCCGCCTCGCGTGCAATGCGCTCTACCGCCTCCAGCAGTGTTTGATCGATCATCGTATCCATCCTTTACATTCGACATTAAAAACCGCCAACAACCCAAAGATGCTAAGTCGTTGGCGGTATGACGACAGAGGCTGACTCCAACCCCCTATCGCGACGTCAACTGCGTGTCGTTAGCTGATCAAGCCGCGCTCACGTAGCGCCTCGATTACCGCATCGGCGGCTTCTTCGGCACTCATTTCAGACGTCTTCAAATGAACGTCGGGCGACTCGGGCGCTTCATAGGCGGAATCGATCCCCGTAAAGTTCTTCAATTCACCACGGCGCGCCTTTTTGTAGAGGCCTTTTGGATCACGCGCTTCCACCACGTCCAGCGGCGCATCGACATAAATCTCGATGAACTCACCCTCTTCCAACAAGTCGCGGGCCAACTGCCGCTCGCTGCGGAACGGTGAAATGAACGCCGACATGACGATCAGGCCCGCATCGACCATCAGCTTGGCGGTTTCTGCCACCCGGCGCACGTTCTCGACCCGGTCGGCATCGGTGAACCCCAGGTCACGGTTCAAGCCATGGCGAACGTTATCGCCATCCAGCAAGTAAGTATGCTGGCCGTTACCAAACAGCTTCTTTTCCACCAAGTTGGCAATGGTCGACTTACCCGCGCCAGACAACCCCGTGAACCATAGCACCGCAGGCTTTTGCCCTTTGGCTAGCGCGCGTGCCTGCTTGTCGATATCCACGTGCTGCATATGAATGTTCTGGCTGCGGCGTAGCGCAAAGTGCAGCATGCCAGCGCCAACCGTATTGTTCGTCATACGGTCAATTAGGATGAAACCACCGGTATCCTGGTTCTCTTTATACGCATCGAACGCGACGGCGCGGTTCAAGCTAATCGTACACACGCCAATCCCATTCAAGTCCAGCTGCTTACCCGCCGTGTGCTCAAGCGTATTGACGTTTACCTGATACTTGATATCGGTCACGGTAGCGGTGACCGTTTGCGTACCCAGTTTCATCAAGTAAGGACGGCCCGGCAGCAGCGGCGCCTCATGCATCCATACCAGCGTGGTTTCGAACTGGTCGGCCGTGTGTGCCGGCTGGTCGACGCCAGAAATGATGTCCCCACGGGAAATATCGATCTCGTCATTGAGCAGCAGCGTGATGGATTGCCCGGCGACCGCTTCCTCCAAATCGCCATCGAACGTATAGATGCGCGAGACGGTGCTGGTTTTACCCGAGGGCTGTACACGAATAGGATCACCAGGACGAACGACGCCGCTGGCGATCATACCGGTAAAACCCCGGAAATCGAGATTCGGACGGTTGACCCACTGCACGGGCATACGGAACGGAGAGCGCTGCAGGCGCTCGTCATCTACCTCGACAGTCTCCAAGTAGCCCATCAACGTGGTGCCGTGATACCACGGCATCTTCGCGCTGTGCTCGATGACGTTATCGCCCTTCAATGCCGACATCGGAATGAAGGTGATGTTTTCAAGCCCCAACTGCTTGGCGAACGCGCGGTACTCCTCGACGATTTGGTCGTAACGCGCTTTCGAGTAATCCACCAAATCCATTTTATTGATGGCGACGATAATGTGTCGCATACCCATCAACGACATCAAAAAGCTGTGGCGGCGGGTTTGGGTCAGAATGCCGTGGCGAGCATCCACCATCAGAATCGCCGCATCGGCCGTAGACGCCCCGGTCACCATGTTGCGGGTGTACTGCTCGTGCCCTGGCGTGTCCGCCACGATGAATTTGCGTTTCTCGGTGGAGAAGAAGCGGTACGCCACATCGATGGTAATACCCTGTTCGCGCTCAGCGGCCAGGCCATCGACCAACAGTGCAAAGTCCATCTCACCGCCTTGCGTTCCGTACTTCTTGGAATCGGCTTCGATGGCAGCCAGCTGGTCTTCGAACAGCAGCTTGGATTCGAACAGCAAACGGCCAATCAGGGTACTTTTGCCATCGTCCACGCTTCCACAAGTGATGAAGCGCAACAAACCTTTATGCTCGTGGGACTTCAGGTAGCCCTCGATATCTTCAGCAATCAGATCGGATGAGTGCGACATTAGAAGTACCCCTCTTGCTTCTTCTTCTCCATGGACGCCGCGCTGTCATGGTCGATCACACGGCCCTGGCGCTCGGATGTTTTGGTCAACAGCATCTCTTGAATGATCGCGGGTAGCGTGTCGGCTTCCGACTCCACGGC
Source organism: Halomonas sp. BC1 (assembly GCF_002078135.1). Lineage (NCBI taxonomy): Bacteria > Pseudomonadati > Pseudomonadota > Gammaproteobacteria > Oceanospirillales > Halomonadaceae > Halomonas > Halomonas sp. BC1. The sequence goes on along the minus strand of NZ_LFGS01000014.1, from coordinate 12,935 downwards.
ACCGGTCAGCGGGTAGCAGCCTAAGGTACGGAAACGTACCTTGCGCATCATGGGCACTTCACCCGGCTCCAACGGCATGCGGTCATCATCAACCATGATCAGCGCGCCATCACGCTCCACCACCGGACGCTCGGCAGCGTAATAAAGCGGAACGATGGGAATATTCTGCAGATGGATGTACTGCCAAATATCCAGCTCGGTCCAGTTCGAGAGCGGGAAGACACGAATGGACTCTTTAGGGTGCTTGCGCGTGTTGTAGAGCTTCCACAGTTCCGGCCGCTGATTTTTCGGATCCCAGCGGTGCTGCGCGGTGCGAAAAGAGAACACACGTTCTTTGGCACGGGACTTCTCTTCATCGCGCCGTGCCCCGCCAAACGCTGCATCGAAGCCGTACTTGTCCAACGCTTGCTTCAAACCTTCGGTTTTCATCACATCGGTATGAATGGCTGAACCGTGAGTGAAGGGGTTGATGTCTTTCTCCACCCCTTCCGGATTGATATGCACGATCAATTCCATGCCGATCTCTTCGGCCATCTTGTCGCGGAATTCATACATCGCCTGAAATTTCCAGCGCGTATCGACGTGCAGCAGCGGGAAAGGAGGCGGCGAGGGGGCAAAGGCCTTACGCGCCAAATGCAGCATCACCGCTGAATCCTTACCGACGGAGTAGAGCATCACCGGGTTTTCGGTCTCGGCGACCACTTCGCGCATGATCTGGATACTTTCCGCTTCCAGCCGCTGTAAATGGGTGAGTGATGTCATCATCTTTCCCAACGTTGTGTGAAAAAAACGTTTTCAAGTGGCCGCTCGCGGCACTACCTTAAAAACCTATGGATAAAAAGCCTTAGCGGTGTTCCAAACCGATATCTGCTGGTACCGCCACGACCGTTAACGTCGTTTGGCGGTCGAGCCACTCGGTAAGCGTTTGGCTAGCCGAGAACAGCGCGCCGTGAAACACCACGGCGGCAGGCCGAGGCAGCGATGCCCACACCGCCTGATAATCGAACGCGGCAGGCGGACGCTCGTAACAGCGCATGTAGAGCTTTCCGCGTGCCCCGTGCAGGTACACTTGATAGAGCGCCCGCTGCACATGCGCCACACGTCGTACGCCGCCCTGCCAGCGCTGCTCGGCGCTCGGGTAGAGAGAGAACGTCGGGGCGACCGTTTTCTCGAACCACCGCCCTGCACGAGTGCGCTTTTTGGCTAGCGCATTCAGCTCCCAGGGGGCATGCAGCAACCCTTCGGTTTCCCACCAGTGCTCAATGGCACGTTGGGTGAGCTTTAGCCCCAAGCGCACATTCACCAAGTCGGCCAGCGCAGCGCTACTCCAGCCCGGCATGCCTTGAGGAGGCGCACCATAAAGCGCCTCCCAAAGTACGGTCTGGGCGGCAGCGCCCAGCGTATTGCCCTGCCCCTTCGTCCGCCCACGCAGCTTAACGGGTACGGCAGCCCATCCCCCTTCGCGAAAGGCCTTCCACGCCGCCGAAACCGTAGGCGCAGACAACCCTGTACGTTGGCTGGCCACCGCTACCGTATGGCCATCCAAACGCAGCCTGACAGCTTTTTTACGCCGCTCATTCAGGGCTTCAGGCGACAAATGTTTAGCGCTCAATTTTAAACATAACCCCTTGCTTTAAAAACAAAAACAAAGCGAAAAACAACACTGGTAATGGTAATTATTAGACACCATCATAAAAGCCTGCGTAAAATCCAGCAAGCACCCTTTTATTTTCTGTTGACATAAGGACCCCACATGACCCCCTGGGCCGTCTTGTTATCCATTACCTTGTTGTTAGTTTTATTGATTAGCGGGAAGGCCAAACCTGCCATTGCGTTTGTGTCATTGGCTGCCGGTTACCTGCTGGTGGGGTTCATCGATACGAGTACGTTACTCGTACAGTACACCAACCCAGCACTGGCTACGCTGCTGTTACTCTTGCTGGTATCGCTGGCGCTGGAGCGCTCGCCGCTGCTCGACTGGCTGTCTAAGCATTTACTCAAGGGCCACCCGAAATTGGCGACGGCACGGCTGATGGGCAGCACTGCCGTACTATCGGCTTTTTTGAACAACACCGCCGTCGTTGCCGCCTTTCTGGGGGCCATTACGCGCCAGCAAGGCATTGCACCTTCACGGCTACTGATCCCGCTCTCTTACGCGTCGATTCTTGGCGGCATTACCACGCTGGTGGGCACCTCGACGAACCTCGTGGTGAACTCTTTTCATCTGAACGCCAGCGGCAGCGAGCTGGGAATGTTTCAGTTTAGCCTGGTGGGCATCCCGGTTGCCTTGATCACCCTGGCCGTTCTGCTATGGCGTGCCAACGCGCTCCCCCACCACCGCCCGGAAGACACGGAAGAGAAACTCTCGTATTTCCTGGCCGCCGATGTGGAAGCCGAATCTCCCATGATTGGCCGAAGCATCGAGCAGAACGGGCTACGCAGCCTGGATGGTCTCTACCTACTAGAAATTGAGCGTCAAGGCAGGCTGATCAGCCCCGTGGCTCCCGATGAACAGCTACAGGCTGACGACACGCTGGTATTTACCGGTGAAGTCAGCAAAGTGCAGGCACTGCAGCGCTTTCCTGGCCTCAACCTGTTTGGGCACCAAGCCGATAACCTGCTCGCTACCAACCTGGTCGAGGTAGTGATCTCGCATGAGTCGGAATTAGCGGGTAAGACACTGCAAGACGTCGATTTTCGCAGTATGTTTAGCGCAGGTGTGGTGGGTATTCGTCGCGGAGACAAACGTTTAGAGGGACAATTAGGTAAAATCCCTCTCCGGGTAGGCGACTGTTTATTATTGGCCGTCAGCGCGGATTTTCGTCAGCACCGCAACCTAGACCGCAACTTTCATTTACTGAGCGGCAGCTTTACACGCCCACAACTCAACCGTAAGGAAAGCCTGATCACCCTAGGTGGTTTTGCGGCCGTCATTTCTTTGGCGGCGGCTAACTGGCTGCCGCTGTTTCACGGTTTACTCATTCTGCTAGGCGCGCTGCTACTGCTGAAGGTGATCAGCATGGCCGAACTGCGTAGACGTTTTCCTTTCGAGCTATGGCTCATCATTGGCTCTGCCTTGGCCATCGCCCAGGCGCTGGAAAACTCCGGCGCGGCGGCATTGCTCGCCGATGGCATGCAGGCCGTATTTAGCGGTTATGGCATTTATGCCGCCTTTATCGGCTGCTATTTATTGACGTTACTGCTCACGGAAACGGTCACCAACAACGCAGCCGCCGCGCTGGCCTTTCCCATTGCCTGGAGCACAGCACAAGCGTTTGGGGCCGACCCGCTGCCTTTTGTCATGGCCGTTGCCTACGGTGCTAGCGCTTGCTTTCTGATTCCGTTTGGCTACCAAACCCACCTCATGGTGTATTCACCAGGGCGCTACAAAATCACCGACTTTTTCAAGATCGGCTTGCCTGTTAGCCTCACCTATTCAGCGGCAGTGCTGCTAATTACGCCGCTAGTATTCCCCTTTTAGTGATGGATAGATTTTTACAAAAAAGCCGCTGCAGCGAGAGCTGAGCGGCTTTTTTGTTGCTTGGAGATGCGTTATACGTCGTAACCCGCCTCGCGGGCAAGCGTAGTATTGGCTTGCAGCCAGCCTTCGATGTGCCCGCAATCGAAGGTGCGGCCATGCATGCGGAACGCCTGCACGGTTTGCCCTTCCTGCATCAAGCGGTCGATGGCATCGGTGAGCTGGATTTCATTGCCCGCACCGGGCGGCTGGTCGCGCAGTAGCTCCATGATGCGGTAAGGCAACACGTAGCGGCCAATCACGGAAAGGCGCGAAGGCGCTTCTTCCGGCTTGGGCTTTTCCACCACGCCGCGCATGTTGGCGCTTTCGCCCGCAGCAGGTTCGTCGCAATCGACGATGCCGTAGCGGTACACTTCTTCCTGGGGCACGGCTTCTACCATGATTTGCGACGCGTCGTTGGCTTCCCAGCGCGCCACCATGCTGCCCAGATCACAGGCACTGCTACCCACCTGCGGCTTGACCAGCACGTCTGGCAGAATCACCGCGAACGGCTCGCCCTGGTCCAGCAGGTGGGCCGCGCAAAAAATCGCATGCCCCAGGCCCTTGGCATTGGGCTGGCGAACACTGGTCACTTTCAGTTGCTTGGGAGAAATGGCCGATAGCGTCTCCAGCAGCGCATCCTTACCCTTGCTGGCCAGCGAATGCTCAAGCTCGAAGTGGGCATCGAAATGGTCTTCGATGGCTGATTTGCCAGCACGCGTCACCAAAATGATCTCGTTGATGCCTGCGGCCAGCGCCTCTTCCACCACGTGCTGAATCAAGGGGCGGTCGACTACCGGCACCATCTCCTTGGGGATCGCCTTGCTGATGGGCAGCAGGCGGGTACCAAACCCCGCCACCGGAATAATCGCCTTGCGTACTTGAGTCATTCAACACTTCCTTTTTCGTTACGTTGCTTGCGCCACTCACTCACTTTACGCAGCAGCTGAGCAGTACTGGGATCTTCTACATTCTGGTGCTCAATCGGCAAACCCGCCAACGACTGATACAGGCTGGTGGCCAGCTGCTTGCCCAGCTCCACACCCGGCTGGTCGAAGGGGTTCAAGTTCCACAACACCGACTGAACGAACACTTTATGTTCATAGAGTGCCAGCAGCGCACCTATGGACCATGCGTTCAGCTCGCGCATCAGTATAACCGAATTGGGCTGGTTACCCCGATGCCCCTGGGCCATATAGCCACGCAACGCAGGTGGAATGGCATCATCCCCCAGCGCAAACAGCTGGGCCTGAGCCAGACAGTTGGCCAGGGTCAGCGAGTTTTGCTGCTCCAGCGACTCCGCCACCGGCGTGGCAACATCGGCACGACGCTGAGCCACGGCCACGAAATCAGCGCTTACCGTGTGGCTCCCCTGATGCAATAACTGATAGAACGCATGCTGGGCATTGGGGCCCACATCGCCCCACAGAATCGGGCAAGTAGCATGATTGACCGAACGGCCATCCAGCCCCACGCTTTTACCGTTGGACTCCATCTCCAACTGCTGAAGATAGGCCGCGAGGCTCTTCAAACGACCATCGTAGGGCAGTACTGCGTGGGTGGGGATATTCAAGAACTGGCTGTTCCAGGCCCCCACCAGCGCCTGCAACACGGGCAGGTTCTGTGCCAGCGGCGTGTCCAGGAAGTGCTGGTCCATGGCGTGCGCGCCCGCCAACAGGGCATCGAACTGCGCCAGCCCCAGCTGCATGGCCACGCTCACGCCAATCGGCGACCACAGCGAAAAGCGCCCGCCAATCCACTCTTTGAACGCCAACTGATGCGCCTCGGGAATGCCGAACTCGGTCATCTTTTCCGGCTTGGAAGAGACCCCCAACAGCTGGTAACGGCGCACCGTGGCCTCATCCACTTCCAGGGCGTCGCTCAACCAGGCCAGCGCCGTGCGCAGATTGAACTGCGTATCGGCCGTGGTAAACGACTTCGAGGCCAATACCAGCAGCGTAGTGGCCGGGTTCAGCGTCTCCATCAAGGGCAGCAGCTGCGAACCATCCATGGTAGACACATAGTGCACGCCAACCTGCGCCTGGCTCGGGCAGTCGGCCAGCGCCTCGCTCACCAATTTGGGGCCCAAATCCGAGCCCCCCACCCCAATATGCACAATATCGGTGATTGCCTGGCCCGTGGCACCAAACCACGCCTGCTGATGAACACGGGTCACCAGCTCGGCCATTTTCGCCCGCTGCTGCTGGCAAAACGCGGCGGCGGCCTCCATGCCCTCAGGGGCAGGCGTCGCTTGCGGCCAGCGCGCCGCCATGTGCAACGCCGCCCGGCGCTCGGAGTGATTCACCTTGGCGCCTGCAAACAGCGCACTACGCCGCGCTTCCAGCCCACAGCTCTGCGCCCACGCCACCAGTAACGGCAGCGTTTGCTGGGTCAACCGCTGTTTGCTGAAATCCAGATGCAACGAACCAAACGAAAACGCCAACGCATCCGCCCGCTGCTGAGCCACACCCGACCCGCCCAGCAAATCACTCAACGGCTGCGCCTGCACCAACTCCGCATGTTGGTGAAGCGCCTTCAACGGGGTATACGCGTGGGGAGTTACTGCAGAAAATGAAGTATTCATAAATCATCCTTGAGTTATAAAAGCCAACATAGCGAAAGAACGAAGCATATGCCAAGCCAACCCATCTCTATCCAGAGGTATTGCCCAAGTTTACAGCAAGATGCCCCACCCCCGTAGCGCGGCGTAACAAATCTTGCGCGAAGCCCCTGCCACCCCCGTAGCGCGGCGTAACGATTGAGCGAGTGAAACGAGCGAAAGAGGCACCCGCAGCGGCGGCCCGGCGCGAAGGGCGGCACCAGCCGCCCCGATCACGCCACCCTCACCCACCGCGCCACCGCACACCCATG
>NZ_LFGS01000014.1:2615-5753 GCF_002078135.1 Halomonas sp. BC1 | reverse complement strand
GGGGCACGGATACCCCCGTAGCGCGGCGTAACGAAAGAGCGAGAGCAACGAGCGAAAGAGGCACCCGCGAAGGCGGCGCCAGCCGCCCCGATCACGCCACCTTCACCCACCGCGCCACCGCCCACCCATATGGCCCCATCGGCAACGTTCACCGCGTTGCTTCGCGGGTGCGCTCCGCTTACACCGCGCTACGGGTACATCGCCAACGATACGCATGGGCAGCCGCCCCGGTGATGCCACCACAATCAACCGCGCCCCCACAAACCTGGCAACCAGCAAAAAAACCACCCATCAAGGGTGGTTTTGGTTTGCGACCATCATGCTTATAACAAAGGCTTAACCTTTCAGCACGCCCGAAAGTAACTGCTTGGCGCTGTCGATCAGTTCGTCCAAGTGTTGGGGGCCTTTGAAGCTTTCGGCGTAGATTTTGTAGAGCGATTCCGTGCCGCTGGGGCGGGCGGCGAACCAGCCGTTGTCGGTGGTGACTTTCAAGCCGCCAATGGCAGCCTGGTTACCGGGGGCCTTGACCAATACCGCGGTGATAGGGTCACCCGCCAGGGTGGTGTCGGTAACACTGTCGGCGGTGAGCTGCGTGAACGCGCCCTTCTCTTCCACACTGCACGGCGTATCCACTCGCTTGTAGCAAGGCTCGCCAAAACGCTGAGTCAGGGTCTGGTAATACTCGCTGGGCGTTTTACCGGTCACGGCCAGAATCTCGGCGGCCAGCAGGCACAGGGCAATGCCGTCCTTGTCGGTAGACCACGCCTTGCCATCACGGGTCAGCAGGCTGGCCCCGGCGCTCTCTTCGCCGCCAAAGGCCAGCCAGCCATCGGAAAGGCCATCCACGAACCACTTGAAGCCCACCGGCACTTCGTGCAGCTCCCGCTCATGGGAAGCCACCACCCGGTCGATCATGGAAGACGACACCAGCGTCTTGCCAATGCGCAGCTCCTGGCTCCACTCAGGGCGGTGGCCCATCAGGTAATCCACACACACGGCCAGAAAATGGTTGGGATTCATCAAGCCGTTGGCATCCACGATACCGTGGCGGTCGGCATCCGGGTCGTTGCCGAAAGCGATATCGAAGCGGTCCTTGATCTTGAGCAGATTGGCCATGGCCGCCGCGCTGGAGCAGTCCATGCGAATCTTGCCGTCGTGGTCCGGCGGCATGAACGCAAACCGGCTATCGATGGTGGTATTCACCACTTCCAGATTCAGCCCATAGTGTTCAGCCACCGCCTGCCACACCGGCAGCGCCGTACCGCCCATGGGGTCGGCCCCGAGGGTCAGGTTGGCCTTCTGGATGGCATCCATGTCCACCACGCGGCCCAGCTGGGCCACGTAATGGGCCGTGAAATCGTACTCCTGCACCTGGGCCAGCGCCTCTTCCAACGACACCAGCGTAATATCGCTCAACTGGCGCAGCAGGTAGGCATTGGCGCGCAGTTCGATCCAGCGGGTCGCTTCGGTATCGGCGGGGCCACCGTGGTACAGGTTGTACTTGATGCCGCCATCTTCCGGCGGATTGTGCGAAGGCGTGATGATCAACCCATCGGCCTTGGCAGCCGGGTCACCCAGCGGGTGCTGAGTGTTGTAATGGATGATGGCCTGGCTGACCAGCGGGGTTGCCGTATAACCATGCCCCTTCTCAACCAACACCGGCACCTGGTTGGCCACCAGCACACGCAGCGCACACTCCCAGGCGGGGCGTGAAAGCGCATGGGTATCCAAGCCTAGAAACAGCGGGCCTTGGTAGTCTTCTTCTTGGCGGTAATCCACTACTGCCTGGGTGATGGCAATAATGTGCGCTTCATTAAACGTGCGCTCGGTGGCACGGCCACGGTGGCCTGACGTGCCAAAGGCGATGCGTTCCTTCACGACACTGGCATTCGGCGTTTGCTCATGAAATGCCTGGATAATGGCGTCCATCTGCTTCTCCCTTGCGTGAATCGCCACTCCTGTTGTGCGTTATCCAACGCGCACCTTTCAACATGACGACATGACTCATGAATAAAAACAATTCAAGACTAACCCACACTTTGTTCTGGTCAAGTCAGAGCGGACACATTTTCAGTAAGCGGTCCAATAACCCCATCTATACAGGTATCGTTTAGACCGGTAATGTCTCTTTCCACTGCCAGGGCAGTAGTGTGTCGAGGTCATCGTCGCTGAGGGCCCCCCTCTGTCAGGAGGCGGCGGGACGACGCCCGTGGGCACAAAACCAACCCCAGCACCGCTGCAAACTACCTATCGCATACCCTGTACCGAAGTAAGTGTTAAGGCTCCACAGACACTTGAAAATTAAACATCACTGCCCTGCCGCGACTGCCAAAACGTTATCACTTTCTGCGGGTCACCAATACTCAACGCATCCCGCGCCGCTTGGCTTGCCATTTTAGCGGTTGCTTCAGGGTTATCGAGCAACTGGTTTATCCCTGCCTGCCACTCATTAGGGGAGTCGCCGACCAACAAGCCGTTTTCACCATGGCGAACCACCTCTGTATAGGGGTAGCGATTGGAGTAGATGCCTACCCCACCCATGGCGGCAATATCCAAAAACTTAATAAATGACTTTCCCCGATTGAACGGCGTTGCTAATAGAGGTGCCAAGCCAATGTGTATTCGTCGCTGGCGTTGGTACTGCTGAAAAGCCTGCCAGGGCAACGGTGCCGGGGCTTTCACCCGTGGCAGCGCCGCCAACCGCTTGGGAATATGTTGGCCCAGCATGATTTCAAGCTCGGTATCATCACGCTGCTGTTGCAGTGCTTCCAAGGCAGGTGCGATATGCAGTAAATCCTGAAGGTGCGCCCGCGTACCGTGAAAGCCTATCTGCCACGGCGTTTCTGAAGAAGCGGTAACCGATAAGTGCTCCTGCCCCGGCAATGGCGCCAGCAACGGCGGTGTAAGCACTGAAACCTTGGCGTGGCGCGGCGTAAAGTAGCTAGCCAGTTGATCGCTGCATGCCACCACTTCATCGGCCAGGGCCAGCAAACGCGGCTGAAGGCTGGCGACCCCCGCCATACGTTTGCGATAAGCGCTGGGTAGCGTGGCATCAACGGCGGCAGCGGCTATATCGTCATCAATTAAATAAACGATATAGCCAAAGGCATTACGGTTGCGCTCTAGCCAGCGCAGCCA
>NZ_LFGS01000014.1:0-2040 GCF_002078135.1 Halomonas sp. BC1 | reverse complement strand
GCGCAGCGCCAAAAGAGCGAGAAACAGGACAGCGCTCGGTTAACACGCCCTGGTAATTCAGTGCAGGCGCGGCGGACTCATGGAAATAGATATCTTCGGTTGGCCGCGCACCGTCGCTGAGAACGACCCAGTGAATGTGGCTACTCACGATGCATCCTTTTTTAATCCATTAATCGAGTGATGCACACACCGTAGCGCGTAACCGATACTGGCCCCCACCAGCCCCGGCACCACTTCGCTTACCGCTCGCGACACAGCTCCTCACCCTTCAGTACTCATCCCTAACGCAGCGAAAAATCTTCATGCGCCAGCGTTAAATTAGGATTATAAGCAGGGTCGTTATCCAACTGAGCTGCCCACGTCTCACGCATGTAGGCAACGGTATCTCCAATGCGGCGGCATAAGACAGGTGGCCTAACCAAAACGCTTGAGTGGAATTGAGTTCGCGGCTCATGATGATCTCCAAAATCAAAGAAACCATCAGTGTGATCAGCCAACATTAATGTGGGTAGATGGGTTTTATGGCGCGCTTACGAATATTCGCTGGAGCCGCGACCTGCCATCGGCACCGAGCGCGGTGACGTTATCCAAAGACTGCGCCGGTAGGTACTTTCATCAGTTGTCTATGCAAGGTAGACACTGAGGCGTTGCCAATCACGCCAACGATATTCCCTACGGGGCCAGTGCCAGGGGTCAGTTCATCACAAAGAGAAACACTACTCTAAGGAATTACCTACTACCTCGCACCACGTCAATCGCGGTCTCCAGATCGAAGTTGTTAAGCGTAGCCTTGTCACGCAGCGTGCCCTCAAGAGAGGCATAGGTATAGTCGATGAACTGATTGAGATTCATGAATAGGGAGCGATCACCCAATTTATATGGCGACTTGAACAACATGCGGCCTAAGGCCTGATCTATGCCTTCGTCAGGAACTTCCAGTAAACCAGGGTATACCGGCCACTCTGCGCTTCTAGCCAAGTTATCGTCCACCCACTCGACCAACGCAGGGGAAGTGTTGCAAACGGGAAGGCCATCCCGCCCCAACACCTTCACGACCAGATCATGCATGGCCCGACGAGTGGGATGGTTTAAGGTGCGCATCCAAGGCCCTTGCCGCTCCCACTCTTCTACACTCTTAGCGAGCTCGATGCCCGATGCACGGAAGCGCTCCAGCAACTGAGATTTCTCGGTGGCCGACTTTTTCATGAAGCCGACTTTTTCATACACCTCCGGATGAAAGCACTCCAATGCCTGACGAGGGCACTTGCCCGCGAAGTAGGCCGCGGTGATCAGCACCGAGTGGTAGTCCCCCATTGGACCCACAAAGCGCTCACCCTCACGGTGCATATAGGAAATATCAGGGTGAAAAGCGGCACAGGCCAGCACGGGGAAATATCGCACCTTGTCCGCGTACTGCGGAAGAGCCGCCAACGCTTCGGCCACCTTGGGCTTTTGCGTATAGATAAAATCAGCGGCGTCAAGATCGGGCTTGAAGCTCTCCCACCCTCCCTGACTAAAGGCATTGACCTTGGGAACACTGAGAAAGTGGTAGCTGGACTGCCCAAGCGTCAGCGTTTCCAGGAATCCTGATATCATTGGCGACTGACACCCACTGAGGACTAAGAAACGCGGCCTGGCCTGACCAGCATCACGAATCATCTCATCGTAGGGAAGCGGCCTCCGAGTAGGTACAGGTGTTTTTTTAGCGGTTCTATTTTTTTAGCTTTTTTTGTGCCTCAGTTGAGGAAGATATCAAGACCCTTATTTTTTCCAAGCTATGCTTGGATTTTAGATAAGATTCCAATCCTTTATCATCAGCATCCCTGTTAAGAATATCTCTGTATATTTTGCGTATACCTTTTTTTCTATCTTCAATATCCATATTTAGAACCGGTTTAATAGTGTCCGCACAATTAATATAAAAATGCTAGGTATTTAAATATAAACCTCTAAATACCACATTATTAGTGTACCATTTGTAAGCGCGCCATAAAACCCATCTACCCACATTAATCCCGGCTTATTCACGAGACTCACCTG
>NZ_LFGS01000013.1:23974-70733 GCF_002078135.1 Halomonas sp. BC1 | reverse complement strand
CGTTAAATTTGTCGTTGGGAAAGGTCGTTGGGAAACGTTCGTTGAGAAAATTCCTCAGCAAAAAAACACCCAGCCTGTGGCTGGGTGAGAGTGACTTTACAAGAGATCGATTGCTAGGCGTCTCTGCGGTGTTGGCATACGCCTCCGGCCCAGGTTTCATGGATAGCGCGGTCATCGGCGAGCATCATCAATGCAAATAGCCGTTCACCGAGGGTGGTGCAGTGCTGGCTACGTCGCTGTAAAAGTGACGTGGCGTCAGGATCGATCACGATAAAATCAGCTTCGTAGGAAGGGGCCAACTGTCCAATGTGGCTATCCAGAGAGAGGGCTTTGGCGTTGCCGTGGGTGAGGCCATAAAAGCCTTGCCAGGCGGTTAGTGGCTGACCACGCAGCTGGCCTACCTGGTAGGCGCTTTTCAAGGTGCCGAAGCCGGAAAGGTCCGTGCCTGCGCCAATGTCGCTGGCATAGGTAAATGCCATGCCCGTCTCTCGGGCAGCGTCTCGGTCGAACAGGCCGCTGCCCAGGAACAGGTTGGAGCTGGGGCAAAAGGCGATATTGGCGCCGCGCTCTGCCAACCGTTGGCGCATGCCGTTGTCCAAATGGATACCGTGGGCAAAGGTGCTGCGTGGGCCGACGAGTCCTGCTTCTTCGTAAACGGCCAAATAGTCTCGACTGCCGGGAAACAGTTCCGCCACCCAGTTCAGTTCTCCGCTGTTCTCGGCGAGGTGGGTCTGCAGCCATAGGGTAGGGTCATTGCGCAGCAGGGCACCTGCCGCGTCCATTTGCGCTCTGGTCGAGGTGGGCGCAAAACGCGGGGTAACGCTGTAACCGAGGCGCTGCTTCCCGTGCCAGTCCTCGATGAGCCGCTCTGTGTCAGAGATACCCGAGACGCCATCCATCAAGGCATCGGGGGCATTGCGATCCATCAGTACCTTGCCTACCAGCATGCGCAGTTGCCGCTTTTGGCAGGCTGCAAAAAAGGCATCCACGGAGCCTGGGTGGCTCGAGCCAAACACTTGCGCGGTGGTGGTACCTGCGCGCAGCATTTCGCTCAAGAACGCTTCAGATAACGCCCTGGCGTGAGCATGATTGGCGAACTGGCACTCGGCCGGAAACGTGTAGTCATTCAGCCAATCCAGCAGTTGGCGCCCATAAGAGGCCATGATGTCCAACTGGACATAGTGGACGTGAGTATCGATGAATCCTGGCATGATGAGCTTGCCGCGATGGTCGATCACTTCCGCTGCTTTCGGCAACTGATCAACCAGCTCGGCATAATGCCCCGCTGCATGGATATGCCCACCCTTCAGCCACAAGAGGCCGTCAGCATAGTGTTCCAGACTGCCAGGGTGGGGCAGGTTGCCATCGCCGGGGTCATTGGGAAAGCTGATTAATTCAGCGCGAATAAGCGTATCGGTGGGCCAGGTCATATCAACTCGAGTGCGGTGCAGTAGGGGCAAAAAGCGCGCGTAGCGTAGCGCTATCCAGGCCACGGGTCTCGGTGGCATAGGGTTGGTCGGTCAACCAGAGTAACTCCGTCACCACGCTCAGCGCGATGGCGTAGGGGGTTTTATTGCTGAGCTTGGTATCCCTGACCGAGCCGATGGGGCAGCGCACGCGCTGCAGTATCGGCTGGTCGACACCTGCTCGGGAAAGGCGCCCTTTGAAGCTCGCCCACTTGCTGTCGGAGCCTATCAGCCCAATGGACGCAATATCGGCGCGCTCCAGCAACCCCTTGATCAAGGCATAATCCTCATCATGATCGTGGGTCATGACCAGAGCATGGGTGCCAAGGGGTAAGCCTGCCACCGTCTCTCCAACGTCGCCTAGCAAATGACAACTCAAGCGTGCTCGAGGGGCATCTGACTGGAAAGCATCGGTGCGGCTGTCATACCAATCGAGCTGCCAAGGCAGAGGAGCGCTGAGTTTGACGATCTCGCGCCCGACATGCCCCGCGCCGAACAGGGCAATGTGAGCGGTGGCGCCCAGAAATACTTCCAGCAGGACGTTGACCAGCCCGCCACAGCACTGCCCACTACGCCCGCCCAGCGAAAAGGATTCCAGTGAGAACCCCGCCTGGCGCTGGCTCAATAGGGAGCGAGCCTGCTGAATGGTCTGCCACTCGAAGGTGCCGCCGCCCAGCGTATCGAAGACAGCGTGTTCGGTAATCACCATACGTGCGCCAGGCTCACGGGGCGTGGAGCCTGCGCTGGTCATCTGGGTGGCCAAAACATGAGGCGTGCCGTGGCGTTGACAATGGTCGAGGGCGGCATGCCAGGCCATGGGCGTTTCATGGGTCATAAGGCACTTTTCCGAATGGCATGCGCCGCCAACATGACGCGCTCGGGCGTGGCCGGGGTATCCAGACGCGGCGAGCGGCGGTAGTCATCCAGGCTGGCGAGGGCGTCGCGCAAGGCCGACCAGACGCATATCCCCAGCATGAAGGGCGGCTCACCTACCGCTTTGGAACGGTACAGGCTGGCCATGGAGTTAGGATGTCCTTCCAGCAGTTCGACATTGAAGACGCTGGGCAGATCCCCGAAGGTGGGAATCTTGTAGGTCGCTGGACTATCGCTGACCAGCGTTCCTTCACTGTTCCATTTGAGCTCTTCACTGGTCAGCCAGCCCATGCCCTGAATGAACCCGCCTTCAACCTGACCAATATCGATGGCTGGGTTGAGCGAGTTGCCCACATCATGAAGTATGTCAACACGGTCGACCTGGTATTCGCCGGTCAACGTGTCGACGCTGACCTCCGCCGCTGCCGCGCCAAAGGCGTAATAATAAAATGGGCGGCCCTGGCCAGTTGCGCGATTGTAATGAATCAGTGGCGTCGCGTAGAAGCCTTTCTCGGACAGCGAAACCCGATGTAGATATGCCGTCTGCACCAGCTCGCCCCAGGGAATGCGGCGTTCACTTTCGCCGATGCCTGCGATGAGCATGCCGTCCCTCAGCTCCATGCCTTCACGATCCAGCCCGCCCTCGAAGTGGTTGGCGGCAAAATCGAACAGACGCTCACGCAGTTTGATGGCAGCATCGCGGGCGGCCATGCCGTTCAAATCCGCACCGCTGGAGGCTGCCGTGGGGGAAGTGTTCGGCACCTTGTCCGTTCGTGTGGCGCTGATGCGCACGCTCTCCAGGTCCAGCCCCAGTTCCAAGGCCACCACCTGGCAGATCTTGGTGTGCAGGCCTTGGCCCATTTCAGTGCCGCCGTGGTTGATCAGGATGCTGCCATCGGTATAGACGTGTAGCAGCGCGCCGGCCTGGTTGAGGTGCTGGGCGGTGAAGGAGATGCCGAACTTGACGGGTGTCAGTGCCAGTCCTTTCTTGATGACGGAGCTGGAGGCATTGAAGTCTCGTACCTGCTGTCGACGCGTCCAGTACTCGCTGCGCTGCTCGAGGCGCTCGACGAGCGTATGAAGCAACTGCTTCTGGTCGACTTGTTGCCCGTAATGGGTCATGTCGCGTTCGGGGCGGTAAAAGTTGCGCTTGCGGATGGTCAGCGGGTCTTCACCGACATGGCGGGCAATATCGTCCATGGCCGCTTCGATGATCATCATGCCCTGGGGGCCGCCAAACCCGCGAAAAGCGGTGTTCGACGCAGTGTGGGTGCGGGCGCGATGGCCGGTGACCCGGGCATTACCCAGTGAGTAGGCATTGTCTGCGTGAAACATGGCGCGGTCGACGATGGCATCGGAAAGGTCGGGGGAGTACCCGCAGTCGCCGATCACGGTAATGTCGCTGCCTTGAATCACTCCCTGTGAATCGATGGCCAGCCGATAGCGGTTGTGAAAGGGGTGGCGCTTGCCAGTGGCGCGCATGTCGTCACGTCTGGGCAGGCGAAGACGCGTGGCCTTGCCGGTGCGTTGTGCGATGAGGGCAGCAATGCAGGCCCAGGGGGATGCCTGGGTTTCCTTGCCTCCAAAACCGCCCCCCATGCGCCGTACTTCCACCGTGACGGCATGAAATGGGATGCCCAGCACTTCGGCAACCAGCTTTTGGGTTTCGCTGGGGTGCTGGTTGGAGGTATGAACCATGACGCCTTCGTCTTCGCTCGGAATGACGATGCAAGCCTGGCCCTCCAGATAGAAGTGCTCTTGTCCACCAATGAACAGCGCACCTTCCAGCACGTGTTCAGCTTGCTCCAGTGTGGCCTGCCAGTCACCACGCTGCTGGGTGTGGCTGGGGCGAACGAACTCCTCTTGAGCAGCGGCTTGAACGGCATCCAGCTGTGCTGGCAGCTTGTCGATCTGCACATCGGCAAGCAGCATCGCTTGACGCGCCGCCCCCAGGGAAGTGGCAGCCACGGCAAACAGGCACTGCCCTGAATAGCTGATCTCGCGCTCGACGAAGATAGGGTCGCCAGGAAAGACCGGGCCAATATCCGTGTGGCCAGGCACGTCGTGGAATGTGATCACGTCGACCACCCCGGGGGCGGTGCGAACGGTCGCCAGGTCGAGGTGCGTCAAGGTGCCGTGGGCCACGGGCGAGAGCCCCAGAGCCACGTGTAAAGCATCAGCAGGTGTCTTGAGGTCGTCGATATAGAGCGCTTTCCCCGTCACATGTTTTTCGGCGCTCTCATGAAAGCTGGAGGACCCCGCCTGGCGCTGTCCGCGGCTGTCCACGGTATGGCGCGCCAAGGGTGCCGCGCCATGTATACGCTGGTCGAGCTCATGCCGGGCCCGGTGACTGTCGTTGTCGAGTTTAGTGAGCGTACGCATGCAACATGACCTCCTGTTCTGGTGATGAAAGCGACAAGTAGAGTCGTTCCAGCAGATTGGCGGCCACCAGCTGACGATACTGCTGGCTGCCTCGCACGTCACTCATGGGCGCGAACTCATCTTGCAGCGCTTGTTGGGCCGTTTGAAAGGTGTGTTTGCCTACCCGTTGCCCTTCCAGCGCGGCCTCCGTTGCCGGAGCGCGCCGGGGCGTGGCGGCCATTCCGCCGAAGGCGATGCGCACGTCGCTTAACTTGCCGTCCTGCAGGCGGTAGCTAAAGGCACCCAGAACGGCAGAGATATCGTCTTCACGGCGTTTTGAGAGCTTCCACACTCTGAGAGAAGCACTCTTCTCCAGAGCGGGAATAAAGATACGTGTGATGACTTCATCGGCAGCCAGCGCCGTTTTTTTGTAATCGATAAAGAACGCTTGCAGCGGCAAGCAGCGGGTACCCGCATGGCTGGCCAGTTCGAGGTGAGCGCCAAGTGCCAGCAGTACGGGTGGGGTGTCACCAATGGGGGATGCATTGGCGATATTGCCGCCCAGGGTTCCCCGGTTACGCACTTGTTCCGAGCCCAGCCGGTGAAGCAGGTGCGCGAAAGCGGGGAAGTGTGTTGCCAGCAGCGGAGCAAGCCGCGAATAGGTCACCGCCGCGCCGACCCACCATCCTTCCTGCCCCTGAAAGGTCGCTGGCGAGATCATGCTCAGTTCGGGCACGCGAGTGGTATCGATCAGTTGATCCAGTGCGGCCAGGCGCTGGGTCGTTTCCAGCCATAGGTCCGTGGCGCCGGCGACCAACCTGGCATTGGGCAGATCGCGCCGCAGCGCTGTCAGTTCGCTCAGCGACCTCGGCTGTGCAAATAGCGGACCTTCCTGAGGGGCTTGTGTGGCTGTGTCGCCATCCTGCGAGTCAGACAGCGTGGCATCCCACCATTGAGGCGGCTGCCAGTCGCTGGCGTGCATGGTCAGCGCGGCATCACGAATCGGGCGATAGCCCGTGCAGCGGCAAAGGTTGCCACCCAGCGCGGCATCCAGACGCTCGGGCGTCAAGGGGGCAGGTTGGCGCTGCTGCTGCGTATGCAAACTGAACAGCGACATGACGATGCCCGGCGTACAGAAACCGCACTGGCTGCCGTGGCAGTCGATCATGGCGCGCTGCGCAGGGTGCAAGGAGTTGCCCTGTGAAAGGCCTTCCACAGTGACGAGATGCTGACCGTGCAGTTGGTGAGCCGGCGTAATGCACGCATTGACCGTCAGGAACGGTGGCTGATCGGGGTCGCTGCTTTTCAAGGCGACTGTGCAAGCGCCGCAGTCGCCGGAAGCGCAGCCCTCTTTTGTGCCCGTGGCCCCCAAATGGTCGCGTAACAGCGTTAGAATACTGGTCTCAGGGGGCACTCGACACTGTTGACGGGTGCCATTGAGCAGAAACTCAATCGTTGCCATGCCAAACTCCGTTATGATTGTTCTGACCGATTGGTCAATAATGGTGAGCTTGGGACAAAAAAGCGTGGCTTGCAAGACTTTGTTGTCAGCGCGTTTTGATGCCCTGAAACGATGCATAAAGAGCGAAAATGCCCCTTTTTGCAGCGTTGTCCGACGTTGGGCCTGAGCTGATCGGCACAACCCGAGCCTATATCAAGGAGCTTACTCAATGACGCTTGATACCGCTAACCATGAGAGCGCCAGCAGGGATCGCATCGAGCAGACGATATTGAGTGCCGCCGAACAGGTGTTTGCTCAGCATGGTTATCGCGGAGCCAGCCTGCAGTCGATTGCTGACGTCGCGGGTTTGCCCAAGGCCAATATCCTCTATTACATGGGGAGCAAGCAGGCGCTCTATGTGCGACTACTGAATCGCATGATGAAGCGCTGGAACGCGGTGCTGGAAGACATTACCCCTGCGAGTGACCCAGCAGCCGTATTGAGCGATTTTATTCGCACCAAAATGGTGCTTGGTCAGCGCTATCCCGAGGGTTCCAGGCTGTTTGCGGCTGAAATTCTGGGCGGCGCACCTTTCCTGAAGGATTACCTGAACGGTGAGCTGAGAGAGTGGGTCAGTAGCCGTGCCGCTATCATGCGAGAGTGGTCGCGGCAGGGGAAGATGGATGATGTGGATCCTCGCTGGCTGATTTTTCTGATCTGGTCATCCACCCAGCACTATACCGAATACAGTGCCCAGGTGAACGGCATTCTCGGCCAGGAGACACTGGCCGAGGAAGACATCGACGCTATTTGTCGCTTCCTGGAGCATGTGATCTTGAAAGGCTGTGGCATAGAGCGCCCAGTCGTCGCCAACGCATGAGTTCGACGATGCCTGAACTGCCCATCGAGCAACACCTGGCGTCGATCGAAGACGCTCTGGACACCCACTCTCGCCTCATCCTGGTAGCGCAGCCCGGCGCGGGCAAGACCACCCGCGTGCCCTTGCGACTCATCAAACGCCCCTGGGCGCGTGGCCAACGCCTGCTAATGCTCGAGCCTCGGCGGGTGGCGGCCAGGTTGGCGGCAACCTACATGGCTGCTCAGTTGGGTGAGCCGGTGGGTAAGCGTATTGGCTATCGTATGCGCGGTGATCAACGGGTGGGGCCTGACACGCAGCTGGAAGTGATCACTCAAGGGGTGCTGACGCGCATGCTGCAGGATGACCCGCTGCTGGAGGGGGTAGCCGGCATTCTCTTCGATGAGTTTCATGAACGCAGTATCGAGTCCGACCTGGGGCTGGCGCTGGCACTGGACGTGCAGCAAAGCATTCGTGACGATCTCCGCCTGGTGGTGATGTCCGCGACGCTGGATATAGAGGCGCTGCGTACCTTGCTGGGCGAGCATACTTCGGTGATCGAGAGCAGTGGCCGCGCCTTTCCGGTCACCACGCTATATCGGCCACCTGTTGGCGGTGAGACCGCCGCCATGGCGGCGCGCAGCGTCGTGGAGGAGGCCGTGGCGCTGGACGATGCCCAGGACATATTGGTCATCTTGCCCGGCGTGGCGGAGATCCGTCGGCTCGCCCAAGTGCTGGCGTCATCAACGCTGACGCTGGATATTCGCACGCTGCATGGCGGCATGACGCTGGATGCTCAACAAGCCGCACTTAGCCCTGGTACGCAGCGGCGGGTGATCATTTCCACCTCGATTACCGAGTCGAGCCTGACGGTCGACGGCGTCAACGTCGTCATTGACGCAGGCCTTGAACGGGTGCCCGAGTTCAGTGCCCAAACAGGGCTTACGCGATTGACCACCCGTCGCGTCAACCGCGCCAGCGCCGACCAGCGGCGTGGGCGCGCGGGGCGCCAGCAATCAGGCTACTGCTATCGTCTGTGGGCGCAGGACCAGCCGCTGGTCGCGCACCGTGAACCCGAGATGCTGCAGGCCGATCTCTCGCGTCTGGCGCTGGAACTGGCGCTATGGGGCGTTAATTCACCCGACGCGCTGGCCTGGCTATCTCCACCGCCCAGGGGCGCATGGCAGAGCGCATGCGACCTTCTCCAGCGGCTGGGGCTGCTCGACCAGGCAGGCGGGCTGACACCGCTGGGTCAGCAGTGCGGTACCTTGCCGGTGGAGCCTCGCCTGGCCGCGATGCTGGTGCGCTCCAAGGCGGGAGAAAATACCGCGCTGGCCTGTGCGTTGGCAGCGCTGCTGGAGGGCCGGGAACGTCTCGAGGGAACACTGCAGGAAGCCCTGGTCGCTCGACTGAAAACGCCTTCTGCGTTCCCAATCTGGCACCAGGAAGCCAAGCGTCTGGCGGTGTTGATGGGCTGCACGGTGCCGTCACGCCTGAATCTGGAGCCTCTGGAAGAGCTGCTTGCGGTGGCGTTTCCTGACCGAGTGGCCCAGCTCATGAACCTCGGGCGTTTCAAGCTGGCCAATGGCAAGACGGCAACGCTATCGCCGCAGCACCCGTTGGCCAACGAGCCGTATCTGGTGGCCGTTCACCTCGACAGTGCTAGCCGTGATGCACCGATCCAGAGGGCAGTGCCCCTCTCCGAGCAGGTTTTGCGAGCCCTGTATCCGGCGACGGCGACGTGGCACGAACGGGTTGCCTGGCAAGAGCCGCCGGGCAAGCTGGTGGCCGAAACGGTGCAGTGTCACGGTGAGCTGGTATTGGCGGCACGCCCGCTACAGACGCTGCCCGCCGCCGCTGCCGAACAAGCGCTGATGAGCGCTTTGCAGCGCCGCCCTGTAGCCTTGCTGAATGACGAGGTCAGGCGCTTGCAGGGGCGTATGGCGCTGCTGGAGCGTACTTTCCCGGGCCAGTGGCCCGACTGGTCCGATGCTGCGTTGGTGAATGATTTGGAGGGTTGGCTGGCGCCTTATGTGGCCGGTATGACTCGGCTGGGACAGGTCGAAAAGCTGCCCTTCGCACGCTGCCTGCTGGAGACGCTGACGTGGGAAGCGCAAAGTGCGTTTGCCCGCCTGGTGCCTACCGGGCTCAGGGCGCCTAGTGGCAACACGATTACGCTGGACTATCTGCCCTGCCTTGAGAACAGGCCGCCGGTGTTGGCACTGAAGCTGCAAGAGGCCTTTGGCTGGCAAGAAACACCGACCGTGGCCGAAGGGCAAGTGGCCGTGATGATTCACCTACTGTCACCGGCACGACGCCCCCTGCAGGTCACACAGGACTTGCGTAGCTTTTGGCTGACCGGCTACCCGGAGGTGAGAAAAGAGATGCGCGGGCGGTATCCAAAGCACCCCTGGCCAGAAGATCCTTTGTCAGCCCAAGCAACGGCGTTGACCAAGCGCCGCTTGGGCAACGCTTAAAGGTGCCCATGCGTGCTCTTTACTCTTGTGTGGATTCCGGTACTTCTCCGGGGCGTTGATAGCGTACCCCGTCCGCACGCGGCTCTTCGTAGCGTTTGTTTTCATCCTCGGAAACAACCCCAAAGATCGTTTCCTGTGAGCCATCTGGCCACGTGTAAGTGGTGCAGCCCGCCAGGCTCGATAGACCAAGAACAACAACGACACCAGACAGCGTGATACGACGCTTGGGCATGAAAAAACTCCCTAAAGTTGACACATGCTCATGAAAAAGGGGAATGACGAGTGCTGCGCAGTGTGAAGCGCACGATCACTGTTCGCAAGCTAATTTCCTTGGCCCGACATCAGCGCTGAAAAGACGGGCAGTGGCGAGTATCCATGCCTTGTGTCTATGCTAAACAGGCAGCCCGATTTTTTCAAAAAGAGCATTTGGCAGTCGATCAGGCAATCTGAGGCTGATAAGGGGGAGGGGTATGTGGTCAGTCTTGAAGTCGGTGCTGGCAGCGTTGATCGGGGTTCAGAATGACCGCCAACGTCGCCAGGATTTCTCCAGCGAGCGTCCCGGTGCGTTCATCGTGACGGGTATCGTCGTGACGCTCCTATTCGTACTAGTCATTGCCTGGTTGGCCCAGTGGGTCGCTGGATGAGCCGTTGAGGTAAATCACACAGGGTTTGCGTGACGGATGGCATTTGTTTTCTATACTGAGATTGACGTCTTAATCCTGCTTTAATTAAAGCATGGGCGAGAACAACAATAATAAAGGAGGTTTCTATGCCCCCTATGTGGCGATGGCTACTACTTCTGTCATCGAGTCTTGCCGCTGCGCCAACGGCGTTTGCCAGCGGTTGGAATATGCCTGTGGGTGTCACGGACATCAGCCGCGATATTTTCAATTTGCATATGACCATTTTCTGGATCTGTGTCGTGATTGGCGTCATCGTTTTCGGCGTGATGTTTTACTCGCTTTTTCGCTATCGCCACGCCAAGGGAGCCAAGGCAGCCCATTTTCACGAACACACCACGGTGGAAGTGTTGTGGACGGCCATTCCTGTGCTGATTCTGGTCAGCATGGCAATTCCTGCCACCGCCACGCTCAAGAATATGTATGACGCCTCGGAAGCCGATCTGGATGTGATGATTACCGGGCAGCAGTGGCGCTGGCGCTACGAATACCTGGGCGAAGACGTTGCTTTCAACTCCAACATGAGCACGCCCTGGGAACAGATCCGAGGGGAGGAGGAGCGCGGAGAGCATTATCTGCTCGACGTGGACGAACCGCTGGTCTTGCCAATCAATCGCAAAGTACGCTTTTTGATGACCTCAGACGATGTCATCCACTCCTGGTGGGTGCCCGAGCTGGCAGTCAAGCAGGATACGATCCCCGGCTTCATCAATGAAAACTGGGTGCAGATCAATACTCCCGGTATTTATCGCGGACAGTGTGCCGAACTCTGTGGTGTCAATCATGGCTTCATGCCTGTCGTGGTACATGCCATGGAAGAAGAGGAATTCGATGCCTGGCTGGTAGAGCGGCGTGAAGCGGCCGAGCAGGAGGCCATGGGCGTCGACCGTGAATGGGAGATGGACGAACTGATGGCCAGAGGGGAAGCGGTGTACCGCGCCATCTGTTCTTCTTGCCATCAAGCCGAAGGGCAAGGGGCGATGCCGGCCTTCCCGGCATTGGCCGGTAATGATCAGTTGATCGAAGACCTGGATTGGCATATCGATAGGATCGTCAATGGGGTCTCTGGTGCGGCGATGCCGGCTTTCCGATCCACGCTCAATCCCGTGGAGCTTGCGGCGGTGGTTACCTATACCCGCAATGCCTGGGGCAATGACGCGGGTGATACGGTGCAGCCAGCCAGGATCGCCGAGCTGATTGCCCAGTAACACCAGGCTACCCATAACAATGAAAGCAGGCGGAGAAGCTCATGGCGCCCCAACTACCCCCTCAGCACCCGTTACAGCATAGTTCCACCACCCACGCTGGCGGCCATGGCAGTGCCACGCCTGCCCATCACCAGCATGCACACCCGCCCAAAGGGCTTATGCGCTGGCTACTGACCACCAATCACAAGGAGATCGGTACGCTCTATCTGATCTTCTCTCTGACGATGTTCTTTATTGGGGGTATCTTTGCACTGGTGGTTCGAGCGGAGCTTTTCCAGCCAGGGCTCCAGCTGGTACAGCCCGAGTTCTTCAATCAGATGACCACCATGCATGGCTTGATCATGGTGTTTGCAGCCGTCATGCCTGCCTTCACGGGACTGGCCAACTGGATGATCCCGCTGCAGATCGGGGCGCCTGATATGGCGCTTCCCCGGCTCAATAACTTCAGCTTCTGGCTGCTGCCCGTCGCCTTCACGCTGCTGCTTTCAACACTTTTCATGCCGGGTGGCGGGCCCAATTTTGGCTGGACCTTCTATGCGCCCTTGTCCACCACCTATGCGCCGCCCTCCACGACCTTTTTCATTCTGGCGCTGCACATTGCCGGTATCAGCTCCATTCTGGGGGCGATCAACATCATCGCCACCATCCTCAACATGCGTGCCCCGGGGATGCGCATGATGGACATGCCGCTGTTCGTCTGGACATGGCTCATTACCGCTTTCCTGCTGATTGCCGTCATGCCCGTGCTGGCGGGGGTGATTACCATGATGCTCATGGATATCAACTTTGGGACCAGCTTCTTTGATGCTTCGGGGGGCGGTGATCCGGTGCTGTTCCAACACCTGTTCTGGTTCTTTGGGCACCCCGAGGTCTACATCATGATTCTGCCGGCCTTCGGTATCGTGTCGGCGATCATTCCTACCTTTGCGCGCAAACGTCTGTTTGGCTACGCCTCTATGGTGTATGCCACGGGGGCCATTGCACTGCTGTCGTTTTTGGTCTGGGCGCACCACATGTTCGTGGTGGGCTTGCCGCTGGCAGCCGAACTCTTCTTCATGTACACCACCATGCTGATCGCCGTGCCAACCGGCGTGAAGGTATTTAACTGGGTCACAACACTATTTCGAGGCTCCATCAGCTTCGAACCCCCTATGCTGTTTGCCTTGGCATTCGTGGTGCTGTTCACCATCGGTGGTTTTTCCGGGCTGATGCTGGCCATTGCTCCTGCCGACTTTCAATACCATGACACGTATTTCGTGGTCGCTCATTTTCACTATGTGCTCGTGCCGGGGGCCATCTTTGCCATCATGGCAGGCGTGTACTACTGGCTGCCCAAATGGACCGGCCACTATCCCAACGAGCGTTTGGCTCAGTGCCATTTCTGGTGCTCGATCATTGGGGTCAACCTGACCTTTTTCCCCATGCATTTTGCCGGGTTGGCGGGCATGCCCAGACGGATTCCCGACTATGCGCTGCAGTTCGCCGACTTCAATCTTCTGTCTAGTATCGGCGCGTTCTTCTTCGGTTTCTCTCAACTGCTGTTCGTGCTGGTCGTCGTGCTGTGTGTCAGAGGCGGCAAAAAAGCACCGGCCAAGGCCTGGGAAGGGGCCGAAGATCTAGAGTGGAGCGTGCCCAGCCCAGCGCCACTGCATACCTTCGAAACGCCGCCTGTTTTCCATCGGCAACAGGCCCATGACTAATGGTTTGACAGGCGGGAGGGCTCGCGTATGGCGACCAGTAGTGAAAAGCAGGCGGTAGCGGTGAGGCGTACGGTCATTCGCACCGTAGCGGCGCTGGTGGGGATGTTCGCCTTCGCCTTTGCGCTGGTGCCGCTTTACGACGTTTTCTGCCGTATCACCGGGCTGAATGGCAAGGTGGATACGACCGCCCAGGCCATCGTTCATGAGGAGGTGGATACGTCGCGCTTTATTACGGTGCAGTTCATCACCCGGGGGAGTGCGGGCTTGCCCTGGCAAATGAGCGTAGCCACGCGTCAAATGCGCGTGCATCCCGGTCAAACCGCCGAGGTCGATTTTACCTTCACCAACAATAGCCAGTCCCAGAATTGGGGGCGGGCAGTGCCCAGCGTGTCGCCTTCCAATGCCACCACACACTTGCGCAAGGTCAGCTGTTTCTGTTTTCAAGAGCAGCAGTTGCAGGGGCAGGAGCGGTTGACCATCCCGTTGGTATTTCAACTGGCTCGGGACCTGCCGCCGGATATCAATACCATCACGCTGGTATATACCCTCTACCCCGTTCATCGCGTCGCACTGAGTGACGCCTATGAAAGCGTTCCAGGAGGCAGCATATGAGCAGTGGCAGCTATTACGTACCTGCGACCAGCCGATGGCCCGTATTGGGCTCGATTGCGCTGGGTGTGATGATGATCGGAGCCGGTATTCAACTGGTCTATGGCACCGGTATGCCGGTCTTGGCGATCGGGTTGGTGGCCGTAGTGGCGGTCATGGGGCTCTGGTTCCGCGATGTCGTACATGAGTCGATGGGCGGTTTGTACGACGCCCAGATGGATCGCTCGTTTCGCTGGGGAATGGGGTGGTTCATCTTTTCGGAAGTGATGTTCTTTGCAGCCTTTTTCGGCGCGCTTTTCTACATCCGCACCTTTGCACTCCCCTGGCTGGGCGGCGAGGGCGCCAAAGGGGTTTCGGCGCTGCTATGGCCTGGCTTCATTCCCGAGTGGCCGTTATTGAATCCTCCTGATGCTGCCGTGGCAGGGCCCCATAGCGTGCTGAGCCCGTGGCAGTTGCCGCTGGTCAATACCCTGCTGCTGATCATCTCTAGCATTACCCTGACCGTCGCTCATGAAGCGCTCAAGATGGGCTATCGATCAACATGCCGGAATTGGCTGGCGGCGACGGTGGGGTTGGGCATTTGCTTCATCGTCATCCAGGGGGTCGAGTATTACGAGGCCTACCATCATTACGGGATTACCCTGGAAGCCGGTATTTTCGGGGCGACCTTTTTATTCTGACGGGCTTTCATGGCATCCACGTGATCATTGGCACGCTGATTCTGGCCATCATGCTGGTCAGAATCATCAAGGGCCATTTCGCCAATGAGCAGCATTTTGCTTTCGAGGCCTCCTGCTGGTACTGGCATTTTGTCGATGTCGTATGGGTGGGGCTGTTCATCTTTGTCTATGTACTGTAGGGCGTCAGCCCAGTTCGCCTGACCAGAAGCCAAAAATGAGCAATGCCATGAGCAGACAGCCCAGGCCGACACGCCACTTCAGCGAGGTCAGAAGGCGCCGTGAAGCGCCGTGGTCTCGCAATAGAAAGCCAGCACCTGCGGCTAGGCTGACCAACATGCCTATGAACACCAATGCGATCAGTAATTTGAGTGCCATGCGCCGACGCTCCCGTGTCACCTTGCGGTTGTTGGTATGGGGGTGTTTTTGGACCGTGGTGGTCGTTGCTGGTGTGCTATTAGGACTATGGCAGTGGGAGCGTGCTGCTGACAAGCAGCGATCGCTTGATCAGCGTGCCGCCGCGCCCTCCCTGATAGCACCGGTCAGTGAGCCGGCTGAGGGTGCCATGCTACGCTTGCAGGGCGAGTATCTGGCGGAGCATACGCTCTATCTCGATAACCGAATCGTCAATGGACGGCTGGGCGTTGCCGTGCTGACGCCTTTGCGTGACGAGCATGGTCAGCTCTGGCTGATTCAGCGGGGGTTTATGGAAACCGGCAGTAGTCGCGAGCCGCCGGTCTCCTCGACGCCAGCAGGCCAGGTGCAGGTCGTCGGAGAGTGGCAGAGAGCCCATTCGGATGGCCTCCTTTACGGCAACAACCTGGAAGGGGTGAGGCTGCAACGGTTAGATCTGGCTCCCTGGGCCTCGGCGCTTGGGGCGTTCCGTTTTGCCGGATGGGTGCATGCTCACGAGGGGGAGGGTGTCCTGATCCCCTGGTGGGAAGCCAATGTGGTGCCACCGGCGCGTCATCAGGCCTATGCGTTTCAGTGGTGGGGCCTAACGCTGGCGGCTCTGGTGGTGATGCTGATCGGCGGTCGCCGCCTCATGAACGACCCAAGGGTCGAGAGAATCAGGAGTTAACCCGATGTCATCCAGCGCAAAGCGTTTCCCTCGCTTTATCCTGGTGCTACTGTTCGTGGCGTTTGCCGCGCCGGTGGTGATCGCATGGATCATGGTGACATGGCGAATCGGTATACCCACCCACTACACCGCCTACGGGGATGTTTCCGTGACCGCGCCGCCGCTGGAAGAGTGGCCACTAACGTCTAGACTTGAGCCTGGTGAGCAGTGGATGCTGGTGTTCGAATGCGTGGAGCCCTGTGACGCAAGGCAGGATGAGCTATGGCGTCTGCACCGGGCTCTTGGGCGAGAAGCGGGTCGCCTGCAGCGCCTCAGGATCGGCGGTGACCTGCAGATGTTGCCTGGCGAGACCGCCACGGCCTGGCACCGCTTGCCCAACTGGCGTGGCGAACAGCGTGTCTGGGTGCTGGACCCCGCAGGCCGCCCTGCGCTGGCCTACCACGCAACGGCCCCCGCGTCGGATATGCTGAAAGATATTAGACACTTGTTCAAAGTGAACGCTTTGTAATTCTCTCCCGGCGACTGATCAGCCGTAAGGACACGTGATGATTCATTCCGATAAGCACCGTTTGCGCCTGCTGGTAGCGCTGAGCCTGGCCGGTACGCTGTTGACGATGCTGGTCATTCTGGTGGGGGCCTGGACTCGGCTGGTGGATGCGGGGCTAGGGTGCCCCGACTGGCCTGGTTGCTACGGGCGGTTGTTGGTGCCGGATAGCGAACATGCCGCACTGCGCCATCCGGACGTGCCGCTTGACCCCTTCAAGGCCTGGGTCGAGATGGGGCACCGCTATGTCGCTAGCTTTCTCGGGCTGCTGGTGATCGGAACGCTACTCCTGGGGTGGCCATTGAGGCGCCGAGAAGGCTATCCCTGGAAGGTCAGCATCGCGCTGCTGATCGTGATTCTCATACAAGGTGCGTTTGGCGCCTTTACCGTGACGTTGAAGCTCTGGCCGCAGGTGGTCACGCTGCACTTGCTGGGCGGGCTCAGCGTGTTGATGCTGTTTTTTTGGCTTCATCTGCGCATTCGTCGGTCGGCGAAAGGGGTGTTGGTGCCCCCCAGAAAGTCAGGCCCGCTCTGGCTTCTGGCAGGCGCGGCGCTGGTGCTGCAGCTGGCGCTGGGTGGCTGGGTCACCAGCAATTATGCCGGTATTGCTTGCCAGGGATTTCCCTCCTGTAACACCCAGTGGTGGCCGGATATGGACCTGAGCGAAGGGTTTCATCTGACCCAGACCGTGGGCCCCAATTATTTACATGGTCAGCTGCATGCCGATGCGCGCACCGCCATTCATGTGGTGCACCGCTTGGGTGCCTTGCTGCTGGGTGTCGTGCTGCTGGCGCTCTGGTGGCGCTATCGCCGCCAAAGTGAGGTCGTGGGTGCCTTGTCCATGGTCGTGTTGCTGTACCTGCTACAGGCAGGGTTGGGCGTTGCCAATGTGCTGCTCTGGCTGCCGTTATGGCTAGCGCTGCTGCATACCGCGGGCGCCGTGCTGTTGTGCCTGGGGCTGGGGTGGGCCTGGTGGCGCTACCGTTATATGCCTGAACGGTCACACGCAGTGCAGGCGCTCGACGGGAAAGCGTTATACGTGCAGGCCCGATAGTCCAATGATTGACCTTGAAAACAATAACAATCCATCAGGTGATCACTATGCGATACGCAACGCTGGATACCACGTTACCCACCATTCGTTGGGGGGTGTTGAAAGAGCTGGTGTTGGAGCTGGCGCGTATGGAAAGGGGATGACCAAGAAGCGCCGCTACTTGCCTTCTGGTTTTCCATTCGTTACCTGCTGGGACTGTTTGGCGCGCTCTTGTTGGACCATTATACTTTCCTGCTGCCCTCGGCCCTTGGGTAGCGAGGACGGGCAAATGACAAAATTGGTCTACGCTGTAGAAAACGGTGTACAATTTTCGTTAAACTATTTCGCGGCTGAATGAAGAGGTGTCATGAGCTCTACCGTTGCACTACTGTTGCTAGCTGTCGCCTTGATGGTGATTGCAGGACTAGGGGGCTATGCGTATTCCCTGCGCAAGGAGGTAAAGCGTCGGGAAGCTTTTCGTATCGAGGAAGAACAGCGTGCTCAGCAGAACAGCCTTGAAAACCTGGATTACGTCGTAAGCGCGCTGGTGCAGGAGCAGGTGGATATCACCGAAGGCTCTTGGCGGTGTAAGGTGCTGCTGGAAATCGTTGATCCTGGCCTTGCAGAAAGGCCAGAATTTCAAGCATTTGCCGAAGTCTACAGCCGGACGCGGCATCTCAAGACCCACTCTGCTCGCAAGCAATTGACGCCCCGAGAGCGGATGCGTGAAGACAAGGAACGGCTCGAAGTCGAGGCGGAAATGCGTCCTGCCGTACTCGCCGCTGCCACGGCTGTGATCCAGTGGCGCGCCAAAGGTTCCAAAGCGTTGCACTGATTTTTAGTGTCATTGGTGTCAGCTTTGCTATGCTAAACACGTCGGTATTGGCAAGAAGTTGATATCACGGCATTGTTGCCTTCTAGCGCTGAAACGTTAATGATAGGCACCTCGTTCGATTTCATGATGCGCCAAGGCGCCCATCCTGAAGAAGAACAGCGAAAAATGGATGCTCTCGCTAAAAGAAGCATTAGATAGATTTGGTCACTGACCATATCAGCATTGGATCAAGAAGGAGTCTTGCATGAAAAAGTCAACAACTGGCTTGCTAATCGGTTCTGCCCTCGTAGTAGGCCTCTCTGGCTGTGCCAGCTCTGCCTCCCAGTCTTCTGGTCAGGCGAGTGCAAGCAGCGACCGTAGCTGGTACCAGCACCCCGCCGTATGTGGTATCGCCGGTGGCCTGATCGGTGGCAGCATTGGCTATGCTACTAGCGGCAGCTCGGACGAAGACGCTGGCGCGGCTACTGGCTTCGCGGCAGGCGCTGCCATCGGCGGTCTGCTGTGTGCCGATCATACTCCTGAGCCGGTTGCGCCGCAGTGCCCGAGCTACGGTGAAGTGCCTGCTGGCGTCGCGGTAGATGCTGAAGGCTGCCCGCTGGACTCCGACGGTGACGGCGTTCCGGACTACCGTGACCAGTGCCCGGGAACGCCTGCTGGTGTGGCGGTAGATGCCAATGGCTGCCCGCTGGACTCCGACGGTGACGGCGTGCCGGATTACCGTGACCAGTGCCCTGACACCCCGGCTGGCGTTGCCGTGAATGCTCTGGGTTGCCC
The DNA here is from genome assembly GCF_002078135.1 of Halomonas sp. BC1. Taxonomy (NCBI): domain Bacteria; kingdom Pseudomonadati; phylum Pseudomonadota; class Gammaproteobacteria; order Oceanospirillales; family Halomonadaceae; genus Halomonas; species Halomonas sp. BC1. Next base: position 52,118 of record NZ_LFGS01000013.1, on the reverse strand, counting down.
GGAAAGCATGGTGCTGCGTGACGTCAACTTCGAGTTCGACTCCGCACAGCTCACTACCAATGCACAGCAAGTGCTGAATGGCGTTGCCGAGCGTCTGGTGAACAATCCTGACGTGCGTGTCAGCATCGAAGGTCACACCGATTCACGCGGTTCTGCTGAATACAACCAGAACCTGTCTCAGCGTCGTGCCGAGTCTGTGGCTGCCTACCTTGCCCAGCGTGGCGTAGAAGCTAACCGCATGCGCGCTGTAGGTTACGGTGAAGAGCGTCCTGTTGCTACCAACGACACTGAGGAAGGTCGTGCGCAGAACCGTCGCGTAGAACTGGATGAGTGGAACTAATCACTTGCCAGCATGATGCTCTTTGACAGGCTGTACGCCTGACGCTGAAAGAGAGCAAGAGAACGGGAGGCCATGGGCCTCCCGTTTTATTTTACGAGATGCCAAAGTCTGTTAGGCTGTCGGTCGGTTTTGAGTCCGTTTTTCTACCGTTGATAGCGAAATGTGATCCCTGGTATGGATCACCACTGCGCTCAAGGAATATTTGAATGCCCATAGTGACACTGCCTGACGGCAGCCAAAGAACATTTGATAGCCCCCTTTCCATCATGCAGTTGGCAGAGTCCATTGGCCCTGGTTTGGCCAAGGCCTGCGTGGCGGGCAAGATTGATGGGGTGCTGGTGGATGCCGCGGATGTCATCGAGCAGGATGCCGATGTCTCCATCATCACGGCGCGTGACGACGAGGGGCTGGAGATCATTCGCCACTCGTGTGCACATCTGATTGGTCATGCCGTGAAGCAGCTCTACCCCAATGCCAAAATGGCGATTGGCCCGGTCATCGATGATGGGTTTTACTACGATATCGATTTTGGCCAACCCGTGACGCCCGAAGATCTGGAAGCGATCGAGAAGCGTATGCAGGCGTTGATCGATCGGGAGTACGACGTAGTGCGTGAATACGTCGATAGCGCCAAGGCCATGGCCACTTTCGAGCAGCGTGACGAGCCCTATAAGCAGGAAATTATCCGCGACATTCCTGACGGTACCGCTATCCGCCTGTATCACCATGAAGAGTATACGGACATGTGTCGGGGGCCTCACGTCCCGAACACCCGGCATCTGAAAGCTTTCAAATTGACCAAGCTGGCAGGTGCCTACTGGCGGGGGGACGCTTCCAACCCGATGCTTACGCGTATTTACGGTACGGCCTGGGGTGATAAAAAGCAGCTCAAGGCTTACCTGAAGCGGCTGGAGGAAGCTGAGAAGCGCGACCACCGTAAATTGGCGCGCAAAATGGACCTCTTCCATCTGCAGGAAGAAGCCCCGGGCATGGTGTTCTGGCACCCCAATGGCTGGACCATGTATCAGGCGCTTGAAGAGTACATGCGTAATGTGCAGCGGGCGCATGGCTATCAGGAGATCAAGACACCCCAAGTGGTCGATCTTTCGCTGTGGAAAAAATCTGGCCACTGGGGGCACTACAGTGAGCTGATGTTCACCACCGAGTCCGAGAAGCGTGAGTACGCGGTCAAGCCGATGAACTGTCCTTGCCATGTGCAGGTGTTCAATCAGGGCCTGAAGAGCTACCGCGACCTGCCTTTGCGCCTGGCCGAGTTTGGTAGCTGCCATCGTAATGAACCCTCTGGGTCACTGCATGGTCTGATGCGCGTGCGCGGGTTTACCCAGGACGATGCACACATCTTCTGCACCGAGAAGCAGATTCAGGCAGAAGCCGAAGCGTTCATTGCGTTGACGTTGCAAGTCTACAAGACGCTGGGGTTCGATGACGTCGAGTTGAAGCTGTCCACGCGCCCTGAAGACTTCCTTGGTGAAGCAGAGATGTGGGATCGCGCCGAGCAGGGCCTGGAAGCTGCCTTGAATGCCACGGGGCTTGAGTGGGAGTTGCAGCCGGGTGAGGGGGCTTTTTATGGTCCCAAAATCGAGTTTGCGCTGCGCGACTGTCTGAACCGAGTGTGGCAGTGCGGCACCCTGCAGCTGGACTTCAACCTGCCGGGCCGTTTGGGCGCCCAGTACGTGGATGAAGACGGGGCGCGCAAGACGCCGGTCATGTTGCACCGTGCCATTCTGGGCTCTTTCGAACGTTTCCTGGGTATTTTGATTGAGCACTACGCAGGTGCTATGCCATTATGGTTGGCCCCGCAGCAAGCGGTGTTGATGACGATTACCGATGCACAGCGCGATTTTGCTCTGGAAGTGGAGCGTCGGCTGCAAAAAAATGGCTTACGGGTCAAGGCGGACTTGAGGAACGAGAAGATCGGCTTTAAAATCCGTGAGCATACATTACAGAAAGTTCCCTATCTTCTGGTGGTAGGAGATAAGGAAGTAGAAGCTGACTCAGTGGCCGTGCGTACTCGCAGCGGCGAAAATCTCGGCACCATGACCATCGATGAGTTCATCGAAAAGTTCAGTGCAGAGAGAGCAGCCCTGGCGACATCGTCAATTGCCTAAGGAGACAGAGCAATCAAGCGAAGCAATCAGCGCGGGCGTCCACAAGATAAACGCCCACCAATGAACGAGCGGATCACCGAAGAAGAAGTACGTTTAATCGATGCCGAAGGCGAGCAGTTGGGCGTAGTGCCCACCTCCGAGGCTCTTGAGCGTGCAGAAGCGGCAGGTCTGGATCTCGTGCAAATTTCGAATGCCGACCCCATCGTCTGTAAGATCATGGATTACGGTAAATTCGTTTTTGAGACCAAGAAGCAGAAAGCGGCTCAAAAGAAAAAGCAGAAGCAAATCCAGGTCAAGGAAGTCAAATTCCGTCCTGGCACCGACGAGGGCGATTATCAGGTCAAGCTTAAAAACCTGATTCGCTTCCTGGAAGGTGGTGACAAAGGCAAGGTCACATTGCGCTTCCGTGGTCGTGAAATGGCGCATCAGGACATCGGCCGCAAGCTGATGGAGCGAATCGCGGCAGACCTGGAAGAGATCGGAGCGGTGGAGTCTTTCCCGAAAATGGAAGGCCGCCAGATGATCATGATCCTTGCCCCGAAAAAGAAGTGATCCAACGGCGTTGTTAACGGGCCAGCGCGTGTGCGCTGGTCGGCCCTGGGTTTTCTAAAAAATATCGAGCGGAGTTATCTCATGCCGAAAATCAAAAGCAACAGCGGCGCTGCCAAGCGCTTCAAAAAGACCGCTAACGGCTTCAAGCACAAGCAGTCTTTCCGTAGCCACATCTTGACCAAGAAGTCGACCAAGCGTAAGCGTCAGCTGCGTGGCATGAAGCAAGTACATGCTGCCGACAAAGCGCTGATTCAGCGCATGCTGCCGAACCTGTAAGGTCGAATTTTCTTATCTGAGTATTGACTCAGTCATAAAGTCAGGAGTGTGTTATGACCCGTGTTAAGCGTGGCGTAGTTGCCCGTCGTCGCCATAAAAAAGTTCTGAAGCAGGCCAAAGGTTACTACGGTGCCCGTTCGCGTGTTTTCCGCGTAGCCAAGCAGGCTGTCATCAAGGCCGGTCAGTACGCCTACCGTGACCGTCGCAACCGCAAGCGCCAATTCCGCGCTCTGTGGATTCAGCGTATCAACGCTGGTGCACGTATCAACGGCATGTCTTACAGCCGCTTTGTCGGTGGCCTGAAGAAAGCCGGTATTGAAATTGACCGTAAAGTATTGGCTGACCTGGCTGTACACGAGAAAGCCGCTTTTGCTGCTATCGTGGAAAAAGCCAAGGCTGCCCAATAAGGCACTTCTCGCTGGGCTAGCCTGGCGTGAAATGCCCGTGGTCATTTCAGTGTGACCCATGCAGGGGAAGAGCAGCCGCTCTTCCCCTGTTTTTTGTCACCTTCTACATGCCAGCCATCCCCGTGGATGGAGCCGCTTAATTCGGAGTGAAATCGGATGGACCACCTTCCTACTCTGGTGTCAGAGGCCCGCGAAGCTATCCAGGCTGCGCAGAGTGTCTCGGCGCTGGATGAGCTACGCGTTCGTTACCTGGGCAAGAAAGGCGAAGTAACCGCCTTGCTGAAAGGGTTGGGTAAATTGTCGGCGGAAGAGCGCCCAGCCGCAGGCGAGCAGATCAATCAGGCCAAGCAGACCCTGTCGGCGGAGATCGACGCCAAACGCCAGCAGCTGGAAAATGCCGCCCTTGATGCGCGCCTGGCAGCAGAGCGTATCGATGTCACTCTGCCAGGGCGTGGGCAAGCTAGCGGGGGGCTGCATCCCGTGACGCGAACCCTGGAGCGTATCGAAGGGCTGTTTACCAGGGTTGGCTACGATGTGGCGGTAGGGCCTGAAATCGAGGACGACTACCACAACTTCGAAGCACTCAATATTCCGGCTCACCATCCTGCGCGGGGCATGGCGGATACGTTTTATTTCGATGCGACGCGGTTGTTGCGTACTCACACGTCGCCCGTGCAAGTGCGTACCATGAAAAGTAGCGAGCCGCCCATCCGGATCGTTTGCCCGGGGCGCGTTTATCGCAGCGATTCTGATCTGACCCACACGCCCATGTTCCACCAGGTAGAAGGGCTGCTGGTGGATGAAGGCGTCAGTTTTGCCGACTTGAAGGGCACTATCGAAGATTTTCTACAGGCGTTTTTCGAGCGTGACGACCTGTCGGTGCGCTTCCGTCCTTCCTATTTTCCTTTTACCGAGCCCTCGGCGGAAGTCGATATTCAGTGTGTGATGTGCAGCGGTGAAGGGTGTCGTGTCTGCTCTCACAGTGGCTGGCTGGAAGTCATGGGTTGCGGCATGGTGCATCCTGAGGTCTTTCGCCATTCGGGAATCGATACCGAGCGCTATACCGGATTTGCGTTCGGCATGGGCGCCGAGCGTCTGGCCATGTTGCGCTATGGGGTCAATGACCTACGCCTATTCTTCGAGAACGATTTGCGCTTCCTGCGCCAATTCACCTGATACTGCTGCTTACGACGGGAAAAATTATGAAGTTTTCAGAACAGTGGCTGCGTGAATGGGTCTCTCCGCAGTTGGATGCGCAAGCCATTGCCGATCAGATCACCATGGCAGGGCTTGAAGTCGACGCGGTCGAGGCCGTTGCTGCTGCTTTTAGTGGTGTCGTCGTTGCCGAAGTGCTGAGTAAAGAGAAGCACCCGGATGCCGATAAGCTGAATGTGTGCAGCGTGAATGATGGCACCGGTGCGCCTGTCCAGGTGGTGTGTGGTGCCGCCAACGTGGCAGTCGGTCAGAAAATTCCTTTTGCCCAGGTGGGCGGAGTGCTGCCGGGCGACTTCAAGATCAAGAAGGCCAAGCTGCGTGGTGTCGAATCCAACGGCATGATCTGCTCGGCGTCCGAGCTGGGGTTGGAGGAAGAGACCTCGCCAGGTATTCTGGTGCTCTCCGAGGCCGCGCCGGTCGGCGTCAGCTTCCGCGAGTACATGCAGCTGGACGACATGACCATCGAGGTCGATCTGACGCCTAACCGCGGTGACTGCCTGAGTATCAAAGGATTGGCGCGCGAGGTAGGGGTGTTGAATCGGCTGGCTGTCAGCGGTCCGCAGATGACGCCGGTGCCCGCCACGATCGACGATACTTTCCCGGTGCGCGTGGATGCCGTAGAGCAGTGCCCCCGCTATCTGGGGCGTGTTATCAAGGGTGTCGATGTTCAGGTGGAGACGCCGCTATGGATGGTAGAGCGACTGCGTCGCAGTGGCGTGCGCTCGATCGATCCGGTCGTCGATGTCACCAACTACGTTATGCTAGAGCTGGGCCAGCCGTTGCATGCCTTTGACCGCGACAACCTTCATGGCGGGATTTGCGTGCGCATGGCGCAGCCATCCGAGCGACTGACCTTACTGGACGGGCAGGACGTAGCGCTGCGTCAGGATACGCTGTTGATTGCTGATGAGCGTGGGCCTCTGGCCATGGCCGGCGTCATGGGTGGGGAGAACTCTGGCGTCAACGAGCAGACGCACACTATTTTCCTGGAGTCGGCGTTTTTCGCGCCGTTGGCGATTGCTGGCAAGGCACGCTCTTATGGCCTCCATACGGATGCCTCGCACCGCTATGAGCGTGGGGTGGACCCTGAGCTGGCCAGCGTGGCCATCGAGCGGGCGACCCAGCTACTGCTGGAAATTTGCGGTGGCCAGGCAGGTCCGGTAACGGAGGCGGTTCACCAGCAGGCGTTGCCTGCAGCGAAGACCATCATGCTGCGTGAAGCGCGGCTCGAAGCGGCGCTTTCCAAGCAGCTGCCGGGCGATGAAGTGAGCGATATTCTCGAGCGCCTGGGGCTGCAAGTGGAGCGCTTGGCCGAGGGTTGGAAGGTCAAGGCAGCCAGCTGGCGTTTTGACATTGCCATCGAGGAAGACCTCATCGAAGAGGTCGCCCGTGTGCATGGTTACAACAATCTGCCCGTCCGCCGACCAGCAGCTCGCCTGGCGCTGCGTCCTGCCAACGAGTCGACCCTGACGCTGGCGCGTCTGCGTAACCAGCTGGTGGCTCGTGGTTACCAGGAAGCGGTGACGTATAGCTTCGTGGCGCCAGACCTTCAGGCGGCACTGCTGCCCGACGCCGTATCACCCGTATTGGCCAACCCGATTTCGGCGGATCTTTCCGTCATGCGAGCCAGCCTGTTTCCGGGGCTGGTAAGGGCGCTGGAGCACAACCTCAATCGCCAGCAGTCGCGCGTTCGTCTCTTCGAGACGGGGCTGGTGTTCAATGGCCCGCTGGACGATCTTTCTCAAGTGCCCATGATGGGGGCGCTGGTGTGCGGTGGGCGTGAGGCCGAGGGCTGGAGTGGCGGTAAGGAAGCCGTCGACTTCTATGATCTCAAGGGTGACCTTGAGAGTGTGCTGGCACTCGGGGGGGCGGCAGAAGATTGGCGCTTCGAACCTGGCGAGCACTCGGCTTTGCATCCGGGGCAGACGGCCAGGGTGCTGCATAAAGGGAAGCCGGTTGGGTGGATTGGAACGCTGCATCCTCAGGTGCGTGCCAAATTGGGCCTGAAAGTGGATGCCGTGCTGTTTGAAGTACGGCTGGACGCCTTGAGTCAAGGTGCGATTCCCACCTTCGAACCGCTCTCCCGCTACCCGGAAGTTCGTCGCGACCTGGCGTTCACGGTCAAGGAAGAGACGCCCGTTCAGGCGCTGCTCGACTGTGCAAAGTCACAGGCGGGGGAAAGCTTGAAAGACATCAAGCTGTTTGATGTCTATGCTGGTAAGGGCGTTGCCGAAGGTTACAAGAGCATTGCGTTGGGCTTGACCTGGCAACACGCATCGCGCACGCTAAATGATGAAGAAATCAACCAGTTGGTTGATGCCATTGTGACTACCGTGCGTACCGAGCTGAACGCTGATCTGCGCGGTTGATGACGCCATGCCATGATATGACGCTTACCACGATCCTGGCAGTGCGTTTGCTACACCGTTTGCTACATGGAGGAGCCTTATGGGTGCGTTGACCAAAGCAGAGCTAGCAGAGCATTTACATAGCGAGCTGGCGCTGTCAAAACGAGAAGCAAAAGCGATGGTCGAAGCTTTTTTCGAAGAGATTCGCGCTTGCTTACGTGAAAACGAGCAAGTGAAGCTGTCAGGATTTGGTAATTTTGACCTGCGCGACAAGCGTGAGCGGCCGGGCCGTAACCCCAAGACCGGAGAGGAAATTCCGATTTCGGCGCGCCGGGTAGTGACCTTCAGGCCTGGTCAGAAGCTCAAGCAGCAGGTAGAGCGCTATGCGAGCGAAGGTGGTCTTGGTAGGCAGGATTAGCCTTCGCGACCCATGTCAAAAAGGAGTGCCGAGAAGCACTCCTTTTTATGGCTGAACGATCATGGAGGCTACAGGCCTCGCCCTTCGATCAACCAGGTGATGATGACCTTGATGATGTAACCCATCATGCCTGCGCCGAGTACGACGAACAGCATGATCGTGCCGAATTTGCCTGCATTCGACTTTTTGGCCAAATCCCAAATGATGAAGCACATGAACACGATCAAGCCGCCGATCATGATAGGGGTGATCCATGTCTCAAAGGCTTGCTGCATAAGCGCTCCCGCAGATAGAAGATGTAAGAGTAGAAGGAAGAAGGGCGTGCGCAACGTGCGCGGCTTTTGCCAGTCGTGTTAATATTTGACCAAATTCATCAGGTATTTGTCGACTGAACATTGTGAACCGGGAGTAAGCAATGCCAAAGATGACGATTGTGGTGGGCACCATGTATGGCGGTGCCCTTGACGTAGCCGAGCAGGTCAAGCCGCTGTTCGAGAAGGCGGGATATGCCGTGGCCGTGTCTGAACAGCCCACGTTGACAGACGTGAGTGGCGATAATGACCTGACGCTGTTTTGCTTGTCGACCACTGGTAGTGGCGACTTTCCTGGCAATATCGTACCGTTCGTGCGCAGCCTGAAAGATCAGTCACCCTCGCTTACCGGCTTGCGCTATGGACTCATCGCCCTGGGGGATAGCTCCTATGGGGATACATTTTGTGGGGCGGGCCGCGAGCTGGATGAGTTGTTGGCCTCGATGGGGGCGCAGCGCCTTGGGGAGCGCCTGGAAATCGATGCCATGGAAACCTTCATGGCCGATGATGCTGCAGTGCCGTGGGTAGAAGAGTGGATTGTGGCTCAGCAGTTGAAGGTAGTATAGCCATGCAGCCAGCGGTTCACTCTCCTGAACGAGTCAGTATTGCCTTGGGTCTATGCGTGGTCATGCTATCTGCACTGCCGCGCTATCTGGCGGGCGGTCATGAGACGCGTCAAACGCTCATCGTCATGGCTTTGGTGCTGGTGGCAGGGGCAGCGGCGGTGCAGTGGAAGATGCTGCCTGTAGAGGCACGCCAGCGGCTGCCCGGGCTGCTCAAACGTCTGAGCGTCATGATGGTGTTGGGTGCCATCCTCATGGGAAGCTGGCACGCCCTGTTCACTGCGTGGATAAGCTGGCAAGAGTTCATTTCCCATGCGACCACCTGTGGCTTATTGCTGCACGCTGTCACGCTTTGGTGGCGCGCGCGGGATTGAGAGCCGTGAAAGGACCGGATAATCGTTGGTTTTTGGCGCTCGAACCCTTGAAATTGCAGGGCTAGCCCCCATCTTGCGAGCATGGCGCTTGCCACCTTGCGTCAGGGTTCTTAAAATCGCCCTCTTGAATCAATGTTACATAATCAACCCAACGCCCAGCCGCTAGAGGACAATTCATGCAAGTTTCCGTCGAGACGACCTCCCAGATCGAACGCCGCATCACTATTCAAGTGCCGGCAGCAGAAATCGATGGGGCCGTCAGCGCTCGCTTGAAAGAGACGGCGAAAAACGTTCGCTTGAACGGTTTCCGCCAAGGCCGGGTGCCGATGGCCGTTGTTAACCAGCGTTACGGCGACAGCGTGCGCAACGAAGTGGTTGGCGAAGTCATGCGCGAGCGTTACGTGCGCGCCATTACCGAAGAAGGACTCAACCCTGCCGGTTTCCCGCAGATCGAGCCGAAGGTAAACCAGGCGGGCAAGGATCTAGAGTTCGTTGCCATCATGGAAATCTACCCGCAGGTCGAGCTGGCCTCTATCGAAGGTGCCGAGGTAGAGCGTCCGGTCGTTGCCATCAATGATGCCGATGTCGACGAGATGATCGATACCCTGCGCAAGCAAAATGCTGCCTGGGAAGAAGTCGATGCCGCTGCTGCCTCTGGCGATCAGGTCACCATCGATTTTCAGGGTTTCCTGGGCGATGAGCCTTTCGAAGGCGGCAGCGCTGAAGGCCACGCGTTGGTCATCGGATCGAACAGCTTCATTCCTGGTTTCGAAGATCAGCTGATCGGTGCCAAGGCGGGTGAAGAGAAGACGATTTCCGTCACCTTCCCGGTAGATTACCAGGCCGAGCATCTGGCAGGTCAGGAAGCGACCTTCAAGGTCACCGTCCACAAGGTCAGTAGCCAGAAGCTGCCGGAAGTGGATGCGGAGTTCATCGAGCGTTTTGGCGTTGAAGGCGGTGACGAAAGCCAGTTCCGCGCTGAAATCAAGAAGAATATGACCCGTGAAGCGGCACAGGCCGTGGATAACCGTGTCAAGCAGCAGGTGCTGGATGCGCTGAAGAAAGCCAACGACATCCCCGTGCCGAGCGCACTGGTGCAGCAGGAAACCGACGCCATGAAGCGTCAGGCAGCACAGCAGTTTGGTCTGGGTGAAGACTTCGACGTCAGCCAACTGCCCAATGAACTGTTTGCCGATCAGGCCAAGAGCCGCGTGCAGGTTGGTTTGTTGCTGGCGGAGGTCATCAAGGCCAACGAGCTGGATGCCGACGATGATGCCATCAAGGCGAAGGTGGAAGAGCTGGCCGAGCAGTATCAGGACCCCTCTGAAGTCGTCGAGTACTACATGGGTAACGAGCAGCTCAAGACCCAGGTGAAATCGGCCATCCTCGAAGAGAAAGCGGTCGAGAAACTGCTGGAACAAGCGAACGTCAAAGACGTGGAAATGTCTTATCAGCAGGCACTGGCAGCTGCCCAGCAGCAGGCTGAGCAAGATGAGACCGCTGAAGAAGGCGAGCAGGCGGGCGCCTGATTCTCATCGAGTCGCGCACCTGTTCTCAGGTGCGCTTTTCCCTTAACGGACGCAAGGAATCACCCGAATGAGTGAGTTTGATATTCAAAACGCCGGCGGTTTAGTGCCCATGGTGGTGGAGCAAAGCGCCAAAGGGGAAAGAGCCTACGACATCTACTCGCGCCTGTTGAAAGAGCGCGTCATTTTTCTGGTGGGTCCTGTAGAAGACTACATGGCCAACCTGGTGGTCGCTCAGCTGCTGTTTCTGGAGTCTGAGAACCCCGACAAGGATATTCATCTTTACATCAATTCCCCGGGTGGCTCGGTGACGGCAGGCATGTCGATTTATGACACCATGCAGTTCATCAAGCCCGACGTATCCACGGTGTGTATTGGCCAGGCGGCCAGCATGGGGGCGTTACTGCTGACGGCGGGCGCCGCAGGCAAGCGCTACTGCCTGCCTAACTCACGTGTCATGATTCACCAGCCGTTGGGCGGCTATCAGGGGCAGGCCTCGGATATCGAAATCCATACCCGTGAAATTCTCGGTATTCGTGAGAAACTGAACCAGATTCTGGCCCATCACACTGGCCAGGATATCGAAACGGTGGCCCGTGATACCGACCGTGATAATTTCATGAGCGCCAATAAAGCAAAAGAGTATGGCTTGATTGACGCAGTGCTGGATAAGCGTCCTACATCCTGATAGCGTAGTAGGATTCTGCTTTTCTAAGAGCTTTTCAGGCGGCGTTGGCCGCCTTAGTGACAGAGGTACACGAATGGCCGACGGCAAAGGCAAGGACGAAGGTGGCAAGCTGCTGTACTGCTCGTTTTGCGGTAAAAACCAGAACGAAGTACGCAAGCTGATTGCCGGCCCGTCCGTTTATATCTGCGATGAGTGTGTCGACTTATGTAATGACATCATTCGCGAGGAAGTTCTCGAAGCCGATGCCGAGAGCGATGAGGAGCGGCTACCCACGCCCCGCGAAATACGTCATACGTTGGACGACTACGTCATCGGACAAGACCGCGCCAAAATGGTGCTGTCCGTAGCGGTGTACAACCACTACAAGCGTCTCAAATCAGAGGTGCGTGAAGGCGATGTGGAGCTGGGTAAATCCAACATTCTCTTGATTGGTCCTACCGGTAGCGGCAAAACGCTGCTGGCTGAAACCATGGCTCGGCTACTGAATGTACCCTTCACTATAGCGGATGCCACCACGCTGACCGAAGCGGGTTATGTGGGTGAGGATGTCGAGAACATCATCCAGAAACTGCTTCAAAAGTGCGATTACGACGTAGAAAAGGCCGAGCGTGGCATCGTCTATATCGATGAAATCGACAAGATTTCTCGTAAGTCGGACAACCCTTCGATTACCCGTGACGTATCGGGTGAGGGTGTTCAGCAGGCGCTGCTCAAGCTCATCGAAGGGACCACGGCCTCCGTGCCTCCTCAGGGTGGGCGCAAGCACCCCCAACAGGAGTTCGTACAGGTCAATACGGCCAATATCCTGTTCATCGTCGGTGGCGCTTTTGCCGGTCTGGACAAGGTCATCCGTGATCGTGCTGAGAAAGGCGGTATCGGCTTCAATGCCAGCGTGAAAAGCAAAGAGTCCAGCCGTGGCGTTGGCGAGCTGTTGGCCGACGTCGAGCCCGAAGATCTGGTCAAGTTCGGCCTGATTCCCGAGTTCGTGGGTCGTCTGCCTGTCATTGCTACCCTGACCGAGCTGACCGAAGATGCCCTGGTACAGATCCTCACGGAGCCCAGGAATTCGCTGGTCAAGCAGTACGCTAAGCTGTTCGAGATGGAAGACGTGGAACTGGAGTTCAGGGATGAGGCACTGCGTGCCGTGGCTGCCAAGGCCATGGAGCGCAAGACCGGGGCGCGGGGCTTACGCTCGATCCTGGAGTCCGTGCTGCTGGATACCATGTATGAAATCCCTTCTCTGGAAGGCGTCAGCAAAGTGGTCATCGAAGCGTCTGTCATTGCCGGCGAGAGTGAGCCGCTGCTGGTCTATTCCCAGCAAGAGGCTGCCCGGGTTGACGGCACCGATGGCTAACCGCCCGAGGTTCCGCGCGGTCTGATGACCACCGCGTGCCAATCCAAGGGGTCGCCTAGGCGGCCCCTTGTTGTTCACACGTCTTGTATCATGAGCTGCTGGGCAAGGTATCTGGCTTGTTGAAAGCCGCTCGAGTACTCATCCGAAATTGAGGAACGTCTGCGATGCAGCAGAACGCCGATCAGACACAATGTCTACCCCTGTTGCCGTTGCGGGATGTGGTCGTGTACCCGCAGATGGTCATTCCGCTTTTCGTTGGTCGTGAGAAATCCATCCAGGCGCTTGAAGCGGCGATGGAAGCCGACAAACGCGTACTGTTGGTGGCTCAGCGTGAAGCCTCTCAAGATGAGCCGGACAATGCGGATCTGTATGCCATGGGAACCGTGGCAGACATCATGCAGCTTCTCAAACTGCCAGACGGTACGGTAAAAGTGTTGATCGAAGGCAGCTTTCGTGCCGATGTGGTCAGTATCGAGGAGAGTGACGCCGGTTATGCCCAGGCGCATCTTTTGCCCCGGGACAGTGAGCCACTAACCAGTCGTGAACAAGAGGCGCTGGTGCGCGTGCTGCTCAATCAGTTCGAGCAGTACGTCAAGCTGTCCAAGAAAGTACCCAACGAGGTACTCAATTCATTATCAGGCATTGAAGATCCTAGCCGTTTGGTGGACACCATTTGTGCGCACTTGTCGCTGAAGATTGGCGACAAGCAGGATCTGCTCGAAATGGACCGCGTGCGTGATCGCATCGAGCACCTGATGGCACTGATCGAGTCTGAAATCGACCTTCTGCAGGTCGAGAAGCGCATCCGCTCCCGGGTCAAGGAGCAGATGGAAAAGACCCAGCGCGAGTACTACCTGAACGAGCAGATGAAGGCCATCCAGAAAGAAATGGGTGAGCTGGATAACGTGCCTAACGAGGCCGATAAGTACGAGCGTGCCATCAAAGAGTCGGGCATGCCCAAGGAAGCCTCCGATAAGGCAACCCAGGAGCTGAACAAGCTCAAGATGATGTCGTCGAACTCGGCCGAAGCCACCGTGGTGCGCTCCTACCTGGATTGGCTGATTGCCGTGCCCTGGAAAAAGCGTACTCGCGTCAAGCATGACCTGGTGAAAGCCCAGGAAGTGCTGGATCAGGATCACCACGGTCTTGAAGAGGTCAAGGCGCGCATCCTCGAATACCTGGCGGTGCAAAAGCGGGTGCGCAAGATGCGTGGCCCGGTGCTGTGTCTGGTTGGCCCACCCGGGGTGGGCAAGACCTCGCTGGGTCAGTCCATCGCCAAGGCGACCAATCGCAAGTACGTGCGTCTGGCGCTGGGCGGCGTGAGAGACGAGTCTGAAATTCGCGGCCATCGCCGGACGTACATTGGCTCCTTGCCCGGAAAACTGATTCAGCGCATGAGCCGGGCAGGGGTCAAAAACCCGCTGTTCCTGCTGGACGAAGTCGACAAGCTGGGCATGGACCATCGCGGTGACCCGGCCTCCGCGCTGCTGGAGGTGCTGGACCCGGAGCAGAACAACAGCTTCAGCGATCACTATCTGGAGCTGGACTACGATCTTTCCGAGACGCTGTTCATCTGTACGGCCAACTCGATGAACATTCCTGGGCCGCTGCTGGATCGCATGGAAATCATTCGCCTGCCGGGCTACACGGAAGACGAAAAGCTGGCCATTGCCAAACGCTACCTGCTGCCCAAACAGTTGGAGGCCAATGGCCTGAAAGATGAAGAGCTGGCGTTGGAAGACGATGCCTTACTAGAGCTGGTGCGCTACTACACCCGCGAGGCGGGAGTGCGCGAGCTGGAGCGCCAAATCGCCAAGGTGTGCCGTAAAGTGCTACGTGAAAGGTTGGAAGCAGAGCGTACCTCGGGCGCCAAAGCGGGCAGCCAGCTGCAGGCGAAGCAGGTGCTTCTGGCTGACGATATCGAGACTTACGCTGGCGTGCGCCGCTACAGCTACGGCCTGGCAGAGCAAGAGGATCAGGTAGGGCGCGTCACTGGACTTGCCTGGACCTCGGTCGGTGGTGAGCTGCTCAATATCGAGTCCGTGGTGACCCCTGGTAAAGGGCGTCTGCACAAGACCGGCTCGCTGGGCGATGTCATGAAAGAGTCGGTCAGCGCAGCACAGACCGTGGTCAAATCACGGGCCGTTGCCTATGGCATCGACCCACAGCGCTTTGAAAATGAAGACCTGCATATCCATGTGCCAGAAGGTGCGACGCCCAAGGATGGACCTAGCGCAGGTATTGCCATGGTGACGGCCATCGTGTCGGCCTATTCCTTGCGTCCGGTTCGTTGCGACGTAGCCATGACCGGCGAGGTCAATCTGCGGGGTGAAGTGTTACCCATCGGTGGTCTGAAGGAGAAATTGCTGGCAGCCCGCCGCGGTGGTATAAAGACCGTCCTGATCCCTGAGGAAAATCGTCGAGATCTCAAGGAGGTGCCGGACAATATCAAGGGAGCGCTTGATATTCGTCCCGTACGATGGATAGATGACGTGCTGGCCGTCGCGTTAGCCGAAGCGGTGGAAGACAAGGCTGCGTTGAAAGCAGCAGATAAGTCGTTTAGTACCAATGCTGTTGCAAGCACCCATTAAGCGTTAAAGCAGCTGCTGCTTTAATTAACTTAATAAGTTTGCCCAATGCCTTGAGCGATGGGCATTTCACGGTGCGGTTGCTTGACAGGTGTTTCAAGGCATTGCTATAAAACGCAGCTATGCTTTGAGGTTGTTGCACTCGGTGACCGTGCCGTTCAGAGCCATTTTTTTGAAACAGTCAAGGGGTGAAGTGTGAATAAGTCCGAGCTGATTGAAGCTATTGCCGCATCTGCTGATATTCCGAAAGCAGCGGCAACCCGCGCATTGGATGCCATGGTGGAGTCTGTCACCGATAGCCTCAAAAAAGGCGAAAGCGTTTCTTTAGTAGGTTTTGGTACTTTCGCTATCAAAGAGCGTGCCGCACGTACGGGTCGCAACCCTCAGACGGGTCAGCCGATCGAAATCAGCGCTGCCAAGGTGCCCAGCTTCAAAGCCGGTAAAGCGCTGAAAGACGCCGTCAACTAATTGGCTCGCGTTTGCTGTAAGCTAATGGGCGCATCGCATCCGCGATGCGCCCATGTTCTTTTCTGGCCCATTGGTTTGGGCGATAAATGGCTTTGATGATCTGAGGCTAGCATGCTGCAAAGTATTCGAGATGGCTCCAGAAGCTGGGGTGCCAAGATAATCATTGGTGTCATGGTCGCGGCCATGGCGCTTTTTGGTGTGGAGTCGCTGTTCAGTGTCTTTGGTAGCGACCCCAATGAAGTGGCGAGCGTCAACGGCGAGCCCATCCTGCGGCAGCAGGTAGAGCTCGAGGTGCAGCGTGCGCTGCGCTCTGGGCAAGTGCCTCCTGAGCAGGAGCGGGCACTACGCAACGATATGCTCGACCAGCTCATCACCCAGTCCTTACTGCGTCAGTATGCTGAGGAGGGCGGCTTTTATGTCTCCGATGCTCAGCTTGACCAGATGATCGTGACGCTGCCTGAGTTCCACGATCAGGATGGACGCTTCTCTGCAGAGGTATTCCGTAATCGCCTGGCAGGCGCGGGTTACACCCCGCTATCGTTCCGTGAAGAGTTGCGGGTGGATATCAAGCGTCAGCAACTGCAGCAGGGTCTAGCCTTCAGTGACTTCAGTCTGGCCAATGAAGAGCAGCGCCTGGCAGACCTGCAGGGCCAGCAGCGTGATTTCCGTTACGTGATGCTGGATGCCGATGATGCTGCTTTTGAGGTAGAGGTTACCGAAGAGCAGATGCAGGCCTACTATGACGCCAATCAGCAACGTTTCGAGCGTCCTGAGCAGGTGCGCGTCGAGTATGTGATCATCGACCGTCAGGCCATGGCCGAAGATGTCGACGTGGACGAGAGCGAACTCCGCGCTGCCTGGCGTGAGCAGAATCGCGATGCCGACCGTCGTGTCTCCCATATCATGGTGACCTTTGGCTCCGAGCGTAGCCGTGATGAGGCCCAGCAGCTGGCCAATGAGGCGCTGGCTGCCTTGAACAGTGGTGAGCGTTTTGCCGACACTGCCGTGCGCTTTTCGGACGATACCGCCAGTGCCGAGCAGGGCGGTGACCTTGGGGTGATCAGTCGCGGCTTCTTTGGCGATGCTTTCGATGACGCTGCGTTTGCCCTTGGGGTCGGTGAAACGTCCCAGATCGTCGAAATGGACGGTGCCTTCCATATTCTGCAGGTCACTGAACTGAACGCGCCCTCTTTCGAAGAGCAGCGTGACCGTTTGGCCCAGGAAGTGGCGCTGCGCGAGGTCAACGATGACTTCAATCGCCAGGTACAGCGTCTGATCGATGAAAGCTTTGCCGCAGAAGATCTGCAATCCGTTGCGGACGATCTCGGCTTGACGCTTAACGAAAGTGACTGGCTGGCCCGTGGGGAAGGAGAGGGTGCGCTTTCCGAGCCGGGCGTGCTGGATGAAGCGTTCAGTGCTGACGTGCTGGGTGAAGGTTACAACAGCGAAGTCATCGAGTTGGACAACGATCGTCGACTGGTGCTTCGCGTGGCCGAGCATCGTGACGCGACGCTCTTGCCGCTGGACGACGTGCGTGATCAGGTAGAGCAGGCTGTGGCAGCTCAGCAGCGTCAGCAGGCGTTGCAGGAAGAAGCCAACGAGATGATCGCGGCACTGCGCGATGGTCAAGCGTTGGAGCTCGACTGGATGAATGCATCCAACATCACTCGTCAGTCGGACAGCACCTTGCCGCAAACACTGGTCCGTGAAGTGTTCCGCATGCCACACCCTGAAGAGGGTGACAGCGTTTACCGCGCTGTGGCCTTGCCTCAGGGCGTTGCCGTCGTTGCTCTGGACAGTGTCAGCGAAGGGCAGGCCGACGAACAGATGAATGCTTTCGTCGCGCAAATGGCCGAACAGCTGCGGGCTCAGGCGATCATTCAAGGGTTGATCGATGACCTGCGAAGCGATGCCAGAATAGAGCGCTGAAACGAAAAAGCCGATCCATGTGATCGGCTTTTTTAGTGGCTAGCGAAGTGCTTAGTCAGTGCTTGGGAAGTGCTTGGTGCGATTCGCCGTCGAACCCGGGCGGGTTGGTCAGCGAGAACTGGCGCAGTACGGGCTCCGGGTGGCGCTCGCTCGAGTGCTCCACGACAATGTCCCAGCCATGTTGCTCGTCCCAATCCCCTAGCACGAAACGCTTGGCTGGCACGTCTTCCACGGTGAGGTCATGGACCTTGGGGCGATGGGTGTGGCCATGGATCATGATGTTCACCCCATGGCGCTCCATCATGGCCACGACTTCCTCGTGGGTCACATCCATGATGGCCTCGGCCTTGTTGGCGTTGGCATCGCCAGACTGCATGCGCAGGCTCTTGGCCAACTCGAGCCGCTGCTCCAGCGGCATGGCCAGGATCTGCGCCTGCCACTCAGGGTGGCGAGACTGGGCGCGAAACGCCATGTAGGCCTCATCTTTGGTGCACAGGCTGTCACCGTGCAGAATGACGGCGGCTACGCCCTGTAATTCCACTTGTTCACTGTCGGGCAGCAGGGTGGCCTGGCAGGCGTTGATGAAGCGTTCGCCGATCAGGAAGTCCCGGTTACCGTGGATGAAAAAAATGGACGTGCCCGCATCGCTCAGTGCCCGCAGGCGCTCGATCACCTCATGGGCCACTCCGCTGAGGGGGTGAGGCGTATCCAGCAAGTCGTCTCCGATCCAGGCGTCGAACAGGTCGCCCAGAATGTACAGATCCTCGGCCCCTTTGGCGGTATGCTCCAGGTAACGATAAAACCCCTGATTGAGCTCAGGGGTGTCGTTACTCAAATGCATGTCAGCGATCAGCAGCGTACGCATAAGACTCCCGACGGTTATTCCGCATCCTTCAGGTAAGCGCGCTCGATGACCACGTCCTCGGCGGGGACGTCTGCGTGCATGCCACGGCGCGTGGTGCTCACGGCCTTGATGGCGTTGACCACGTCCATGCCATCCACTACTTCACCAAATACCGCGTAACCCCAGCCTTGCAGACTTTTGCCGCTGTGGTTCAGGAAGCTGTTGTTACCGACATTGATGAAAAACTGGGCGGTGGCCGAGTGGGGGTCCTGGGTGCGGGCCATGGCCAGCGTGCCGATGGTGTTCTGCAGACCGTTGTCGGCTTCGTTTTCGATGGGGTCGCGTGTCGGCTTCTGGTTGAACTCCTGGTCGAAGCCACCCCCTTGAATCATGAAACCATCGATGACCCGGTGGAACAGCGTGCCGTCGTAAAAGCCATCGCGCACGTACTGCTCGAAATTGGCTGCGGTGGCAGGCGCTTTTTCGTGATTGAGCGCAATAGTGATGTCACCGTGGTTCGTCTGTAATACGATCATGGATAAATTCCTGTTCAATAAAGGCGTTCGCCTTGGCGCTGTGCATCGGCGTCACGTTATAATAGCGGTTTTGCTCGGCACCGCGAAGCGCTAACCCGTTTAGCATAGGCATCGGTTGCCCGGCACGCCATCCACGATGAGGTTATCAACACCACCATGACCAACGAGACCACCCCAGCGCCGAACTTCATTCGCAACCAAGTACGCGACGAGATAGCGGGCGGCCAGGTCACCAAAATTGTGACGCGCTTCCCTCCGGAGCCCAACGGCTTCCTGCATATCGGCCATGCCAAGTCGATCTGCCTGAATTTCGGGCTCGCCGAGCAGTTGGGTGGTGAGTGTCATCTGCGGTTCGACGACACCAACCCGGCGAAGGAAGAGCAGGCGTATATCGATGCCATCAAGGAAGACGTCAGTTGGCTGGGCTTCGAGTGGGCAGGCCCCGTGCGCTTTGCCTCCGATTATTTCGAGCAGCTCTATGCCTGGGCGCAGCACCTGATCCGCGAAGGGAAAGCCTATGTCGACGACCTCTCTCCCGATGAGATTCGCGAGTATCGCGGCACCTTGACCGAACCCGGCAAGCCCAGCCCTTACCGGGAGCGCAGCGTCGAAGAGAATCTCGATCTGCTGGAGCGTATGCGCCACGGCGAGTTTGCCGAAGGCGAGAAAGTGCTGCGCGCCAAAATCGACATGGCGTCGCCCAACATCAATCTTCGCGACCCCATTCTGTACCGTATTCGTCACGCCCATCATCACCAGACCGGTGACGCCTGGAAGATCTACCCTTCCTACGACTTCACCCACGGCCAGTCGGATGCCATCGAAGGGATCACCCACTCCATCTGTACCCTGGAGTTCGAAGACCATCGTCCGCTGTACGAATGGTTCCTGAACAATCTGCCGGTGCCCGCCAAACCCCGCCAGATCGAGTTTGCGCGGCTGAACCTCGACTACACGCTGACTTCCAAGCGCAAGCTCAAGCTGCTGGTGGATGAGCAGATCGTGGATGGCTGGGACGATCCACGTATGCCGACCATCTCGGGCATGCGCCGCCGCGGCTATACCCCGGCTTCGATCCGCAAATTCTGTGAAATGATCGGCGTGACCCGTTCGGATGGCGGCCTGGTGGACATTGCCATGCTGACCCATGCCATTCGTTCGGATCTGGAAGACAACGCCCCCCGCGCCATGTGTGTGCTGAAGCCGTTGAAAGTGGTGTTGACCAACGTGCCGGAAGGCCACGAAGAGGTCTATGAAGTGCCGGGCCACCCCGCCCGTGACGACATGCCCATGCGCAAGGTGCCGTTTGGTCGCGAGCTGTATATCGACCAGGATGACTTCATGGAAGATGCGCCGAAGAAGTTCTTCCGCCTGGCCCCTGGCAAGGAAGTGCGTCTGCGCAATAGCTACGTGATTCGCTGCGATGAAGTGGTCAAGAACGACGCCGGCGAGATCCAGGAGCTGCACTGCTCGGTGGACTTCGACACCCTGGGCAAAAATCCGGAAGGCCGCAAGGTCAAGGGCGTCATCCACTGGGTCAGCGCCACCCACGGTGTGCCGATGGAGGTGCGCCTCTACGACAACCTGTTTATGGTCGAGCAGCCGGATCGCGACAAGGATGTGGATTTCCTCGAGCACCTGAATCCCGAGTCGCTGGTCACCTGCCAGGCCATTGGTGAGCCAAGCCTGGCCAGCGCCGCGCCGGAAGATCGTTTCCAGTTCGAGCGGATGGGCTATTTCTGCGCCGACCGCCACGCCTCCAGTGCAGAGCACCTGGTGTTCAACCGCACCGTGGGTTTGAAAGATAGCTGGGCGAAAATCAAACAGAAGGGTTAAGGAAACGTCATATGCACATTTACAATACGCTGACACGCCGCAAAGAGCCTTTTAAGCCCCTTGTCGATGGCAAGGTAAGCATGTACGTCTGCGGCATGACGGTGTATGACTACTGTCACCTTGGCCACGCCAGGGTGATGGTGGCCTTTGACGTGATTACCCGCTACCTGCGTCACCGTGGCTACGACGTCACCTACGTGCGCAACATCACGGATATCGACGACAAGATCCTCAAGCGTGCCGAGGAGAACGGTGAGGCCATCAGCGCGCTCACCGAGCGCATGATCGCGGCGATGCATGAAGACGAGGCGCGGCTGAATGTGCTGCCCCCCAGCCAGGAACCCCGTGCCACGGAACATATTGGCGACATCATCCGCATGATCGAAACGCTGGTAGAAAAAGGCTTTGCCTACGCCGCGGACAACGGCGACGTCTACTATCGGGTGCGCAAGTTTGCCGATTACGGCAAGCTCAACAATCGCCAGCTGGATGACATGCGCTCTGGCGCGCGCGTGGAAGTGGACGTGCACAAGGAAGACCCGCTGGACTTCGTGCTCTGGAAAGCGGCCAAACCGGGAGAGACCCATTGGCACTCCCCCTGGGGAGACGGCCGCCCAGGCTGGCATATCGAATGTTCGGCCATGTCCACCTGCTGCCTGGGGGATACCTTCGATATTCATGGCGGTGGGCCGGATCTGACCTTCCCCCATCACGAAAACGAGATTGCCCAGTCGGAAGCGGCTACGGGCAAGACCTACGTGAACACCTGGATGCATGCCGGTGCCGTGCGCGTCAATCAGGAAAAGATGTCGAAGTCGCTGGGCAACTTTTTCACCATTCGTGATGTGCTGGCGGAGCATGACCCGGAGGTCGTGCGCTATTTGCTGGTGGCCAGCCACTATCGCAGCCCGATCAACTACTCCGTGGATTCGCTGGTCGAGGCGCGCAAGTCGTTGACGCGCCTGTATACCGCCCTTGATGGTGTCGAGGTGGCATCTGAGGGTGAGCAGGGGGCTTACGCCGAGCGTTTCACTGCTTCCATGGATGATGATTTCAATACCCCGGAAGCGCTGGCCGTACTGTTCGACCTGGCAAGAGATCTCAATCGTGCCAAGAGCGATCAGCCGGAAGCAGCGCCCCGCCTGGCCGCAGAGCTGCAGCGCCTGGCGGGAGTGCTGGGGCTCTTGCAGCAGACGCCGCAGGCCTTCCTGAAAGGGGCGCAGCATTCGATGGCGCTGGGCGAAGACGAGATCGAAGCCAGAATTGCCGAGCGTCAGGCGGCCAAGGCCAACAAGGACTTCGCCCGCGCCGATGCCATTCGTGACGAGCTGGCTGCGCTTGGCATCGTGCTGAAAGACTCACGAGAAGGCACGACCTGGGTTATCGAAGCGCCTTGAGGATGCAGGAGATCAGACGCCGTTGAGGCGGCGTCTGACTTCAACGCAGTTGCCTCGTATACTGAAGCGACACCCTCAGGATGCTCACTCAAAGGATGACCCCAATGCGCCTATTGCTGAACCCCCTGCTGACCGCCTGCCTGTCCACGGTGGTCGTTATCTGCCGACCCAGTGGCCCGCGAATATCTCGATAGCCTGGATGACTGATGAATGTCGTTGATCGACGCACTGCCATCGCCAGCGGCCATTCGGCGCCGCTGGCAACCTAATGTCGTACTGCTGTGCCTGAGTGCCGTCATGCTGGTGGCCGCCTGGTCTTTCCATCTGGTGACCGTAGCGCCCAATCGGATCGTCACGGGAACCGGGTTTGGGATGGTGGCAGCCATTGGCTGGCCCGGTGGCGTACTGGTATCGCTTCTGTTCATTGCCATGGCCGCCCTGGCCTGGCTGCCCAGCACGCGCCATTATCGGGCGCTGCTGGGGGTGATTACCCTGACGCTGCTGCTGATGCCGTTTGGCCTGATGGTCGCCGGGCACTGGCTGATACCCCCGGATGCGCCTCAGGCCAGGCTGGGCATCGGGACTGCCTACTGGACGGTGCTGTTCGTGCTGTTGCTGTGTCTGGTGGAAGTACGCCTGCGGCTTGGGCTATCCCGCTGGTGGACAGCGCTGCTGCTGCTCGGCATCGGCACCTTGTGGTGGCTGTGCGCTGCCTTCGGATTGCAGTCGCTGGCCCTGGTGCAGGAGTTTCAGGCCCGGGAGCGGCAGTTCTATCGTGCGTTGAGCCAGCATATCGTGCTGGTCAGCAGTGCCGTGAGCGTCAGCGTCGTGCTGGGCATGCTGCTGGCCATGCTGATGCGCCGCTACCGGCGCCTGCAAACCGTCGCCTTTGGGCTGCTCAATTTTCTGCAGACGATTCCCAGCCTGGCGCTGTTCGGTTTGCTGTTGGCCCCTCTGGCGTGGCTGGCGGCCAACGTGCCTGCCTTGGCAGCCATGGGCGTCAGTGGAATTGGCAATGCCCCGGCACTGATCGCCTTGATTGCTTACAGTCTGCTGCCCATGGTGCGTAATACTTACGTTGCCCTGGAGGAGGTCAGTGCAGAAACCCTGGAAGCGGCCAAGGCCATGGGAATGCGAAGCCCGCAGCGGTTCTGGCAGGTGCGACTACCGCTGGCGCTGCCGGTGTTGCTGGAAGGGGTAAGAGTCACCGCCGTGCAAGCCATCGGGCTTACGGCGGTGGCGGCGCTGATTGGTGCCGGAGGACTTGGCACCTTCATTTTTCAAGGGTTGGGGCAGGCGGCCATGGACATGGTGCTGCTGGGTGCGCTGCCAATCCTGGTGCTGGCGCTGATCGTGGATGCAGCATTAGGGGCGCTGGCGGAAGCGCTACGCCCCGGAGGACAGCAATGATCGAGCTTTCCCATGTCTCCAAGCAGTTTGGCGACGAAACGGCGGTGGATGATATTTCACTACGGGTGGCCAAGGGCAAGTTCTGTGCCCTGGTGGGCACCTCCGGATGCGGTAAGTCCACCACTCTGCGCATGATCAATCGGCTGATCGAGCACACCCGTGGCGACATCATTCTGGATGGCCAGGCGATAGAGCACTACGACCCGGTCAAACTTCGCCGCCGTATTGGCTACGTCATCCAGAGCACCGGCCTGTTCCCGCACTGGACCGTCGCGCGCAATATTGGCCTGGTGCCGCGGCTGTTGAAGTGGGCTCCTGCCGAGGTCAGCCGCCGTGTCGAAGAGCTGATGGGTTTGCTGGGGCTGCCGGTGGGCGAGTTTGCACACAAATACCCGCATCAGCTTTCCGGCGGGCAGGCGCAGCGTGTGGGGGTGGCCCGCGCGCTGGCCGCAGACCCCGATATCCTGCTGATGGACGAGCCGTTTGGAGCCCTGGATCCGATCACCCGAGACAAGCTGCAGGATGAGCTGGCCCGCCTGCAGGCTCGGCTGCACAAGACCGTGGTGCTGGTGACTCATGATATGGATGAAGCCCTGAAGCTGGCCGACCACCTGGTCGTCATGCGCGAGGGGCGTATCGTCCAGCAGGGCACGCCTTTGGCGCTGTTGCAGCATCCCGCCGACCCCTTCGTCGATTCCTTGCTGGGCGGGCTGGAGCGGGGGCTCAAGCAGGCGGGGCTGACGCGCGTCAAGGATCACATGGCGTCTCTGGGCCCCACGCTGCCAGCCCAGTCGCGTATTCCCGCTGACTTTTCGTTGCGGCAGGGGCTTTCCATGATGCTGCGTGACCACAGCGACCGCTTGACCGTGGTGGACCAAAACGATGTGCCCATAGGCGAGCTGTCGCTGCGTAGAATCGTCAAGGAAGCCCAGTTGGACAGGGGCACCCTAACGTGATGCCGGATCCATCTCGCTCTGCGTCTTCGACCTCAGCCACTTCGAGCGCTGTCCCCGCGAGCTCCACCGCTTCGCGCTATGCCGCGTGGGGCTGGCCACTGGCCTGGGCAGCCCTGCTACTGGCGCTAGTGTTGGCAATGCCCGCTCTGGAACCGCTGTTTCGCTGGGTAGAGCCCAATGCGCGGCAGGTGATCTACGGGCGTGCCGATTTTGTCGATTTGCTGGCCCGGCATCTGCTGGTGGTGAGCGTGGCCGCGCTGGTCACGCTTCTGGTGGGCGTCTCGGCAGGCATTGCCGTCACCCGGGCCAGGGGGCGGGATTTCCTGCCGCTGGTTGCTCAGCTTTCGTCGCTGGGCCAGACGTTCCCGCCCGTGGCGGTGCTGGCGCTGGCCGTGCCGGTACTGGGGTTTGGCACGCTGCCGATCATCGTGGCGCTCATGCTGTATGGGCTGCTGCCCATCGTGCGCAATACCTTGACGGGCATCATCGAAGTAGACCCCAGCGTCAAACAGGCGGCCATCGCCATGGGTATGACGCCCTGGCAGCTGCTGTGTCATGTCGAGCTGCCGCTGGCCCTGCCGGTCATTCTGGCGGGCGTTCGCACCTCGGTCACCATCAACATTGCCACGGCGGCGCTGGGCGCGACCGTGGGGGCCAGTAATCTGGGTGACCCGATCATCGCGGGAATCGTCAATGGCAACATGGCGTACATCGTCCAGGGGGCGCTAGCGATTGCCCTGCTGGCGCTCAGTGTCGATAGTGCCTTCAATGCCCTCCAACAACGCCTTGCACGCCGATCTGCGTCTTAAGTTGAATCCCTAACGGCGGGAGACTGCGTTACTGTCCAGGTGTTGCGTTGACGTGTGTCAGATAAATCCACTGGCACAAACGGTCATCACCAACAACACTGCCCTCAAAAGGGGTAAAAACAAGGACAATAACGATGACTCAGTTCGTACATCAGCCGGCCTTCATGACCGGCGACGAATTCACCATAGACACTTTCAGCGTGCTCAGCCCCGAGGGCGAGCTTTATGAAGGTGCCGATGAACCCACCTTGAGCCGCGATCACGCCCGCAGGCTCTACCAGGCCATGCTGGCCACGCGTATTCTCGATGAGCGCATGATGGCCGCGCAACGCCAGGGCAGGCTCAGCTTCTACATGCAGTGTACCGGTGAAGAGGCCGCGGTGGTGGGTGCCACCGCAGCCCTGGACGATGCCGACATGGTCATGGCGCAGTACCGTGAACAGGGCTCACTCGTGTATCGCGGGTTCTCCATCGACGAGTTCATGAATCAGCTGTTTGGCAACGAGCTGGACTATGGCAAGGGGCGGCAGATGCCGATCCACTATGGTTCCCGCAAGCTGCATTACATGACCATCTCTTCGCCGCTGGCCACTCAGATTCCCCAGGCGACCGGCTATGCTTACGGCCAGAAGCTCGCGGGTGAAGGCCACTGTACCCTGACCTTCTTCGGTGAAGGGGCTGCCTCGGAAGGCGACTTCCACGCCGCCCTGAACATGGCCTCGGTGCATCAGGTGCCGGTCATTTTCTTCTGTCGCAACAATGGCTATGCCATCTCGACGCCCGCCACCGAACAGTTTGCCGCCGATGGCATTGCCCCGCGCGCGTTCGGCTATCACATGCACGTCATCCGCGTGGATGGCAACGACGCCCTGGCCGTCTTCGAAGCCACCCGCCAGGCGCGCAAGATAGCCGTGGAGCAGCATCAGCCGGTGCTGATCGAAGCCATGTCCTATCGCTTGGCGGCGCACTCCTCCTCGGACGACCCATCGGGCTACCGTGCCAAGAGCGAAGAGGAGGCGTGGCGAGTCAAGGACCCGCTATTGCGCATGCAGCGCTGGCTGGTGAGTAAAGGGTGGTGGAGCGACGATGAGGAGTCCCGCCAGCAGGAGAGCCTGCGGCGAGAAGTGTTGGAGACCATGAAGCGCGCCGAAAAGCGTCCGCCGCCGCCGCTGGACTCCTTGATCACCGATGTCTATGCCGACGTGACGCCTGCCTTGCAGCGCCAGTTGGATCAGTTGAAACGGCACATTCGCCGCTATCCCGATGCCTACCCGCGCGGCGCTCAGTCGCTGGACCCCAGCGTATCGACGGCCCACGACGCACAGGGAGATGCCTAGTATGAGTACCATGAACATGCTGCAGGCCATCAATAACGCCCTGGACATCGCCATGGCGGAAGATGACAAGGTCATCTGCTTTGGTGAAGACGTGGGGGTTTTTGGCGGGGTATTCCGAGCGACCAGCCATTTGCAGGAGAAGTATGGCAAGGCGCGCTGTTTCAACACGCCGCTGGTGGAGCAGGGCATCATCGGCTTTGCCAACGGTCTGGCTGCCCAGGGCTCGGTGCCCGTGGCGGAGATCCAGTTCGCCGACTACATCTTTCCCGCCTTCGACCAGATCGTCAACGAAACCGCCAAGTTCCGCTACCGCTCTGGCGATCTGTTCAACGTGGGTGGCCTGACCATCCGCACGCCGTATGGCGGCGGCATCTCGGGTGGCTTGTATCACTCTCAGTCGCCGGAAGCCTACTTTACCCACACGCCGGGCCTCAAGGTAGTGGTGCCGCGTAACCCCTATCAGGCCAAGGGGTTGCTGTTGGGGGCGATCCGTGACCCCGACCCGGTCCTGTTTCTGGAGCCCAAGCGCCTCTACCGGGCCGCCGTGGGCGAGGTGCCCGAAGACGACTATCAGCTGCCCATTGGTGAGGCCGAAGTCGTCAGGGAGGGCAGCGATATCACCCTGGTGGGTTGGGGGGCGCAAATGGAGGTGATCGGCAAGGCCGCCGAGCTGGCCGAAGAGCAGGGCATTGCCTGCGAGGTCATCGATCTGCGTTCACTGCTGCCCTGGGATGTGGATACCGTTGCCGAGTCGGTCTTCAAGACCGGTCGTATGATCGTCAGCCACGAAGCGCCGCTGACCGGCGGTTTTGCCGGTGAGATCGCCGCCACGATACAGGAGCGCTGTTTTCTCTATCTGGAGTCGCCGATTACTCGGGTGACCGGACTGGATACACCTTTCCCGCTGATCCTGGAGAAAGAGTACCTGCCGGACCATCTGAAAATTTTTGAAGCGATTCGCGAAAGCGTGAATTTTTGACGCAAGGGAGAGCGGTCATGAGTGATTTTTTACTACCGGATATCGGTGAAGGCATCGTCGAGTGTGAAGTGGTGGAGTGGCGAGTGGCCGAAGGCGACACCATCGAAGAAGACCAGCCCATCGTCGAGGTCATGACCGACAAGGCGCTGGTGGAGATCACTGCGCCCGAAGCGGGCACGGTGACCAAACTGTATGTGCCCCAGGGGAAAATCGCCAAGGTGCATGCGCCGCTTTACGCGTATCAGGGTGCAGAAGAGGGTGCCAAAGAGAGTGCAGAAGAGGTTGCAGAAAAGAGTTCAGAGAACCCCCGTTCCCCTGCCAGCGACGCTGCTGATACCAGTAAGCCGCCACCTTCTACGCCATCGCCCAACGTCGAACAATCGGCGCCACAGTGCCCGACGGAAGGGCCAGCCTGTCCGGTGAAAACCCCGGCTAGCCCGGCCGTCAGACGGCTGGTGCGCGAACATCGACTGGTGCTGGCGGACATTGCCGGTAGCGGCAAGGATGGCCGCGTATTGAAGGAAGACGTGCTGGCGCATGTGAAGTCCAGCCAC
>NZ_LFGS01000013.1:0-23663 GCF_002078135.1 Halomonas sp. BC1 | reverse complement strand
CGAACTGCTGGCGCTGCGCGAGCGCCTCAAGCCCCGGGTAGAAGCGCTGGGGGAGCGGCTGACGCTGATGCCCTTCTTCATGAAGGCGCTGGCGCTGGCCGTGGCCGAGCACCCCATCCTCAATGCGCAGCTCAATGCCGAGGGGGACGAGCTGCACTATTTTGCCCAGTGCAATATCGGCATGGCGGTGGACAGCAAGGCGGGCTTGCTGGTGCCTAACGTGAAGGCGGTGGAGCAGCTGAGCCTGCTGGACATTGCCAGGGAGGTGAGCCGATTGACTCAGGCGGCGCGGGAAGGTCGTGTGGATCAGGCGGACCTCAAGGGTGGCACCATCAGCATTTCCAATATTGGCGCTCTGGGCGGCACCTACGCCGCTCCCATCATCAACGCCCCGGAAGCGGCCATCGTGGCCATCGGCAAGACCCAGTGGCTGCCGCGTTTCGATGCCGAGGGCGCCGTGCAGCGACGCGCCATCATGACCGTGACCTGGGCGGGAGACCATCGTTTCATCGACGGCGGCACCATTGCGCGCTTCTGCAATCACTGGAAAGCGTCTCTGGAAGCGCCAGAGACCATGCTGCTGCATTTGGCCTGATCCAAGGCCATTTCCCCCATGAGCCAGGCAGCGCTACAGCAGTTCTATATTCCAGAGGAGCAGTCGGTCTATCTGCTGAGCCATCACGATGCGCGCAAGCTGAAAGACTGGGTAGCGCTGTGCCAGGCTCAGCTGGTGCAGCTGGGGTACCGGGACATCGAGCTGATTGGCAAGGGGGCCTATGGTTTCGTGTTTGCGGGCAGCGCTCAGCAGCAGGGGCAGCCCACCCACTATGTGTTCAAGTTCTCGCGCATCACGCTGCCTACCCACTTGCAAGAGCGCCTCGAAGAAGAGGCGTTCATGCTCGATCAGGTCAGCCACCCTCTGATTCCCGGGCTGATCGCCTATCAGCGCGTGCGCGGCCAGTCCATTCTGGTCATGGAGCGCGCGCCCGGCTGGAATCTCGAGCAAGTATCGCTGCGCCAGGGGCGGCTCTCGCCGCGCCTGGTGGTGCATATTGCCGCGCAGCTGGCAGAGATTCTGGTCACCCTGCGCCGGGAAACCGGCCCCCATGCCCGCCCGGTGGTGCATGGCGACATCAAGCCTTCCAACCTGGTGTTCGACGCCAGCAGGGAAAGCATCGCCCTGATCGATTGGGGGTCGTCGGTCTTTGCCCAGTTGGATGCGGCGCTGCAGTTCGTCGGTGCCAACGTGATGGAGCTGATGTCGGATAACCTGCAGCAGACCAACGCGCGGTTGGGCGACGTCTACTTCATCGGCGAAGAGCAGCTCAACGGCGCGCTGTCATCGCCGCGTTTCGACGAACAGGGGGTGGCGGGTACCCTGTATGCCCTGGCATCGGCGCAGTCCTGCCGTTTTGGCTGCCGGGCGATTCCGGCCAGTGCGTTGGGCCTGCCCATCGAGTTTGCCCGCACGCTGGATGGGCTGCTGGATGCCGACCCGGCCATTCGCCGCCGCGCGGGGGATCACTTCATTCGTGAAATGCCGCGTATGGCCAGAACCGTGATGATCGACTTGCCTGCCGTGCCGCCGCCGCCCCTGGTGCCGATCTGGGGGCATCGCCAGCGCCGGGAGATCGACACCGTGGTGTACAGCTCTCGCAAGGCCTTTCTGCGCGAGGCCAGCGTCGAAGAAACCCTCAATGACGTCAATGACGTGCAGCTGGACCGCTACTACAAGCAGTTCATGCAGGGCATGGGCGACACCGAGAAAGCCTTTCTGGCGTCGGTGAGCCGGTTGGGCAAATACCCCGTGGTGGGCGGGCTGGCCGTGCGCTGGGAGCGGGAGGGTGTCTATATCGACTCGTCGCTCAATCTGCACGACCCCGACCTGAAGCCTGCCTTTACCGAAGCGGTGAATAACATGGTGCATCTGGCGCGGGCCATCCACCGCCAGGGTATTTTCAAGAGTTGCCTGTTCAATGCGCGGCAGACGCTGCACCTGGAGCGGGAAAGCGCCGATGCATCGTTCGCTGCGCAGTCGGGCATGACCATCGGGTATGAGGTGAGCGCCGTGCCGGAGATGGAGGATCGCACCCGCCAGCACAGTTATTTCGAAGATGGTCCGGATCCCGAGGAGCTGCTGGTGTTGCCCGACAGCATCATGGCCCTGCTGGAGCAGCTCAATGACATCCACCATACCGGCATGATCATCTTCGAGGCGCTGCCCAGACACCTGAAGATTCATAGCTACTACCGCCTGCTGGACCCGCGCCGAGAGCAGGCGTTCTCTGCGCTGCTGGCGCACATGCTGGACAGCGTCAATCAGATCGAAGGGCTGGGGGTATCGGGCTTCATGAAAATGCCCTACAAGGACACTCGGTTCTTTACCCACCTGGCGTGCCAGCCTGCCCACTACTACCCCAGAGACCCGCGCGACTATCTGCGCAAGCTGAGCGGTGGGGCAATCGATCCGCGCTAGCGGGTTACCTCGCGGGTTAGCCACTCGCCCAACTGCTGATTCAAATCATCGGACGCTGCGCCGAAGGCATCGACCACGTCGGCAATGGCGACGCTGCTGGCACGCTTGCGTATGGCGAAGCTGCTGGTCGCCAAGGGCGCGCGGTTGCTGTCAACCAGCTGTACATCCAGCTGAACGTTGACGCTGGGCGGCGTATCGTCGTATTCGCTCTGGAAGTGGCGCAGCTCGCTGAGCAGGGTCAGGTCGTGGGGCAGGCGATCACTGCCGACGCTCGCAAACCGCTGCTGGGCCTGCAGGCCTTCGATGAGCCGGGCCTTGAGCATGTCCGGAGCGTCCTCGTGCCAGCGTGCGCCTTCGTAGACGTTCACCACGTTGCCTTCCGGAAATACCACCATGCGGTTGCTGCCCAGCAAGTGCCCCGTTTCTGGCGTGGCGATGCCCAGCGTCATGGCGTGGGTGGCCGCTGCATTCGGCTGCCCTGAGGTGTCTACGGCCGGCAGCCGATAGAGCGTGGCCGGTTCGTTGTCGGGCAGGATCGAACAGGCCGTCAGGGTGGCCAGAATGATCAGCAGGGCGCCTGTACGCAGGGGGCTGATTCGAAGGGCCCCGTTGCGAAGGGGCCTGATGTGCAGGGCTTTGGCTCGCAGGGTCTTGAGCATCATGGGCGGAACTCCTCTATCTGGTCACGGCCCAGCAAAAAGTTGGTGGGGTTCTCTTCGAGCCGACGGGTAATGCGATCCAGGGTGGTCAGGGTGGCGCGCAGCGCCGCCAGGGCCGGGGCAATATCGCGGGTGCTTTGCAGCGTGCTTTCCACGGCACCGGCATTGTCATCCACCAGCTGTTCGATGCGCTGGGCAGCGTTGGCCACGTCGCGGCTGGCATTCTTGGCGCTCTGCATGACCTCTCGACCTTCGCGGCTGAGCAGCGAATGCGCTTCCTGGCTTAGGGTCTCGATGCTTTCCAGAGTGGCGGTGGCCTGACGCGAGACCTCCCCGAACAGGGCCATGTTCTCGTCCAGAGCAGACTGCTGGGAGGCAATCATGTCGGTGATCTGGGCAACGTTGGTGAGAATGTTGCCTGCTTCCTGGCGATTGTCGTCGCTGAACAGCTCGTTGACGTTTTTCAGAATGGCGTTGATGTTGTTAATCATCTCTTCGCCCTCTTCGAAGAGCGTGGCAATCGGCGACGGGTCGGCGCGAATGAACGGCATGTCGTCATCGCTCTGGTCCAGCAGGCGCGGGCTCTCCGGCGTGCCGCCATGCAGCTGAACGGACATGCTGCCAGTAATGCTGGCAAAGGCCAGACGTGCCCGGGTATCGGTCTTGACCGGGGTGTCTTCGTACACACGGATACTGGCCAGCACCTGGCGGGGGTCATCCGGATTGAGGCTCAATTCGGTGACATCACCTACCTCGATGCCGTTGTACTGCACCTTGCTGCCCACCGCCAGGCCGCTGACGCTGCGCTCGAACAGGATGCGGTAGGGCTGGTAGTCGCGCTCGCCCGCCGCGTGGCTCATCCATAGGGCAAAGAGCAGGGCAGCGGCTGCCGTGAGCACGGTGAACAAGCCGATCATGATATGGTGCGCGCGGGTTTCCATGTGTCTCACTCCTCGCGGGAAGTCGGTTCAGCAGAGCGCTGCGCGGCGCGTCCACGGGGGCCATTGAAATAGTCCTGTATCCACTCGTCGTCGGTCTGGGCGACTTTCTCCAGGGTGTCGGCCACCAGCACGCGCTTCTGGGATAACACCGCGACGCGGTCGCAGGCGGCGTAGAGCGTGTCCAGGTCGTGGGTGACCAGAAAGACGCTGAACCCCAGGGCGTCTCTCAAGGTGACCAGCAGCTGATCGAAGGCGGCGGCCCCAATCGGGTCCAGCCCGGCGGTGGGTTCGTCGAGAAACAGAATGTCAGGGTCCAGGGCCAGGGCGCGAGCCAGCGCGGCGCGCTTGACCATGCCCCCCGACAGCGACTCGGGGAACTGTCGCGCCGCCTGCGGGGGCAGGCCGACCAGCGCCAGCTTGATGCGCGCCAGGTACTCGGCTTCTTCTCGGGACAGTTTAGCGTGCTCGATGAGGGGGAGCGCGACGTTTTCCTGTAGCGTCAACGAGCTGAACAGGGCGCCACGCTGGAAAAGCACGCCAAACCGCCGTTCGACCTGGCTGCGCTCGGCATCGCTCAGCTCGTCGAGCCGGTTGCCTAGCACGTCGATGTGACCTCCATCGGGCTTCTTGAGACCGACGATACTGCGTAGCAGTACGGATTTGCCGGTGCCCGACCCGCCGACCACGCCGAGAATTTCACCGCGCTGCAGCGTCAGGTCGAGGTCTTCATGGACCACGTGGCTTCCAAAGCGGTTGACCAGCCCCTCGACGGTGATGGCCGCGTGGTCGTCGCTGGCATCGGGTGTCTTGTGGTGTTCCTTTACCATCCCATCTCCATGAAAAAGAGTGCCGCCAGGGCGTCCAGTAGAATCACCATGAAAATGGATTGTACGACGCTGGAGGTCGTATGGGTACCCACGGACTGGGCACTGCCGCTGACCTTGAAGCCTTCCAGGCAGCCAATCACGGCAATCACGAAAGCAAACACCGGGGCCTTGCTCATGCCCACCAGAAAATGCGTCACCGAAACATCGTTCTGGAGCGTGTTCATGAATTGGGTCAGGGAGATATCCAGCGAGAGGGTGGCGACCATGGCGCCACCGACCAGGCCACTGAGCATGCCGACGAAGGCCAGCAGGGGCAGGCTGATCAGCATGGCCATGACCCGGGGCAGCACCAGCAGCTCGATGGGGTCCAGCCCCTGGGTTTTGAGGGCATCGATCTCCTCGTTGGATTTCATGGCCCCCAACTGCGCCGTGAAGGCGCTGGCGGTACGCCCCGCCAGCAGAATGGCCGCCAGCAGCACGCCGAATTCGCGCAGGAAGGAAAACGCCACCAGGTCGATGGTGTACACCGTGGCCCCAAAGTCTTCCAGCACCGTGGCCCCGAGAAATGCCACCACGGCCCCCACCATGAAGGTCAATAGGGCCACGATGGGCACGGCATTCAGGCCACTTTGCTGCACATGGGCCACCGTAGCGGTGATGCGCCAACGGCTAGGCCGAAACAATAGTGGGACGAAGGCCGCCAGTACCAGACCGATGAACCCCAGCAGTTGACGCTGCTGAGACCACAAACCGCTCATCTGCTGACCGATGGAAGCCAGCGCTTCGCTGACGCGAGAGGCGCGCGGTTGGTCATTTTCCAGCGGGGATGCCATGGCCTCGGCCAGACGCATCAGCAGAGCTTGCTGCGCGTCCGGTAGCTCGCTGGCCCACTCATTTACCTGCTTGGCGTTGTCAACGCCTACCAGCTCGATGACCAGCGCGGCGCCCGCCGTGTCCAGTTTGTCGAAGCCGGGCAGCTGGATAGACGCTTCAGAGACCTCCTGCTGTCGATTCAGCGTGTCTCTCAAGGCCGAATAGTGGCGAAGCGTCCATTCCCCGTGCAGCGCTATGTGATCATCGTGTTGCGTGACCCACTCGTTTGGCATCCTTGCTCCCTATGTGTCGACAAGGCGATTAATGCTCCATGATGCATTCAAACGAGCGTTAATGAAAGGTCGCCGGCAACGGGATTAACGTGAAGCCCCATATTTGGGGGCGAGTTCCTGCTTGATGCGGGCAGCGACCTCCTTGAGTCGTGGGCCAAGATTGTTGACCAGGCGATCATGATCCAGCCGCAGGCTGGAGCCGCCACCGGTGCCGTAGTAGCTGGCGATACCGCAGGCGCACAGGTCGACACGCCCTTGTTTCAGGGGCGTCATGCGGGAAACGCCGTTGTCACCGGGCAGTATGCGTACCGAAGAGCCGTAATGGTTCTGCAGCCAAAAAAGCCGATTGCTAAACGCAAAAAGCCGAGCAATGGCTCGGCTTTTCAATTGATTTTCAATGGCTTGGAAGATTGGGTTATGGGGAGAATTCACGCCAGGCAGCATAGGTGCTCAAAAAATACCCGGCCAGACAGCTCTTCGAGAAAGTCGCTCTTTTTCAGTTGGTCCATGACCGGCCCCTTGACCTCGGCAAGGTGCAGCTTCACTTCGGAATCCTTCAGCCGTGCGTTGATGGCATCCAGGCTTTCCAGGGCAGAGGCGTCGATCAAATTGACGGCCGAACAGATCAGTACCACGTGTTCCAGCTCGGGTCGGCTGGCCACCAGGTTGTAGACGGTATCTTCGAGGTAGCGGGCGTTGGCGAAGTAGAGGCTCTCATCGATGCGCAGCAGCGCTGCATTTGGAGCGGTTTCGACATCATGGCGCTCGGTATTGCGAAAATGTTCGGTGTCGGGCACCCGGCCTACCAGCGCGCTGTGGGGGCGGCTGGTGCGATAGAGAAAAAGCGCGATGGAGAGCGTGACGCCGCCAATGATACCGGCCTCGATGCCTTCGACCAGGGTCAGCAGAATCGTGACCGCCATGGCGGCAAAGTCACTGCGGGAGTAGCGCCAGGTCTGGCGCAGCATGGGAATGTCCACCAGCGTCAGGATGGAGACCGTGATGGTGGCCGCCAGGGTGGCGATGGGCAGGTAATAGAGCCAGCCGGTGAACGCCAGCGTCACCAGCCCAATGCCCAGGGCGGCAAAGGCCCCTGCGGCCGGGGTCTGTGCCCCGGCATCGTAGTTGATCACGGTGCGCGAGAGCCCGCCGGTGACCGGCATGCCGCTGGTAAAGCCTGCCGCCAGATTGGCGGCACCCAAGCCGATCAACTCCTGATTGGGCGAAATACGCTGGCGGCGTTTGGCAGCCAGCATCTGGCCCATGGAGACCGACTCCACAAACCCCACCAGACTGATCAGCAGGGCAGGAATCAACAGCGCCCGCCAGAGCGAGGCATCCCCCCAGGGCAGGCTGAACGCGGGCAAGCCGCTGGGAATCGTGCCCACCACCGCCACACCCTGATAGGCCAGCTGCCAGTGCCAGGTGACCAGCGTCGTGATCAGCACGGCAAATACCGGGCCTGCCTTGGTCAGCAGGTCAGCCAGGGATACAGGCACGCCTAGCCAGATCAACGAGCGTTTTCCATAGCGGCGCAGCGCCACCAGAAACAGCAGCGTCCCCACGCCAATGGTTGCTGTGTAGGGATTGATGCCAGGCAGGTTGGGTAGCAGCGTCATGAGCCGTTCGACGAGCGTAAAGCCGCTGCTGGCAATCCCCAATAGGCCACCCAGCTGGCTCACCGCAATTAGAATGCCGGAAGCCGTCAGGAAGCCAGAGATGACCGGGTGGCTCAGGAAGTTGCTGAAAAACCCCATTTTCAGGCTGCCCATGACCAGCAGAATCATGCCCGAGAGCAGCGACAGCACCAGTGCGGCTTGCAGGTATTCGGCGCTACCGGGGGCGGCCACCGACGAGAGTGCCGCCCCCGTCATCAGCGCGATGATGGCCACAGGCCCCACCGCCAGGGTTCGGCTGGTGCCCAACAGGGTGTAGAGCAGTTGAGGAAGAAGACTGGCGTAAAGCCCTACCACGGCAGGTAGCCCGGCCAGCAGGGCGTATGCCAGCGACTGGGGAATGACCATGACCGTCACGATCAGGCCCGCCATGAGGTCGGCCCCCAGCAGGCGCCGATGATAGTGGGGTAGCCAGGCAAGAATGGGCAAATAGCGCTTCAACATGAGCTCTCGCAGCGTTGGCCATATCAGGAAAAACGGGACCTGCAAAACGGAACATAGTTTAGCCTGTTTAGTTATAAAAATGTCATGTTCACTCGCCCAGGGGCCAAATATTACCTTTTGCTATCCCCCCAAAGTGCTACTTATTTCACCTGTGGAACTGGTTAAGCTGACTGAGTGGTAAACGCGGTCTGTATTGCGCCATGACTCGATGATCTCAACAATAAAAGAGTACTCATTATGCGACTGCTTCGCTGGCTGTTACCGCTGCTATTGATCAGTGCTGCCGTCGGGATGACCTGGCGAGGAGGCTTCTGGGCGTATGCTGGGCTCGCCAGCGCCCTTGTCGCGGGGGGCGCGCTGGTGGCCGCCGCCCTGTACGACGTGTACCGTGCCGACCATGAGCGTTTGGTATCGGTGCCCCGCAGTATCAGGCCGGTTCAGGACTATGGTGCGCTACGCGGCATGGCGTATCGCCTGATGCATCGTGCCAGCAGTACCGCCATTGCCTCGGCAGAGGTGTCCCACTACGCCGATCTGATGGCCCAACGTCTCGCCAAACAAGAGAGCATGGCCAGTGAAGCCTCTTCCAGCATGAGCGCCATCAATACTGCCATCATGCAGGTCAGCGCCAGCGCGACACAGGTAGCAGCCCTGGCCGAGAGCGCCCAGCGGGCGAGTCATGACAATCATGATGCGCTG
Source organism: Halomonas sp. BC1 (assembly GCF_002078135.1). NCBI lineage: Bacteria > Pseudomonadati > Pseudomonadota > Gammaproteobacteria > Oceanospirillales > Halomonadaceae > Halomonas > Halomonas sp. BC1. The sequence goes on along the minus strand of NZ_LFGS01000013.1, from coordinate 14,835 downwards.
GCCGATATCATTCAGGACATGAGCGATGTGGCCGAGCGCTCCGGCCAAGCGTTGGATATGCTCACCGAGCTGAACGACAAGATCGAACGGGTGCGTAGCGTGACTTCCATGATCGAGGGGGTGGCCGAACAGACCCACTTGTTGTCGTTGAATGCGTCTATCGAGGCTGCCAGGGCCGGTGAGCATGGCCGAGGCTTTGCGGTGGTGGCGGGGGAGGTGCGCGACCTGGCGCTGAAAACGTCTACGGCCACCCAGAGTATCGATGGGCTGGTCAAGGATATGCACCAAAGTGGCCAGAGTGTCGTCAGCACCATGGGCGGGCTGATGACCCGGGTGCGTGAACGGGCTGAGGAGATGCAGCAGGTAGGGAGCAGCCTGGCCACCATTACCCAGGAGTTCGACCAGGTGCAGCAGGAAATCACCAGCGTGGCGGGTGCCATGGACAGTACGCGGGCCCACAGCCAGACCGTGGCGGACAGCCTCGACCAGCTGGAACACGATGTAGATGAAGGGAACCGCCACATGCATGCCCTTGCCCAGCAAGCCCATGCCCTGATGGATGCGGCCGAGAGCGTTGATGCAGAGTTGGCCCAGCAGCGGCTGGAAGGGCGCCATCAGCAGGTATTCAAGGTGGCGCGTCAAACTGCCGACCAGATTGGCAAGCTGTTCGAAAAGGCCTTGAGCCGAGGCGAGCTATCGGAGGCCGCGTTGTTCGATCCGGATTATGCGGTGATCCCTGGGACCCAGCCGCCGCTTTATCATACCGGCTTCGATGCTTTCACCGACCAGCAGCTGCCCGCCCTGCAGGAGCCGCTGTTGGCAGGTCACGGCCTGAGCTACGCCATTGCCTGTGACCGCAATGGCTATGTGCCCACCCACAACGCGGCGGTGAGCCGTGAACCCAACGGCGACCCGCAACACGACCTGAAATATTGCCGCAGCAAGCGCATTTTCGATGACCCCACCGGTCGCCGCTGTGGTGCCCATGAGCAGCCGCTGCTACTGCAAACCTACAAGCGCGACACGGGCGAGATCATGCACGACCTGTCGGTCCCCATTCATGTGCACGGCAAACACTGGGGTGGCTTCCGTGTGGGCTATCAGCCCGAACAAGCCGCACAGGCTCAAGCCCCAGAGCAGGTGCCTGCCACGCTGGCCTCAAGCGGCCGCCTGGCGCGGGCGTGATTGCCAGGACGACCATGAATAGAGCGCCAGGCCTGTCCAGATCATCAGAAACGTGACGAGCTGAATCAGGCCCAGCGGCTCTCCAAACACGGTCAGTGCAATCAAAAACTGAATGCTGGGGTTGATGTACATCAAGAACCCCAGGGTGGCCAGCCGCAAGCGGCGTGCGGCCCCGGCAAACGCCATCAGCGGCAGGGCCGTAAGAATACCGCTGACCACCAGTAACGCCGACATGGGCACGTCGTGCAGAAAATGCGACGTGCCTTGCCAGCTCATCCAGCTCAGCGCCATCAGTGCCAGCGGGAAGAGCAGCAGTGTTTCCACGAACAGGCCGGACAGCCCATCCAGCGGCACCTGCTTGCGAAAGAGTCCATAACTGCCGAAACTCAGCGCCAGCAGCAGGCTGATCCACGGCAACTCCCCCAGCATGATGAATTGCACGGCAATCGCCAGGCTGGCGAGACCAAGTGCCACCAGCTGTAGCCGGGCCATGACTTCCCTGAGCACCAGCATGCCCAACGCAACGTTGACCAGCGGGGTGAGAAAGTAGCCCAGGCTGGCCTGCAGCACCTGCTTGCTCTCCACGGCATAGATGTAGATGCCCCAGTTGAAGGCGATCAACAGCGCGCAGGCCAGCACCCTACCCAGGCGCCTGGGCTCGACCAGTGCGGCCACCACCGGAGGCCAGCGGCGCAGGACGCTGATCAGCCCGACCAGGAACAGGCATGACCACAAAATGCGGTGGATCAGAATTTCAAACGCGGGTATTCCATCGAACAGCGCAAAGAACAGCGGAAAACAACCCCACATGGTATAGGCGGTCAAACCGAACATGACGCCCTTGACCGCTTCAGGGTCTCTGGGTGCAGAGGGAAGCATAGCAGCCTCATTAACTAAAAATGCTAATCTAGCACACAATCGACCAAGACATTGATGCAAAGGAGGCATGGCATGAGCCAACTGAAAACCAGCCTGGTGCAGTGCGATTTGCGCTGGGAAGACCCCCACGCCAACCACACGCATTTGGCCAAACTGCTGGGCGACCTGGATAGCCGGGACACGGACTTGATCGTGCTGCCCGAAATGTTCGCCACCGGCTTTACCATGAACTCTCGCGAGATGGCCCAGCCCATGGCCGACAGCCAGAGCGTGGCCTGGCTGCAAGCGCAGGCGCAGGCCAGGGGCTGTGTGATGACCGGCAGCGTGGCCATCGTGGAGGATGGCCACTACTACAATCGCATGGTGTGGGCGACGCCCGACGGCGAACTGCGCTACTACGATAAGCGCCACCTGTTCCGCATGGCGGGAGAGCATGAGCGATACGGCATGGGGTCGGCGCGGCAGATCGTCGAACTCAAGGGATTCAAGCTGCAGCTCAGCGTTTGCTACGACCTGCGGTTTCCGGTGTGGATGCGCCAGCAGCCAGCAGAAGGCGAGCATTTCGAGTATGATGCAGTGCTCTGCGTGGCTAACTGGCCCGCCCCGCGTCGCCATCCGTGGCGTACGCTGCTGCAAGCTCGCGCGGTGGAAAACCTCGCCTATGTGATAGGCGTCAATCGCGTGGGCGAAGACGCCAAGGGGCTGGCCTATAGCGGCGACTCCATGCTGGTCGATTTCAAGGGCGAACCGCTCATCGACCATCCTGCCCATACCGCGTTCATCGACACCGGAACGCTCGACAAGACGGAACTGGATGCCTTTCGTGACAAATTTCCTGCCTGGCAAGATGCCGATCGCTTTTCGCTGCTGCCGGGAGTGGGGCAATAATGCGCCTTGATCGTTTTTTGAGTGAAACCTCTGCGCTGACCCGCAGCCTCGCCAAGCGCGCCTTGAAAAATGGCGAAGTGACGCTGAATGGCGAGCCCATCAAGCAAGCCGCTACCCATATCGACACGGCCCAGGACGAGGTGCGTTTGAATGGCGAGCGTCTCGAGCTGGTGGGGCTGCGCTATATCATGTTGCACAAGCCCAGGGACGTGGAGTGCACCGCACGCCGGGGTCTGTATCCGCGGGTCATCGATATCATCGATGAGCCCAAGGTAGAACGCCTTCAGCCGGTAGGGCGCTTGGATGTGGACACCACCGGACTGCTGCTATTGACCGATGACGGGCAGTGGTCCCACCGGGTGACCTCGCCGCGCCACCGCTGTGCCAAGGTGTATCTCGCCGAGCTGGCCAAGCCCATGGAAGGTGAGGCGGCTCATCAGGCGGTCGAGCGCGTGGCCGAAGGCCTGCTGCTGGAAGGTGAAGAGACTCCCACCCAGCCGGCCACGCTGCGTTTCATTACCCCGCAGCAGGCGGAGCTGACCATTACCGAAGGCCGTTACCATCAGGTAAAGCGGATGTTTGCTGCCTTGGGCAACCACGTCGAGGCGCTTCATCGGCACTCGATCGGCAGCCTGGCGTTGCCTGATGATTTGGCACCGGGCGAGTGGCGGGCGCTGACCCAGCAAGAGATCGACAGCTTTTAAACGGATCAGGATTATACCGTTATCTTGCTTAATCTGAATATGTCATGCAGCTTTGGATGTTTTCAGGCGCTGGCGGAGAGGCTCGGATCGAGCGCTATCCGCCAGCGATGGATTTTGCCAGAAATGCCCTTGGTGATCAGCTTTTCAGCCTGCTCACGAAAGGTGAGCGGCACTCAAAAGCGCTTGGGTATACGGGTGGCTAGGGTTGGCCAGCACGTCAAGACAATCCCCCTGTTCGACCACCTCGCCATCTTTCAACACCATGATGCGGTGTGCCATGGCGCGGACGACGGCCAGGTCGTGGCTGATGAACAGATAGCTGAGCTGCCGCCTGGCCTGCAGTTCTCGCAGTAGCGTGACCAGCTGCTTTTGCACGGTGCGGTCCAGGGCAGAGGTAGGCTCGTCGAGGACCAGCAGCTCGGGCTCCAGGATGATGGCCCGAGCCACGGCAATACGCTGGCGTTGGCCGCCTGAAAACTCGTGGGGGTAACGGTCGGCACAACTTTCGGGCAGGCCGACTTCCGTCAGGGTCTGGCGGACGCGCTCGCTGACCTCGTGGTCGCTCAGGCGCGGAAAGTGAAAGCGCAACCCTTCGCTGACGATGTCGAACACGGGCATGCGCGGAGAAAGCGCGCCGTAGGGGTCCTGAAACACCATCTGCAGCCGATGGCGCTGGCGCCGCAGGGCGTCTCCCGTCAGCTCGCTCAGCCGTGCATCGCCCAGGCTCACATCTCCCTCGCTGGCCACCAGCCGCATGATGGCCGAGGCCAGCGTGGTCTTGCCCGACCCGGACTCGCCCACGATGCCCAGGGTCTCACCGGATGCTATGTGCAGATCGGTGGCTTTCAGCGCTTCGAAAGCCGGGGGCTGGCGCTGGAACAGCCGCGTCTTGGGACGTTTGAAGCTGACGCGCAGCTGGCGGGCGCTCAGCAGGGCAGCGCTGCTGAGCGGCGCTGCAGGTCGGCCCTCCGGCTCGGCGGCGATAAGTGCTCGGGTGTAGTCGCTTTGCGGGTTGGCGAAGACCTGTGCGACGGGCCCGGTTTCTTCTACCTTGCCGCGATACATCACGCAGACACGATCGGCATGGCGACGCACCAGGTTGAGGTCGTGGCTGATCAGCAGCAGCCCCATGCCGTGGTGATCGCGTAGCTCCTTGAGTAGCGCCAGAATTTCCTGCTGTACCGTGACGTCCAGCGCCGTGGTGGGTTCGTCGGCAATCAACAGTGCGGGGTTGTTGGCGATGGCCATGGCGATCATGACGCGCTGGCGCTGGCCTCCTGAGAGCTGGTGAGGCCAGGCGTCCAGCAGCTCGTCGGGGCGGGGCAGTTGGACCTGCTCCAGCAGCGTACGCGCCCGCTGCCTGGCGGCTTGTCCGCTCAACCCCTGATGCAGGCGCAGGGTTTCCCCTATCTGCTTGCCAATGCGATGCAGCGGGTTGAGCGATGTCATCGGCTCCTGAAAAATGAACCCGACGCGGTTGCCCCGCAGCGTGTTCCAGTCCCGCTCACGCAGCTGGCTCAGGTCACGGCCTTCCAGCAGGCGCTGGCCAACGACCTGGGCATTGCTGGGCAGCAAGCCAATGGCGCCCAGCGCGGAGACCGACTTGCCCGAGCCAGACTCTCCGACGATGGCCAGGGTTTCCCCCGCATTCAGCGACAGTGACAGTTTGTCGACCACCACCTGGCCATCGAACGCCACGCTGAAGTCGTTCAGGTGCAGCAGAGGGGTGGAGCTAAGTTCAGACATGGGCGGCTTCCCCGGCAGCATTGGCGCCTTGCTTGACGTGGCGAGGGTCGAAGGCATCCCGCAGGCCCTCACCGATGAATACCAGCAGTGACAGCATAATGGCCAGCGTCATGAAGGCCGTGATGCCGAGCCAGGGCGCATGCAGGTTGTTCTTGCCCTGTGCCGCCAGTTCACCCAACGAGGGGGCGCCAGGGGGCAAGCCGAAGCCCAGAAAGTCGAGTGCCGTCAAGGTGCCGATGGCGCCGGTAAAGATGAACGGAATGAATGTAAGCGTGGCCACCATGGCGTTGGGCAGGACATGGCGCCACATGATGAGTCGGGAAGGAAGCCCCATGGCCTTGGCAGCCCGCACGTACTCCAGGTTGCGGGCGCGCAGGAATTCGGCGCGCACGATATCCACCAGGCCCAGCCAGGAAAACAGCAGCATGATGCCCAGTAGCCACCAGAAGCCCGGCTGCACGAAGCTGGCCAGAATGATCAGCAGGAACAGCACCGGCAGCCCGGACCATATCTCCGTGAAACGCTGGCCGATGAGATCCACCTTGCCGCCGAAATAGCCCTGCAGGCCACCGGCAATGACCCCGATGACCAGCGAGCCTGCGGTCAACACCAGCGCGAAAGCCACCGAGAGACGAAAGCCATAAATCACCCGGGCCATGACATCGCGCCCTTGATCATCGGTGCCCAGCCAGTGGCGCCCATCGGGTGGGGCCGGCGAGGGGCGGCTCATCTGCATGTCGAGGGTTTGATACGAAAAGGGGATGATGGGCCAGAGCGCCCAGCCATGGTCGCTGATCTGCTGTTGGATGAACGGATCGAGATAGTCGGTTCGGGTGGGCAAAAAGCCGCCGAACTCGGTTTCCGGATAGTCGATCAGCAAGGGAACGTACCACTGGCCGTCGAACTGCATCACGATGGGTTTGTCGTTGGCGATCAGCTCCGCGAACAGGCTGATGATGAACAGTACGCCAAACAGCCACAGCGAGACGCGTGCCCGCCGGTTGGCCTTGAACGCCGCCCAGCGCCGCCGGGTAATCGGGGAAAGGCGGGAGGAGATGGCGTGCATATCAGGACTCCCTGGAGGCGAAATCGATACGTGGGTCGACCCACACGTAGGTCAGGTCGGAGATCAGTTTGAGCACCAGCCCGATGACGGTATACAGGAACAGGGTGCCGAAGATGACCGGGTAGTCGCGTTGCATGACGGCCTCGAAACCCAGCAGCCCCAAGCCATCCAGCGAGAAAATCACCTCGATGAGCAGCGCACCGGTAAAGAATATGCCGATCATCGCCGAGGGTAAGCCGGCAATGATGATCAGCATGGCGTTACGGAACACGTGGCCATACAGGATACGCTGCTCGTCGGCGCCCTTGGCGCGCGCTGTCAACACATACTGCTTGTGGATTTCATCCAGGAAGCTGTTCTTGGTCAGCATGGTGAGCGTGGCGAAACTGCCGATGGCGGCGGCCAGTACCGGTAGCGTGATATGCCAGAAGTAGTCCTTGATCTTGCCCCAGGTGGAGAGGTCGGCAAAATCGGGGGAAGTGAGGCCTCTCAGTGGGAACCAGTCCAGATACGAGCCCCCTGCAAACAGCACGATCAGCAGGATGGCGAACAGAAAGCCGGGGATGGCGTAGCCGACGATGACCAGCCCTGAGCTCCACACGTCGAATCGAGAACCGTGGTGCAGCGCCTTGCGAATGCCCAGCGGAATCGAAATCAGGTAGACCAGCAGGGTGGTCCAAAGGCCCAGCGAGATGGAGACCGGCAAGCGCTCGATCATCAGCTCGATCACCGGGCGGTCGCGAAAGAAGCTGGTGCCAAAATCGAAGGTCAGATAGTCCACCATCATGCCGATGAAGCGCTCATGGGCGGGTTTGTCGAACCCGAACTGCTGCTCCAACTGTTCGATGAAGCGTGGGTCGATACCGCGGGCGCCACGGGAGTCGTCACTGACCTGAATGTCGGCACCGCCCATGTCCAGGCGCGTACTGGCCATGGCGTCGGCCCCTTCGAAACGGGCCAGCATCTGGTCGATAGGCCCTCCCGGCGCTGCCTGAACGATCACGAAGTTCAGCAGCATGATGCCGAACAGTGTCGGGATCATCAGTAGCAGTCGGCGAAGTGTGTAGCGTGCCACGGTGCACCCCATGAAATGAGAGTTGAGCCATTGTCTTGTTCTGCGTTCAGCGATTAACGGCGTCGGTTGCGCCGCTCCAGCGCCGCTTCACGCTCACTGTCGACCCACCAGGCATCCAGATCCATGGCGTAGGCCGGTGCCGGATCGGGGTAGCCAAACTTGTCCCACACGGCAATCCGGGTTTCTCCCGAGTGGTAGTGGGGAATCACATAGAACCCCCAGCGCAGCACACGGTCCAGCGCGTGGGTAATGGTATCGAGGGTTGCTCGATCCTCGGCGCGAATCAGCTGTTCCACCAGCGAGTCCACGGCCGGATGCGCCAGAGCCATGCGGTTACGGCTCTGTGGCGACTCGGCGGCCGCGCTGGTCCAGTAGTCGCGCTGCTCGTTGCCGGGGTTGTTGGACTGGGGGAAGTGGCTGATGACCATGTCGTAATCGTAGCTGCGCACGCGGTTCAGGTACTGGTTGATATCGACGATGCGCATGGAGGTCTGGATACCCAGGCGCGCCATGTTACGCAGCATGGGCTGTACCACCCGTTCCATGCCGGAGTCGTACATCAATACTTCCAGGCTAAGCGGCTGCCCCGTCTGCTCGTTGACCAACACGCCATCTTCCACCACGTATCCGGCGTCTTCCAACAGCGTCAGTGCACGCCGGAGCCGTTCGCGCAGCTCGGTGGGGTGCTCGATGGGCAGCGGGTCGGTAAACAGCCGCTCGGATCGGTGCGACGCCAGCAGCTCGTCACGGAAGGGCTCCAGCAGCGCCAGCTCTTCTTCGGTAGGCAGGCCGACGGCTTCCATTTCGGAGTTTTGAAAGAAGCTCTCGGTGCGGTAGTACGTATCGTAAAAGATATTGGTGTTCAGCCACGGGAAATCGAAGGTGAGACTCAGCGCTTCGCGTACCCGTGGGTCCTGAAATTTCTCGCGCCGCAGGTTGAACACAAAGGCCTGCATCATCGAGGGATTGACGTCGGGCACGGTAATCCGTTTGACCTGCCCCTGGCGATAGGCCGGAAAGTCGTAGCCAATCGCCCAGGTGGCGGCGCGGGCATCGATACGAAAATCGGTCAGGCCCGCCTTGAAAGCCTCCCAAGCGATATCACGATCCCGATAGTACTCGTAGGTGATGCGGTCGATGTTATAGCGCCCGACATTGACGGGGAGATCCTTGCCCCAGTAATTATCGTCGCGCTGGTAGACGATACGGCGGCCAGGGTCGACCTCGCTGATGCGATAGGGGCCAGAGCCCGGATGGGCCGCCAGGGTGGGGGCGGTAAAGTCACGGGGTTCCCAATAGTGGCGCGGCAGGATCGGCATCTGCGCGACGATCAACGGCAGCTCGCGGGACTGAGTGTCGTTGAATTCAAAACGTACCTGATGTTCGCTGAGCGCCGTGACCTTTTCTACCCCGGCATAGTAGCTGGCGTAAAAAGGGTTGCCCTGTTCGCGCAGCAGGTCAAAGGTGAAGACTACGTCGTAAGCGGTGACCGGCTCCCCATCCTGAAAGCGTGCCTGCTCGTGCAGATCGAACTCGATCCACTCACGCTCAGGGTCCAGGCGCACGCCACGGGCCAGCAGGCCATACAGGCTGAACGGCTCGTTGGGGTTGCTCTCCATCAGCGTGTCGTAAATTTGTGAGATGCCGGTGGCGGGAGTGCCGCGAATGATGAAAGGGTTGGTGGAGTCGAAACTGCCGCCCACGGCGGTATGGGTGATGGAACCGCCCTTGGGTGCCTGGGGGTTGACGTGGGGGAAGTAGGCAAAGTCTTCGGGCAGCTCAGGGCTATCATAAAGCGATAGCCCATGCACCGTGGGGACGGGGGCACTGCCCTCGTCTGGCGGTGAGGCCCATAACGTGGCACTCAGCAATAGGCCACCGACCAGTAGAACTGCTTTCGACAACAACTCACCGCGTGGCATTGGTAACGTCCTGTAGTGGCAAAACCGGGGTGGTCACGGGGTTCAGGCCGCCCTAGCCACCCGATAATGAGAGCAGCTGACCGGGCTGTAGGGCTTCCGGGCGATCCAGCCCATTCCACCTGATTAAATCTTGCTGATCAAGCTTATAGCGTGCGGCAATTGTGGAAAGATTGTCGCCCCGTTCAACGCGGTGTACCGAAGGGGAGTCTGCTGCCACGTAGCTGCCGCTGGATTGTGATAGCTGTGCCAGCACCTGGGTGTCCACTTCCTCGGGTACCAGCAGCGTTTGTGCGCTGTTGGGGTCGATGCTGCCGTTCAACAGGCCCGGGTTCAGCTCGGCTAGCGCCGACTGGCTGACATCCAGCATGCGAGAGGCCTGTGCCAGGCTGACGGGCTGCTCCAGCTGTACCTTGGCAAAGGCCGGTTCCGCGTGAATGTCAGGCAAGCTGACACCATAGCGTTCGGGGTTGTCGATGATAGTGGCAATGGCCTTCAGTTTGGGAACGTACTGCATGGTTTCGTTGGGCAGCGCCAGATCCCAGTAGTGGCCTGCCAGGCCCTGGTTCAGGGCCTGCTGGCGTGCGCGATTGACCGTGCCTGCGCCTGCGTTGTAAGCCGCCAGAGAGAGCATCAGGTCGCCTTCGTACCACTCGTCGGCCTGCATTTCCAGGTAATTGAGCGCGGCGTCGGTGGACGTCACCACGTCCAGGCGGCCATCGTACTGGCCGTTGCGTACCAGGCCCAGTGCATCACCGGTGCCGGGCATGAACTGCCATAATCCGGCGGCGCCCATATGGCTGCGGGCGCTGGGGTCGAAGGAGCTTTCGACGAAGGGGATCAGAGCAATTTCACCGGGCAGGCCGCGTTCGGATACCTGCTGGGCAATCCAGGCAAGCCAGGGCGTGGCACGCTCGGTGATCGAGACGATATTCTGGGGGCTGGCGCTGTAGAGTTGAATCCACTCGTCTACCCGGGCCTGGGCATCGGCAGATAGGTGCTTCTCCTGCCACTGAAAACTCGAGCGCAGGATGCTCCAGGCATCCTGGGGCTGTAGTTCGAGGGCTTCCCAGAAGTGGTGCTGAAACGCAGTGGGTCGGGCCGTCAAGGCATCCTCGGCTTCACCTAGCGCAGAGGAGTCGGTATTGCTGGTGTGGGAGCCCCATTGGGGATCCGTGGCAGAGGCTTGAGTATTCGCAGCGGCGGCCAAAAAAAGGCCCATAATAACCGTACTGCCGGCGCTCAATAGCAAGCGCTGGCGAAGCGTTCGATAAGTCATAGTGTATTCGTTTCTATTCGATAGCGTTCTTAAAAACGGTTCTTCCACTCGCGCAGAGTGGTGAACGTAGCGAGTTCGTCGTCATTTGCCCCTTGCTGGCCAGCGGCCAAGCGCACGCTTTCAGTGCCGACACGCAGGTAAGGGTTGATCGTCAGCTCGCGTCCTATCGTGCTGGGTAAGGTGGGCCTGCCTAGCGCCCTGGCCTTCTCGCACTCCTGTTGTGCGCGTGTTACAGCATCGTTGTCAGGATCCGCAGCACGTGCAAAGCTCAGATTTGCCTGAGTATATTCATGCGCTGCAAAGACCAGTGTTTCCTGGGGGAGTTCCGCAAGACGACGCAGTGAGTTCAGCATTTGCTCCGGTGTGCCTTCGAAAAGACGTCCGCAGCCAGCATGAAACAGCGTGTCGCCACAGAACAGAAGAGCGGGAATACCCGGTGTAAAGTAGCTGATATGATCCAGCGTATGGCCGGGGGTCTCCATCACTTCGAAGGCGCGACCCAGCACTCTTACCTGATCGCCCTCGCCGACGCGCTGGTCGATACCTTGAATGTCCGGGTTATGGGGACCAATCACCAAGGGGGCGTAGCGCTCTTTCAGCGCCGCCAGCCCGCCGGTGTGGTCATGATGATGATGCGTGATCAAAATCGAATCGAGGGTCAGGGATTCTCGCTCGAGGAAATCGATCACGGGGGGGGCTTCACCGGGGTCCACCACGCAAACGCCTTGACTGTTATCCTGTCTTATCAGCCAAATATAGTTGTCGCTTAAGGCGGGTATCGGTGTCACGCTCATCATGGGCGAGATCCCTCGGAGTTTGTCAGACCTGCTCGAAAATTGCCGTGCGCCGCATCATGTGGCAGCGCGCCCTTCAAAAGCCCAATACTGTGGAGGCAAGAGTCGTTCATGTCAAATTCGCCGGATGTCACACGACTTGCCCGCTCTCTGGCTCAGGCCCGCGCCTATTGGCAAACGGATGCCGGGCGTTCGCTGTGGGAAGCCCAGCGCGCCTGCCTGGGGCCGGTGGTAGAAGGTCGAAAAGGTGGGCACAGCCTGGAGATGGGGATGGCCCCGCCATTGATGACCATGTCCAGTATTGCCCATCAGGTGGTCTGGGCGCCGAACAGAGAGAGCGCAGAGGGTGAGTCCACCCTGATTTGCCCCCCGGAACAGCTGGCGCTCCCGGACCGCTGTCTGGACGTCATGGCGATTCATCACTGGCTCGAATATTTGCCGGATGCGCACCATACGCTGCAGGAAGCCGCCCGTGTGACCGCCGACAACGGGGTGCTGGTGCTGTTTGGCTTCAACCCGGTAGGCCTCAACGGCCTCAGTCGCCGTTGGCGTAAGGCCGAATATCCGTGGCAAGGCCAGTGGCGCACGGTGAACCGCCTGCGGGACTGGCTCGCGTTTGTCGATTTCGAGGTGGAGCGCGTAGACTACTGCTGTTTTCGTGGCCCCAGGAGCACCACTTGCCGCGAACGCTGGGAGCGGCTGGGCCGACGCCACAACATGCCGCTGGGTGAGAGTTACATGATTCAGGCGCAGCGTCGGCAGCGTCATGCCCCCATCCAGCGCGTCAAGTTTGGTTTGCGTACGCCGGTTTCGTCGTCTCTTGGCGTCACACGTACCAGCACAGCCGCCCGGCTACCCGCTGGAAAACGACGTATGGAAAAGGATAGTGAGCGTGAGTAACCAAACAGCCAGTGAGCTGCCCCGTGTCACGGTGTATACCGATGGGGCGTGTCGTGGCAATCCTGGCCCCGGCGGATGGGGAGTGCTGCTGGTCAGCGGTACCCATGAGAAGACCTTGAAAGGCTTCGAGGCGAACACCACCAACAATCGCATGGAGTTGATGGCGGCCATCATGGCGCTGCGCACGCTCAACAAGCCCTGTGAAGTGGCGTTGTGGACCGATTCGCAGTACGTCCGCCAGGGCATTACCCAGTGGATTCACAACTGGATGAAACGCGGCTGGAAAACCGCTTCCAAACAGCCGGTGAAGAATGCCGAGCTTTGGAAGTCACTGCACGAAGAGACCCAGCGCCATCGTGTCGAGTGGCACTGGGTCAAAGGGCATAGTGGCCACCCCGGTAACGAGCGCGCCGACGCCCTGGCCAACGAAGCCATCGATGAGCATCAGAGGAGCAAGACCCCATGCGCCAGGTAATTCTGGATACCGAAACGACAGGTATCGACCCCAAGGATGGCCACCGTCTGGTAGAGATCGGCGCCGTCGAGATGGTCAATCGGCGGTTCACCGGGCGCACCTACCACCAATACATCAACCCCGAGCGTCATATCGATGCCGAGGTGGTGGCCGTCCATGGCATCGATGATGCCAAAGTAGCCAACGAGCCGGTATTTGCTCAGGTTGCCGACGATTTTTGGGCCTTCATCGAAGGTGCCGAGCTGGTCATTCACAACGCACCGTTCGACGTGGGCTTCATCGACCACGAGCTGAACATGCTCAACAAGCGGCGCAAGTCGCCGGTATTGGGGCCGGTCAGGGAGCACTGCCGTATCCTCGATACGCTGGTCATGGCCCGCGAAATGCACCCGGGCCAGCGCAATAATCTGGATGCGCTCTGCAAGCGGTATGACATCGATAATGGCCACCGGGTGCTTCACGGGGCCTTGCTGGATGCGGAAATTCTGGCCGATGTCTACCTGGCGATGACCGGTGGGCAAACGGCGTTGACCCTGGATGCCGAGAGTGACAATGGCCAGCGTAAAGAGCGCCAAGCCAACGAAGGGCTGTCGGTTCAGCGGCTGTCGCTGGCGCCAGGCCAGCTACGAGTGATTCGCCCCAGTGCAGAAGAGCAGGCCGCCCATCAGGCAAAGTGCCAGGCGCATCAACTGCGCTGGCTGTCGGCAAGCGGTGAGAGTGGTACGGCCGATGCTTAGACGTGAAATTCCGCACCATGCGCGTGAAGGCCGAGTGATTCGCGTCGCGCGCAGCCATATAGCACCGGCACCGCTGGTGGGTGAGCTGTCTCCGCTTCAGCCCCATCAGCCCTGGGACGAGCACATGCAGCCCCTGTGCTACTGGCATGACGAGCCCGTGGCTTTGCAGGTCGAAAGTGCGCCGGGGGATGGCTGGATAGAGGGGCGCCAGTGGCTATCAGAACTGCCAGCCTCATGGTTTAGCCTGCTGGCCACGGCCTTGCAGGTCGGTGCCTGGCTGGAAAACCACCGTTTTTGCAGCCGCTGTGGTGAGCGAGCCTCCAAGCTGGAAGCCGAATTCGCCATGCACTGCTATGCGTGCGGGCATCGCAACTACCCGCGAATTTCACCCTGTATCATCACGCTGGTGACCCGGGGGGAAGCCATGCTGCTGGCCCGCAGCCCGCGCTTTCCGCCCGGGCGCTACTCTACCCTGGCAGGGTTCATCGAGCCGGGGGAGTCAGCAGAGGAGGCGGTGCACCGAGAAGTGTTCGAAGAGGTGGGGGTGCATGTGGATCAACTGCGCTATCACCACAGCCAGGCATGGCCTTTCCCGCATTCGCTGATGCTGGGCTATTTTGCGGAAGCGACCACTCAGCGGATCATGATCGACGGGGTCGAAATCAGCGATGCTGCCTGGTTTTCGCCGCGGCAGCTGCCTGCGCTGCCGCCGCCTTACTCTATTTCACGGGACTTGATCGAAACGCACCTGGCCCGCTGGCGCTGAGGGCTTACCTGCCCGGAAACAGGCTAGTCAGCTTGGTGGCCAGCATGACATTGCCGGTCGCCTTGAGCTTGCCGGTCATGAACGCGGTCATGCCATTGATGTCGCCACTCATGATGCCCTTGAGGGTATCGGTGCTCAGGCTCAAGCTCACCGAAGGGTCGTCGTGTTCGCCTTCATGCACTCCCAGGCTACCGTCCTGAACCGAGAGATAGTGGCTGCCAGCATCGGAAAAATGAAACTGGAAAACTTCGTTCATGCCTTTGGCTGCTTCGGGGTCGAAGCGGGATTGCAGTTTTTCAAGGGTATTGGATGACATAAGGTATGCTCACGTAACAGTTGATGTGGATTGACGTTATCTCACGAGAGTATTTCAAACAGTTGTTTTAATCAAGCCTCGTTGACACTTCCTCACAATCTGCGGT
>NZ_LFGS01000012.1:270759-285006 GCF_002078135.1 Halomonas sp. BC1 | reverse complement strand
TGGCCTTTGCTACGCTGAAAGAAAACCGGGAGGGTGGCGATGCACGTGCACGAGTATCAACAGTACGACGCAACGGGGCTGGCAGCGCTGATTCGTGGCGGGCAGGTGAGCCGGGAAGAGGTGCTGGAGGCCGCGCTGGTGGCCATCGAGCAGGCTAACCCGGCGCTGCAGGCCGTGGTGCGCATGCGGGTCGAGCAGGCGCGTCGTGAAAGCCAGCAGGTCGAAAGTTCGGCCTGTTTTGCCGGTGTGCCCACCTTGAGCAAGGATTTGTTGATGGCGCTCAAAGGGGAGCCCTTGGCATTCGGCAGTGCTGCGTTACGCGACTGGCGGCCTGCCGAGGACTCGCTGTTCATCCAGCGCTCGCGCAGGGCGGGGCTGGTGGTGGTGGGCCAAACGGCCACGCCGGAGCTTGGCTTGATGGGCATCACGGAGCCCAAGGCATTTGCCCACCCTGAAAACCCGTGGTGCGCAGGCTATTCGCCCGGTGGTTCCAGCGGTGGAGCGGCGGCCGCGGTGGCCGGGGGCATGGTGCCCTTGGCGTTGGCAGGCGATGGCGGCGGTTCCATTCGTATCCCTGCCAGCTATTGCGGGCTGTTCGGGTTCAAGCCTTCCAGGGGCCGCGTGCCACTGGCGCCAGCCCATGGTGAGGTGTGGCAGGGAGCCGTCGTTGAGCATGCGATCACGCGGAGCGTGCGTGACAGTGCGGCCCTGCTGGAAGCGGTCAACGGCATGGCGCCTTCGGGCCCTTACCCGGTGCTTGCGGAACGCGGCTATGTGGAGGCGCTGTCGAAACCCTGCCCACCCTTGCGGGTGGCGATCTCTCTAGGGGAGCCTTTTGGGCTCAGTTTGGGTACACGGTTGAATCCAGAGGTGAAAACGGCCATCGAGAAAACCGCCCAGCGGCTGGAGGAGATGGGGCACACGGTAGCGTGGTGCGACCCGCCGGTCGACGGTGAGGCGCTTGCCGACAGTTACCTGACGCTCTACCTGGGCCACCTGGCGGCAGACCTGCGCTGGATCAGTCAGCAAACCGGCGTGCCGCTCGGCCGCCTGCCTCTGGAGCCTTCTACCCGAGCCATTGGCCGCCTGGGCGCCAAACTCTCTGCCTGGGAGTACGAGACGGCCAAGCGCTATTGGCACGTTGCCGCCGAGCAGATGAGCCAGTTTCATCAGCGTCATGATGTGTTGGTGCTGCCCGTGGCCGCAGACACCGCGCCTCGGTTGGGGGAGCTGTACCCGTCGGCCCTGCGCGAACGGCTGATGGCGCTGCTGGCGGTGCCGGGCCTGCCCGCGCTGGCCCTGAAGGCGGGGCTGTTGAAGCGCCTGGCCGTCGATGCCCTGAGCCGTACGCCTTTTACCCAGTTGGCCAACCTGACCGGCCAGCCTGCCATGTCGCTGCCGATGCACGTGGCGCAAAGCGGCTTGCCCGTGGGGGTGCAAGTGGTTGGGCGGCTGGGGGAAGACCGCCAGTTGCTGCAGTTGGCCGCCGCCCTGGAGCAGCAGGAAAACTGGCAGGCGAGGCTGCCTCGGCAAGCGTTTGCAGCTCAGGCAGGGTAAACTACGCCCCCGTCAATCGACGCCCGTGATTCTATCTAGAGCTTGCTGCATGCACCCATCCTACGAACTGACCGAGGCGGGCGACCGTTATTTCGATGGTCTGGCGGAGAAATTTTCCCGCTCGCTGTATCAGGCCCCGCGTGGAGAGCTGCGCTTGGCCATGCTGGATTACCTGCTGCCTCAGATGCTGAACCTGAACGCCCAGCCGGTACTGGATGTAGGCGGCGGCCTGGGTCAGCTGTCGGCCTGGCTGGCCGAGCGGGGGCATGCGGTGACCATGGCAGAGCCTTCCCAGGATATGTTGGTACACGCCCAGGCATGGCATGATCAGCGGGTCAGCGAAGGTGCTTTCAATGCCGACGCGCTGCACTACGTTGCGGCACCGCTGCAAGCGTTGCCCGCCCAGGCCCCCGGGCCCTGGCCGCTGATCACTTGCCATGCGGTGCTGGAGTGGTTGGGCGACCCGGCCCAGGCGCTGGCTACCCTGGCCAGCCTGCTGGCCCCCGGTGGCCAGCTGAGCCTGATGGTGTTCAACCGCGATGCGCTGCGCTTCTCCAACGTGGTGAAGGGCAACTTGAACAAGGCGCTGGGCGACCAGTTGGCAGGCAAGGGGCGTCGCCAGCGCTTGACCCCCATTTCACCCATGACCCACGCGCAAGTTCTGGGCTGGGCCGACACCTGCGGCCTGGAGATGGTCGACGTGGCGGGCATTCGTATCTTTCAGGACTACCTGCGCCAGGCCCCTGCCAGCGCTGACGACCAGGCCGCGCTCATGGCGCTGGAACGCCAGTACTGCCGCCAGGAGCCCCATTGGCGGCTGGGCCGCTATCTACTTTACACCTTCACCAGACCCGAGGCCGATGCATGAGCGCTCAACTGCCCGCCAGCCAACTTCTCGAACGTTACCATGGCCCAGCGGCTCAACTGCTGCCCATCGCCCCGCCTGCCGACGGCTGGCTGGTGGAGCGCTCTACCGCCATGATCAGTGGCGATGTGGCGCTGCGCCAGCAGTGGCAGGACGCTGGAAAGCTGGCCAGTAGCCCGCTGGCGCCCATGAATGCAGAGCCCGCTGGCCGCGTGGTGCTGTTCTGGCCCAAGGCGCATGCCTTGGGCACGTGGTGGCTGCGCTGGCTGTGCCAATGGCTCCCCGAGAACACGCCTTTCGAGATCGTGGGGGAGCACCAGGGCGGGATCAAGCGTGTGCCGAAGCTGCTGGCAGCGCTGGGCATGGGGTGTGACAAGCTGGACAACGCACGCCGCTGTTCGCTGTTTGCCAGCCACACCGTGGCGCTGCCCGAGCAGCCGGATGAGTGGCAGCGCTTCGAAGCGCTGGGCATGACGCTGGTGAGCCACCCTGGTGTGTTTGGCCATGGCAAGGTCGACGAAGGAACCTTGCTACTACTTGAAACCCTGGAAGCGCACTTGCCCAGGCGCCCGCTGAGCGTGCTGGACATGGGCTGTGGTGACGGCATCATCAGCGCCTGGCTGGCCAGCCGTGGCCATACGGTGACAGCGGTGGACGTCAACGCCTTTGCCGTCGAGGCGTGTCGCCAGACGCTGGCGGCCAACCAGCTGACGGGCAGCGTGTGCGAAAGCGATGTCTACCGTGCGCTGGGCGATGCGCGTTTCGACCTGATCGTCAGCAATCCACCGTTTCACCAGGAGCGCGAGATCAGCTACGGACCGAGTGCGCGACTCATCGACGAAGCGCGTCAGCACCTGACCCCCAAAGGCCAACTGGTGCTGGTGGCCAACGCCTTCCTGCCTTATCCCGAGCGGCTGGAGCGTGCGTTTGGAAGCTTCGAGACGCTGGCCGACAATCGGCGTTTCCGGGTGTATCGCGGGCAGTCGTGAAGGGGCCGCTGGCTCAGGCGTTGGGTGAGGCACCGGCATAGCGAATGTCGGTAATGGTGTAGAACGCCTCGCCGTTGGGCGTGATCACCGTGATCTCATCGTCCACCTCCTTGCCCAGCAGCGCCTTGGCCATGGGGGCATCGACACTGATCCAGTGCTTCCGGGTGTCGATTTCGTCATGGCCCACCAGGCGGATATGCAGGGTTTCCCCCGCGTCGTCTTCCAGGCTCACGAACGCGCCGAAAAACACCTTGTCGGTGTTGGCGGGCAGCCTGTCCACTACCTGTAGTTCGTCCAGCCGCTGGGTCAGATAGCGGATGCGGGCGATGACCCGGTTCAGCTCTTTCTTGTTGTAGGTGTAGTCGGCGTTCTCACTGCGGTCCCCCAGCGCAGCGGCTTCCCCTACCTTGGCCGACAGCTCAGGGCGCTTGACGCGGGAAAGGTGGTCCAGAATGCCCCGCAGGCGGGCCGCGCCCTCGGCGGTAATCAGATTGCTCTTGGGTGCCTGGCGCGGGTCTTTTGCCGGATCGCGCCAGCGCGTCATGTTGCGGCCTTTCATGGTGTCGTTACCTTCCCGGAAAAGTGCCTAGCTTACGCTACCAAGGTACGGGGCAACAAAGCGGTGATTCTCTGGCGAATCATTCAAACGTTCGTTACATTGTCAGTGTGGACGAGATATCACCATGCCTTGAGCAGGTCTAATTCGATAGTGATAACTCAACAGTCAAGACTCATTCTTCATAACAACAAGCAGGAGTTTTCCATGCGTACAATTCCATTTTCTAGACTCTTCATGGCGGCGGCGTTGGGCGGTGCCCTGGTACTGTCGCCGCTGAGCGCGTCGGCCTTCGAAAGCGAGCTGTTCTCCCTGAAGAACCGCTGGGAGCATACGGTGACCGAGATGCCCGCCAACCAACGCGAGTCGACCCTGAGGGCATTGGCGGGCGAGGCGGAGCGACTGGCCCAGCAGAACCCCAACGAGGCCGAGGTGCTGGTATGGCAAGGCATCGTGCTGGCTTCCTATGCTCGAGAGCGGGGTGGGTTGGGGGCGCTGGGTACCGCCGGTGATGCGCGCACGGTGCTGGAGCGCGCCGTCGAGATCGACCCTACGGGGGGTAATGGCTCTGCGTATGTGACCCTGGGGGCGCTGTATGACCGTGCCCCGGGTCGCCCGCTGGGGTTTGGCAATAGCGCCACCGCTGAGCGGATGTTCCAGCGGGCGCTGGAAATTCGCCCGGACGGTATCGATGTGAACTACTACTATGCCGCTTTCCTGAAAGAAGAGGGCAACACCCAGGCGGCGCGGGAGCATGCTCAGCGAGCCGTGAACGGCACGGCGCGGGAGAGTCGCCAGCGTTCCGACGAAGCCCTTCGCCGTGATGCCGAGGCGCTGCTGCGCGAGCTGTAATGGCCGTCAAATCACGCGGTTGATGATCCGATTGGCATTCCCGGTGGCCAGCATTGATAATGGTACGATCATGTTCACCGGGAGTGCCGTATGGGCCCCACGCTCAATCGCGACGATGTGGAACTCATCACGCGTGACACCCTTTACAAGGGGTTTTTTCGCCTGGAAGCGCTAGAGCTGCGTCATCGACTTTTCGAGGGCGGCTGGAGCGCCACCATGCGCCGAGAAGTGCACAACCGCCACGATGCGGTGGGTGTGCTGTTGTATGACCCCGAGCGCGATGCGCTGATCCTCGTCGAGCAGTTTCGCGCCGGCGCCATCGACGACCCTCACTCCCCCTGGAAGTTGGAACTGGTGGCGGGCCTCGTCGACAAGGACGAGACCCTGGAAAACGTGGCGCGCCGTGAGGCCCAGGAGGAAGCCGGTTGCCAGGTGGGCCAACTGACCCGATTGCATACCTACTACCCAAGCCCTGGCGCCTGCAACGAGCGGGTCACGCTATTTTGCGGGCTGGTCGATAGCCAGGGCGTGGGAGGCGTGCATGGCGTCGAGGACGAGAATGAAGACATCCGTGTTCATGTCGTCTCTTTTCCCGCCGCCTGGCAACTCCTGGAGCAGGGCAGACTCGACAACGCCATGTGTTTGATCGGCATGCACTGGTTGGCCGGGCAGCGGGCATCGCTGCGGGCGGCTTCCCGGCGCGCGGCCGTGTCAGCCGCCGAGGCCAACACCCGGTAAGGAGTCATCATGGCAAGAGCCGCCTACGTAACCGATTTGAAAACCCTGCAAGGGGAGTGCAGCGCCAACTATCTGCGCCTGGTGCGCCTGGTGGGTGACCTGCAGAGCGGCCAGCGGCGCGATATCGCCTTGCGCGGTGATAACCGGCACTTTGGCGACCTCAAGCTGGCCATTCTTCAGCAGGCCCCTTACACCACGCTGGTGGAGATCTCCCAGCGCGGCCCGCTGGATGCGGTCATCGAAGGGCCGCGCATGCGCGTGCACCTTTACCATGATGTGCGCATGGCGGAAGTCATCGACTTTCAGCGCGAGCGCCATTTCAGCGGACGCTATCGCTACCCCAATGCGCGCATGCATCAACCGGATGAAAAGCTGCAGTTGAACTGCTTTTTAGGAGAGTGGTTGGCCCATGGGCTGGCCCATGGTCATGTCGTCGATTTGCCGGAGCTACCCTGATGCGGTTGATACAGATTACCGATGCGCATCTGCACGCCGACAAGCAGGCGCGCTCTCGGGCGGCCATTCCCTGGCAGCAGTTCGAAGCCGTGCTGGACGCCGTGGTGGCCGAACGCCCGGACGTGGTGGTGGTGAGTGGTGACGTCAGCCAGGATGAAACCAGCGCGTCTTACGTTCACGCCTGCGAGGCTTTGAACCGCCTGCCGTGCCCCTGGTTCTGGATACCGGGCAACCACGACCAGCCCGAGCTGATGGCCGCAGAACGCCCGATGCTGGATGAAGTCGACCTGGAACAGTGGCGCCTGCTGCTGCTGGATACCCATGTGCCGGGCAAGCCCCATGGCGAGCTGGGGGCGACCAAACTCACCGCCCTGGCCGAACGGCTGGAGCAGGACGAGCGGCCGGTGGCCATCGTCATGCACCACCCGCCGGTGGATGTCGGGGCGGCCTGGATGGATGCGATTGGCTTGCAGGACCGCGATGCGTTCTGGCAGCTGTTGAGCGCTTACCCCCAGGTCAAGATCATTCTGTTTGGGCATGCCCATCAGGCCTTTGCCCAGCATCAGCCGCTGGCGGGCTCGGCGATAGGCACTTATGGTTGCCCCGCCACGTCAGATCAGTTTCTGCCCGGTGCGGAAACCTTTGCGGTGGATGAAGCGTCGCGGCCGGGTTATCGCGTGGTGGAGTTGCACGGGGAGGAGTGGCAGACCTGGGTCGAGCGTATCGACCTCTGATGCTTTTCTGTTTAGTTGATAAAGATATAAAAAGATAGTTATTAATTCTTTTGGGTTATTATTGACCTGGCGTTACCCTACCCACAAATGCCCGCCTTGCGATTCATGCGCGCAGGGCGGCACACCATGTTTGCACAGGCTTCCTTGAAAAGCCGTCTCGATAAAAGCAAGCACCGTTTTGTGAGGGAGTAGGTAATGAACCAGTTTTCTGCGCCGTCGGCGACGCAACAGGTGCCCATCGCACCGGATGCCGCTCGATTGACCCACCTGAAGCAGCTCGAAGCCGAGTCGATCCATATCATCCGGGAAGTGGCTGCCGAGTTCAGCAACCCGGTGATGATGTACTCCATCGGCAAGGACTCCTCGGTGATGCTGCATCTGGCGCGGAAGGCCTTCTATCCCGGCACGCCGCCGTTCCCGCTGATGCATATCGATACCACCTGGAAATTCCGCGAAATGATCGCTTTCCGCAATCGCATGGCGGAAGAGGCGGGCATGGAGTTGATCGTGCATACCAACGAAGAGGGGCGCGCTGCCAACATCAACCCCTTCGACCACGGCAGTGCCAAGTACACCGATATCATGAAGACCCAGGCCCTCAAGCAGGCCCTGAGCAAGCACGGTTTCGATGCTGCCTTTGGCGGCGCGCGGCGCGACGAGGAAGCCTCCCGTGCCAAGGAGCGCGTCTACTCCTTCCGCGACAAGTACCACCGCTGGGACCCGAAAAATCAGCGTCCGGAGCTGTGGAGCGTCTATAACGCCAAGATCAACAAGGGCGAATCGATTCGCGTGTTCCCGCTCTCCAACTGGACCGA
The DNA here is from genome assembly GCF_002078135.1 of Halomonas sp. BC1. NCBI lineage: Bacteria > Pseudomonadati > Pseudomonadota > Gammaproteobacteria > Oceanospirillales > Halomonadaceae > Halomonas > Halomonas sp. BC1. The sequence continues at coordinate 277,444 of NZ_LFGS01000012.1, read as the reverse complement.
GCTGGATATCTGGCAGTACATCTATCTGGAGTCGATTCCCATCGTGCCGTTGTACTACTCCGCCAAGCGTCCGGTAGTACAGCGCGACGGCATGCAGATCATGGTGGACGACGAGCGCCTGCCGCTGGCCGAGGGCGAAGTGCCGGAAGAGAAGTGGGTGCGTTTCAGAACCCTGGGCTGCTACCCGCTGACGGGGGCGGTGGAGTCCACCGCCGCCACGCTGCCGGAGATCATTCAGGAGATGCTGCTGACCAAGACCAGCGAGCGCAGTGGCCGCGCCATTGATCACGATCAGGCCGGTTCCATGGAGAAGAAAAAGCGTGAGGGGTATTTCTAATGGCGCACCAATCAACGTTGATTGCCGATAACATCGAGCAATACCTGCACGAGCACGAAAACAAGGATCTGCTGCGTTTCATCACCTGCGGCAGCGTCGACGACGGCAAGTCCACGCTCATTGGACGGCTGCTCCACGACTCCAAGATGATCTTCGAAGATCAGCTTGCTGCGATCACCAAGGCTTCCAAAACCAGTGGCACCACCGGTGATACGGTGGACCTCGCCCTGTTGGTAGATGGCCTGCAATCGGAGCGCGAGCAGGGCATCACCATCGACGTGGCGTACCGCTTTTTCTCCACCGACAAGCGCAAGTTCATCATTGCCGATACGCCGGGGCACGAGCAGTACACGCGCAACATGGCCACGGGCGCTTCCACTGCCAGCCTGGCGATCATCCTGATCGACGCGCGCTACGGTGTGCAGACCCAAACACGTCGGCACAGCTTCATTGCCGACCTGCTGGGCATTCAGCATCTGGTCATCGCGGTCAACAAGATGGACCTGGTGGGCTTCTCGGAGGCACGCTTCAACGAGATCGTGGCGGAGTACCGCGCTTTTGCGGCCAACTTGCAGGCCCCGGACATTCGCTTCGTGCCGATGTCGGCGCTCAATGGCGACAACGTGGTCAACGCCAGCGAGCACACGCCCTGGTACTTTGCGGCGGGCAGTGAAGGCTACGAAGGCAAGACCCTGATCGAGCTGCTGGAAAACGTCGAAGTCACCCGTGACCAGAACCTGAGCGACCTGCGCCTGCCGGTGCAGTACGTCAATCGCCCCAACCTGGACTTCCGAGGCTATTGCGGCACCCTGGCGGCTGGTGTGCTGCGCCCAGGCCAAGAGGTGAAGGCGCTGCCGTCGGGCAAGACCTCTCGCGTGGCGCGCATCGTCACTTTCGACGGGGATCTCGACGCTGCTTACCCCGGTCAGGCCATCACCGTGACTCTGGAAGACGAGATCGATATCTCCCGTGGCGATTGGCTGGTCAGCGCCGAAGCCCAGGTGCCGCTTTCCAACGTGTTCAATGCCGATGTGGTCTGGATGCACGAAGAGCCCCTGGAGCCGGGCAAGCTCTACGATATCAAGCTGACCACTCGTGATCTGGCGGGCCAGATCAGCGCCATCGAGTATCAGGTGGACGTCAACACGCTGGAGAAACACCCGACCCAGCGCCTGGGGCTGAATGCCATTGCTCGCTGTGAAGTGGAACTGACGGCATCGATTCCGGTGGACGACTACCGTACCAGCCCCGGCACGGGCAGTTTCATCATCATCGACCGGCTGAGCAACGTGACCGTGGGCGCCGGTATGATTCGGCGGGTCGCGGATGCCCGTGAGCAGGCCGGCACCACCGACTGGGCCGCCTTCGAACGTGACCTGAACGCTCTGGTGCGCAAGCATTTTCCGCACTGGGGCGCGAAGGACATTCGTGACCTTCTGCGCTAATGGTTTGATGACGTTATCGAGATAACCGAGTAGACGCTTAGCCGTTGGCAACGCACACTGAACCTGCTGTTGGCGCAAGACGCTGCAGCAGGTTTTCTATATGGAGACAGCGGGTGGGTTGCCGCTGTTTTTAATGATCAAAGATGAAGTTTTATCTCCAATGCGCCCTGGAGCGAGTCGCGTTGGGGAAGAACAGCTGCTGGTCGTTGACCTTGAAGTCGGCAATCGCTTGCTGGCCTTCGTCGGACACCAGCCACTCGTGCCATTGGCCCGCCAGCGCATGTTTCAGGTGCGGGTGCTGCTCCTGTGACAGCAGCAGCGAACCGTATTGGTTGAACAGCGCTTCGTCGCCCTCGAACAGCAGGGTCAGGTCCTGCGGGTTTTCAAAGGCCACCCAGGTGGCGCGGTCGGTGAAGCTGTAGGCGTTCATGCCTGCGGCGGTATTCAGGGTCGGCCCCATGCCGCTGCCCAGCTCACGGTACCAATCTCCTTGCGGTGTGACGCCCGCATCTTCCCAAAGGCGCAGTTCGGCGCGGTGAGTGCCGCTGTCGTCACCCCGTGAGGCGAAGGGCGACTCGCTGTCGGCGATCCGCGCGAAGGCGTCGCTGACGCTGTCACTGTCGGCGATGTTGGCGGGGTCATCGCTGGGTCCCACGATCACGAAGCCGTTGTACATCACATCCAGCCGCTCGGTGGCATAGCCATCGGCAACGAACTGCTCTTCGCCTGCGGTATCGTGAACCAGCAGGCTATCGGCATCGCCACGACGAGCGATTTCGAAGGCCTGGCCAGTGCCGACGGCCACCACGCGCACATCGATCCCGGTCGCTTCGGCAAAGACCGGCAGGATGGCTCCAAACAGCCCCGAGTTCTCGGTAGAAGTGGTGGAAGCCAGGGTAATGTAGTCATCATTGGCCAGCAGCGAGGCGCTCCAGGCCAGTGCCGTGGTGCATAGGCTGGCGGTAACGAGGGTAGTGGTCTTGTTCACGGTCCTGCTCCTTTGGGTATTGTTCAAGCGTCGTGGTGGGGCTTGCTAGAGTAGGGCTTACCAGACCAGCTCGCCCCGTATGAACGCCCTGGCTTGCGCTGTTGCCGGGGTGTCAAAAAAGTCTTCTGCCGAGGTGTGTTCGATCAACTGACCGCTGTACATGAACAGCACGTCGTCGGCTAGACGCCGGGCCTGATGCAAATCGTGGGTGGTCATGACGATACGCGTGCCTGCATGATGGAACTCATTGACCGCGTCTTCTACGGCCTTGATGGCCGCCGGGTCCAGGGCGGAGGTGGGTTCATCCAGAAACAGGACGGCAGGCTTGAGCAGCCAGGCCCGTGCCAGCGTGAGACGTTGCTGTTCGCCTCCGGAAAGCACCCGGGCGGGGCGTTTGGCCAGGCTGGTCAGGCCGAATTTTTCCAATGCCTGCAAGGCCAGCGCCTTGCGCTGGCGGCGAGGCACCCGATGCACGGCCAGCGCGTAGGTGAGGTTGTCCAGCGCCGAACGGCGCAGCAGCACCGGGCGCTGAAAGACCATGGCCTGCACCGGCGGCTTGCCTTCCCAGGTCACCTGGCCACTGCTGGGGCGCAGCAGCCCATGCGCCAAGCGCATGAGCAGGCTTTTACCAGCCCCGTTGGGGCCCATTACCAGCGTCCGGCGGCAGCCGTGCAGCGCCAGCGTGGTCGGTGCCAGCAGCGTGTCGCCACGGTGGCAGAAGCTGACCTGCTGAAAATGCAGGCTGGGGACGGTGGAAGCCGCGGGGCTGAGGGGTACGTTCATCCTAACCGCCGTTTTGCCGTTTCACTGACCCAGTGGGCCAGTGCATTGATCAAGGTGACCAGACTGAGCAGAATGATGCCCAGCCCCAAGGCCATCGCCAGGTTACCCTTGCTGGTTTCCAGCACGATGCTGGTGGTCATGACCCTGGTCACGCCGTCGATATTGCCCCCCACGATCATCACTGCGCCCACCTCCGCACTGGCGCGGCCAAAGCCCGCCAGGATCACGGTCAGCAGGCCAAAGCGCGCATCCCATAGCAGCGTGGGCATCATGCGCAGTTGGCCAAGCCCCAGCGAACGCAGCTGTTCGGCGTACTCGCTGTGCAGGGCTTCCACCTGCTGGCGTGTCAGGGCAGCAATGATCGGAAAGACGAGAATCACCTGGGCAATGACCATGGCGGTGGGCGAGAACAGCAGCCCGAACTGACCCAATGGCCCCGCACGGGAAAGCAGGAGGTAGACGCACAGGCCCGCGACCACGGGAGGCAGCCCCATGAGGGCATTGAGCACCACGATCAGAGCGTTCCGCCCGGGGAACTGCCACAGTGCCAGCGCCGCTCCCAGGGGCAGTGCCAACAGGCTGGCCAGGGTGACGGCGATCAGCGACACCTGAAGCGATAGCGTCACGATGGCCACGAGCGCAGGGTCCATGCCCAGAATGAGCGCTATCGCGGTGCTGAATGGGTTATCCGACATGACGTTCCGTGGCCAGGGTTGCTGATAGGGGCAGGTTCATTGTGTTTGTAGGGTGTCGTTGTAAGGTCATGACGTGTCTAAAAAGTCACGATGCTGGTAGAAGCATCAGGTAGGTGCATAGTGTACGTAAATTTCCCGGGATGCACGGTGCGCTGAAAAATATGCGCTACTATGCAGTCTCATGCAGGAATTGAAGGTGGGCGGGTGAGAGAGTCTCTGAAAGAGTATTCAACAGAGTACCTTACGACGGCGGAAGTGGCGGAGTATCTGCGGCTCAAGGAGCGCAAGGTGTATGACCTGGTGCGCCAAGGGCAGATTCCTTGTAGCCGTGCGACCGGGAAACTGTTGTTTCCTCGTCAGCACATCGACATGTGGGTGTTGAGCCACCTGGAAGGCGACCAGGCCCAACGGTTGCCGCCCCCTCAGGTACTGGCCGGAAGCCTCGATCCGCTGCTGGAGTGGGCGATTCGTGAGAGTGGCTGCGACCTGGCATCGCTGTGCCATGGGAGTGGCGACGGCATTCGGCGCTTGCTCGAAGGCAAGGCCATGGTGGCGGGTATCCACTTGCGGGACCCTGACAGCGGCCGCTACAACGAACCGACCTTGTTGGGGTTGGGTGGGGTCAAGGATCTGGTGGTGCTGCACTGGGCCAAGCGCCGTCAGGGTCTGATAGTGGCGCCGGGCAACCCGCTGGGCCTGAAGACGATCAAGGATCTTGCCCGCCCAGACGTGGTGTGTGCTCATCGCCAGCCCGATGCCGGGGCTGCGCATTTGCTGCGAGGCTTGTTGACGCAAGCGTCCATCGCGCCTGACGCGCTGCGCTGGGCCGACCACATGGCGCTCAGCGAGGAGGATCTCGGCCTGGCCATTGCTCAGGGAGAGGCGGATGTCGGGGTGGGCATGGAGGCGGCGGCGCATCGCCAGCAGCTTTATTTCATTCCTTTGGTGGAGGAGTCGTTCGATCTGGTCCTGCATCGACGCAGCGCTTTCGAGCCCACAATGCAAGCGCTGATGGCCTTTGCCCGGCAGCCGCGCTTTCATCAGCGGGCCGGGGCGCTGAAAGGTTACGACATCAGCCAGCTGGGTCGCGTTTTATACAATGCTTGACGATGGTATAAGATGCGCCACACTGGTTAGGTGCTGTACACGACTACTCATCACGAAATGGAGAGCATGATGAATCAAGCGCTAAATAGTAAACGTGTTGCTATTCTGGCAAAGGATGCCTTCAACGCCAAGCTGCTGGAAGAGCTGCAGGAAGGGCGTCACTCGGGTCAGCACGCTTAATGGCGTGGTATCACCAGTGGGCAAGCTTTGCCAAAAGGCTTGCCCATGTCGTTGCCAAACCCATGAAAAAGGATCGTGGCCGGGGTGGCATGATGGTGCACCCTTATCGTGGCTACGGCTCTCAACAGGAAATTTTCGTCATGGGCCGCGTGTTTCGACAGGCGGCCCTTGGGCGTGCCATCCCGCGGCGCGGCATATTGCGTGACACGGCCGACGTGGCCCGGCGCATCTTTCGCCGTGGCCTGGCCGATGCCCAGGTAGAGATCCGCGTGGGCGAAAATCAGCTGACGCTGACCACCGACCGCGACGGTTATTTCGACGCCCATTTGCCCATCACCTCGACGCTGCCAGTGGACGTTTCCTGGCACCGTGCCGATATCGTCGTACGTGCCAGCGGCCAGCCTACGGTGCGCACCAGTGTGGAAGTCTACGTGCCGCCCCCCGAGGCCGACCTGCTGGTGATCAGTGATATCGACGACACCGTGATGTTCACCGGGGTGGCCGAAAAGCTGAAGATGCTCTATCGGCTGTTCGTGCGCAAACCCCATCGACGCACCGCGTTTCCCGGCGTGGCATCGCTGTACCAGGCGCTCTACCGTGGCCAGACCGAAAAGGCAGAGCGTCCCATTCTGTACGTGTCCCGTGGCCCCTGGGCCATCTATGAAATGCTCGAAGCCTTCTTTCAGCTCAACCGTATTCCGGTGGGGCCGATCCTGTTTCTGCGCGAATGGGGTATCTCCTGGCGCAAGCCCTGGCCGCGCCGGGCAGAAGCCCACAAGCGCGACCTGATCGACCGCATGCTGGCGCTCTATCAGGACATGCCCTGCATCCTGATCGGCGACAGCGGCCAGCACGACCCGGAAGTGTATACCGAGGTCGTCAAAGCCTACCCGGAGCGCATCAAGGCGATCTACATCCGACGGGTGGACAGTGACCCCAAACGCGAAGAAGCCATTCAACGGCTGCGTGAGCAGTTGGCGCACACCCAGTGCGAACTGGTGTTGGCCGCTGACAGCGTGCTGATGGCCGAACATGCCCACGGGCAGGGCGATATATCTGCCCGCGGGCTGCAGGCCGTCAAGCGTGATGTTGCCGCACATCACAACGACCCCGACTGACGCTGCGCCCCCACGCGTATCATGGTAAAACT
>NZ_LFGS01000012.1:261852-270614 GCF_002078135.1 Halomonas sp. BC1 | reverse complement strand
TGGCCCGCTTGCGGGTCATTTTACGTAGGCACTGCCTGTCGCGAGCAGCTTGCTTTGCCGCCGTCAGTGCCCCCACGGCTTGTCGAAGCCTCTCTGAATTACCTGTGAACGCAGCGGTGGAGTTATGTGGATTCTGGTCATTGCCATCATGCTGGCAATCTTCGTACTGCCCAACGTCTGGGCGAAATGGGTGCTGAAGCGTCACACCCGTGGCCGCGACGACTACCCGGGCACCGGGGCCGAACTGGCCGAGCACCTGTTGCGCCGCCTGGGTGTAGAAGGGGTCAAGGTAGAGCGTACCGAGCATGGCGACCACTACGACCCGGAAGCCCGCTGTGTGCGCTTGACGCCAGACCACTACGACGGCCGCTCGCTCACCGCCGTCACCGTGGCGGCTCACGAAGTGGGCCATGCCCTGCAGCACCATGAAGGCTATGCGCCGCTGCTGGCCCGCAGCCGCCTGGTACAGCTGGCACAAAGAGCAGAAAAGCTGGGGGCGGTGCTGATGATGCTAGCGCCTTTCCTGTTCCTGCTGACCCGCTTGCCCGGCGGCCTGGCAGCGGTGGTGGCCATGGCCGTGATCAGTTTTGGCACTGCGGCACTGGTGCATCTGGTCACGCTACCGGTCGAGTTCGATGCCAGCTTCAACCGGGCCCTGCCGCTGCTGAAAGACTACGTGCCCCCCTACGACATGCCCGGTGCCCGCCACGTACTGACCGCTTGCGCCTTCACCTACGTCGCCGCCTCCCTGGCCAGCGTCATGAACCTGGGGCGCTGGCTGGTGATTTTGCGGCGCTGAGCCTGGCTTACGCCGGCCTGTTCGCCAGAATCACTGCGCGGCGAGGGGCGGGGTAGCCTTCTATGGTGCGGGTGCGGTCGTGGGGGTCCAAAAAGTCGGCCAGTGACTGATAGGTCATCCACTCGGTGGAACGCTGCTCATCCAGCGTGGTGACGGCTTCATCCACTACGCGCACGTTGGTGAAGCCGCAGCGCTCAAGCCAGTGGCACAGGGCGCGGGATGAGGGCAGGAAGTAGACGTTGGGCATGGCGGCGTAGCGCTCGCCGGGCACGAACACGGTCTGCTCGTCGCCTTCCACTACCAGGGTTTCCAGCACCAGCTCGCCGCCGGGGGCCAGCGCGCCCTTGAGCTGTTGCAGGTGCTCCAGGGGGGAAGGGCGATGGTAGAGCACACCCATGGAGAACACCGTATCGAAAAAGCCCAGGTTTTCCGGTACGTCCTCGATACCCACGGGCAGGAAGTGCGTGCGGCCTTCATCGGCGTCACCCACGAAGTGGCGCACGGCCTGAAACTGCCAGTAGAAGCGCGGGGAAGGGTCGATCACCAGCACGAAGGCGGCGCCTGCGCCTGCCATGCGCCAGGCGTGGTAGCCGCTGCCGCCGCCGACATCCAGCACTTTGCGATACTTGAGCGGGGCAAGGTGCGGCGCGACACGCTGCCATTTCCAGTCGGAGCGCCACTCGGTGTCGATATGAATACCGCCCAGACAAAACGGCCCCTTGCGCCAGGGGGCCAGCTTGCGCAGCAGGTTGAAACACTGGCGCTGCTGGCTCTCGGTTAGTGCCAGCTCTACCGTCAGCGTGTCGCTGTTGAGGTCGACGTGGCGCTCTTCGGGCAGCGGGGGCAGCTTGGCCACGGCCTTTTCCCAGGCGGAAAGGTCGCCGTGGCGCTGGCGGTCTAGCCCGCTGGCCAGCTGCTCGGGCAGCTTGGCCAGCCACGGCGTCAGCGAGGCGTCCTGTGCGGCCTGATCCAGAAACGCTTGATACAACACGCGATGATCGTCGGGAAGCAGCGCCACGTCAGCCCTCCTTGAACGCGATCAGCGAGGTGAAGTTCAGGTACTGAAACCAGGTCATCGAGCGCGGAAAGCCCGCCTGCGACAACCGCTCGTGCAAGGCATCCAGGGTGTCGGGAATCAGCACGTTCTCCAGCGCCGTGCGTTTCTGGCTGATTTCCATGTCGCTGTAGCCGTTGGCGCGCTTGAAGTCGTGGTAGCGCTCTACTCGCCAGGCATTGTCGCGCTCATCGGCGTCGATGGTCTTTTCCGAGAGAATCAGCACGCCGCCGGGCTCCAGGGCAGCGTACAGCCGCTTGAGCAGGGCATCTCGGTCGGCGGGAGGCAGAAACTGCAGCGTGAAGTTGAGAATGATCATCCCCGAGGGCGCGTACGCGTAGGTGCGGATGTCGGCTTCTTCCACCTGCATGGCGTGGTCGGGGCTCTCGTCGAGAAAGGTCTGGCGAGCACGCTCGACCATGGCAGGCGAGAGGTCGATGCCGGTATAGCGGAAAGCGTCGGCGGGCATGGCCCCGGCCAGCGCCAGGCCCGAGGCCCCCAGCGAGCAGCCCAGGTCGTAGACATGGGCGCCGTGGCGCAAATGGCGCTGGGCGATCAGGCTCAGCATGCCCAGGATCTGGCCATAGCCGGGCACCGAGCGGCGGATCATGTCGGGAAAGCAGGCGACGACCTGTTCATCGAAAGAGAACCTTGCCACCTTATCCAGGGGTGTTGAAAAGATAGCGTCGCGGTAAGATGCATCACTCATGGGCAAGCCAGGCTGGTTAATGAGGCTCGCTAGTTTACGCGCCCTTGTTAATCCAGAACAGGCCCGTCGATCACAGATTCCTGCCTCACGGAACGACGCCACAGGAGAGGGCACATGGCTTCAGCAAAGGCAACTCCCGATACGCTACCCGCTTGGCAAACGCTTACCCAGCATGCCCAGGCGATTCGTCACATCCATCTGAAGAACCTGTTTGGTGACGACCCCGAGCGCTGGTCACACTTCACCCGTCACGTGGCGGGGCTGACGCTGGACCTCTCCAAACAGCGTTGGGATGACGACACCCTGGAGCATTTGCTGGGCCTGGCGGAAGAGGCGGGCGTGCCGGGGGCCATCGAAGCGCTGTTGAGCGGCAAGCGGGTCAACGTCAGCGAAAACCGCCCGGCGCTGCACACCGCCTTGCGCTTGCCCGCCGATGCCCAGCTGGAGGTGGAGGGTGAAGACATCGTCGGGGCCGTGCACGACAGCCTGGCGCAGATGGAGCGCCTGGTGCAGCGCCTGCACGCAGGCCAGTGGCGCGGTGCCACCGGCAAGCCGATTCGTCACGTGGTGAACCTGGGGGTAGGCGGCTCGGATTTGGGCCCGCTGATGGTGACCCACGCGCTGGCCGATTATCGCCCCAGCGACATTCACCCCGTCGAGGTGCACTTTGCCTCGACCATGGATGGCTCGCAGCTGGCCGACTACCTGACGCGTTTCAACCCGGAAACGACGCTGTTCGTGCTCTCTTCGAAGTCGTTCACCACCATCGATACGCTGTCCAACGCCAACACCGCCCGTGACTGGCTGCTGGGGCGGCTGTCCCGGCATGCAGAAGCTGGCGAAGCCCCTCAGGCGCACACCATCAGTGCCGAACTGGTCGTGCGTCAGCACTTCATTGGTGTCTCGGCAAGCCCGGAAAAAATGAGCGAGTGGGGCATCACCCCGGACCACCAGCTGATGTTCTGGGAGTGGGTGGGGGGGCGCTATTCGCTCTGGGGCACCATCGGCCTGCCGATTGCCCTGGTGATCGGCATGGAGAACTTTCGTGCGCTGCTGTCGGGCGCGCACGCCATGGATACCCACTTCAAGACGGCGCCCATGGCCGACAACCTGCCCGTGCTGCTGGGCCTGGCGGGTATCTGGAACGTGAACTTTCTGGATATTCGTGCCCATTCGATTCTGCCCTATGACGGGCGTCTGGAATATTTTGCCGCCTATCTGGAACAGCTGGAAATGGAGTCCAACGGTAAATCCGTGACCCGCCAGGGCCAGGCGGTGAGTTACTCTACCTGCCCGGTGCTTTGGGGGCAGTTGGGTCCCAATGCTCAGCATGCGTTCTATCAGCTGCTGCACCAGGGCACCCAGCCGGTGGTCTGCGACTTCATTGCCCCGCTCAAACGCTACGACGAGATCGAAGACCCGGACACTCGCCGCCACCTGAAGGCCCAGCATCGGCTGGCGCTGGCCAACTGCTTCGCCCAGTCGCGGGTGCTGATGCTGGGGGACGATGCGCTGGAGGAGGACGGCCCGCGCCCCGAACACAAACGCTATCGCGGTAATCAGCCCTCGACCACGGTGCTGCTGGACAAACTCACGCCCGCCACCCTGGGGGCGCTGATTGCGCTCTACGAGCACAAGGTGTTCGTGCAGGCGGTGATCTGGGACATCAATCCTTTCGACCAGTGGGGTGTCGAGCTGGGCAAGCAGATTGCCACCGACACCCAGGCCATCATCGAAGGCGAAGGCGAGCTGGCGCGTTTGGACGCTTCCAGCCGTGGGCTGATCGAAGCGTTCTGGGCGGCGGAGCAGACGCCGCGCGGCTAAGGGATGCGTGGCGCCCGTTTTTCATGGCTGGATATACAGCTTTTTGCTTTTCCGCTATCCTGTGCCCTTTTGTCGGCGGCGCACGCCGCCGACAGTACGTATTTTTAGGAACTGACGTTACATGACCCAGTTTGATGCTTCTCAGTACGGCGCGAGTTCCATCGAGGTTCTCTCCGGGCTTGAGCCGGTGCGCAAGCGCCCTGGAATGTATACCGATACCTCGCGGCCCAATCACCTGGCGCAGGAGGTCATCGACAACAGTGTCGATGAAGCGCTGGCTGGGCATGCCACGGCCATCAGCGTCGTGCTGCACGGCGATGGCGCCATCGAAGTGCAGGATAACGGGCGCGGCATGCCCATCGACCTGCATCCCGAGCACGGTGTCTCGGGGGTCGAGCTGATTCTGACCAAGCTCCACGCGGGGGGCAAGTTCTCCTCGTCGAGCTATCGCTTTTCCGGCGGCTTGCACGGCGTGGGCGTGTCGGTGGTCAATGCGCTGTCGCGGCGGCTGGAGGTCGAGGTCACCCGGGACGGCGCACGCCACGCCATTGCCTTCGAACACGGCGAAAAGGTCGAAGAGCTCAAGGAGATCGGCAAGGCCGCCAAACGTGCCACCGGAACGTTGGTGCGCTTCTGGCCGGACGAAAGCTACTTCGACAGCCCCAAACTTGCGCTCTCACGATTGAAGCACCTGCTGCGGGCCAAGGCGGTGCTGTGCCCGGGGCTGGCGGTCACGCTGGTGGAGCCGGACGGCACCAAAACCGAGTGGGCGTACGCCGATGGCCTGCGCGACTACCTGGCCGAAGCCACCGATGGCTACGAGGTGCTCCCCAGGGAGCCTTTCGTTGGCCACTTCAATGATGACGAGCATGGCGTGGACTGGGCGATTCAGTGGCTGCCGGAAGGCGGCGAAGCGCTGCTGGAGAGCTACGTCAACCTGATCCCCACGCCCCAGGGCGGCACCCATGTGAACGGTTTCCGGGCGGGGTTGCTGGATGCCCTGAGGGAGTTCTGCGAATTCCGCAATCTGCTGCCCAGGGGCATCAAGCTCACCGCCGAAGACCTGTGGGAGCGCGCGTCCTTCGTGCTGTCGGTCAAGATGCTCGACCCTCAGTTTGCCGGGCAGACCAAGGAGCGGCTGTCGTCGCGTACCATTGCCGGATTCGTGTCCGGCGTGGTGAAAGACGCGTTCTCGCTGTGGCTGAACCACCATGTGGAGCAGGCCGAGCAGTTGGCCGAGCTGGTGATCAGCGCTGCCCAGCAGCGTCAGCGGAAATCGAAGAAAGTGGCGCGCAAGAAGGTCACCTCGGGCCCCGCGCTGCCGGGCAAGCTGGCCGACTGTTCGGGCCAGGACCCGGCCCAGAGCGAGCTGTTTCTGGTGGAAGGGGACTCGGCCGGGGGCAGCGCCAAGCAGGCGCGCAACCGCGAAACCCAGGCCATCCTGCCGCTGCGCGGCAAGATTCTGAACACCTGGGAGGTCGAGACCCACGATATCTACGGCTCCCAGGAAGTCCACGACATTGCGGTGGCCATTGGCGCCGACCCCGGCAGTGCCGACCTGGAAAAGCTGCGCTACCACAAGATCTGCATCCTGGCCGATGCCGATTCGGATGGCCTGCACATCGCCACGCTGCTGTGTGCCCTGTTCGTGAGGCACTTCCCCGCCCTGGTGGATGCAGGCCATGTGTTCGTGGCCATGCCGCCGCTCTACCGGATCGATCTGGGCAAGGAAGTGCACTACGCCCTGGACGAGAGCGAAAAGGCCGCCATCCTCAAGCAATTGGCCAGCAAGCGCGGCACCCCCAACGTGCAGCGCTTCAAGGGGCTGGGCGAAATGAGCCCGCTACAGCTGCGTGAAACCACCATGGCCGTGGAGACCCGCCGGCTGGTGCAGCTCACGCTGAGCGAGGGGGACGGCACGCTGGAGATGATGGACATGCTGCTGGCGAAAAAACGTGCCAGCGACCGCAAGAAGTGGCTGGAAGATTACGGCAACCTCGCAGACATTGAGGTATAACCTCCGATGACCATGGATATTCAGGTAGCGGAGGGCGACGTCGAGCGTCTGTCCCTGCGCGACTACACCGAAAAAGCGTACCTCGACTACTCGATGTACGTCATTCTCGACCGCGCGTTGCCCAACATCGGTGACGGTATGAAGCCCGTCCAGCGGCGCATCATTTATGCCATGCGTGAACTGGCGCTGCACGCCAACGCCAAGTACAAGAAGTCGGCGCGTACCGTGGGCGACGTGCTGGGCAAGTTCCACCCCCACGGCGACAGCGCCTGCTACGAAGCCATGGTGCTGATGGCCCAGCCGTTCAGCTACCGCTACCCGCTGGTAGATGGCCAGGGCAACTGGGGTAGCCCGGACGACCCCAAATCCTTCGCGGCGATGCGCTACACCGAGGCCAAGCTCTCCAAATTCGCCGACGTGCTGCTCAGCGAACTGGGCCAAGGCACCGTGGAGTGGGCGCCCAATTTCGATGGCACCATGCAGGAGCCGGTGGTACTGCCGGCTCGTCTGCCCCATGTGCTGCTCAATGGCGGCACCGGCATTGCCGTTGGCATGGCCACGGACATTCCGCCGCACAACGTATCGGAAGTGGTCGATGCCACCTGCCATCTGCTGCGCAACCCCAAGGCCACCACGGCCGAGCTGATGGCGTTCGTGCCCGCGCCGGATTTCCCCACCGATGCCGAGATCATCACCCCCAAAGCAGACCTGCAAAAGCTCTACGAAAGCGGCCGTGGCTCTGTGAAGCTGCGCGCTCGCTACGTGCGAGAAGAGGCCAACGTGGTGATCACCGCGCTGCCTTACCAGGTCAGCGGTGCCAAGGTGCTGGAGCAAATCGCCGCGCAGATGCAGGCGAAGAAGCTGCCCATGGTGGCCGACCTGCGCGACGAGTCGACCCATGAAGAGCCCACCCGACTGGTGATCGAACCGCGTTCCAGCCGTGTGGACGTGGAGTCGCTGATGGCTCACCTGTTCGCCACCACGGACCTCGAAAAGAACGTGCGGGTGAACATGAACGTGATTGGCCTGGACGGTCGGCCACGGGTCATGCCGCTGAATGACATGCTGGGCGAGTGGCTGCGCTTTCGTCGTGCCACGGTGCGCCGTCGCCTGGAGCATCGGCTGGGCAAGGTGGAAGATCGCCTGCACATTCTGGAAGGCCTGCTGACGGCTTACCTGAACATCGATGAAGTGATTCGTATCATCCGCGAGGAGGACGAGTCCAAACCTGCCCTGATGAGCGCTTTTGGCCTCTCCGAGCGGCAGGCCGAGGCGATTCTGGAGCTACGCCTGCGCCACCTGGCCAAGCTGGAAGAGATGAAGATTCGCGGTGAGCAGGACGAGCTGGAGAAAGAGCGCAAGACCCTGCAAGGCCTGCTGGGCAGCGACGCCAAGCTCACCACGCTGATCGAAAAAGAGATTCGCGCGGCGGGCAAGGAGCACGGCGATGCGCGCCGTTCGCCGCTGGTCGAGCGCAGCGAAGCGAAAGCGCTCTCGGAAGTGGAGCTGCTGGGAGCCGACCCGATTACCGTGGTGCTGTCCGACAAGGGCTGGATCCGTGCGGCCAAGGGCCATGACATCGACCCTGAAGGGCTATCGTACAAGGCGGGCGACAGCTTCCGCCTGGCGGCCCGGGGCAAGACCAATCAGCCGCTGGTGCTGCTGGACGATACTGGCCGTGCCTACACGCTGCCAGCGCACAACCTGCCCAGCGCCCGAGGGCAGGGCGAGCCGGTCACCGGCCGCGCCAATGTCTCGGCGGGCGCCCAGATGGCGGGCTTGATGCTGGCGCCGCCCACGCGCCGCTTTTTGCTGGCCAGCGATGGTGGCTATGGCTTCGTCGCGCCCCTGGAGGCGCTGACCGGCAAGAACAAGGCGGGCAAGGCGGTACTCAGCGTGCCGAAGGGCTGCAGCGTCATGGCGCCCGTGGAGGTGCCGGACGGCGAATCGCTGTGGGTGGCGTCGGTTTCCAATGAAGGGCGGCTGCTGCTCTTCCCGCTGGACCAGTTGCCCGAGATGGCCAAGGGCAAGGGCAACAAGATGCTCGATATCCCCGGCCCCCGGGCGGCGCGGCGCGAAGAGTTCCTGCGTGATATCGCCATTGTGCCGGAAGGCGGGGAGCTGATCATTCATGCGGGTAAGCGCAAACTGACGCTCAAGGCCGATGACCTTGCTTATTACCGGGGTGAACGTGGGCGTCGGGGCAGCAAGTTGCCGCGCGGTTTCCAAAAAGTTGAACGACTAGAAGCAGGGGAGTGACCGATGGCACGCGGTGATGAAGCAGTAGCCGATGTGGTGATGAGTGTACTGGCACCACGCTGGACACCCGACATGGAGCCGCCCCTGGCGGCACTGCTGG
>NZ_LFGS01000012.1:255321-261327 GCF_002078135.1 Halomonas sp. BC1 | reverse complement strand
CTCCCGCCGAGTGGCGGGAGCTGCGTCAGGCGGCGCTGGCGCTGGGGGAAACGCTGGGGGCCGACGTGGTGGTGCAACCCGACCGGCGCCACCTGGGGGCTCCCAGGCTGGTCTGTTTCGATATGGACTCCACCCTGATCAAGGCCGAGGTGATCGATGAGCTGGCGCGCCGCCACGGGGTAGGCGACGAAGTGGCTGAAGTCACCGAGCGGGCGATGCGCGGCGAGCTGGACTTTCAGGCCAGCTTCCGGGAGCGGATGAGCAAGCTGGCGGGGCTGGATGAGTCGGTGTTGGCCAGCATTGCGGCCGAGCTGCCGCTGATGGACGGCGTCGAGCGGCTGATGGCCAATCTTCGCCATCAGGGTATCCGCACTGCCATCCTTTCCGGTGGCTTTACCTATTTTGCCTGTGGCCTGCAGGCGCGGCTTGGCTTCGATGAGATCCACGCCAATGAGCTGGTGATTCAGCAGGGCAAGGTCACAGGCGAAGTCCAGGAGCCCATCGTCGATGCCGAGCGCAAGGCGCTGCTGCTGGAGCAGATTGCCCAGCGTGAAGGTATCGACCTGGCGCAGACGGTGGCGGTAGGTGACGGGGCCAACGACCTGAAGATGTTGGCCAAGGCGGGAGTGGGCGTAGCGTTTCGCGCCAAGCCACTGGTGCGTGCCGAGGCGCGTCAGGCGTTAGGCGTGGCGGGGCTGGATGGCGTGCTCTATCTGCTGGGCTATTCCCAGGCCGAGCTGATCGATCCTGTCTAGTGATGACGGGGCGGCGTTTGGCCGCCCTGTTCAGCTCGAAGGGCTCTCGGTGCTGGGCGTCAGGCTACCGTACTCGGCCCGCAGGGCTGCCAGCCGTTCGGTTTCGGCCTCCGTCAGCGTAGGCGCGTGCCACAGCCGTTGGCCCTGGGCATCCTTCACGCCTTTCAGCGTTAGGCTGAGCTGAGCATCTCGGGGTATCTGATCGTTGCCCCAGGGGCCAAAACGGTTGGGCGCCAGGCTCCAGGTGGCGCGCTCACCCGGCGCCAGGCCGCCGGAAATCACGTAGTAGAACGTCTCGTCTACCCAGGCAACGTCGCGGTTGGCGCTGCGCAGTACGCCGCGCAGCTGCAGCTCGGCAATGCTCTCCTCGGAGTCGTTGCTGACCTCTAGTTCAATGACCGGCTCCAGCGCTCCGAATGGGCTGGAAGCAAGATAGTAGCGCGCCCTGTCGATACTCACCTGCGCCAGCTGCTGCTGGGCGGCTTCGGCGTTGGCCTCTTTTTCTTCCAGGCGGCTCAAGGTGCGCAGGGCCTGGTCACGCTCTCGGGCACGGCGCTGGCGCAGCATCTCGTCGGCTCGCTCGATGACCTGGTCGCCGGTGAGCCCGTGCATGTAGGCGTTGGCCGACTCGGCGATTTCAGCCGCGTTCATGCGCCCGGGTTGCAGCGCACTCATCCCGCTGAAAGACGATATGGCGATGATCTTCAACGCCTGATCGAACTCGTCGCGCTTGTAAGTGGGCAGCGAATCGCGGACTTTCTCGATGGACACCACGGCTGCGGGCATCGAACTCGTATCAATTTTGGGGTCAGCGCAGCCCGCCATCAGCAGGGCCGTCAGCGACAGTATCGATAGCCTTGTCAGGCGCCGCATAGTTGTACCTCGTTACAGGCCAAAAAACCGACAGGGAGCTTACCCGAAAGTGGTATCGACCACTAGCCGGAGCAGAAAAACTCCCCTGTATCCAGCAGGTGGAAGGCGGCCCTTTTTGGTATAAAGTGTGCCGATTCAACGTTTCCGAGAAGCCCCGTTCCATGAGTGCATCCTTTACTACCTGGCAGGCGCGCTTTGAAAAGCTGCGCAGCAACAAGCTGTTCGAGACCGTGGTGATCGCCATCATCGTGCTGTCTGCCCTGACCATCGGTGCCCGCACCTATGATGAGGTCAGTCAGTTCGAGCAGTGGCTGATCTATCTGGACATCGCCGTCACCATCTTCTTTCTGGTGGAACTGCTGATTCGCATGGCCGCCGAACGCAATCTGACCAACTTCTTCAAAAAGGGTTGGAACGTGTTCGACTTCCTGATCGTCACGGCCAGCCTCATCCCCATGGACGACTCGGAGATGGTGCTGCTGGCCCGCCTGCTGCGCATCTTCCGGGTGCTGCGTCTGGTGTCGATGATTCCCGAGCTGCGCCTGCTCTTGGTGGCGTTGATCAAGTCCATTCCACGGATGGGCTACGTGGCGCTGCTGATGTTCATCATCTTCTATATCTACGCGGCGGTGGGCAGCTTCATCTTCCATACCGTGGATGAGCAGCTGTGGGGCAACATTGCGCTGGCCATGCTGACGCTGTTCCAGGTGGCCACCTTCGAGAGCTGGGCCACGGCGGTGCTGTATCCCACCATGGAGCAGTACCCCTACGCCTGGATCTACTTTCTGACCTTCATCTTTTTGAATGCGTTCATTTTCCTGAATATGATGATCGGTATCGTGCTGGACGTGATGCAGAAAGAGAGCGCACAGATTGATTTAGAAAGCGGAGAAGGCGAAGCTGCAGAGATACAGGGCCTGCGTGACGACGTGCGCGCACTGCGCAGCCAGTTGGATCGCATGGAGTCCGCCCTGCAGGCGGCCGCGCAAGCAAAGCCTGGTCTAGCACAGCTTGGCCAAGCAAAGCCTGACCGCGACGAATAACAGGAGAGCCACGATGATGATGAAGGACCCTTCGAAAAAGTATCGCCCTTTCGTGGCGGTGGACCTGCCCGACCGTCAGTGGCCCGGCCAGCGCATCGACACGCCGCCCATCTGGTGCAGCGTCGACCTGCGCGATGGCAACCAGTCGCTGATCGACCCCATGGATCAGGAGCGCAAGCAGCGGTTGTTCGACATGCTGCTGAAGATCGGTTTCAAAGAGATCGAAGTGGGCTTTCCTTCTGCGTCGCAAACCGATTTCGATTTCGTGCGCTCGTTGATCGAGCAGGACAAGATTCCCGACGACGTCACCATCCAGGTGCTGACCCAGGCACGGCCGCATCTGATCGAGCGCACCTTCGAGGCGCTGAAGGGCGCCAAGCGTGCCATCGTGCACGTCTACAATGCCACCGACCCGATGTTTCGACGGGTGGTGTTCAACGTCGACAAGGCAGAGTGCGTGCAAATTGCCGTGGACGCCACGGCGCAGATACGTGACCTGATGGCCGCCAACCCGGAGACCCAGTGGACCTTCCAGTATTCGCCGGAACTGTTCACGACCACGGAAATGCCTTTCGCCGTGGAGATCGTCGAAGCCGTGATGGACACCTTCGGCCCCAGCGTGGACAACCGGATGATCGTCAACCTGCCGGCCACGGTCGAAGTGGCCACGCCCAACAATTACGCCGACCAGATCGAGTGGTTCTGCCGCCATGTGAAAAAGCGCGATACGCTGATCGTCAGCGTGCACCCGCACAACGACCGCGGCACCGGCGTAGCGGCGGCGGAGTTGACCCTGATGGCAGGTGCCGATCGCGTCGAGGGCACCCTGTTCGGTAATGGCGAGCGTACCGGCAATGTGGACATCGTGACACTGGCCATGAATATGTACACCCAGGGCGTACACCCCCAGCTCGATTTCTCCAATATCACGCCCATCATGCGCGAAGTGGAGTACTGCAACCAGCTGCCGGTTCATCCGCGCCATCCTTACGTGGGCGACCTGGTGTTCACGGCGTTTTCCGGTTCGCATCAGGACGCCATCAAGAAGGGCATGGCCGAGCGTCGCGCCAACCCCGAAGCCCCCTGGGACGTGCCGTACCTGCCCATCGATCCCATGGATGTCGGGCGCAGCTACGAAGCCGTGATTCGCGTCAACAGCCAGTCGGGCAAGGGCGGCATCTCCTACCTGCTGGAGCAGGAGTATGGCATCGAGCTACCGCGCAGGCTCTCCATCGAATTCAGCCAGGTGGTGCAGGAAGTGGCGGACCGTACGGGCCGCGAGATCACTTCCCAGATGATCTATCAGGCCTTCCTGGAAGAGTACCTGGAGCGGCAGGCACCGCTGGCGCTGGTCAACCACCGCCTGGTCTCCGAGCCGGATAGCCCCCGCGTCACCCTGGAAGCCGTCGTGGAGCAGCAGGGCGAACGCCATCTGTTGAGCGGTCAGGGCAACGGCCCGCTGGCCGCCTTCGTCAAAGCGCTGCACGCCCATGGTCACGACGTGGAGATCATCGACTACCACGAGCACTCCCGAGGCCAGGGCGCCGATGCGGAAGCCATTGCCTATGTCGAAGTCCGTATCGACGGCCAAGCCGTGTTTGGCGTCGGCAGTGACGAGAGCATCACCAGCGCCTCCATGAAAGGCGTGCTGAGTGCCATCAATCGTTATCATGTGGCTCGTTCCCAACAGTAAACGTTTAGGCGGCAACGTTGGAGTAAACACGGTTTACAAGATGCACTGACTCAGAGATCAGCATGGAGCAGGCGTATCTGCCCATGGAGGAAGTGCATCGCCAGCTACAGAATTGGGTAGGCTCATTAGGGTGTATATCCCTTTGACATATCCATTGCGTTGGCTAACATGAGTTCCATGTACGGTATCTCCCGATGGTCCTGTCACAGGAGTCTGATCATGGAACAAGGCGCAGTCTTTCAGAGTAATCGAAGCCAGGCGGTTCGACTGCCCAAAGCGTTGGCTCTGCCAGAAGGTGTAAAGCGAGTCGACATCGTGGCCATTGGTCGTACCCGGGTTATATCGCCAGCCGGGGAGGCCTGGGATAGCTGGTTTGAGGGTGAAGGCGTGAGCGCTGATTTCATGTCGTCACGTGAGCAGCCCACCGAACAGGAACGAGACCTGTTTTGATGCTCAAGTTCATGCTCGATACCAATATCTGCATTTTCACGATTAAAAATCGTCCGCAAGAGGTTCGTGAGGCATTCAAACAGCATCATGGGCAGCTGTGCATCAGTACTGTCACACTGATGGAGTTGGTGTATGGTGCAGAAAAATCTGCTTTCCCTGAACGTAATTTAGCCACCATCGAAGGGTTTGCAGCCAGGCTGGACGTGTTGATGTACGACGAGGCAGCGGCATCGCATACAGGGCAGCTGCGCGCTGAACAAGCCAAGGTGGGCAAGCCCATAGGCCCTTACGATCAAATGATCGCCGGTCACGCGCGCTCACGAGGGCTGATACTGGTCACCAACAATATGCGCGAGTTCAAAGCAGTGCCGGGCTTGCGTGTAGAAGATTGGGTAGGCTCGGGGCAGTGACGCTCTATGGCGGGAGACCTAGTGTCAGAGCGATTATTCCAGCATAGAACAGCAGGATAGCCGTCAATGTGCAGAGGATGGGTAACACGGGTTGGGTGGGTCTTCGTGCTGATTGCCTTGGCAGCTGCAATATTGACCTCGGCTGCCTCCCGCGAGCCCTTCGAGCCACGGCTGGTGCGGCTGGAAGCCCATAAGGCACTGCCTGCATTGCCCCTTGAGCAAGAGTCTCCTGAGATCAACGCGCTGATGCTGCACTATGCTTCTGATCAGGCGCTGTGGATGAGCGCCTGGCTGGCTGTCATGCAGCATGGCGATCTCGCCCGGGAGGTACTGCTCGCGTACGGGCTCTCACCCCAGTGGCAAGACGTATTGGTGCGTTATGGTGCCGATGCGGTGCTGCCGGTCAGCTATTTTCATCATCACGACAGCGCCACGCTGCGTGCGCAGCACTGGCTGGGTGAGCGCTACCAGCAGCTGAGCCGATGGTGGAGCGATGAAGAGATGCCTGCCCCGGCGCAATGGTCGGCCCAGCAGCGCGGGCTGATGGGCATTGCATTCCTCGATGCCGAGGGGCACGCACTGTTGAACCAGTTCGTCATCGACCGTGAAGGCCAGGTGAATTGGCTGCAAGGCGAGCGCGTCGTGACCGGGGTGGGCGACTTTTTCACCAGTGGGATTCGTCAACTGGAGAGCCAGTGGCGCAGCGGCGACGGCGTGCGTGCCAGCGATCTCGGGTGGGCAGGGGTGGACCTGCTGGTGATGGCCAGCACGGTCAAGGTGCT
>NZ_LFGS01000012.1:246314-255083 GCF_002078135.1 Halomonas sp. BC1 | reverse complement strand
CAGGGTGCCCGTGTGGGCGTCGCGGCTAGCACGGGACGTTTCGCGGCGCTGCCTCGCATGGCGCGCGTGGCGGCAGTGGCGGGCACGGCCTACGTGGTGGTACGCCACCCCAGCCTGGTGAGCGCGCTAGGCGCCAATCTGGCCAACTGGCTTGGCTGGCCCACCTGGTTGGGGCAGTGGCTGCTGTGGTTCTTGGTCTTGCTGCCGGTGCTGATCATGGCTCGCTGGCTATATCGCTG
Source organism: Halomonas sp. BC1 (assembly GCF_002078135.1). Lineage (NCBI taxonomy): Bacteria > Pseudomonadati > Pseudomonadota > Gammaproteobacteria > Oceanospirillales > Halomonadaceae > Halomonas > Halomonas sp. BC1. The sequence goes on along the minus strand of NZ_LFGS01000012.1, from coordinate 254,844 downwards.
GTTGATTTCCCCCTTGCTCTGGCTGCTACTGCCGGTGGCGCGCCTGTGCGTCAGGATGCTTGCGCACGCGCCGAGGCAGCGTGGGTAGCGCCGCTCTGACAGCATGTCTGCTCAGAGTGTCGTAATAGTGGCACCACATGGTAAGCCGTTAAGGCCTGCGACAGGCTAGCAAGCGTATTTTGTGGACTTACAGCGGCGTCTTGCTCATCCTGCCCGGTACTTCTCGCACCAGCCTGGGCATCAGGAAGCCGGGCAGGTGTTCGAGCAACTGCTGGACCAGCGCTTTGGCGCGTTCGTCGGTGACGTCGTAGTGGGCTGCGCCTTGTACGGGGTCGAAGGCGTGCAGGTAATAGGGCAATATCCCCGCCTCGAACAGCCGTTCGGAGAGCGTGGTCAGGGTCGTGACGTCATCGTTGATGTCGCGCAGCAGCACGCTCTGGTTGAGCAGCGTGACGCCCGCCTGCTTGAGGCGCGAGCAGGCTGCGACCACGGCCTGGTCGATCTCGTTGGCGTGGTTGATGTGCAGCACCATTACCTTTTGCAGCCGGGTGTTGCCAAGCCAGCCCAGCAGGTGGTCATCCACCCGGTCCGGGATGACCACCGGCAGGCGCGTATGCAGCCGCAGTCGCTGCAGGTGGGGAATCTCTTCCAGCTGCGCGACCAGCCAGCTCAATTGCCTGTCGTTGGCGGCCAGCGGATCGCCGCCGGAGAGAATCACTTCCCGAATGGCGCTGTCCTGGCGGATATAGCCAAGGGCCTCCTGCCATTGGGCTCGCGAAGGCGCGTGCTCCTGGTAGGGGAAGTGGCGGCGAAAGCAGTAGCGGCAGTTGATGGCGCAGGCCGGGCTGGCGATCAACAGCACGCGGTTGGTGTATTTATGGATCAGGCCTTTGGCCGGACGGTGCTCGGCTTCTTCCAGTGGGTCGGTGACATAGCCGGGCGGCGACAGGGCTTCTTCGGCCAGCGGCAGGACCTGGCGCAGCAGCGGGTCGCTGGGGTCGTTGGGCGCGATGCGTGACAGGTACGCCTCGGGCACGCAGATATCGAACAGGCGATGCCCCGCCTGGGCTTCTTGCTGCCACTGGGCGTCCAGGCCAAGGCGCTGGCAGAGGGTTTGCGGGTCGCGAATGGCGTGGGATAGTTGCCGTTGCCAGGAGGCGGGTGCCTCGTCGGATATCGAGTGATCGGCAATGATGATGTTCTCCTGCAAAAAGCCCTCCTTCGGGTTATCATGCGCGCACTTGGCTACAAGGTTAACGACGGCGAAGCAGGGCTGCGCGCGTCACCGACTGAAACACACCATAGAACCATTGAGAGGCAGTATGGCGAACTATTCTACCAATGAATTCAAAGCGGGTTTGAAAGTAATGCTCGATGGCGATCCTTGTTCGATCGTCGAGAACGAGCTGGTCAAGCCTGGCAAGGGTCAAGCGTTCAACCGCGTCAAGCTGCGCAACCTGATGACTGGCCGTGTCGGTGAGCGCACGTTCAAGTCTGGCGACTCGCTGGAAGGCGCTGATGTCATGGATCTGGAGATGGAGTACCTCTACACCGACGGTGACATGTGGCACTTCATGAAGACCGACGGCTCTTTCGAGCAGTACGCGGTAGAGAAAAAAGCACTGGGCGAGACCGAAAAGTGGCTCAAGGAGCAGGTGCCCTACACCCTGACGCTGTGGAACGACAAGGCGATCTCGGTCACGCCGCCCAACTTCATCGAGCTGGAAGTCGTCGAAACCGACCCAGGCCTGAAAGGCGATACGGCACAGGGCGGCTCAAAGCCTGCTACGCTTTCCTCGGGTGCCGTGGTACGCGTACCGCTGTTCATCAACCAGGGCGAAGTGTTGAAGATCGACACCCGCTCCGGTGAGTACGTATCACGCGCTTGATCGGCGTCACTTGCAAGCGGTAAGCAAAGCCACGCACTCTGCGTGGCTTTATGTTGTCAGGGAGAAGGGAATGACGGCCAGTTGGCAGCCAACAGCATCCATGGAGACACTGCGTGAGCGTGCGCGCCTGCTTGCGGCAGTGCGCCATTTTTTCGTATCACGGGATGTCATGGAAGTAGAGACCCCCGTCCTCGGGCAAGGGGGCAGTACCGATGTCAACCTCGTGTCGCTGGCGACTCGGGCACGCACGGACAAGGGCCAGCGCAAGCTGTGGCTACAAACCTCGCCGGAATTTCACATGAAGCGGCTTTTGGCGGCGGGAAGTGGGCCGATCTTTCAGCTGGCTCGCAGCTTTCGTGATGGAGAGGTGGGGTCGCGGCACAATATCGAATTCACCATGCTGGAGTGGTATCAGCCGGGCTATTCGCTCGCCCAGCTGATCGAAGAGACCACGGCGCTGGTCGCCCATGTGATGCCCAATGCTCCTGGGCCAGTGGTGCACTACCGCTACCGTGAGCTGTTTCATACGCATCTGGAAGTGGACCCTTTCACCACGTCGCTGGACACCTTGCGTCTGGTGGCGGCCGAGCGGGGCAGCATGCCCGCCAAGGCGCTGGCCGAGGAGGGGCGTGATACGTGCCTCGATCTGCTCATGGGCATGGTCATCGAGCCGCGCCTGGGCCAGCAGGAGCTGAGCGTGGTGGTGGATTATCCGGCCAGCCAGGCGGCACTCGCGCAGCGCCATCAGGATAGCGACGGGGAGTGGGTGGCGTCGCGGTTCGAGCTCTATCTGAACGGGGTCGAGCTGGCGAACGGCTACCATGAGCTGACCGATGCTGACGAGCAGCGTCAGCGGTTTGCCCGCGATAACGAGGAGCGTCGTCGGTTGGGGCTGAGCGAAGTGGACGTGGACGAGCGGCTGCTGGCCGCGCTGGCCCATGGAATGCCTGCTGCCTCCGGTGTCGCGCTGGGCATCGACCGGTTGATACAGCAGGCCCTGGGCAAGGGGAAGCTGGAGGAAGTACTGGCGTTTGCTACCCCTGCCTGTTGAGGTTGGCCGTGCCGGGCGCTGGCTATGACGCCTGCGGTGTTGCCAGGGATTGGCCCATGGCCACCTTGGCGCCCAGCTCATGCTCGGCAAAGGTGATCGGCTTGGCGAAGCAGGTGACCACCGTGGAGCCCAGCTTGAAGCGGCCCATCTCGGCCCCTTTTTCGATCACGATGGGCTGGCCGAAGACCATCCGCTGGGGCGTGCCCGCCAGCGGGGTCACCTGGCCTGCCCAGACGGTCTCGATGGCGGCCACGATCATGGCACCCACCAGCACCATGGCCATCGGGCCGTGCTCGGTATCGAAGATACAGACCAGACGCTCATTGCGCGCAAACAGGCCAGGCACGTAGTTGGCGGTGGCCTGATTGACGGAGAACAGCCGCCCCGGCACGTAGATCATTTCGCGCAGCGTGCCGGTCACCGGCATGTGCACGCGATGGTAATCCCGTGGGGAGAGGTACACGGTGGCAAAGCTGCCTGCCATGAACTCCTGGGCCAGCGCATCGTCACCCCCCAGCAATGTATGCACCGAATAGCGATGCCCCTTGGCTTGCACGATGTCGCCTGCGCACAGGCGGCCAAACTGCGAAAGGGTGCCGTCGGCCGGGCTGAGAATGCCGTCGCCCAGGGGGCGGGCATCGGGCTTCAGCGCCCGGGTGAAGAAGTCGTTGAACGTGGCGTAGGCGGTAGGGTCCGGTTCCAGTGCCTGGCTCATGTCCACGTCGAAGCGTTTGATGAACGCCTTGATGACGGCGTTCTTGACCCGTGGTTGATCGCACGCGGCGACCTTGCCCGTCAGCCGGGAAAGCGCGTGATGGGGCAGTGGGTACTGCAGTAGCGAAAAGGCTTTTTGAGAAACGGTCACAGTGGTGTCTTTGTCTCGGTGTCGGTTGAGTGTCGTTGGCGCATGGCAGGCATCAGCGTTCGATGGGGGTATCGTCGCGATTGCCCCATTCGCCCCAGGAGCCCGCGTAGCCACGAATGTTGAAGCCCAGGGCCTTGCCCACCAGCCAGGTAAAGCTGCTGCGGTGGTGGCTTTGGCAGTGGGTGGCGATCTCCATGTCCGGTGTCAGGCCCAGCGCGCCCAGTTCGGTGATCAGTTCGGCGTAGTCGCGAATGCGCAGCGCGCGTTGACGATCCATGGCGTCTACCCAATCCATGTTCACCGCGCCGGGAATGTGGCCCAGGTGCTTGTTGTTGCCACGCTCACCGTCGTACTCGGCCTTCGAACGGGCATCCCAGATGGCGAACTGCTTGTCGTTCAGCTTGTCGAGAATCTCGTCGCGGCTGATGGCGGCCTGAGGATTGAGAATGTCGGCCTGATAGTCACTGGGCGTGGGGGCCGTGGGCTCGATGCTCTCTTCGAGGCCCGCGTCGCGCCACGCATGAATGCCGCCATTCAGGTAGGAGTAGCGGGTATGGCCAATCAGCTCCAGCGTCCACAGCAGGCGAGCGGCCCAGCCGCCACCCTCGTCATCGTAGGCCACCACGTGGGTATCACGGGTCAGGCCCATGGCGCTGAACAGCTGCGAGAGAAACGCCACGGAGGGCACGTCGTTGGGGACCGGGCCCTCGCCGCGCATCAGATAGCGGTAGTCGAGGTAAATGGCGCCGGGCACGTGCCCCTGGCGGTAGCTGTCGCCATTCAGTGGCACATCGACGATCAAGAGCTGAGGGTCGCCCAGATGCTCGACGAGCTGTTCTGGTTCGACGATCAGTGGCAGCACGTTGGTTTCGGAAGAGTGGCTGTTGGTCATGGTCGGCTCCCTGTCCCTGCAATGAAAGTAATCTGAGCCATCGGCGTCAGCCGTCAGGCCTGGGTGTTCAGGCTATCCAGTATGCGTCGGTAGCTGGTAAAGCGCTCTGGGTGAATCTTGCCCGCCTCGACGGCATTGAGTAAAGCACAGCCGGGCTCATTGCGATGGCGGCAATCCCTGAAGCGGCATTGGCCCAGGTAGGGGTGAAACTCGATGAAGCCGTTGGTCACTTCCTGTTCATCGAGGTGCACCAGCCCGAATTCGCGGATGCCGGGGGAGTCGATCAGCTCGCCGTCGTGCACTTCGTCGCTGCGCATGGCGTAGAGCCTGGCGGTGGTGGTGGTGTGAGTGCCCTTACGCGAATCTTCCGAGAGGGCGCCGATGCGCAGGGTCTCGTCCGGCAACAGCAGATCGATCAGCGAGGATTTGCCTACCCCGCTCTGGCCGACGAACACCGAGGTACGGCCCTCCAGCTGCTGACGCAGGGCGTTCAGGCCTTCAGGGTTGGCCGTGGTGGTACGCACCACCCGATAGCCCAGTTGGCGGTAACGCTCCAGCAGCTGGCCAAGTTCGCCACCGCCTTCCGGCAGCAGGTCGGTCTTGTTGAGCACCAGTACGGGCGTGATGCCGGTGGCCTCGGCAGCGACCAGGTAGCGGTCGATCAGGTTGGGGTGCGGCGCAGGCTCCACCGCAAAGACGATCAGCAGCTGGTCGATGTTGGCGGCCACCGGCTTGAGCTGCCCTCTGGCATCCGGGCGTTTGAGGATCGTGTCGCGCTCCTCCCGGGCCACCACGACGCCAGAGCCATCCTGACCCGCTCGCCAGATCACCCGGTCGCCGGTCACCAGCCCTTCCAGGTTGGCGCGCAGATGGCAGCGTACCGGGGTGCCGTCGGCATCGCGAACTTCCAGGGTACGGCCGAAGTGGGCCATCACACGGCCTGGCTGTTCGGGACCATACTCCCCGGCGGAGAGCTTTTCGGCATCCCGCGCGTCGCGTTTTTCCGCCCGCTGAGCGCGCTCGGCCTGGATTTTTTCGACGCGCCACTGCTGCTGACGGCTTAATTTACGTTTGCTCATGACCACCCGAAGATCGTTACAATGGCAGGCATTGTAACCACCTGAGCCACCCACTGTCCCCTACGGGGTGCGGTGCAAGGCAATATAAGCGACACTTTTATGCACATCGCTCGTGTTGGAGCGACTTTGGCCAAGGAATGAGACGAATGAGTGAGCAAGCCGTCACCCCGCGCAGCGACCTGCTGGTATGGATCGACCTGGAGATGACCGGCCTGGAGCCGGACAAGGAGCGCATCATCGAAGTGGCCACGCTGATCACCGATGCGCATCTCAACGTGGTGGCCGAAGGGCCGGTGATTGCCGTCAAGCAGCCGGACAGCCTGCTGGCCGCCATGGATGAGTGGAACCAGAAAACCCACGGTGAGTCGGGGCTCGTGGCGCGGGTCAAGGCCAGCCAGGTGAGTACCGAAGAGGCCGAGCAGCAGACGCTGGCGTTTTTGAGTCGCTACGTGGTGCCCGGCTCATCGCCCATGTGCGGCAACAGCATCCATCAGGATCGCCGCTTTCTGGAGCGCGAGATGCCCGCCCTGTGGAGCTTCTTCCACTACCGCAACCTGGATGTGTCCAGCGTCAAGGAACTGGCCAAGCGCTGGAACCCGAGCGCACTGGAAGGGTTCAAGAAGCGCAACGTGCATTTGGCGATGGACGACATCAAGGAGTCGATAGCCGAGCTTGCCCACTATCGCAGCACCTTCCTGCGCGTGGCGCCCGGCAGCGACGAGCAGCGTTGATCCGCGCTGACGCTTTTCAGCGTTGCGTCGCGATGCGCGCTGCGCGTTTCTGGTGCTGCTCTGCCAGTGCCCAGACCACGTGCTCGCGGACCAGCGCGCTGGGGTAGGCGCGGCGTGCCCACAGGGCGGCTTCGACGTCACGGCTCCAGGGCGCATTGCCCAGGCCCACCGCCAGGTTGCGTAGCCAGCGCTCGTAGCCGATGCGGCGTATCGGGCTCCCGGCAGTCTTGTCGAGAAACTCCGCCTCGCTCCAGCCGAACAGAGTGACGAGCGAGGCGCGGTCGAGATCGTGACGCGGAGCAAAATCCTGCTCCTGGGTCGGGCGTGTGAAGCGGGTAAACGGGCAGACCAGCTGGCAGTCATCGCACCCATAGACACGGTTGCCCATGGCCCGGCGGTACTCCACGGGGATCGCGCCGTGCAGTTCGATGGTCAGGTAGGAGACGCATTTGCGCGAATCGACCACCTTGTCATCGACGATGGCGCCGGTGGGGCAGGCCGTGCGGCAGGCGCTGCAGCTGCCGCAGTGCTCTCGCTCGAAGGGCGGGTCCACGGGCAGAGGCAGGTCGGTATACAGCTCGCCGAGAAAGAACAGCGAGCCAGCCTGGGGGGTGAGCAGCATGGCGTTCTTGCCGAACCAGCCAAGCCCTGCCTTCTGGGCCAGGGCACGCTCCATGACCGGGGCCGAGTCGACGAAAGCGCGAAAGCCAAAGGCGCCCACCTCTTGCTCGATCTGCCGTGCCAGCTGGGCCAGCCGTTTGCGCATCAGTTTGTGGTAGTCGCGCCCCAGCGCATAGCGCGATACATAGGCACGCTGGGGCTGCCCCAGCACTTTGGTGGTGGCAACGTCGGCGGGCAGGTAGTCCATGCGCACGCTGATCACCCGCTGTGTGCCGGGCTCCAGCTCGGCCGGGCGGGTGCGCTTGGTGCCATGCTTGGCCATGAAGCCCATGTCGCCGTGATAGCCCTGTTCCAGCCAGCGCTCGAGATGGCGCTCGTGGACGGCAAGATCGGTGTCGGTGATGCCGACCTGCTGAAAGCCCAGCTCGCGCCCCCAGCGCTTGATCAGCTCGGCGAGTTGCTGGAGTCGCTCGGCAGAGAGTGAAAAATCAGAGGAAGGTGGCATGGTTGATCAACATTGGTGCAACAGGCGCGCTATGCTAACCCATTACGCTTTCATACGATATCCACGGTGCTGCCGTGTCAATGAATACGGCGGTGCCTCGGCCCATGGCAGCCGCTAAGGAGAGACCGTGTCCACACTGAGTACCTCATCGTTACGCCCTTTGTACAAGGCAGCCCAGGTGCGTGAGCTGGATCGACGCACCATTGCTAGTGGCATCGACAGCTTCGCGCTGATGCAGCGTGCGGCATCCAGCGCCTGGCACAGCTTTCGCTCGCGTTGGCCCCAGGCCCGCAGCGTCACGGTGCTATGTGGAAGCGGCAATAACGGGGGCGATGGCCATGTGTTGGCGGCCCTGGCCATGCAGGCAGGGCTCAAGGTTCAGCGGCTTTCGACCAAACCCCTGGCAGCGCTCACGGGTGACGTGGCCAAGGCGGCAGGGCTGGCATCGGCAGCCGGGGTGGGATTCGACGAGTGGCAGCCCGCCACGACGCTGGTGGGGGAGGTGATCGTCGATGCCCTGCTGGGTACCGGGCTTGCTGGTGAACCCCAGGGCAACATCCGCCAGGCCATCGAGGCCATCAATGGCGCGCACCAGCCGGTGCTGGCGCTGGACATTCCCTCGGGCCTGTCGGCGGATAGCGGGGCCGTGCTGGGCAGTGCGGTGGTGGCGGATGGCACCGTTACCTTCATTGGCGACAAGATCGGGCTGCATACCGGCGATGCGCCAGCCTATACCGGCGAGATCGACTTTCGCCCGTTGGGCGTGAAGGCTCAGGCCTTTTTCGATATTCCGCCCACGGCTTGGCGGCTGGATGAAGCGCTGCTGGCCGACGCCTTTGCACCGCGTTCGCGGATCAGCCACAAGGGCAACCTGGGGCATGTGCTGGTCATGGGCGG
>NZ_LFGS01000012.1:216009-245951 GCF_002078135.1 Halomonas sp. BC1 | reverse complement strand
GTTGGAACCGAAGGTTGATCAACCTTCGGTCCAACCGCCGATGTGGTGGTGATTGGCCCGGGGCTGGGGCAGGGCGCCTGGGGTCAGGCGCTGTTGCAAAGTGCGCTGCAGGGGGCGACGCCACTGGTGGTGGATGCCGATGCCCTGAACCTGCTGGCCAGCCGCTGGCCTGACGTGCGCCGCGATGACTGGATACTGACCCCGCATCCAGGGGAAGCCGCGCGACTGCTGGGGTGCACGGTGGCCGAGGTACAGGCGGACCGCCCTGAGGCGGCGCGGGCCTTGCAGCGTGCCCGTGGCGGCGTGGTGATCTTGAAAGGGGCAGGCAGTTTGATCGTCGGCCCCAGTGGGCTGGTGGTATGCCCATACGGGAATCCCGGCATGGCCAGCGGCGGCATGGGTGACGTGCTGAGCGGCATGCTGGGAGCCCTGGCAGGCCAGCATGACCGCCTGGAGTGGGGCGCCTGGCTGGGCGTCATGGTACACGGCCTGGCGGGCGATGCCGCCGCGAAAGCCAGCGGAGAGCGTGGCCTGTTGGCAAGTGATCTGGCATCCTATGCACGAGCGTTTATCAACCCGTGAAGGCAGCCCACATGCAGGTGCAATCAAATGACGAAATGGCCCACGTTGCCTTTGGAGAAGCGTTGGGCAAGGCGCTGGAAGGTCGCGGGCGAGTGTATCTCGAAGGCGACCTGGGGGCAGGCAAGACGACGCTGACGCGAGGCATCTTGCGTGCCTATGGTTATCAGGGGGCGGTCAAAAGTCCCACGTATACCCTGGTAGAGCCCTACGAGCTAGGCGAGCAGCGGATTTATCACCTGGATCTTTACCGCCTTGCCGACCCGGAAGAGCTGGAGTTCATCGGCGGGCGAGAGGTGCTGTCCGACCAGGCCTTGTGCCTGGTGGAGTGGCCCAGCCAGGGTGCTGGCTGGCTGCCCGCGCCCGATCTATGGATACGCTTGCAGGTGGCGTCACCCGGTCGCCTGCTGACATTAAGTGCCGAGACGCCGCATGGAGTTGCGGCGTTGGCTCAGCTCGAAACGCTGGCGGCCGAACAGCAACAGGAGTGTGGTGTGGTTCAATGGACATGAGACAGTCATTGGCTGCCTGGGCCGGCAGGTTGGCCACCGGGTGCGCGCTGCTCTTGATGAGCGGTGCATCGTTGCAGGCGGCGACCATCGAGAGCATGCGCCTGTGGGCGGCGCCCGATCATGCGCGGCTGGTGTTCGATTTGAGTGCCGCTGCGCAGGCCAATGTGTTTACCCTGGACAATCCGGCGCGGTTGGTCATCGACCTCGACGACAGCCAGCTCGATACCGATGTCTCGACGCTGCCCCTGGAGGGCAGCGCGATTTCCGCCGTGCGCACGGGCTCCCGAGATGGTGGCGGCCTGCGCGTGGTGCTGGAGCTCAATCGCGATATTTCCCCGCGTCATTTTACCTTGCCGCCCAACGACCAGTACGGTCATCGGCTGGTGGTGGATCTGGAGTACCCCGGTGAAAGTGCCGTCGAAAACCCCATCGACCCCATCGAGGCGATGATCCGCGACCAGGAGATCATGGCGCAGCGTAGTGCCCAGGCCCAGCAGGCAGATGTGCCCAGTGCGGTGGCCGATGTGCCAGAAGCACCCACCCAGCCGGTGGAGGTTCAGCCTGCGCAGCCCCACCCGCGCCGCGACATCATCATCGCCATCGATGCCGGGCACGGAGGGGAAGACCCCGGCGCCATCGGGCCTGCCGGTACTCGGGAGAAGGACGTGGTGCTGGAGATAGCCCGTCGCCTGGCCGCCGATGTCAATCGAACCGAAGGCTTCAAGGCGGTGCTGATTCGTGACGGTGACTACTATCTTGGCCTGCGCCAGCGTACCCAGCTGGCCCGAGAGCAGAAAGCCGATTTCTTCGTCTCCATCCATGCGGATGCCTTCACCAGCCCCCGGCCGCAAGGCAGTTCGGTGTATGCGCTTTCCCAGCGGGGTGCCACCTCGGAAACAGCTCAGTGGCTGGCCGACAGCGAAAACCGCGCCGACCTGATAGGCGGTGTCGACGGCAGTCTGTCGCTGCGCGACAAGGACCAGGTGCTGCGTGGCGTACTGCTCGACTTGACCATGACCGCCACGCTCAACGACTCGCTCTCCATCGGTGGGCAGGTGCTGGAACAGTTGGGTCGGGTGAATCGCCTCCACAAGAGTCGCGTGGAGCAGGCCGGTTTCATGGTGCTCAAGTCGCCGGACATTCCGTCGCTGTTGATCGAGGTGGGCTTCATTTCCAATCCCGACGAAGAGCGACGGCTACGCGACCCGGTGCATCAGCAAGGCCTGTCGACGGCGATTTTCAGCGGCCTGCGCGAGCATTTTCAGAGCAACCCGCCACCGGCCAGCCTGCTGGCCTGGCAGCGCGACAATCAGCGCCGCCCCACGGGCAACGAATACCGTATCCAGTCTGGCGATACCCTGTCGGCCATCGCGATTCGCCATGGCGTGCCGGTGAACCAGCTCAAGCAGGCCAATGACCTGAACGGCGACGTGATTCGTGTGGGTCAGGTGCTGCGCATTCCCCGCTCTTGAAACGGATGACGAGCAGGCCGAGGCAACAGCGCTATGGAAACGAAGCAACGGAAACAGGTGAGGTGAAGGTTGGCTGAATTGACTTCTGCCGCTGGGCGGATACAGGTACTGGACCCCCGTCTGGCGAACCAGATTGCGGCCGGAGAAGTGGTCGAGCGGCCTTCGTCGGTGGCCAAGGAGTTGATCGAAAACGCCATCGATGCGGGCAGCCAGCGCATCGAGGTGGATATCGAGCAGGGCGGCGCCCGTTTGATCAAGATCCGCGACGACGGCATCGGTGTCGGCGAGCAGGACCTGCCGCTGGCCCTGGCGCGTCACGCCACCAGCAAGATCACCAGCCTGGAAGATCTGGAAGGCGTCAGTTCGCTGGGGTTTCGTGGGGAGGCGCTGGCCTCCATCAGCTCGGTCTCCCGGCTGGAGCTGGTATCCAATGCTGAAGACGATCCTCGCCAAGGGTGGCGGGTGGTGGCGGAAGGGCGTGGCATGGAGGCCAGAGTGACGCCTGCGCCGCACCCGCGTGGCACCAGCGTGGCGGTGCGTGATTTGTTCTTCAATACGCCGGCCAGGCGCAAGTTCCTGCGCACCGAGAAGACCGAGTTCGCCCATGTGGAAGAGGCGTTCCGCCGCCAGGCCTTGTCGCGTTACGATATTGGCTGGGTGCTGCGCCATAATCAGAAAGTGGTGCATCAACTGCCGCCCGGGGATACCGCCGCCGCGCGAGAACGGCGCATCGCTTCGCTGCTGGGCAAGAACTTCATCGAGCATGCCCGCTACATCGAGCGGGAAGCCGGGGGGCTAAGACTCAGTGGCTGGGTGGGTCTGCCGACGCACTCGCGCTCCCAGGCGGACCAGCAGTATTTCTTCGTCAATGGGCGCGTCGTGCGCGACCGGCTGGTGGCCCACGCGGTGCGTCAGGCCTACCGAGACGTGCTCTACAACGGTCGGCATCCGGTCTTCGTGCTCTACCTGGAGCTGGACCCGGACGTGGTGGACGTCAACGTGCACCCCACCAAGCATGAAGTGCGCTTTCGCGATGGGCGCATGGTGCACGATTTTCTCTACTCCAGCCTGCATCACTGCCTGGCGGTGTCGCGGCCCAGTGAAGGTGTCGGGCCCGAGGCTGACCAAGCCCCGCGAGCCGAGTCGATTCCGTCTGATGCCGAGCCGCCTGCGGCCCCGGCGCCACGCTGGCAGCAGCAGGGCATGGCGTTGGCCGAGAGTGAGGGTCGTCATCCCGGCGCCGAGCGGGTGCGGCGGTTCATGCAGGGCTACCAGGCGCTTCACCCCGACCATGAAGAGACGCTACTGACGCCTCAGCCCAGCCCGCTAACGGCCACGATGCCTGAAGCCCATCAGGTGCGCGAGGCGCCGCCCGTCATGCCCCAGCAGGATGCCACGGCCGCGCCGCCGCTCGGGTTCGCGCTGGGTCAGCTGCATGGTGTTTATATTCTGGCTCAGAACGCCCAGGGGCTGGTGCTGGTGGATATGCATGCGGCCCATGAGCGCATCGTCTATGAGCGCATGAAGCAGCAGTGGTCTGCCGCGCAGGGGATCGATGCTCAGCCGCTGCTGGTGCCGGTGTCGCTGGCCGCCAGCCGCAGCGAAGTGGCGACGGCCGAAAGCGAGCGCGAGGCCATTGCGCAGCTAGGTATCGAGCTGGACGTGGCAGGGCCGGAAACGCTGCTGGTTCGCCAGTTGCCAGCCCTGCTGGCCCAGGCAGACCCCGAGGCACTGGTGCGAGAAATGTTGGAGGAGCTGTCGCGCTTTGGCCGCACCCATCAGGTAGAGGCGCGCATTCACGAGCTGCTCTCCACCATGGCTTGCCATGGCAGCGTGCGCGCCAATCGCCGCCTGACGCTGGATGAAATGAATGCGCTGCTGCGCGACATGGAGCGCACCGAGCGTAGCGACCAGTGTAACCATGGTCGCCCCACCTGGACGCAAATGAACATGAAGGCGCTCGATCGCCTGTTCTTGCGTGGCCAGTAGCCTTGAGACACCCCCTATGAACCTATTCCGTGAAGCAGGCCAGACCGATGGTTGACCAGCGCCCTTTGGCGATTTTCTTGATGGGGCCTACCGCAGCAGGCAAGACCGATGCGGCCATTGCGCTGCACGAAACCCTGGGGCACGAACTGATCAGCGTCGATTCGGCCATGGTTTACCGTGGCATGGATATCGGCAGCGCCAAACCGAGTGCTGCCGAGCTGGCCCGCGCCCCTCATCGGCTGATCGACCTGCGGGACCCGGCAGACCCCTATTCCGCCGCTGATTTTCGTGAAGATGCACTGCGCGAGATGCGGCAAATCAGCGCGGCAGGCAAAGTCCCCCTATTGGTGGGCGGTACCATGCTCTACTTCAAACGCCTGGTGGAAGGGGTGGCCAATCTGCCCGCCGCAGACCCACTCATTCGTGAGCGGCTGGCGGCCATGCAGGCAGAGCAAGGGCTGGCAGCGCTGCATCGCGAACTGGCCAGCGTGGATCCGGTCTCGGCGGCGCGCATTCATCCCAACGACCCGCAGCGGCTGATGCGTGCTCTGGAAGTGTTCCATGCCAGCGGCAGGCCGATGAGCGAGCTGTGGGCTGAACAGGAAACGGAAACCTTTCCCTGGCGGGTGCTGTCGATAGCCTTGTCGCCGCTCGATCGCTCGGTATTGCACCGGCGCATTGCCCAGCGATTTGACGCCATGCTGGATGAGGGCTTGATTGATGAGGTCGCCGCCCTCACAAAGCGTAAAGATATTCATGCGGGCTTGCCCTCGATGAAAAGTGTTGGCTACCGTCAAGTATGGGAATATCTGAATGGTGAGTATGACCGGGACGAGCTGGTGTCTCGGGGAGTGATCGCTACACGTCAACTGGCCAAGCGGCAGCTGACGTGGCTGCGTAGCTGGCCAGCACTGCGCTGGATAGATACGCAGCAGCCGGATGCGCTGGATAAGCTGCTGAAATTCGTGCGTGAAAGCGGTGGTTAGCGTAAGATAGTGATTTCGTAACAAGTGTTTTAGAGTGATTGTTTTAGAGTGGCCTTTGGCGCTCGAATCGACACTAGGCCTTTCGGGCAACAAGATTGCGGCGCAGCACCAGTAGGGCGCGCCATTTGATAACCAACCCCAACGACAGTTTAGGGAGAACAACATGTCCAAAGGGCAGTCCCTTCAAGACCCGTACCTGAATATTTTGCGCAAGGAGCGCATCCCGGTCTCTATTTTCCTGGTAAACGGCATTAAGCTACAGGGCCAGATTGAATCGTTTGACCAGTTTGTCATCTTGTTGCGCAATACCGTCAGTCAGATGGTTTATAAACACGCCATTTCCACCGTCGTGCCCTCGCGCAATGTGCGCCTGCCAGCACAGGATCCCTCAGCGGCTGACGCTGACATCTGAGACGGCTGGATGGCAAGAGAGTCCACGAGGTATTGATTGTTTTTTGAACGCCCTGAAGCCGGTGAAACGGCAGTCCTTGTTCACGTAGATTTCTATGATGAGCAGGCACGAGAAGACCCGGGTGAGTTCCTGGAACTTGTGCGCTCTGCCGGTGCAGAGCCCGCGATGTTGCTCACAGCTAGCCGCCAGCGACCCGATTCCCGAACGTTCATCGGGGGCGGGAAGCTGGAGGAGCTGCGGGCGATGCTCGCAGCCCATGAAGCGGAACTGGTGATCTTCAACCACAGTTTAAGCCCTTCCCAGCAACGTAATCTTGAGAAGGAACTCAAGTGTCGTGTCCTGGATCGCACCGGTCTGATTCTCGATATTTTTGCGCAGCGGGCACGAACTCATGAGGGCAAGCTGCAAGTCGAGCTTGCCCAGCTCGAATACATGTCTACCCGTCTGATACGTGGGTGGACCCACCTTGAGCGGCAAAAAGGCGGCATTGGCCTGCGCGGTCCCGGCGAAACGCAGCTGGAGACCGATCGGCGATTGCTGCGTGCCCGTATCAAGTCCATCCACAAGCGTCTGGACAAGGTGCGCAGCCAGCGTGAGCAGAATCGCCGCGCCCGAGCCAGAGCCGAGATCCACAGCGTGTCGCTGGTGGGGTACACCAACGCTGGCAAGTCGACGCTATTCAACGCGCTGACCAGCGCAGAGGTGTATGCCGCCGATCAGCTGTTCGCGACGCTGGACCCGACGCTCAGACGGTTGGAAATAGAAGATGTCGGCCCCGTCGTGCTGGCCGATACCGTAGGCTTCATCCGTCACCTGCCGCACAAGCTGGTGGAGGCGTTCCAGGCGACCCTGCAAGAGGCTTCCGAAGCCACGTTGCTGGTCCACGTCATCGACGCCGCCGACCCGGATCGCGAATTGAACGTGGCGCAGGTGGACGAGGTGCTCACGGAAATTGGTGCCGACAGCGTGCCGGTGCTCAAGGTCATGAACAAGATCGACAAGCTGGATAGCGCACCGCGCATCGAGTACGACGGTCATGGCGTGCCGAGCGTGGTATGGCTATCTGCTCAGCAGGGGCAGGGTCTGGAGCTGCTGCACGAGGCGCTGTCAGAGCGTCTGGCCAATGACGTGATCGGCTTCTCGTTGACCCTGGCGCCAGAGCAGGGCAGGCTGCGCGCTGGTCTACACGAGCTGAATGCCGTACGCGAAGAGAGTTTCGACGAGCAGGGGCGTTCCGTACTGGACGTGCGCCTGCCGCGGCGTGATTTCAACCAGCTGATGGCGCAGCTGGGCGAGCGCGCCAATACCTATTTACCAGAAGCATTACGCGAATCTGACGAATGGTAGCCCTTCAAGTGCCAGCTGCCCATGGTGCAGTGTTGTGGGGGTATGGTACAAGATTGATATAGCAATAATATCAAAAGCACTCGGCCTTGCCTGAGCGTAAGGTACGGTGCAGGTGAACACCTTAGTGGAGACGAAGTATGGCCTGGAATGAGCCCGGTGGTGGCAACCAGCACGACCCCTGGAGCAGTGGGGGGCGTCGTGGTAGCAATAACGGCGGTAACAACGGCGGAGGCAATGGTGGGAACGGCGGTAACAATCAGGGGCCTCCCGATCTTGATGAAGCGCTCAAGAAGTTTCAAGACAAGCTGAACGGCATGCTGGGCGGCGGCAAGAAGAGCGGTAGCGGTGGCAACAAGGGCGGCGGCAAGCCGCGCAACTCGTTTGCACTGCCCGGGCTGCTGCTGATCGTGGCGCTGGCCATTTGGGGTGCGTCCGGTTTCTATCTGGTCGATCAGTCCGAGCGTGGCGTCGTGCTGCGTTTTGGTGAGTTCCAGGGCATCGTTAGTCCCGGTCTGCAGTGGAATCCGCCGCTGATCGACGATGTGCGTATGGTGAACGTCACCCGCGTTCGCTCCGTTGCACAGACCCAGTCGATGCTGACTCGCGATGAAAACATCGTCGAAGTCGAAATCTCGGCCCAGTATCAGGTGGCCAATCCACGTGATTTCGTACTGAACGTGCGCGACCCGGCACTCTCCATCGAGAATGCGCTGGACTCGGCTCTGCGCCATGTGGTGGGTGGCACCGACATGATCGATATTCTGACCTCTGGTCGTGAAATTCTCGGTAGCTCGGTGGCCAGCCGTCTGCAGGCCTATCTGGATGCCTATGGTGCCGGTATTCGTCTGCAGACCATCAACATCGAGTCCACCTCGGCGCCCGCGCCAGTGATCGATGCTTTCGATGATGTTATCCGTGCCCGCGAAGATCGCCAGCGGACCATCAACGAAGGTATGGCCTATGCCAACGCGATCATCCCGGCTGCACAAGGTCAGGCTCAGCGTGTGGTAGAGCAGGGGCAGGGTTATCGTGAGTCGGTCGTTGCCGAAGCACAGGGTCAGGCCAACCGCTTCAATGCGCTGTTGACCGAATACCGGAACTCACCGGAAGTGATGCGCGAGCGTATGTACCTGGATGCCATCGAAGAAGTCTTTGGGAACACGCCCAAGGTGCTGCTGGATATCAGCGACAATGCGCCCTTGATGTACCTGCCACTGGATCAGATGCGTAGTGGAAGCAGCGGCGGTTCGAGCAGCTCCAGCAGCAACGACAGCAGCGGTAACAGCAGTGACGCCCTCGACCCGCGTGTGCTCGATTCGCTGCGTACCAGTCAGGGTGGCGTTTCGTCATCATCCAGTAGTTCGTCCATTCGCAGGGAGGGTCGCTAAATGATTAATAACCGTTCCCTGCTGATCGTGGGTGGCCTGGCCGCAGTGGCCTGGCTGGCCAGCAACAGCCTGTACGTGGTGGATGAGACCGAGCGTGCCGTCAAGCTGCGCTTTGGTGAAGTCATCGAAGAGAACATTCAGCCTGGGCTTCACGTCAAGATTCCGATTGCCCAGACCGTGCGCAAGTTCGATGTGCGTCTGTTGACCCTCGATACCGATACCAGCCGTTATCTGACCCTCGAGCAGAAAGCGGTCATCGTCGACTCCTACGTCAAGTGGCAGGTGGTCAACCCCACCCGTTACTACGAGGCCACTGCGGGTGACGAGATGATGGCGGTACGCCTGATTCAGCCCCGAGTCGACGAAAGCCTGCGTAACGAGTTTGGTCGCCTCAATCTTCAGGAAATCATCGCCGAGCGCCGTGATGACCTGATGACCGGACCCACCGGCGAACTCGACGAGCTGATGCGTGAAGAGTTGGGCGTGGCGATTCGTGATATTCGTATCAAGCGGATCGACCTGCCGGAAGACGTATCCGCTGCCGTCTTCGAGCGGATGCGCTCAGAACGTGAGCGTGAAGCGCGCGAGTGGCGTGCCCAGGGTCAGGAAGAGGCCGAGCGTATTCGCGCCAACGCCGACCGCCGCCGTCAGGTTCTGTTGGCGCAAGCCAACGAGCGTTCCGAGACCCTGCGTGGTGAAGGGGATGCCGAAGCCGCCGCGATCTTCTCCCAGGCTTACAGCCAGGATCAGGAATTCTTCGCCTTCTGGCGTAGCCTGAACGCCTACCGCCAGAGCTTCTCCGGCGACGGCAACCTGCTGGTACTGGAGCCAGACAGCGACTTCTTCCGCTACCTGCGCAGCGCCATGCCGGCCAGCGACGAGTAAGCGAAGGATGCTGGTTTCCCGCTGGGCGATGCGCCCGGCGGGGTTCAACTGGGCTCCAAACGTGGTAGACTTTATCAACCGGGCGTCGCCCGGTTTTTTTGTGGCCCCATGTTACGTGCGTTATCAGGCCGGGCAGGTCAAGATGCCCACCTGGTGCCGTCGGCCGGGCCTTCATCGTCTTGCAGGATTGTTCACATGACCATCGCTGACCGCTGGCTACTGCCCGACGGCATGGATGAGGTGCTGCCGCCTCAGGCAAGCCGCATGGAAGAGCTGCGCCGTGCGCTGCTCGATCTTTATCACGCCTGGGGCTATGACCAGGTAATGCCGCCACCGGTAGAATTTCTCGACTCGCTGCTGACCGGTACCGGCACCGACCTCGACCTCCAAACCTTCAAGCTGACCGACCAGCTGACGGGTCGCATGATGGGCGCCTCGGCAGACGTCACGCCCCAGGTAGCGCGAATGGATGCGCACTCGCTGAAGCGTCAGGGGCCGGTACGCCTGTGCTATTGCACCAACGTGCTGCGTGCCAAGGCCGACCAGCACCAGGGGGGGCGCAGCCCCGTGCAGGTGGGTGTCGAGCTGTTTGGCCATGCGGGGCTCGAAGCCGACAGCGAAATCATTCACCTGGCGCTTGCCAGCCTGCATGCCGCCGGTGCCAGTGAGATCCACCTGGCGCTGGGGCATATCGGTATTTATCGCAGCCTGGTCGAAGCCGCTGCGCTCAGCGAAGAGCAGGAGCGGGCGCTGTTCGAGGCGCTGGCGCTCAAATCGCCTGGCCAGTTGGCCGAGCAAGTGGCGGCCAGCGTCAAGGATCCGGTATTGGCGGATATGCTGATGGCGCTTGGCGAACTGCACGGCAATGCCGACGTGCTGAGCGAAGCGCGTGAGCGGTTTGCGGGCGCACCGGCGCCGGTCAATGCCGCGCTGGATCAGCTGGAAGCGTTGTACAAAGGGGTGTTGGCGCGTTTCGATGTGGCCCTGTACTTCGACCTGGCCGAGCTGCGTGGCTATCAGTACCACACCGGCATGATGTTTGCGGCCTATGTTCCCGGTTATGGTTACGCATTGGCCAAGGGAGGGCGCTATGATGATACCGGGCGTGCCTTTGGACGTGCCCGCCCGGCGACGGGCTTTTCGATGGATCTGAAACAGCTGGCCTCCCTGGCGCCAGCGTCTCCTGACCGCAAAGCGGTGTGGGCGCCAGCCCAGGAGGATGAGTCGCTCAATGCTGCCATCGTGGCACTGCGCGAGCAGGGTGAACGCGTTATTCAAGCGCTGCCTGGGCAGCGTACTGGGCCGGCGGAGCACAACTGTGACCGCCGTCTTGAGTTTATCGACGGCCGTTGGCAGACAGCGGCCCTGACACAAGAGACGAGTGCATAATGGGTAAGAATGTCGTAGTCCTGGGGACTCAGTGGGGCGATGAAGGCAAAGGCAAGATCGTCGATCTGTTGACCGAATCCGCTTCTGCCGTGGTTCGCTTTCAAGGTGGCCACAATGCTGGCCATACGCTGGTCATCGATGGTGAGAAAACCGTTCTTCACCTGATTCCGTCCGGCGTGCTGCGTCCGGGCAAGACCTGCGTCATCGGCAATGGCGTCGTGCTCTCTCCGGAAGCCTTGATCAAGGAGATTCGTGAGCTGGAAGCCAAGGGCGTGCCGGTGCGTGAGCGTCTGCGCCTGTCGCCAGCCTGCCCGCTGATCCTGCCGTACCACGTGCGCCTGGATCAGGCGCGTGAAAAGGCCCGCGGCGTGGCCAAGATCGGCACTACCGGTCGTGGCATCGGCCCGGCTTATGAAGACAAGGTCGCCCGTCGTGGCCTGCGCCTGGGCGATATGCTGCATCGCGAGCGTTTTGCCTCCAAGCTGGGCGAAGTCCTCGATTACCACAACTTCGTCCTGGTGAATTACCACGGCGAACCGGCGGTGGATTTCCAGGAAGTGCTCGACAGCGCCATGCAGATGGCCGAAGAGCTGCGCCCCATGGTCAGCGATACCGTCAGCATGGTCCACGACCTGCGCAAGGCCGGTGAGAACATTCTGTTCGAAGGTGCTCAAGGCTCGCTGCTGGATATCGACCACGGTACCTATCCCTACGTGACCAGCTCCAACACCACGGCCGGTGGTACCGCCACCGGCTCTGGCGTGGGCCCGCTGTACCTGGATTACGTGCTGGGTATCACCAAGGCGTACACCACGCGTGTAGGCTCTGGCCCGTTCCCCACCGAGCTGTTCGACGACCACGGCCGCCACCTGGCCGAGCGCGGCCATGAGTTCGGCGCTACCACCGGGCGTCCGCGTCGCTGTGGCTGGTTCGACGCCGTGGCCCTGCGCCACGCCGTGCAGATCAACTCGGTCTCGGGTATCTGCTTGACCAAGCTGGACGTGCTCGATGGCCTGGAGAACATTCGCGTCTGTGTCGGCTATCGCAGCAAGGACGGCGAAGTGCTCGACAATCCGGTGGACTCAGAGGGCTACGAAGCCGTCGAGCCGGTCTATCACGACCTGCCGGGTTGGAAAGAGTCGACCCTGGGCGCCAGGAAGGTCGAAGATCTTCCCGCCAACGCTCGTGCCTACATCAGCTACCTGGAAGAGCAGGTAGGCACCAGCATCGATATCATCTCTACCGGCCCTGACCGCGTGGAAACCATCGTGCTGCGCAATCCCTTCGACAGCTAATACCTGCCGATGCCAGCCAAACGGGGCGACGGTGACGTCGCCCCGTTTTGTTTGCAGCCCTGGCGCGCACTCAAAAGTCGATGCCGCGTCGTGCCTGCAGGCCGTTATTGAAGGCGTGACGCACCTCGTGCATTTCCGTCACCGTGTCGGCCATGGCCACCAGCTCGCGATGGGCGTTGCGCCCCGTGATGATGACGGTTTGCTCCCTCGGTCGATTGGCCAAGGCCTGTTTGACCGTGGCGATGTCGAGATAGCCGAACTTGAGCATGTAGGTGATTTCATCGAGCACCACCAGGTAGGTGTCGGGGTCGCTCAGCATGGCCTCGGCCTGCTGCCATACGGCCTGGCAGGCAGCGGTGTCGGCCTCGCGGTTTTGGGTATCCCAGGTGAAGCCGGTGGCCATGATGGCAACGCTCAAGTGCGGGTCTTCTTCCAGGCGATTGCGCTCGCCACACTCCCATAGCCCCTTGATGAACTGCACGACGCCGACTTTATAGCCGTAGCCCAGCGCCCGGGTTACGGTGCCCCAGGCAGCCGTGGTCTTGCCTTTGCCGTTGCCCGTATTGACCAGCAGCAGGCCACGCTGCTCGGTGGCCTTGGCGACTTTCTCGTCCACGTGGGCTTTGAGTTTTTCCATGGCCGCCTTGTGGCGCGTCTCGCGATCGCTCATCGAATCTCCTCGTGATGGGGTGTCGTGCCCTGTCGCATTTACGCTGGGTAAAAACTTCGGGTAACAGAATTGGCCGCTGAGTGCCTTGCTGCTCTAGAATAGGAGGCTATGTCTCGATAGGAAACAGGTCATGCCATCTTTTGATATTGTGTCAGAGTTCGATCAACACGAAGCCGCCAATGCGGTGGATCAGGCGAACCGCGAAGTGCAGTCGCGCTTTGATTTTAAAGGCGTGGATGCCAGTTTTGCACTGGAAGGCGACAAGGTACAGCTGGAAGCCGAAGTCGACTTCCAGCTCAAGCAGATGCTCGATGTGATGCGCAGTCGGCTGATCGCACGGGGTATCGATGCGCGCTGCATGGACGTCAAGGACCCGGTGCTTTCTGGAGTGAAAGCTCGCCAGGAAGTAGTGCTCAAGCAGGGGCTCGACCAGGCCGAAGCCAAGGACGTCGTCAAGCGTATCAAGGCCAGCAAGCTCAAGGTGCAGGCCCAGATTCAGGGTGAAAAGGTGCGCGTGACGGGCAAGAAGCGCGACGACCTGCAAAGCGTGATGGCCCTGCTGCGAGGCGAAGAGGGGCCCGACCTGCCGCTTCAGTTCGATAATTTCCGCGACTGAACACTACCGCATAGCCGCGTCGTGCCGCCGAAGGCTGCCACGACGCGTTCACTTTATTGCCCACAGGAGTCACGAATCATGTCTGATCCGCAGCCGGTCTATTTAAGCGACTACCAGCCGCCCGACTATCAGGTCACCCATACCGAGCTGACGTTTGATCTTGACCCCACCGCGACCCGTGTCAAGGCACGTTTGACCATTGAGCGCCATGCCCAGGCCGCGCCGCAGGCGCCGCTAGTGCTCAATGGCGAGCATTTGACCCTGCGCTCGCTTGAGCTCGACGGTCGCTCGCTGGCAGAGAGCGAGTACCAGTTGAGCGATACCCAGCTCACCATTGGTGAGGTGCCCAAGGCGTTCGTGTTGGAAAGTGAGGTCGAGATTTCACCCAGCACCAACACCGCTCTGGAAGGGCTCTACCAATCCAACGGCATGTACTGTACCCAGTGCGAGGCCGAGGGGTTTCGGCGTATCACCTTTTACCCTGACCGCCCCGACGTCATGGCCACTTACAGGGTCACGGTGGTGGGCGATGCCGAAAGCGAGCCGGTGTTGCTGGCCAACGGCAACCCCGTCGAGCGTGGCGAGCTGCCTGGCGGGCGTCACTTCGTCACCTGGGAGGACCCGCATCCCAAACCCTGCTACCTGTTTGCCCTGGTGGCGGGCAATCTGCACAAGGTCGAGGATTACTTCACGACCCTGAGCGGTCGTCGCGTGACCCTTCAGCTGTGGGTGGAGCAGGAAAACCTGAACAAGACCGATCACGCCATGGCATCGCTGAAGCGCGCCATGGCCTGGGATGAGCAGACCTACGGGCGTGAGTATGACCTGGACCTGTTCATGATCGTGGCGGTGAACGATTTCAACATGGGGGCCATGGAGAACAAGGGGCTGAACATCTTCAATTCGGCAGCCGTGTTGACCCACCCGGATACCGCCACCGATGCGGCTTTCCAGAATGTGGAAGGCATCGTGGCCCACGAATACTTCCACAACTGGTCGGGTAACCGGGTCACCTGTCGGGACTGGTTTCAGCTGTCGCTGAAAGAGGGCTTCACGGTCTTCCGGGACCAGTGTTTCTCGGCAGACGTCAACTCGGCGCCGGTCAAGCGTATTCAGGACGTATCGTTTTTCCGTACGGCGCAGTTTGCCGAAGATGCTGGCCCCACGGCTCACCCCGTACGCCCAGACCACTATATCGAAATCACCAATTTCTACACCCTGACCATTTACGAAAAGGGTGCTGAAATCGTACGCATGCTGCGCAACCTGCTGGGCTGGGAGGCGTTCCGTCGCGGTGCCGACCGCTACTTCGAGCGCTTTGACGGTCAGGCCGTGACCATCGAAGACTTCGTCGGCTGCATGGCCGAAGTATCGGGGCTGGATCTGGAGCAGTTCATGCGCTGGTACGCCCAGGCGGGCACCCCCGAGATAGACGCCAGCGGCGAATACGACTATGCCAATGCGGTGTACCGCCTGACGCTGCGCCAGCGTACCCCAGCGACACCCGGCCAGCCGGTGAAGCAGCCGCTGCACATCCCCGTGCGTATGGGGTTGGTAGGTACCAAGTCGGGCCACGACCTGCCCCTGACACTGAATGGCGAGTCGCTGGGCAAGGATGCCGTGGTGCACTTGACCGACGATGAGCAGACGTTTGTGTTCACCGACGTTCCTGAAGCGCCAGTACCTTCGCTGTTGCGCGATTTCTCGGCCCCGGTGAAGCTGCACTTCCCCTACTCACGGGAAGAGCTGGCGTTCTTGCTGACCCACGACAGCGATGGCTTCAACCGTTGGGATGCCGGTCAGCGGCTGGCCATGCTGGCGCTGGACGATCTGATCGCTGCTCATCGTAATGGGGTCGAAAAGGTCATGGATAGCCGCGTGGTGGAGGCTTTCAGAACCCTGTTGACTGGCCCCATGCAGGACAAGGCCGTGCTGGCCGAGATGCTGACGCTGCCTTCCGAGGCCTACATTGCCGAGCTGCAGCCGATCGTCGATGTGGATGCCATCCATGCGGCGCGAGAATTTGTTCGCCAGTCGTTGGCACAGGCCCTGCGCGAGGAGTTCCTGGCGGTCTACCAGGATAATCTCAGTGATGCGGCCTATGCACCTTCGGCTGAACAAATTGCCCAGCGCAGCCTCAAAAACGTGGCGCTCTCCTACCTGATGTCGATCGAGGATGACGAGGCCGTGGCGCTGTGTGAGGCGCAGTTTGCAGCAGGACACAACATGACCGATGTGCGGCACGCCCTGACGCTGCTGGCGCACAGCGACCGTGACGACCTGGCGGCGCCTGCGCTGAAAACGTTTGGCGAAAAGTGGGCCCACGACCCGCTGGTCATGGACCAGTGGTTTACCATCCAGGTTACCCGGCCTCAGGCGGATGTGCTGGAGCGGGTACGCTACTTGATGCAGCACCCGGCCTTCTCGATCAAGAATCCCAACAAGGTGCGTGCGCTGGTGGGGGCATTTGCTCAGAATCGGGTGAACTTCCATCGCCTGGACGGGCAGGGCTATGCATTGCTGGCCGATGTGGTGATCGAGTTGAATCGACTCAACCCGGAAATTGCTGCACGGCTGGTCACGCCGTTGACCCGCTGGCAGCGCTTTGACGAGGCTCGCCAGCAGTTGATGCGCCAGGAACTGATGCGCATTCGCCAGGAGCCGCTCTCGGCGAACGTCTACGAAGTGGTCGAAAAAGCGTTGGCTTAACGGTTTAACCTGGGAAAGGAAACGCGCCAGTGACAGATCCGAACAAGCACTATCTACTGATCATCAACGGAAAATCAGCGGGCAACCCTGAGCTGCGCGAGGCGGTAGCCGCCCAGCGCAAGGCAGGGGTTGCCATCACGGTACGCGCGACCTGGGAAGGGGGCGATGCCGCCGACTTTGCGGCCGACGCAGAGGCTTTGGGGGCGACCCACGTGGTGGCCTGTGGCGGTGATGGCACGGTCAACGAGGTGGTCAATGGATTGATGCGCCTGCCCCATGACCACCGCCCCCCGCTGGGTATCGTGCCGTTGGGCAGTGCCAACGATTTCGCCACGTCGGTAGGGCTGCCTCTGGAGCCTGGGCCTGCGCTGCAAGCGGCTGTGTCGCTTGCAGCGGCGCCCATCGACGTGATTCGCATGACGGCGGAAGCCAGCGGCGAGCAGTCGGTCAGCTACTACGTCAACATGACCACCGGTGGCTTTGGGGCCGAAATTACCTCTTCGACCCCCAAGACCCTCAAGCGCATGCTGGGTGGGGGTGCCTACTCGCTGATGGGCGCGCTCAAGGCGTGGCGGCACCGCAGTTATCGCGGCACGCTGCATTGGGCCGACAGCGAACAGGTCGCTTCGCTGCTGCTGCTGGCACTGGGCAACGGACGTCAATCGGGGGGCGGTCAGGTATTGGCACCCAGGGCCCGATTGGATGATGGGCGTCTGGATGTCCTGCTGGTCAAGGATTTCCGTTCGGTGCTGGAACTGCCTGCCTTGTTAGGCGAGCTGCAGCATTTTCCGCCGGATGGGCGCTACGTGCGCTACTTCACGGCCAGCCAATTGACCGTGACTACCAGACCGGAGGATGACCCCTGGCCGCTGACCCTGGATGGCGAAGCGAAGCGCTACGAGCGCTTTACGGCAGAGGTAGTGCCGTTGGCGCTCAAGGTGCTGCTACCCGAAGGGTGTGCGCTGTTGTCGGCCAATGAACGCCACTAGACTGTCATAATTGAGTCATTGAATACGATGTTTTAAGGAGCTATACGCAATGGTGAATCGACTCTGGATGCCTGTTTTGGCCAGCATGGCGCTGTTACTCAGTGCCTGTGGCGACAGCCAGGAAGAAGCCAACGTTTCCCCGGAAGAGACCCCTGCCACGCTGACTGAGGAGGAGGGGGCTGCCACCCCGGAGGCGGCGCAGGACGACGGGGAGGACGAGGTGCCGGACCCGCAGGAGGTCGAGGACGATATTGAAGCGCGTCAGGCCGCGGAGCAGTTGGAAGCCGCCGAAGCGATGCGCGAGGGCGATGAGCAAGAACCCGGCGTGCCGGAAGCCAGCGAGCTGCAGGCCGGTGAAGAGACGCTGGGGGCCGACCCCGACGACGCTCTGGACGAGGCCAGTGCCATGCCGGGGGAAACCACGCGTTCTGACGTAGACGACATGATCGCCGAAACCGAGCGCCGCTTCGAAGAGGCCCAGCGCCAGCTCGAAGAGCAGTTTCAGGAAGTGGAGCAGCAGCGCCCCGAGCTGGAGCCCATGGAGAGCGAGACCTCATCGGGCGACTGGGAAACGGATAGCGCCATTACGGAGGGAGCGCCGCTGGACGATGGTCTGGAAGCCACCGACGTGGATGCCCTGATCGAAGATACCGAGCGCCGTTTCGAGGAAGCCCAGCGCCGCCTGGAAGAGCAGTTCGAAGAGCTGGAGCGGGAACGGCTGGAGACATCAGGCGCTGGCAACGATACCACGTCGCCCTGATACTACCTCTGATCAAGCTGGCTTCATGGCAGCGCATAAAAGAAGGCCCGCCGGAGCGGGCCTTCTACATTGGCCTGGGTTATACCGGGCGAATGTTGGACGCCTGAAGGCCTTTCTTACCCTGAGTCACTTCGAAGCTGACCTTTTGACCATCCTGCAAGGTCTTGAAGCCTTCAGCCTGAATTTCGGAGAAGTGGGCAAAGAGATCGTCACCGCCGTCATCGGGAGAGATGAAGCCGTAACCTTTCGTATCGTTGAACCACTTGACAGTACCAGTTGCCATCATTCATATCCTTAACGTGCTTGATGATAAGACGGGCATTCACGGTGTTTGCCCGCCAAATTCACTTTAGAAGCAAATAGCCGGGTCGTCCAGTGGCCCCGAAGCCCTTCCCGATAACGCCTTTTCGCGAGCCTGATACGCATGCCTTTTACCTTGATCGACGCGCAGTTCATCCCGTTTCTGGTGGCCATTACGCTGCTCTCTATCAGCCCTGGGGTGGACACCCTGCTGGTGATTCGCAATACGGCACGCGGTGGCCTGCGCGACGGTATTGCCACCAGCGTGGCCATCTGCTGCGGCCTCTTCGTGCATGCAACGGTGTCGGCGCTGGGCATTTCGCTGATTCTTCTGCAATCGGCTTGGGCATTCAATGCGCTCAAGCTGGCCGGGGCGGCCTATCTGATCTGGCTGGGGGGTTCCAGTTTGATGGCCGCCCGTAGAGGAACGCCGCTGCCCGTCAAAGGCGTCATGCAGAACGCTGCGCCTGTCCCGCTCTGGCAGCCCATCAAGGAAGGGTTGTTGTCGAACGTGCTGAACCCCAAGACCGTGGTGTTTTACATGGCCTTTCTGCCGCAGTTCATCGCGCCCACCGACCCCGCCCTGCTGAAGTCGCTGTGGCTGGCAAGCATCCACTTCGTGATTGCCAACGTCTGGCAGATCAGCGTGGTATTGATGGTCGGGGGCGCCAGCAAATGGCTGGCCAGCGCGCGCTTTGCACAAACCCTGAATGCGGCCACGGGGGCGGTGCTGGTCATGTTCGGGCTGCGGCTGGCGCTGCAGCAGCGCCCGGTGTGACCGGGCGCGGGAGGGGAACGGAGACAGGCTTAGCGTTGAACCAGCGCGCGGTCGTAGCGAACGCTCTGCTCGCTGTCGTTCAAAAGCGAGACGCCTTCGCTGCTACCGCCGTTGGCCAGGCTCTCGAAGATGACCCGATAGCTCAGCACGGCCTGCACGTAATCGCGGGTTTCGCGGAAGGGGATGCTCTCCACGAACAGGTCGAACGACTCCATGCTGTTACTGCCCAGCCACTGGTCTACGCGACCAGGGCCGGCATTGTAAGCTGCCGTCGCGGCAAGGCGGTTGCCACGGTAACGGTCGAGCTTGTCACGCAGGTAGGTGCTGCCCAGGCGAATGTTCAGTTCGGGGTCGAGTACGCCGTAAGGCCCGGGGTCGCTGAGTCCCAGTTGGCGACTGACCTGCGTGGCGGTGCCGGGCATCAGCTGCATCAGGCCGCGCGCGCCAGCCGGTGACAGCGCCACGGGGTTGTAGGCGCTCTCCCGACGGGTGATCGCCATCAGCAGGAAGGGGTCTACGCCGGTCATGCGGCCCCAATGCAGAAAGCTGTCCCGGTAGGCGGGTGGGAAGCGCCACTCCAGGGCATCCCACATCTCACCGGCAATCGTGGTTTGTACCAGCCGGGCATGCCACTGCTGCTGGGCAGCGTAGTCGGCGAGGGCGCGAGCCTGGTAAGGCGACGCTTCGCGCACGGCATGCAGCCACTCGCTGTTGGCCAGGCCCTCTTCACCAATACGCAGCAGCGCTTGCGTGCGCTGTACGGCGGGCAGTCGCGCGATATCCTCGCGGGTGGCTTCGTCGAAGTGGTGGCGTTCGTGGTTGAGCCGGTACGGCTGGCCGATTTTCTCAGCGGCGGCAAAGCCATAGAAACTACGATCCTGAGCAGCCTGCTGGTAGCGTGCCTGAGCGGCTTCCTGATTACCCAGCTGTTCGTTGGCGCGTCCCAGCCAGTACTGCCAGCGGCTGCTCTCCTGCTGGCTGGCGGGCATCTCTGCAATCCAGTGGATGACGTCGGTCCATTGGCGCTCCGCCAGGGCGCGGCGCACCCGAAGCTCCAGCACCCGTTCGCTCTGCAAGGAAGGCAACACGCTGTCTACCCAGCTCAGCGTACCCGGCACGTCGCGCACCAGAGCGTAGAAGGCCAGCTCCTCCTCGATGACCTGCTGGTCGCTGGGCGCCAGCGTCAGGCGCGGGGCGATCTGTTGCCAGGCGGCAAAGGCACGGGGCGTGTCTTCGCGGGTATAGCGCTGCATGGCCGCCTGATAGAACGCTGCCGTGGCGGCGCATTCAGGCCCCAGGCAAGTGGGGGCCGTGGTCAGGCTGTTGAGGCTTGTATTGGCCCGCTCCGCCGTATCGATGGCCGTTTGCCACTGGCCGCTGAGCAACCCTCCCAGGTAAGTGCTCAAACGCTGCTCGCCTGCTTGCCAGGCCAGCATCTTGCGCTCCCAGATGGCGGTAGCATCGATGGTGCCATCCGCGCGCAGGCGGCTGAACAGGGCGTTGCAGGCGTCGGGCTGTGAGCTGCCCACGCGCCACAGCGCCAGGCCTGCCGTGCGTGCCTGTTCGGGGGCGCGATCGAGGAGCGCCGTGTAGTAGTAGCACTGCCGTGCCGTCCCGGCAGGCTCGCCATCGGCAACGGCCAGCAGGTCGCTGAAACGGCCCGCATAGCCGTAGTTGGCAATGGCCTGGCCGCGCAGCCACTCGCCCAGGGGGGAGTCATTGTGCCGCTCGATGAATTGCAGTACCTGGCTGACAGAGACGTTGGGCAGCTGCTGGCGTAGCCGGTGATACTCCACATAGCCGCTGAGGATATGCCCGTCGATGGCGCTCTGGTCGATTTGCTGCCACTGCTGCTGACGGGCGGCGTTCAATGCATCGCGCATGGCCTCGTCCGAGGCGGCCCAGGACGCAGATGGCAGGCCGATCAGTGCCGCGGCACACAGCGTGCGAAGGGTAGAACGAAATGGCGTTGCCTGCATGGCACTCCCTCTTTAACTGGCGGATATGACGGTCGAGTGGATGATGGCCACCGTCGCGTGGCAGCCGCGATCATGAACTATTTGGCCAAATGACGTTCTGACCATTGTACCCTGAGAGGATTCCCTGACGATGGCACGATTATCTAGCGGGTGGTTGTTTCGTCGCTTGAAAGGTCGGGCCTGGGCCATCAAGCGAGTGGCCCGTGCACTCACGCTTTTCATGCCCATGACCCGCGACGTACTGCGGGGCAGCTTCAGGCCGGTGCCCTGGGCTGCCTTCGGTACCATGGCCCTGGCACTGGCCTATCTGGTCATGCCCTTTGATCTTATTCCTGATTTCCTGGTCATCATCGGCCTGGTCGACGATGTGCTGATCGTCGGTTGGCTATTGAACCGTGTGGATCGCCACCTGGCCGAATATCGCGCCTGGAAGGCCGAGAACGAGGCAGCGTCGACGGCTGCCTGATCGGCGCAGCTGGTTGGCTAGCGCTTGAAATCCCATCACTTATCCCCATATTGCCTTCATCCTGTTCTACGCCTCTGCCTGGCTGGCAGAGGCGACACGCCACACGAAATAGATGAGGGCTAAGCGCATGACCACGGCGACCCACGAAGAAACTCTTGGCTTTCAAACCGAAGTCAAGCAGCTTCTGAACCTGATGATCCACTCCCTGTACTCCAACCGGGAGATATTCCTGCGTGAGCTGATTTCCAACGCGGCGGATGCCTGTGACAAGCTGCGCTATGCAGCCCTGGACAACGACGCCCTGTACGAAGGTGACAGCGAGCTGCGTATCGAAATCGAGCACGACCGTGATGCCAATACCATCACCTTGCGTGACAACGGTATCGGCATGAACCGCGAGGATGTCATCGCCAACCTGGGGACCATCGCGCGTTCAGGCACCGCCGAGTTTCTCAAGCAGCTTTCCGGTGAACAGCAGAAGGATGCCAAGCTGATCGGTCAGTTCGGTGTCGGTTTCTACTCTGGCTTCATTGTGGCAGATGAAGTCACTGTGCGCACTCGCAAGGCGGGTACCGCCGCGTCGGAAGGCGTCGAGTGGCGCTCGCGGGGCGAAGGTGAGTTCACCGTGGCCGATATCGAGCGCGAGGTGCACGGCACCGAGATCACCCTGCACCTGAAAGAAGATGCCAAGGAGTTTGCCGACGACTACCGCCTGCAAAGCCTGGTGCGCAAGTACTCCGATCACATCGAGGTGCCGGTGCGCATGCCCAAGACCGAGTCCGCTCGTGACGACGAGGGTAACGAGATCGAAGGCAGTGAAGTCACCACCTGGGAAACCGTCAACGAAGCCACGGCGCTGTGGGCACGTCCCAAGAGCGACGTGTCGGACGACGAGTACAAGGCGTTCTACAAGCACGTGGCCCACGACTTCAGCGACCCGCTGACCTGGAGCCACAACAAGGTCGAGGGCAAGCTGGAGTACACCAGCCTGCTCTACGTGCCGGGCCGTGCACCGTTCGACATGTTCGACCGTGACGGTTCCCGGGGCGTCAAACTGTACGTTCAGCGGGTATTCATCATGGATGACGCCGAACAGTTCCTGCCGCTCTACCTGCGTTTCATCAAGGGCGTGCTGGACACCCGCGATTTGTCGCTGAACGTCTCTCGTGAGCTGCTGCAGCAGGATCCCAAGGTCGACAAGATCAAGGGCGCCTTGACCAAGCGTGCCCTGGACATGCTCAAGAAGCTTTCCAAGGATAGCGAGCAGTACCAGACGTTCTGGAACACCTTTGGCAGCGTGCTGAAAGAAGGGCCGGGTGAAGACTTCGCCAACCGCGAGAAAATCGCCGGTCTGCTGCGCTTTGCTTCCACGCATACCGACACGTCCGCCCAGGAGCATTCTCTGGCCGAATACGTCGAGCGCATGAAGGAAGGTCAGAAGAAGATCTATTACGTGGTGGCCGACAGCTTCAATGCCGCGAAGAACAGCCCTCACCTGGAGATCTTCCGCAAGAAAGGCATCGAGGTGCTGCTACTCTCCGATCGTATCGATGAGTGGCTGATGAGCCACCTGACCGAGTTCGATGGCAAGTCTTTCGCCGACGTGGCCAAAGGCGAGCTGGACCTGGGCGATGTCGAAGACGAAGCCGAGAAGCAGGCTCAAGAAGAGACCGCCAAGGCAAAAGAGGCGCTGGTCAAGCGCGTTCAGGAAGCGCTGGGCGAGCACGTGCAGTCGGTGAAGATCACTCACCGCCTGACCGACTCGCCTGCCTGTGTGGTGCTGCCGGAGCATGAAATGGGCTATCAGATGCGGCGCATCATGGAGGCCGCGGGGCAGAAACTGCCCGACGTGAAGCCCATTCTCGAGCTCAACCCCGATCATCCGCTGGTGGCAAGACTCGAAGGCAGCGAAGGCGAGCTGTTTGCCCAGCTGGCGCATATTCTGCTCGATCAGGCGATCATCGCCGAAGGTGGCCACCTGGACGACCCGGCGGCTTACGTGAAGCGGCTGAACAGCGTGCTGACCGCGTGATGCCCATCCGTTGAGGGATGCGGCCCGCCTGGCCTGCCAGGCGGGCCGTTTGTTTTTCGGCCTGTTTTGAACGGCGCAGGCGGCCGTTGGTGATAAAGTAGGTGATCACTATGAATGCTAAACGATCAGGATATCCTCATGGCGGATGAGCAACAGATTAAGGTCGCCGTGCTGGGCGGGGGGAGTTTTGGTACCGCCCTGGCCAGCATTGCGGCAGACAACGGTGCCCAGGTGCGCCAGTGGATGCGTGACGAAGCGCTGGTGGCGCAGATCAATCAGGAGCACCGTAATGGCCGCTACCTGCCCGATTATCCGATCAACCCTGCCGTCGAGGCGTCCACTGACCTGGAAGCCGTCCTGGTGGGCGCGGAGCTGGTGCTGATCGCCATTCCCTCCAAGGCGTTTCGCAGCGTGGTGCAGGCGGCCAAACCGTGGCTGACCGCCCAGCAGATTCTCGTCAGTACCACCAAGGGGATCGAGCAGGAGAGTTTTCTGCTGATGAGCCAGGTGCTGGAGCAGGAGACCGGCTTTAGCCATATTGGCGTGATTGCGGGCCCTAATCTGGCCTCCGAGATTGCCGATAAACAGCTGACCGCGACCGTGATTGCCAGCGCCGATGCCCTGACGCGTACCCGGGTGCAGCAGGTGCTGGGGTGTCGCTATTTCCGCGTTTACGCCAGTAATGACCGGCACGGCGTCGAGCTGGGCGGGGCACTCAAGAATATCTATGCCATCGCCGCAGGCATGGCAGCGGCACTGGGCATGGGTGAAAACACCCGCAGCATGCTGATGACCCGTGCGCTGGCGGAGATGAGCCGGTTTGCTGTGGCTCAGGGGGCCAATCCGATGACGTTTCTGGGGTTGGCGGGAGTAGGTGACTTGATCGTGACCTGCTCCTCGAACCTGTCGCGTAACTATCGGGTGGGGTATGCGCTGGGCGAGGGGCGTGACCTGGAGGCTGCGGTAGAAGCGTTGGGGCAGGTCGCGGAAGGGGTCAATACCGTCAAGCTGGTGTGCGCCAAGGCTGAGGAGTTGGGCGTTTACATGCCGCTGGCGGAAGGGCTGAAGCGGGTGCTGTTCGATGGCGTGCCCGCCCAGGAAATGGCGCGCACGCTGATGCTGGGTGAGCAAAGCAGCGACGTCGAATTCATTCTGCCCCGTGAGGCCGTACAGCAGGCGCACCGGGAACAGACATCGCCCCCTCGGGTGGCGGTCAGCAAAGGAGATGTTCATGAGTGACCAGGGAAATCAGGCGCTGCGCCATGGCGGCGCGAGCCCTCTGCTGATCATGCGGCATGGTGAGGCCGTTCCTGGCTTTCCAGACCCGGTGCGTGCGCTGACTCGCCGCGGCGAACAGGAAGCGGGCGCCATGGCGCGCTGGCTGGCAGCGCGGGTCAGTGAGGGGGAGCTTGCCACCCCCGTGCTGTATGCCAGCCCGTATGTGCGTGCGCAGCAAACCGCTGAGCATATCCGTGATGCCTTGGGCATTCCCTTGAATACATTGACGTTCATCACGCCAGACGATTCCGCCAGCGACGTGGCCGAGTGGCTGATGGCACAACAGCCCCAGGGGCCCATCATGCTGGTCAGCCATATGCCGCTGGTGGGCGAGTTGGCAGGATTATTGGTCGAAGGTGCGCCGAGCCAGGGGCTGGGTTTCCCCACGGCGGCCATTGCCGAGCTGGAGGCCGATGTCTGGGCGGCAGGATGCGCTCAGCTGCAGCGCTTCACCCAGCCCAGCCAGCTGTAGCGGCTGGTTGTAGCGGCTGCCGAAGCAGCCGCTCATGTTGATGCGCTGGCAATGGGCGCGCGTTACAGCAGAGCGTCCAGCTTGGTCTTGAGCAGGTCGTTCACTTGTTGAGGATTGGCGGTGCCGCGAGAGGCCTTCATGACCTGGCCCACGAAGTAGCCGATCATCTTGCCGCGCTTCTCGGGCTCCGAATCGCGGTACTGGGCGACCTGGGCCGGGCTCTCGGCGATGACTTGATCGATCATGCCTTCGATGGCGCCAGTGTCGGTCACCTGCTTCAGCCCTTTGGCATCGATGATGGCGTCGGCGCTCTCCCCCTGGCCATTCCACAGTGCCTGGAAGACCTGCTTGGCAGCCTTGCCGTTGATGGTCCCATCGAGCACGCGGCGTACCACTTCGCCTAACTGCTGGGCCGAGACGGGGCTGTTCTGAATGCTCAGGTTTTCCCGGTTCAAGGCGCCGGACAGCTCGCCCTGAACCCAGTTGGCCGCCTGCTTGGCATCGCCACACACCCGGTGGACTTCCTCGAAGAACTCCGCCATTTCGCGGCTGGCCGAGAGTACGTTGGCATCGTAAGCCGATAGCCCCAGCGCGTCCTGGAAGCGAGCGCGCTTGTCGGCGGGCAGTTCCGGCAGCTGGCTGCGCAGATGCTCCAGGTAGGCTTCATCGAGAACCACGGGCAGCAGGTCAGGGCAGGGGAAGTAGCGGTAATCGTTGGCTTCTTCCTTGGTGCGCATGCTGCGGGTCTCATCGCGCTCCGGGTCGTACAGGCGGGTTTCCTGCACCACGCTGCCGCCATCTTCGATCAGCTCAATCTGACGCTCGACTTCGAAGGCGATGGCGCGTTCCACGAAGCGGAACGAGTTGACGTTCTTGATTTCCGCACGCGTGCCGAACGCTTCCTGCCCTTTGGGGCGCACCGAGACGTTGACATCACAGCGCATCGAGCCTTCGGCCATGTTGCCGTCGGAAATGCCCAGGTAGGTCACGATGGAGTGGATGGCCTTCAGATAGGCCGCCGCTTCCTTGGCGTTGCGCATGTCCGGTTCGGAGACGATCTCCAGCAGCGGGGTGCCTGCGCGGTTCAGGTCGATGCCGGTCATGCCGTGGAAGTCTTCATGCAGCGACTTGCCTGCATCTTCTTCCAGGTGGGCATGGTGGATGCGGATGCGCTTGGTGGTGTCGTCGTCCAGGGTGATTTCCACCTCGCCAGCGCCCACGATGGGGTGATACATCTGGCTGGTCTGGTAGCCCTTGGGCAAGTCGGGGTAGAAGTAGTTCTTGCGGTCGAAGACCGATACTTCCGGGATCTCGGCATGGACGGCCAGGCCGAACTGAACGGCCATGGCGACCGCCTGTTCGTTCAAGACGGGCAGTACGCCAGGTAGGCCCAGATCAAC
The DNA here is from genome assembly GCF_002078135.1 of Halomonas sp. BC1. NCBI lineage: Bacteria > Pseudomonadati > Pseudomonadota > Gammaproteobacteria > Oceanospirillales > Halomonadaceae > Halomonas > Halomonas sp. BC1. Next base: position 219,248 of record NZ_LFGS01000012.1, on the reverse strand, counting down.
GGCGCAGGCCTGGGTGTTCGGCTCGGCGCCAAACGCCGTCGAGGCGCCGGAAAATATCTTGGAACGCGTTGCGAGCTGAACGTGGACCTCGAGCCCAATCACGGTTTCCCATTGCATCAGGCGTTCTCCTCGGCAAAGGCAGGCAGTTTGAGATGCCAGTCGGTGGCTTGCTGGAACTGGTGAGCGACGTTGAGCAGCTGCGCTTCGGCAAAGTGCGTGCCGAGAATTTGCAGGCCCACCGGGCGGCCGCCCGCAAATCCGGCCGGAACGCTGATGCCGGGAATGCCCGCCAGGTTCACGGCAATGGTGTAGATATCCTGCAGGTACATCGACACCGGGTCTTTCTTCGCGCCCAGGTCGAAGGCGGGCGTGGGCGAGGCAGGCCCCATCAGCACATCGACATCTTCGAAGGCGTCGAGGAAGTCCTGACGAATCAGGCGACGCACCTTCTGGGCCTTGGTGTAATAAGCGTCGAAGAAGCCTTCCGACAGGGTGTGGGTGCCAATCAGGATACGCCGCTTGACCTCCTCGCCAAACCCTTCGGCCCGCGAACGGGTGTAAAGATCGATCAGGTCGGCAGGCGCCTTGCAGCGGTGGCCGAAGCGCACGCCGTCGAAGCGTGACAGGTTGGAAGAGGCTTCGGCGGGGGCAATCACGTAGTACGCCGGGATGGCGTAGTGCGTGTGCGGCAGGCTGACCTCCCGCACCGTGGCACCCAGCGACTCGTAGACCTTGACGGCGTCACGCACGGCTTGCTCGACGTCCGGGTCGAGGCCGTCGCCAAAATACTCCCTGGGCAGGCCGATTTTCAGGCCTGACAGCGGCGCGTTGAGGGTTTCGGTGTAGTCAGGCACGCCACGGGCGACGCTGGTGGAGTCGCGCAGGTCGTGCCCGGCAACCACGTTGAGCAGCAGGGCGCAATCTTCAGCCGTACGTGCCATCGGGCCTGCCTGGTCGAGGCTGGAGGCATAGGCAATCATGCCGTAACGGGAGACGCGCCCATAGGTGGGCTTCAATCCGGTGATGCCGCAGAACGCGGCCGGCTGACGAATGGAGCCACCGGTGTCGGTGCCCATGGCTGCGGGTACTAGCCCTGCCGCTACCGCTGCCGCGCTGCCGCCTGAGCTGCCGCCGGGAACGGCCGACAGGTCCCAGGGGTTCTTGACCGCGCCATAGTGGCTGTTTTCGTTGGACGAGCCCATGGCGAACTCGTCCATGTTGGTCTTGCCGAGGCTGATGGTGCCTGCGGCCGCCAGTTTTTCCACCACGGTGGCATCGTAAGGCGCGATGAAATTATCGAGCATTCTGGAGCCGCAGGTGGTTTTGACACCCTGGGTGCAGAAGATGTCTTTCAGCGCCAGGGGGATGCCTGCCAGCTTGCTTGCTGTGCCTGCCGCCCGTGCCTGGTCGGCGGCTTCGGCCTGATTCAGCGCTTGTTCGGCGGTCACCGTGATAAAGCTGTTGAGCTTGTCATCGGTTTTTTCGATGCGCTGCAAAAAATGGGAGGTCAGCTCTCGGCTGGAGAGTTCACCGCTACCCAGGGCGGCGGCGAGCTGCGTTACGGTTTTATCGTGCATGACCCGGAAGCTCCGTTCGGGGGCGAATGAAATAAGCAGAAACGAGCGGGGTGCGGCGGTTACTCAACCACCCGAGGCACCAGGTACAGGCCGTTTTCCACTGCCGGAGCACAGCGCTGGAAAGCGTCGCGCTGGTTGGTTTCGGTGACTTCGTCGGCGCGCAGGCGCTGCGTGGCATCCAGCGGGTGGGCCAGTGGCGCCACACCTTCGGTATCCACGCTCTGGAGCTGGTCGACCATGTCCAGAATGCGGCTGAGGTCGTCGACGAAGCCACTGGCTTGGTCATCGCTGACGGCGAGTCGGGCCAGATGCGCGGCCCGGCGCACATGAGATTCTTCAAGCGCCATGATCGAGGTTTCCTCGCAAACGTGATGGAACATATTCCGCTTTGAGCGGTATACATACGGTCATCTTGAATTCGTCTTGTGGAACAGACGTGGAAAATAGCCGCAAAAGGTACCACATATTGCGCCCCACGGGCACCATTGGGCACGACTCGTGCTTGCTGCCAAGGGGTTGCGGTGATACCGTTTGCATCCGCACAGGGTTCCCGGTCTGCACTAGGTAACAACATCCATGTTCAAACGTTTGAGGGGGCTGTTTTCCAGCGATCTGTCGATCGACTTGGGTACGGCCAACACACTGATTTATGTACGCGGTCGTGGCATCGTGCTCGATGAACCGTCCGTTGTCGCCATCCGCCAGTCGGGCAACATGCGTAGCGTCGCTTCGGTAGGTGCCGATGCCAAACGCATGCTGGGCCGAACGCCTGGCAATATCACGGCTATCCGACCCATGAAGGACGGCGTCATTGCCGACTTCACCGTTACCGAGCAGATGCTCCAGCACTTCATTCGCAAGGTGCACCAGAGCACGTTTCTGACGCCCAGTCCGCGTGTGCTGGTCTGCGTGCCTTGCATGTCGACCCAGGTGGAGCGCCGCGCCATCCGTGAGTCCGCCGAAGGTGCGGGTGCCCGGGAAGTCTTCCTGATCGAAGAACCCATGGCCGCGGCCATCGGCGCGGGTCTGCCGGTAGAAGAAGCGCAGGGGTCGATGGTGGTGGACATTGGTGGCGGTACCACCGAGATCGCCATCATCTCGCTCAACGGGGTGGTCTATTCCGAATCGATCCGCGTAGGCGGTGACCGTTTTGACGAGGCGATCACCGCGTACGTGCGCCGCCATTACGGTAGCCTGATCGGCGAAGCCACGGCCGAGCGCATCAAGGAAGAGATCGGGTGTGCCTACCCCGGTGGCGAGCTGCGCGAGATCGACGTGCGTGGCCGTAACCTGGCGGAGGGTATCCCGCGCAGCTTTACGCTCAATTCCCATGAGATTCTCGAAGCGCTTCAGGAAACGCTGGGCTCGATCGTATCAGCGGTCAAGAGCGCGCTGGAGCAGTCGCCCCCGGAGCTTGCTTCGGATATCGCCGAGCGCGGTCTGGTACTGACCGGCGGCGGCGCACTGCTGCGCGACCTCGACAAGCTGATCGCCGAAGAGACGGGCCTGCCGGTCATCGTGGCCGAAGACCCGCTGACCTGCGTGGCGCGCGGCGGTGGCAAGGCGCTGGAGATGATTGACCAGCATACCTTTGAGTTACTGTCGAGCGATTGATCGCAGCGGTTTGACGCGGGGGATTGCCTATTAAACCGCTGTTTTCAC
>NZ_LFGS01000012.1:197121-215788 GCF_002078135.1 Halomonas sp. BC1 | reverse complement strand
CACGGGCCGCTACCCGGTTACCGGCTATTCTTCTGTGTGCTGGCGGCAAGCGTGCTGATGTTTGTCGACCAGCGCTTTACGCGCATGGAAGATCTTCGCGCCCAGATGACCATGGTCGTTGCCCCCATTCAGTGGGTGGTGAGCGTGCCCAGCGACGTCCTGAACTGGGGGGCGCTTGCGCTCTCTGACCAGCAAGCGCTGGTGGACGAAAATCGCCGCCTGCGCGAGCAGATCTTGACGCTCTCCCACCGTGGGCAGCGGCTCGCCAATCTGACCGCCGAAAACGCCGAACTGCGCACGCTGCTCAAGGCGGCCGAGCGTCGTGAAATCCCCTATATTGCCGCAGAGCTGCTGTCTCTGGACAATGACCCCTTTACTCATCAAATGGTGGTCGACCGAGGGCATCGTAATGGCGCCTACGTCGGGCAGCCGGTGATCGATGCCTCTGGGCTGGTGGGGCAGGTGACCGCGGTATCGGCCTACTCCAGCCGTGTGCTGCTGTTGGCCGATGCCAGCCACGCCTTACCAGTGCAGGTCAATCGCAACGGCCTGCGTTTCATCGTGCAGGGCACCGGGCGCCATGGCAGCGTCAGCGTACTGCACGTACCGGATACCGCCGACATTCGTGAAGGGGATTTGTTGACCACCTCCGGGTTGGCGGGCCGTTTTCCGCCGGGGTATCCCGTGGCGCGCGTCACTGAGGTGTATCACGACCCCGGCCAGCCTTTTGCTCGTGTCATGGCCGAACCTGCTGCGCAGTTGCAGCGCTCACGGCATTTCCTGATGCTCTTTCCAACGCCCCGCGAAGAGTTCGACGCGTTGGGCTGGGATGAGTCCATGGATATTTCGGCTCAGGCCGTGCATGCCGCTCAGCGTCTGGCTGAGTCTCATTCACAGGAGGCGCCTTGATGGCCAGGGCTCCCGTCGTGCCGCTGTTCGCCGTTTGGCTTAGCCTACTGCTGGCCCTGTGCTTGCAGGTCATGCCCGTGGCGGATGGCTGGCAGGTGTTTCGCCCCGAGTGGGTGGGCTTGATGCTCATCTACTGGAGCATGCGCTCACCGGATAGGGTGGGGGTTTTTCACGGCTTCGTGGTGGGCCTGCTGCTGGACCTGATCGAAGGGACCGCGCTGGGCCAGCACGCGCTGATTCTGTCGCTGTTGGCGTTTCTGGCCGCCATGGTCTATCCACGCTTTCGCGCTTATTCGCTGGTGCAGCAGGCTGTGCTGGTGCTGGTGCTGCTTGGGCTGGTGCAACTGATCGAGCAGTGGTTGCGTACCTTGACCGGCGAGTTTTCGATCCACCTCTCCTTCCTGATTCCCTCGCTGATGAGCGCATTGCTGTGGCCCTGGCTGGCCACCATGCTGGTGGCTCTGGAGCGGCGCATGATGAGCAGTGGATCATGAGCGAAATGATCCCCGGTGCTTCCCCTCAGCCGGTACTCTGTCTGGCGTCTGCGTCGCCGCGCCGCAAGGCGCTGCTGGCGTCGATTGGCGTGCCGGTGAGCGTGCTACCCAGCGATATCGATGAAACGCCGCTGGCCGATGAGTCGGCTCGCGCCTACGTGGAGCGGCTGGCCGTGGCCAAGGCCAGCGCGGCCATGGACCGCACCTCCTTGCCGGTGCTCGGCTCGGACACGGCGGTCGTGGTAGCAGGAGAGATTCTGGGCAAACCTCGGGACCAACAGCACGCTGCCGAGATGCTGAGGCGGCTTTCAGGGGGCACGCATCAAGTGCTGACCGCAGTGGCGGTGAGTGGGCCGCTGGGTATACTCTCATGTTGTGTCACGACGCATGTCACCATGCGGTCACTGAGCCGCGAGGAGATCGCCTGTTACTGGCAGACCGGGGAGCCCGTGGACAAGGCCGGTGGCTATGCCATACAGGGGCTTGCGTCGGTGTTCGTCGAAGAGATTCAGGGCAGCCACTCTGCCGTCGTGGGGCTGCCGCTATTTGAAACCACGCGCTTGCTTGTCCAGCAGGGTGTGCCCGTCTGGACGGGACACTATCCGACGTAGTCATTGGGCCTGCACTGGCTACCGAGCGACGACCGCTGCGCTGGCAAGGAACCGGATATTCAATAAGGAATTGTGCATGAGCGGTGAAGTCCTCATCAATTTGACGCCCATGGAGACCCGCGTTGCGCTGGTAGAAAATGGCGTGTTGCAGGAGGCGCTCATCGAGCGCTCCCGCCGACGTGGGATCGTGGGTAATATCTACAAAGGCAAAGTGGTTCGCGTACTGCCTGGCATGCAGGCTGCCTTTGTCGATATTGGCCTCGAGCGCGCCGCCTTTATCCATGCCCATGAAGTGATGCCGCCGGGCACCCCCAGCGATGAGCAGCAGACCATCGGGCAGTTGCTGCACGAAGGCCAGGCCCTGGTCGTACAGGTCACCAAGGACCCTATCGGCACGAAAGGGGCGCGGCTGACTACCCATCTCTCGATTCCTTCGCGTTATCTGGTCTATATGCCGGACTCGCCTCACCATGGCGTTTCCCAGCGCATCGAGGACGAGCGCGAGCGCGAACGGTTGAAAGCGCTGCTGGACAAGAGCATTGCAGAACAGACCATCGACGTGACGGGTGGCTTTATCGTGCGCACGGCCGCAGAAGGCGTGGGCGATGAAGAGCTGGCCGGCGACATGTATTTTCTGCTGCGTATCTGGCGCAAGGTTAGCGAGCGCAAGATCACCGCTTCCCCGCCTAGCGTGATCTACGACGACTTGCCGCTGTTCATGCGCACCCTGCGTGACGTCATGCGCGATGATATCGAAAAAGTACGCATCGATTCTCGGGAAAACTTCGTCAAGCTGGTCGAGTTTGCCGAAGAGTTCATGCCCGACGCGGTGGACCGCATCGAGTACTACCCGGGCGAGCGACCGATTTTTGATCTCTACAGCGTCGAAGACGAGATTCAGAAAGCCCTGGGGCGCAAGGTGCAGCTCAAGTCTGGTGGGTATCTGGTCATCGATCCTACCGAGGCCATGACCACCATTGACGTCAATACCGGTGGGTACGTTGGGCATCGCAATCTGGAAGAGACCATTTTCAAGACCAACCTGGAAGCCGCGACGGCCATTGCCCGTCAGCTACGGCTGCGCAACCTGGGCGGTATCATCATTATCGACTTCATCGACATGGTGGATGTCGAGCATCAGCGTCAGGTGCTCCGCGTATTGGAAAAGGCGCTGGAGCGTGACCATGCAAAAACCAAATGTACCGGGGTAACCGAGCTGGGGCTCGTGCAGTTGACCCGTAAGCGCACCCGAGAAAGTCTCGAACAAACCCTGTGTGAAGCCTGCCCGACCTGTGCCGGGCGCGGGACGCTAAAGACCCCCGAAACCATCTGCTATGAAATCTTCCGAGAAATCCTCCGTGAAGAGCGTGCCTACAGTGCAGAAACCTACATGGTGCTGGCCTCTCAGCCGGTGGTGGATCGTTTGTTGGATGAGGAGTCGGCGGCCGTGGCTGACCTGGAAACCTTCATCAATAAAACCATTCGCTTTCAGGTCGAGGCGCACTACTCCCAAGAGCAGTACGACATCGTATTAATGTGATGGCTGCGCTAAGCCCTTTCCCCCGCTTTTTGCTGCGCGCTGGACTCGTGACGCTGGCAGTCCTATTGGGTCTGCTGGCGCTGCTGCTGGTGACGCTGCGCGTGGCTCTCAGTCAGAGTGATGCGCTCGCGCCACGCATCGAAGCGGTGCTGGAAGCCAGGATCGGTGCACCAGTGAGCATTGGGCAAGTCTCGCTCTCGTTGGCGCGCAATGATCTACGCTTCCTGCTCGAAGACCTGCGTATCGACACCCCGCAGGGCGATCCGCTGGCTGCCGTCGAACGCGTGCAGTTACGTCTCGATGGTTTGGCGAGTTTGCGCCAGTGGGCTCCGGTTTTCAGCGATGCTCGTATGGCGGGGCTCGAGTTTCATCTCTACCAAACGCCTGAGACCACCTGGGGCTGGCCGGCGCCCGCCACGCTGCCCTTGGGTATGGCCCCGCAGCCGGATATCGATCTGGCGCTGATCGACGCCTGGGCAGGGCTGCTGCTCAGGCAGCGCTTGTGGGTAGACAACAGCCGCGTGCTGCTGCATGGGCGTGAGCAGACGGTGCTATTGCATGCACCGTCGCTGGTGTTGGATGGCGATGAGCGTCGTACGCGTCTCTCTGGCGAGCTGAAGGTGGTGGAAGACCCCGCCCAGGCAGCCTCGGCGCTGCCGGCCATCACCATGGGCGCCGAGATGCAGCCCGGTGTGCGTGGCTTGAGTGATTTTTCGGCGGCCCTGCAGATGAATATGCAATTGGATCATCTGGTGGTGCTGGCGGCGCTGTTTCGTCCAGAGCAGATGCCCTATCTGGAGCAGGCGGGCGGTCAAGTTCAATTGTGGGGGCGCTGGCGAGAAGGGCGTCTGGAGGATGCGCGGTTGGCGGTCGATATGCCCGAGCTGACACTGCGTCGAGACGTGGAATACGCCGTGTTGCGCAACATCCAGGCCTCCGGGCAGTGGCAGCGCAACGGGGAGGGCGGTGAAGCCTGGCTGAGCGGCAACGCAGAAAGCGTCGAGTGGGCCCAGCCAGAGGGCATCAGTGACGGCCCTGCCTTGCCTTACCACTGGTACCTGGCCCACGAGCCCGGCCGTTGGGAGCTGCGCACCAGTGCCTTCGAATTGGCCTCGCTGGCCGCCTGGCGCGAGTACGCCCTGTTACCCGAGTCGCTGACGCGGGTGCTGCAAACCCTGGCCCCCAGAGGGCAGGTGCAGGGGCTGCGGCTGGGGCAGCGGGAAGGGCGCTGGGGCGTCGATGCCGCCTTGACCAACGTGGCGGTCGACCCGTGGCAGCAAGCGCCGGGCGGTGGCCCGCTGGATGCCTGGGTGCAGGCGCGTGACCTGCGCGGCCGGGTGACTTTCAGCAGTGCGGGCAACAGCGAACTCTACTTCCCGCAGCTCTTCGAAGCGCCCATGCAGCTGGGGCATGCCGAGGGCGTGGTGGAGTGGGTCTACGATGGTCCACGGACCATGATCAGCGGGCGTGAGCTGCACGTCGATTGGGATGGTGCGCGTATCGCGGGCGGCTTCGGCCTGATCACGGGGCAGCAGCGTGGTCAGTTTGGGCTCGACCTCGCCTTTGAGAATGTCGATGCCGTAGAGCGCCCGTTAGGCCAATGGCTGCCGCTTGGCGCCTTCGAGCCGGCGCTGCGGGAGTGGTTGCAAAAAGACATCGGTGGCCGGGTGCCGCAGGGGGCGCTCAAAATGAGTCTGCCGTTTGGAGAGCCCGGTAGCGCGCCGCCATTCTCTGCCACGCTGGCGCTGCTGGTGCGCGAGGGCTACTTGCCGATAGCTGACGGTTGGCCGCTGCTGGAAGAGGTCGATGGCCGCTTGATATGGCAGGGGGGAGAGCTGAAGGCGCAGGTGGCGAGTGCCCAGAGTCAAGGGGTCCAGCTGTCTGATGGAGCCGTCCAGCTGGGTGAAGACAACATGCTGCGGCTGTCGGGGCAATTGCACAGCGATGGCGCCTCGCTGTTGCGCTTTCTCAAGGCCATGCCAGAAGCGGGCGAGTTGCCGCTCGACGAGTTCAGCGCTGAAGGCGTGGTCGACGGCAGCCTGGCGGCGGCGGTGCCTTTGGAGCATCCAGAAGGGCTGTTGCTGGATATCAACGTGGTGCCTTCTCTGGAGGTCGTGCGCTACCAACCGCTGCCTGTGTCACTGCGCCAGGTCGAAGGCGAGGTGAGCTGGCAGCAGTCGGGCGAGCAGCGGGCGCTGTTGGGCAATCTGCAGGGGCGTTGGCAAGGCGGGGGGATCCGCGCCGACTTTGATGAAGATCAGCAGCGGGTGCGGCTCAGCGGTGAGGTGGATAGCGCGGCGCTCTGGGCGTTGGCGGGTATGCCGGACACGGCACAAGAGGTGCTGCGCGGGCGCACGGCCTGGGAAGGCGTGGTGAACTGGGAAGACACCCCGACCTTGAGTTTGCAAAGCCAGCTGGTTGGGCTGACCAGTCAGCTGCCCGAGCCGTTCGATAAACGCGCCGAGCAGCCCTGGCCATTACGGGTGCGCGCTGATTTTTCCAGTGCCAGAGGGGAGGTGCGGATAGCTGATCTGCTGGCCATGCGTCTGGCGCTCAGAGAGCCAGAAGGGCTGATGGGCGAGGTCGCGCTGGGCAGCGTGGCACCGCTGGTGGAATGGCCCCAGCAGCCAGGCTGGAAAATCGATGCGTCTCTAAACACCATTGATCCCTTGGCCTGGCAGCAGGCCTTGTCGCCGCTGTTCGACAATGGGGCGGGTGGTCCGCCGACGTCCGGGGCGTTGCCGACCCTCGAAGCCGTGCTGAGAACCTCCTGCTTGCGTTATCGCGACGAGTGTCTGGGCGCCATGACGGCTTCCGGTAGCGCCGAGACGGACCGGGCACAGCTGCAAATCAACGGTGAGCTGCTCTCCGGTCGTGTGCACTATCAGCCACGGGAGTCGCGCCCACTGGACGTGGTAGTGAGCTATCTGGTCGCTGACCGTTTGCTTGATTTGCCCAGCGAAGAGGCCGCGAGCGAGGCGTCGTCGAGAGAGGTGCCCACGCCGGGCTCCTGGGTCGACGAGATCACTACCGAATACGCCGCCCCAGCCGCTATCCCCGATTGGCTGGCATCCGTACCCAATGGACGGCTGCGACTGGCCGAGCTCAGTGTGGGTGACGGGCTTTATGGCCCCCTGACCGCTTATTGGCAGACCAGCGCTCAGGGGCTTTCCATTGCGCCGGTGGGCCTGACCCTGGGGCAGCTCTCAGCGCGTGGGGAGCTGCATTGGGAGGGTAATCCGGTGACCAGTCGCACCCGCGCTGACCTGACGATTCAGGGCGGCGATCTGGGCACCGCCCTGGAGCGCCTGGGCCAACCCGTGGCCATGCGCAGCCGTACCACCAACGTTGCCGCTGAGCTTGCCTGGCCGGGGACGCCCTGGCAGTTTGCGCTGGCCCGCGCAGGCGGAGAATTGAGCACGGATATTCGTGACGGGCGCTTCGTGATGCTCGACTCGGCACCTGCACGGCTGGTGGGGCTACTCAATTTCGATAACATTCTGCGCAGGCTGCGGTTGGATTTTTCGGATGTCACCGGGCAGGGAACGGCGTTCGATCGGGTGCATGGCACGGCGGACGTGGCCCAGGGGCAGCTATTGCTGCGTGGCCCCCTACAAATTGATGCCCCTGCCACGACCTTTACGCTGACAGGAAATGTTAACCTCTTGCAGCGCGAACTCGATCAGCGTCTTGGCGTCACACTGCCAGTGAGCCAAAGTCTGCCTATCGCGGCACTCGCGGTGGGTGCCCCCATCGTCGGCGGGGCGCTCTTCATTGCCGACCGACTTTTTGGTGATGCACTGGCGCAGGCCACCACCATTCATTATCGCGTGCGGGGTCCCTGGACCTCGCCGCAGGTTACTTTAGAAGGCCCTCAATGACCGCACACACAAGCGATATAGAGTCTGCAGTTGCCATTTTGCTAACGCCGGGTGGCCTCGATCTGGAAGCCCTGGAGACGGGCCTTGGCTACGCCATGGGCGCAGGCATCGATTATGCCGATCTCTACTTCCAGCGTACCTGGCAGGAGGGGTGGGTGCTGGAAGATGGCGAAGTCAAGGAGGCGAGCTACAACATCGATGGCGGAGTGGGTGTGCGGGCGCTGGCAGGCGAAAAAACCGGCTTTGCCTACTCTAACCAGATTACCGCCGATGCTCTGATGGATACCGGACGCACCGCCTCGGGTATCGTGCGCAGTGGTAAGCAGTTGCCGGGCCAGCGTGTCGTGCCGGTGAGCGCGGCGGCGCGCTATGCGGGTATCGACCCGCTGGCAGGGCTGACCGCTGAAGAGAAGGTGGCCATGCTCAAGCAGGCTGACCGCGTGGCGCGGGCTGCCGACCCCAGCATCAGCCAGGTCAGTGCCTCGCTGTCCGGCACCTACGAAGTCGTGTTGGTACGTGCCAGTGACGGCACTCTGGCGGCGGACGTGCGGCCGCTGGTGCGCTTCAATGTCAGCGTGATCGCCGCCAAAAATGGTCGCCGAGAGCGAGGCAGCGCCGGTGGCGGTGGGCGCTACTCCATGGCGCGCCTGCGCGATGAGGGTGTGGCCGAGCGCTATGCCCAGGAAGCCGTGCGCCAGGCGCTGGTCAACCTGGAAGCGGTGGATGCCCCTGCCGGTCAGATGCCGGTGGTGCTGGGCGCCGGATGGCCCGGCATTCTCTTGCACGAGGCGGTCGGTCACGGCCTGGAGGGTGACTTCAATCGCAAGGGCAGTTCGGCCTTCGCCGGGCGAATGGGCCAGCGCGTGGCGGCCAAGGGTGTCACCGTGGTAGACGATGCCACGGTCATGGATAGTCGCGGGGCGCTCAGCGTCGATGACGAGGGCACGCCGGGCCAGTACACCCCTCTGATCGAGGATGGCATTCTCACCGGCTACATGCAGGACAAGCTGAACGCGCGATTGATGAACATGGCGCCAACCGGCAACGCGCGGCGTGAGTCCTTTGCCCACCTGCCGATGCCGCGTATGACCAACACGGTGATGCTGGCCGGGCAGGATGCGCCGGAAGACATCATCAAGAGCGTCAAGCGCGGCCTTTACGCGGTCAGCTTCGGTGGCGGGCAGGTAGATATCACGTCGGGCAAGTTCGTGTTTTCAGCCAGCGAAGCCTACCTCATCGAGGATGGGCGCATCACCTCGCCAGTCAAGGGCGCTACGCTGATCGGCAATGGCCCTGAGGCGATGGGGCGGGTATCCATGATTGGCCATGACCTGGCCATGGACACCGGTATCGGCGTGTGTGGCAAGGAGGGCCAGGGCGTGCCGGTGGGCGTTGGGCAGCCCACTCTCAAGCTAGACGAGCTGACCGTCGGTGGCACGCAATCGGGCTAGCCAGGCAGTACAGCTCGTCATGGGGGCGTGCGGATTAGAGTGCCAGGGTGTCGCGCAGGTGTTTGAACAGCTTGCGCGCGCTGGTCGGCGGTTTGCCCTGCTCACGCTCCTTGCGAGCGTTTCGCACTAGCTGGCGCAGGGTCTGGCGGTCGGCATCGGGGTAGTCGGCCAGGAATAGATCGACGGCGTCGTCGCCCTCGTCGACCAGCCGATCACGCCATTTTTCCAGACGATGAAAGGCATGGTCGCGCTGCTCTTTCTCTTGCTCGATGGCATCGAATACCCCCTGGATGGCGGCTAGATCCTCCTTGCGGATCAACTTGCCCACGTACTGCATATGGCGGCGGCGGCCTTCATGGGAGCGGATGCGCGAGGTTTCCTCGATGGCCCGCAACATATCGTCAGACAGCGGAAAACGCGCCCGTTCGGCGGGTTTCATGGCAATCAAGGTTTCGCCAAGCGCCTGAAGAGCATGCATTTCACGCTTGAGCTGGGATTTACTGGGACGCTCTTCCTGCTCGTCAATATCGAGGGGCTCGGGGCGTTGCTTAGGCATACAGACACTCACTGATTTGGATTCGTCGCCAGCATTATATCAGGCTGCGACCATAACATTGATTCGCCAATGCAATTGAGGCGAAAAGGAGACCATATGGCACAGGCATTTGATGCAGCAGCGCAACAGGCGCTACTGGCGCAGCGGGCGGAAGAAGCCCTTGGCCTGGCGAAAACGCTGGGCGCCGATGCCGCTGAAGTAGGCGCCAGTGTCGACCAGGGGGTGGGCGTCAGCGTACGGCTCGGCGAGGTCGAGACCGTCGAGCTTTCCCGTGACCAGGGAATCGCCATTACGGTCTACGTTGGCCAGCGCAAGGGGAGCGCCTCCTCCACCGATGCCAGCAGTGCGTCGCTGCGCGCCACGGTGGAAAAAGCCCTGGCGATCGCGCGTTATACCGGTGAAGACCCTGCTGCCGGGTTGGCAGATGCTGCGCTGATGGCGACCCGGTTGCCGGATCTCAAGGTGCATCACCCGTGGGCGCTCTCGAGCGAACAGGCCATCGAGCTGGCGCTGCGCTGTGAGCAGGCGGGGCGCAGCGTGGACGGTATTCACCAGTCGGAAGGCGCCTCGTTGTCCAGTGGCGAGGGCGTGCGGGTCTACGCCAATAGCCATGGCTTTCTAGGCACCCAAAAGGGCAGCAGCCATTCGTTGTCCTGCATGCTGATCGCCCAGGATGACAAGGGCATGCAGCGCGATTATGACTACACATCGGCGCGCAATCCCGTACAGCTGCGTGACCCGGAGGAGGTCGGGCGCGAAGCGGCTGCACGCACCCTGCGGCGGCTGGGTGCGCGCAAACCGCCTACCGGTACCTTTCCCGTGCTGTTCGACCCCAGCCTGGCCGCGGGCCTGATAGGCCACCTGATGGGCGCGTTGGCGGGTGGCGCACTATACCGTGAAGCATCGTTCTTGTGTGATCGTCTGGGTAGCCCGCTTTTCCCGGAGTGGATGGGACTGGAAGAGCGCCCCATGGAAGTCGGTGCCACCGCCAGTTCGCCCTTCGATGCCGAGGGCGTGCAGACCCGGGATAACCGTTTCATCGAGCAGGGCAGGGTCGCCAGCTACATGCTGTCTGCCTACAGTGCCCGCCGCCTGGGCATGCAGTCGACCGGAAACGCCGGCGGAGCGCGCAACCTGCGTCTTCTGGCCCCGCTGACATCGCGTGATGAGCTGCTGCAGCAAATGGGGCGGGGCATTTGGGTGACCGAGCTGATGGGGCAGGGGGTCAATGGCGTAACGGGGGACTACTCTCGCGGTGCCGCCGGATTCTGGGTAGAGAATGGCGAGGTGCAATACCCCATCGAAGAGTTCACCATTGCCAGCAATCTCAACACCATGTTCGCTGGCCTGGTGGGCATTGGCGACGATACCGATACGCGGGGCAGCATCCATACCGGCAGCTGGCTGGTGGATGCCATGACGGTGGCGGGCAGCTAACGAGGGTTACTGATCCTCGTCGAAACGTGCGTCGAACAGGGCCTGGATGGCATCCAGGGCCTGGTCGGCATCTTCGCCCTCTGCGGTGATGGTCAGCGAAGTGCCGCAAGGGGCCGCCAGCATCAGCAGCGACATGATGTTGGCGGCATCGGCTTTCTGCTGCTGTTTGTAAACATGAATGCGGGCTGAAAACTGCTGGCCGCACGTGACCAGCTTGGTGGCAGCGCGGGCGTGAAGGCCGCGTTGATTGGTCAGCGTTAAGGTTCTTTCAGGCACTCTGGTTCCTTTTTGCCGAGTGATATCAGGGTGAAGTCGTGTCGCTGGGGGGGATGGAAGAAGCGGCATCGACGGTAGCGGGTAATTCGCTTAGCGTGTACTGCAAGCCCAATTCCCGATGCCTGAGCTGAATGGCGCCAGTGCGCTTGACCAGCGCCTGCGCCAGTTGTTCCACCATGTAGACAGAGCGATGCTGGCCGCCAGTGCAGCCAATGGCCACGGTCATATAGCTACGTTGACTGCTTTGGTAGGCGGGCAGCCACTTGTCCAACCAGGCATGAATATCGTCACGCATGTCATCGACGATGGGGTAGCCGCCCAGGAAGGCCTGAATATTGGCATCGCGTCCGGTGAACTGCCGCAGGCTGGGGTCCCAATAAGGGTTAGGCAGGCAGCGCACGTCAAACACGATATCGGCATCCATGGGTACGCCCCGCTTATAGCCGAAGGATTCAAACGTCAGGGTCAGCTGGTCACGCCGTTGGTGAGCGACCTGATCGGTGATGCGACGGCGAAGATCGTGCACCGAGAGGCGTGACGTGTCGATCAACAGGTCGGCCAGATCGCGAATGTCGAGCAGCGTCTGCTCTTCCTTGTCGATGGCTTCTTCCAGGGTCATGTCACTATCCCGGGTCAGCGGGTGGCGCCGCCGGGTGGCCGAGTAGCGCTCCAGCAGAATGCGTGCGTCCGTGGTCAGGTAGATGACCTGAAAACGGATCTGGCGTTGACGTAGCTCTTCCAGTAACGCAGGCAACTGCTCCAGCGCCGTGGGCAGGTTGCGCGCATCGATGCTGACCGCCAGGTGAGTTCGCCCCCCTTGCTCGCGCAATTCATCGACCAGCGAGCCCAGCAGCATGGCGGGCAGGTTGTCGATGGCGTAATAGCCAAGATCCTCCAGCGCCTGTAGGGCGATGGACTTGCCGGACCCTGAGCGGCCGCTAATGATCACCAGCTGCATAGCGCATCTCTCTTGGGTATCAAAGGGATAGAGGGCTTGCCGTGTGCCTTGCTGCCTGGCAATGGCTGCGCTAGGCAGCCTGCTCGCGAATCTTGTCGGTCAGCAGCTCGAGCAATGCGCGCTGGCTACTGACATTGCGCAGCTGTTGGCGTGTGGCAGCGTCATTCATGATCGTGGCCACCTGCCCCAGCAGGGCCAGGTGCGTGTCATCGGCTTCTTCGGGAACCAACAGCACGAAGACCAGATCGACCGGGTCACCATCGATGGCATCGAAGTCGACGGGCTCGGCTAGCTTGAGAAAGCCAGCAATGGGCGTGCTGCAGTGAGGACTGCGTGCATGGGGGATGGCTACGCCATTGCCGATACCAGTGCTGCCCAGCCGTTCACGGCCAATCAGGCGACTGAAGACTTCCTGACTGTCCAGGCTGGGCGTGTTCTGAGCGATAAAGGTGCTGAAAAACTCCAGCACCCTTTTTTTGCTGCCCCCGGGCACGTCGTACAGCACGCGCTCCGGGGGGAGTATGGTTTCCAACGTCATCGGTTTAACGCACGCCAGCGCCTTGGGCGCGGGCTTGTGCTTTTTCCTTGTGTTTTACCAGCTGACGGTCGATTTTGTCCGCCAGGGCGTCAATGGCCGCGTACATGTCATTATCCTGCGCTTCCGCATGCAGGTCTGCTCCTGCGGCATGCAGCGTGCAAGCCGCTTGCTGGCGCTCCTTTTCGACAGATAAGGTGACCTGGACGGTCGTGATGTTGTCGTAGTGACGCTCAACGCGTTCCAGCTTTTCGTTTACGTAGTCACGCAAGGCGTCAGTCAGTTCAACGTGATGACCAGTGATGTTTACTTGCATTGACGTGCTCCTTATCCATCGGACTGTACTTCGATTGTAACCCTTTTTGGGCCATTGCAAAGCCCTCGCCGCGAGTTTGTTGGGCAAGAGCGTTTAACTAGCGCAAACGGCGTCGCTCGCTCGACGAAGGTATACCCATCGACTCTCGGTACTTGGCGACGGTGCGGCGTGCCACGGTAATGCCACCCTCTTCCAGCAGGGTGACCAGGCGACTGTCGGAGAGTGGCTTGCCTGGCGGCTCGTCCTGAATCAGTTTCTTGATGCGTGCTCGAATGGCCGTGCTGGAGTGGCTGTCGCCGCCCTCCTGGCCGCTGACCTGGCTGGAGAAGAAGTACTTGAGCTCGAAGACCCCGCGCGGGGTATGAATGTATTTCTGGGTGGTGACCCGGGAGATGGTCGATTCATGCATCTCTACCGCTTCGGCGATATCGGCCAGAATCAGCGGTTTCATGGCCTCTTCACCCTGCTCGAGGAAGCCTATCTGGCGGGCAATGATCTCGCGCCCCACGCGCAGCAGCGTGTCGTTGCGGCTCGACAGGCTCTTGATCAGCCAGCGAGCCTCCTGGAGGTGCTCTTTCAAAAACTGGTTGTCCTGGCTCTTGTCGGCGCGCTTGATCAGGCTGGCGTAGTCGGGCTGGATACGTAGCCGAGGCAGCGCTTCCGGGTTGAGTTCCAGATGCCAGCCCTCGTGATCGTGACGTACCACCAGGTCCGGCGTCACATAGCTGTCGTCGGTGACGCCGTAGGCGCTTCCGGGGCGAGGGTCAAGGCTGCGGATTAAACGAATGACATCGTCCAGCTGCTCGTCATCGAGGCTCAGGCGTCGTTTCAGCAGGCGCATGTCGTCCTTGCCCAGCGCTTCGAGAAACTGGCGTACCAGACGCTTGGCGGGCATCAACAGCGGAGTGTCTTCGGGTAGCGCGGCCAGCTGCAGCATCAGGCACTCGCGCAGGTCACGGGCGAACACGCCAGTAGGCTCGAACTGCTGCAGGCGCAGCAAGGTGTTTTCGACCTCGCGTTGGCTCAGGCCATCGTGGCCCTGCGCCTTGAGCCCCTCGCGGATGTCGTTGAGCGGCTGGGTCAGATAGCCGTTGGCATCCAGCGCATCGATGAGGCTCTCGGCAATGGCATGCTCACGCGCAGAGAAGTCGGTCATGGCCAGTTGCCAGAGCAAGTGCCCGTGAAGGCTCTGCCCGGCCGCCTGGCGCTCGAAGTCCGGGCCTTCGCTACTGCCGCCCGCGCTGCCCATGTCCTGGTAGGTGTCGGACCAGTCGCTGTCCACGGAGAGCTCGTTGGGAATGCTGTCTGCCCACTCGGCTTCCTGAGGCTCGCTGACCGCCTGTTCGCCAAACTCATCCTCCTGTTCGAGCATGGGGTTGGCATCCAGCGCCTGCTGAATTTCTTGACGAAGGTCCAGCGTCGATAGCTGAAGCAGCGCAATGGCCTGCTGCAGCTGAGGTGTCATGGTCAGCTGTGTGCCGATGCGCAGTTGAAGAGAAGCTTTCATGACCATCTGAGAACCACTCGTTAATCAGAAAGCTCCACCCTAGAGCGACTCTCCGTTTGGTGCAAGTGCAATAAGCATGCCACTAAATAAAATGTCTTCGTGGGCCATTATTTAAAGGCGGAAGTCGGCGCCCAGGTAGACGTCGCGCACCTTCTGGTTATTGAGAATTTCCTGGGGGTTTCCACTGGCTATGATGTGTCCGTCGCCAACAATATAGGCAATATCGCAGATATCCAGGGTTTCACGCACGTTGTGGTCGGTAATCAGCACGCCAATATGGCGCTTCTTGAGCGCGCGTATGATCGACTTGATATCGCCCACGGAAATGGGGTCGACGCCAGCAAAAGGTTCGTCCAGTAGAATGAAGGCGGGCTCGGTGGCCAGCGAGCGGGCAATTTCCACCCGTCGCCGCTCGCCGCCCGACAGGCTCATGCCCAGGTTGTCGCGAATATGGGTGATGTGGAAGTCTTCCAGCAGGGATTCGAGCTTCGCTTCTCGGCTATTGCGGTCCAGCTCCCGGCGCGTTTCCAGAATGGCCATGATGTTGTCGGCCACCGACAGCTTGCGAAAGATCGATGCTTCCTGGGGCAGGTAGCCGATACCCGCCAGCGCGCGTTCATGCATGGGCGCCCGGGTCAGGTCGAGATCGTCGATGCCCACCTTGCCAGCATCGGATTTCACCAGGCCGACGATCATGTAGAACGAGGTGGTCTTGCCGGCGCCGTTAGGGCCCAGCAGGCCCACCACGCTGCCCTGGGCAATTTCCAGATTGATATCCTTGACCACGCGGCGGCGTTTGTAGCTCTTGGCCAGATGCTGTGCATGGAGTGTCTTGACCGCTGCGGTGTCGGGGGTCATCGCTGTCACGGGGCGTCCTCTCGCTATTGTTCGGGCTGCAGGGTCATGCGGATGCGCTGTGGCGAACTGCCGCTGACATCAGAGCGCGCTTGCACCACCCCGCGGTCGATGAAGTATTCGAGCCGTCCCCCCTGGAAACGATCCCCTTGCTGGGTCAGTTCGGCTTGGTCGATGAGCTCGACGCGGCGTTCGGACACGTGGTAGACGATGCGGCGCGCCCAGCCTTCCATGGGCGTCGTCTGGTCTTCCAGTTGATTGCGCAGGTAGGCACGCTCGCCCGTGGCGACGGCCCGGGAGAGTTCGCCGGCCTGGTTGCGGTGAATTTCGACACGCTCTCCGCGCAGCTGCATTTCACCCTGACGAATATCGACATTGCCAGAGTAAACCGCCGTGCCCGCGCGCTGGTCCAAGTCCAGGCGGTCGGCCTCTACTTCGATAGGGGCTTGTTGTTGAGCAGTAGCAGGCAGCGCGCCTACGACTACCATGGGAACGGCAAGGGCGAGCAGTGCCGTACGAAGCAGGGCGTTCATGGCGACTCCTGAGAAGAGTGGGGGGCGGGCGGATGCACGCCGCGCACGTTATTGATCAAGCTGACACGACTATCGTCCAGCCAGACATCCATACGGGATGCCTCGATACGTTGGGGCGGCTGCTGCAGCACTACGGGGGTATCGCTCCAGGCATGACGTGCCAGGCCATCATAATGCAGCAGGTCGGTATCCAGCTGCCAGCCTTCGTCTGGTGCCAATAGCCGTGCCGATCCGGCCAGCGTCAGCGCCTGGGTGTCCGTGTTCAGGGTACCGGTATCGGCAACCGCCAACCACTCACGCTGTTCACTATCGAACAGCGTGGCGCGCGGTGACGTGACGTTGGTCATCGCCGCTTGCGGGGTATGTACCAGTCGCGGCGCGACCAGCGACTGTTGCAGAGTGCCATCTTCACCAAACAGAGTGATCTCGGCATTCTCCAGCACGTGTCCGGGCTCCTGAGCCTGAGCCTCAGGATCTACCTCGCGCTGCTGGGGCGCGCGGGGGTCCAGCCAAACCAGCAGTCCCCCCAGGGTGATGACCAGCCCCGTCAGCCAGACGCGCTTTTTCACCCTGATGCCCATTCAGGTGGAGCCGTGTAGGTAAGTGTCGAGCACGGCGTCCCAGTGCCCCTGGCTGGTCAGCAGCGTGTCGCAAATTTCGCGAACGGCGCCATGTCCGCCCAGACGGTCGGTAATCCAGTCGGCGTGGGTATGCATGTAGTCCGGTGCGTTGGGGACGGTGATGCCGATGCCCGAGCGTTTGATCGGCGCCAGGTCCGGGAGGTCATCGCCGCAGAAGGCGACCTGCTCCAGGGTGATACCGAGCCGCTGGCAGAGCCCACGCAGGGTGGCGAGCTTGTCTTCACAGCCTTGATGAACATGGCTGATGCCCAGCGCTGCGGCGCGCTGGCTCACCATGGGCGAGTCACGGCCGGTAATCAGCGCGACATGGATGCCGACGCGCTTGAGCAGCTTCAAGCCGTGGCCATCCTGGGTATGAAAGGCCTTGATTTCGACGCCGTCGGCCTGGAAGTAAAGGCGACCATCGGTCAGTACGCCGTCTACGTCCAGGGCCAGCAGTTTTACACGGCGTATACGATCTAAAAGTGCGTCAGGTAGGGCCATAGAGCCTCCGTATCATCCATCATTGGATCATGGGTTAGATAACGCCGCTTGCCAGCAGGTCATGCATGTGCAGCGCGCCAATCGGGCGCTGCTGTTCATCGACCACGGCCAGCGCCGTGATACGACTATCTTCCATTATACGCACGGCTTCGGCTGCCAGGACGTCGGGGCCGATGCGTTTGCCGGGCCGCGTCATGACGTCGTCTACCTTGACGTCACGCAGGTCGTGAAACTGGTCCAGCGTGCGGCGCAGGTCGCCGTCGGTATAGACCCCGGCCAGCCGACCCTCATTGTCGATGACACAGGTAAAGCCGAGCCCCTGGCGCGTAATTTCCAGCAGAGCATCGCGCAGCGGGCTGCCCAGCGCCACCCGAGGCAGCCGCGCGCCGTCGTGCATCAGGTCGCGTACCCTTAGCAGCAGGCGTTTGCCCAGGCTGCCGCCGGGGTGTGACAGGGCGAAGTCTTCGGCTGTGAAGCCACGTGCTTCCAGCAGTGCGACGGCCAGCGCGTCACCCAGCGCAAGCGCTGCCGTCGTCGAGCTGGTGGGGGCCAGATCCAGTGGGCAGGCTTCTCGCTCGACGCCGCTGTCCAGGTGGGCCTCGGCATGGCGTGCCAGGGTCGAATCAGGGCGCCCCGTCATGCTGATCAAGGGAGTTCCCAGGCGCTTGAGTAGCGGCAGCAGAGCCGTGACTTCGCCGGTTTCACCTGAGTTCGACAGGGCCAGCACCACATCGCCCCGGGTAATCATGCCGAGGTCGCCGTGGCTGGCTTCACCGGGGTGAACGAAGAACGCGGGCGTGCCGGTACTGGCCAGGGTGGCTGCCAGCTTGCCGGCGATATGGCCGGATTTGCCCATGCCGGTCACCACCACGCGACCCTTGCAAGCCAGAATCAGCTGGCAGGCGCGGTCGAAGCTCTCGTCCAGCTTGGCTTGCAAACCACCAATGGCCGCTTGCTCTATCTGCAGTGTCCGCAGCGCGCTTTCACGCAGTAAGCTGGGTGGGGTGGGAGATTGGGGCATGGTCGGTCTCGTTCTCGTCATCACGGTTGATAGCCTTCAAGAATAACACCTTGCGGCGGCTTTTAGCCAAACTGCGGGCAGGCGCTGGGCAGCAGGCCAGGTGCGCGTGGCTGTTCCTGTGGGTAGCGTTAGGATACGATGTTCGATAATATTTCGAAAACACTGTTTTTTAAACCGCCGGGGTGGGCCTGAAAGGCCTGCACTGGCGAGCAAGCGAGGGGTGTGATGCCCATGACGGATATGCCCTTTATCCAGGTGGAAGATGTGTACTTTTCCCGCGGCGACCACGATATCTTTCGTGGCGTGAGCATGAGCATTCCGCGTGGCAAAGTCACTGCTATCATGGGGCCCAGCGGAACCGGCAAGACCACCCTGTTGAAATTGATCGGTGGGCAGCTGGTGCCTGATCGGGGGCGCGTGCTGATCGATGGGCAGGATGTGCATCGGCTGTCTCGCAAGGCGCTGTTTGCGCTGCGCAAACGAATGGGCATGCTGTTTCAGAGTGGCGCGCTGTTTTCCGATCTGGATGTCTTCGAGAACGTGGCTTTTCCACTACGCGTGCATACCGACCTGCCCGATACCATGATTCGTGACCTGGTGTTGATGAAGCTGCAGGCCGTGGGCCTGCGCGGCGCGCGGCACCTGTCGCCCGCCGAGCTTTCG
>NZ_LFGS01000012.1:107032-196860 GCF_002078135.1 Halomonas sp. BC1 | reverse complement strand
TGTCGCCCGCCGAGCTTTCGGGGGGCATGGCCCGCCGGGTGGCGCTGGCGCGGGCCGTGGCGCTGGACCCGGAGCTGATTCTCTATGATGAGCCCTTTGTGGGCCAGGACCCTATTTCCATGGGCGTACTGGTGCAGCTTATCAAGCGCTTGAACCAGGCCATGTCGCTGACCTCTGTAGTGGTTTCCCATGACATCAAGGAGACCTTGAGCATTGCCGACTATCTCTACCTGATCGCCGATGGCCAGGTGGTGGCGCATGGCACGCCGGCGTCGCTGGATGTCAACGAGGACCCCAGAGTCAGTCAGTTCATGCATGGTGAGCCGGACGGCCCTGTGCCGTTTCACTATCCTGGCAACACCCTTTACCGAGACATTCTCGGTCACGATCCAGCAAGCGGGGCAGGGTAAATGCAGTCAAGACTCTTACAGTGGGTAGCGCCCATCACGCGATTGGGGCGCAAGGGATGCGAGATGGTCGAAGCGCTGGGGCGCGCGGCAGTGTTTCTCGCGCAGTCGGCGGTCGGGGTGCCTTCCCGTGAAGGGTGGGCTCTGTGGCTTCGTCAAATGCATTTTGTCGGCGTGCTTTCTCTGGCTATCGTGCTGGTGTCCGGACTGTTCATCGGCATGGTGCTGGCGCTTCAGGGCTACACCATTCTGGTGGACTTTGGTGCCGAGCAGGCATTGGGGCAGATGGTGGCGCTGTCGTTGCTGCGGGAGCTGGCGCCGGTGGTGGCAGCGCTGCTTTTTGCAGGGCGGGCTGGTTCGGCGTTGACCGCCGAAATTGGTTTGATGAAGGCCACCGAACAGTTGACCAGCATGGAAATGATTGGCGTTGACCCATTGCGTCGCATAGTGGCCCCGCGGCTTTGGGCCGGGTTCGTGGCGCTGCCGATTCTCACCGTGGGATTCAGTGTGGTGGGTATCTGGGGCGGCTATCTGGTGGGCGTCGAGTGGCTGGGCGTTTTCGAAGGCTCTTACTGGAGCAACATGCAGTCCAGCGTCTCGTTCATCAACGATGTCGGTAACGGCATGATCAAGAGCCTGGTGTTTGCCCTGGTGGTGACCTGGATCGCCGTGTTCCAGGGCTATGATCTGATTCCCACGTCCGAAGGCATTTCTCGGGCGACCACTCGTACGGTGGTGTACTCATCGCTGGCGGTGCTGGGGCTGGATTTCGTTTTAACCGCCGTCATGTTCGGCGGCCTTCAATAGCTGGGGTGGTGTCATGAAGCGCAGTAAAACCATGGAGTTTGGCGTTGGCCTGTTCATGTTGGCGGGGATCATCGGCCTGGTCTTTCTGGGGCTGAGAGTCAGCGGTTTGACGCTTTCGGGCGCGTCTGACACGTTCCGTCTGGAAGCCAACTTCTCCAATATCGGCGGCCTCAAGCCGCGTGCCCGCGTCACCATGGCGGGCGTGACCGTTGGACGTGTCGAGGCCATCGAGCTGGACCGAGAGTGGTACGACGCACGCGTGGTACTGAGCCTGAACAGTGACCTGGAAGGCCAGCTTTCCCAGGATACCACGGCGGCCATTCTGACGGCGGGGCTGCTGGGCGAGCAGTACATTGGTCTGAGTGTGGGCGGCGCCCCGGAGGTGCTACAGGATGGTGACACGATTCGCGATACGCAATCCGCGCTGGTGTTGGAAGAACTTATTCAGCAGTTCGTGTCCAATATGGTCAGCAACTAAGCGTCAATGGTGATGGTGCCAGATTATAGAGGTGTAACGATGCAGAAAATGACAGTGATTTTTTCCCGGTGGGTTGCCCTTGCCATGCTGTTGATGGCCTTGCCTGCCTTGGCCAAGGCGCAATCTCAATCGCCCGAACAGATGATTCGCAACAACATCGACGAATTCATGGCGCAAATCGAAGGGCGTGAAGACTATTACGCCAATAACCTCGATGAGCTGAAGGCACTGGTCAACGATAGCCTGGATGATATTGCCGATTTCCGTTACATCGGCGCCAGCGTCATGGGCAGTTACTTCCGCAACGCTACGCCAGAGCAGCGCAGCCGCTTTGCGGATGTCTTCCGCCAGACGCTGATCGATACCTACACGCGTGGTCTGGTGACCTTCGACTACGATGAGCTGCGTGTGTTGAGTCAGCAGCGTGCCCAGCGTCACGAAGATCAAGCCAGCGTCGATATGGAAGTGGTGGCCAACAACGGCCAGGTCTACCCGGTCACCTACAGCCTGCGGCTGGCCAATGGTGAGTGGCGTGTGGTCAACGTGATCGTCAATGGCATCAACCTGGGTCTCACGTTCCGCAATCAGTTCGATCAGGCCATGCGTGAAAACAATCGCGATTACGATGCGGTCATTCGTGGCTGGTCGCCGGACATCGGCGTCGAAGAGCTGGAGCAAGGGGGCGATGCGTGAGCACGCTGCTCGACCGCCCGAATGTCTCGCTGGCCGAGCAACCGGATGGGTTGGTGGTGTCCGGTGACTTGAGCATGAACGCCGCCGCCGATGTGGCGGCGGCGGGGGTAAGCTGGCTGCGAACCACCCGTTCCACGTCGGTTCAGTTCGACTTCAGCGGTGTCGATGTTGCCAGTAGCGCTGCCTTGAGCGTGATGTTCGAGTGGCTGCGAGCGAGCCAGGCCAGGCAGTTGCCGGTGAGCGCGATCGTGCTATCGCCGCCGCTCCAGCGTCTGGCGACGCTGGCAGAGCTGGAGCCCTTGATAGCTCAGCACAGCCCCGTGCAGTAATCCTTCTCCATAAAGCAGCCTGCGGGCTGCTATCTTCTCTTTGGCATGCCGCCAGCATCGCCAAGCGTGATGCTTTTCTTTATCATGTGGCTTTTCCGCACATTCTTTTCGACCCCAAAGGAGTTTCCTGGCTTATGCAACCCAACGAGGTCAAAGCACTGCTTGAATCCCGCATCGATGGGTGTGAGTTTCACATCCAGGGAGAAGGCTGCAATTTTCAGGTGATTGCGGTTGGCGAAGCCTTTGAAGGTCTTTCACCCGTAAAGCGCCAGCAGCTGGTCTACGCCGCGCTGAGTGATGAAATCGCGTCCGGTGCCCTCCACGCTATCAGCATCAAAACGTTTACCCCGACGCAGTGGCAAACTGCATCGCAAAGTGCTGAGTAACGGCCTGCCCATGGATAAGCTGATTATTACCGGCAACGGTTGCGTTGACGGAGAAGTGTGGGCCAGTGGCGCCAAGAACGCGGCGCTGCCCATTCTGTGTGCCAGCCTGTTGGCCGATGGCCCCGTCGTGATCGGCAATTTGCCGCACTTGCAGGATATCACCACGACGCTGGAGCTGTTGGGCCGGATGGGCGTCGAGCCTGTCATGGGTGAGAAGCTGAGCATTCAGTTGGATGGCTCTCAAGTGACTCAGTGCCATGCGCCTTACGAGCTGGTCAAGAAAATGCGCGCCTCGATTCTGGTACTGGGCCCGTTGTTGGCGCACTTCGGCAAGGCCGACGTCTCGCTGCCTGGCGGGTGTGCCATTGGTTCGCGCCCGGTGGATCTGCATCTGCGTGGTCTGGAGGCCATGGGTGCCGAAATCCACGTGGAAGCGGGCTATATTCGTGCGCGCGTAGAGGGTCGCCTCAAGGGGGCCACGATCTTCTTCGATACGGTGACCGTGACAGGCACCGAGAACCTGCTGATGGCCGCGACCCTGGCCGATGGCCGTACCATTCTTGAAAATGCTGCTCGTGAGCCCGAGGTCGTGGACCTTGCCGAGTGCCTGATCAAGATGGGCGCGAAGATCAAGGGGCATGGCACCGATACCATCATCATCGATGGGGTGCCTTCCCTGCACGGCTGTGAACACGATGTGATGCCGGATCGTATCGAAACCGGCACGTTTCTGGTGGCGGCTGCCATGACCGGTGGGCGTGTCAAGGTCAAGCGCACTCGCGCCGATATCCTCGAGGCAGTGCTGGCCAAGCTGGAAGAGGCCGGTGCCGAGATCACCAGTGGTGACGACTGGATCGCGCTGGATATGCATGGCAAGCGCCCCAAGGCCGTCAATATTCGTACCGCGCCTTATCCGGCATTTCCCACCGACATGCAGGCGCAGTTCGTGGCCATGAATGCGGTGGCAGAAGGGCACTCTCGCGTGGTGGAGACGATCTTCGAAAACCGTTTCATGCACGTGCAAGAGCTCAATCGCATGGGGGCCAATATCGTGCTGGAGGGCAACGCGGCCCTCATCAAGGGCGTCGACAAACTGTCGGGTGCACCGGTCATGGCGACGGACCTGCGTGCCTCGGCGTCTCTGGTGATTGCGGCCATGATGGCCGAAGGCGAGACGCTGGTGGATCGTATCTATCATATTGATCGCGGTTATGAGTGTATCGAGGAAAAACTTCAGCTGCTGGGGGCGAAGATTCGTCGCATCCCCGGCTAAGCCATGTGACCAACCATTGGCCTTACACCATGAGTAAGCAATTGATCCTGGCCCTCTCGAAAGGGCGTATTCTGGACGAGACACTGCCGCTGTTGGCAGATGCGGGTATTACACCCGCCGAAGACCTGAGCAAGAGTCGCAAGCTGCTGTTCGACACCAACCTGCCGGATGTGAAGCTGGTCATCATTCGCGCCACCGATGTACCGACCTATGTACAGTTGGGGGCCGCCGACGTGGGCGTGGCGGGCAAGGATGTACTGCTGGAGCATGGTGCCGAGGGGCTGTACGAGCCGCTGGATCTGGACATTGCCCGCTGCAAGCTGATGACGGCAGGCGTGACCGGGCAGCCCCCGGCGCGAGCCCGTCGCCGGGTAGCGACCAAATTCGTCAACGTGGCGCGCCGCTACTACGCCGAGCAGGGCATTCAGGCAGAGGTGATCAAGCTGTACGGCGCCATGGAGCTGGCGCCGTTGATGAACCTCGCCGACGAGATCGTCGATATCGTCGATACCGGCAATACGCTGCGTGCCAACGGCATGGAGCCGAGGGAGTTGATTGCCCATATCAGCACCCGCCTGGTAGTTAACAAGGCGGCCATGACCATGAAGCATGATCGTATCAAACCGCTACTGGCGCGTTTGGAAAGTGCCGTAAAGCAACGTCAATTGCTGCCTGCCGAATGACACGAGGTTCGCCATGAGTGAGACAACCACTGCCACCATTGCTCGGCTCTCTACCACTGAGCCGGGCTTCCACCGTCAGCTGGATGCGCTGCTGGACTGGGAGGGCGTGTCCGATAGCGCCGTGCAGGCCCGTGTCGATGAAATACTGGCGGACGTCAAACAGCGCGGTGATCAGGCCGTCATCGATGCCACCAACCGCTTCGATCGGCTGGCCGTCGACTCCATGGAGCAATTGCGCCTGTCGCCCGAGCAGTTGAAAACGGCGTATGAGGGGCTGCCGTCGGAACAGCGTGAAGCGCTGGCCGTGGCAGCGGAGCGCATTCGTCGCTACCACGAGCGGCAGAAGCCGGAGTCCTGGCAGTATCAAGAGGCCGATGGCACGGTGCTGGGACAAAAGGTGACGCCACTGGACCGCGCTGGTATCTATGTGCCGGGCGGCAAGGCGGCCTATCCTTCTTCGGTGCTGATGAATGCGATACCCGCCCACGTGGCTGGCGTGCGTGAGATCGTCATGGTGGTGCCGACCCCTGACGGTGTGCTGAACGATCTGGTGCTGGCGGCGGCACACCTGGCCGGTGTCGATCATGTCTTCACCATCGGTGGGGCGCAGGCAGTTGCAGCCTTGGCTTATGGCACCCAGAGCGTACCCCGTGTCGACAAGATCGTGGGCCCCGGCAATATTTACGTGGCCACCGCCAAGCGTGCGGTCTTCGGGCAGGTAGGTATCGACATGATTGCCGGGCCGTCAGAAATCATGGTGGTCTCCGATGGGCAGACCGACCCTGATTGGTTGGCCATGGATCTGTTCTCCCAGGCTGAGCATGATGAAGATGCCCAGGCGATTCTGGTCAGTTGGCACGCCGAGCACCTGGATGCCGTCGCGGCTTCCATCGAACGACTGCTGCCTACGCTGGAGCGCGAGGAGATTGCGCGTGCTTCGCTCAAGCGCCGGGGGGCGCTGATTCTCTGTCAGCACCCGGCCGACGCCGTCGAGATGATCAATCGCATAGCGCCGGAGCACCTGGAGCTCTCCGTGGCCGAGCCCGAGGCGTGGCTAGAGGAGATCCGCCATGCAGGCGCCATCTTCATGGGGCGTCATACGTCGGAGGCCCTGGGTGACTACTGCGCGGGCCCCAATCACGTACTGCCGACGTCCGGCACGGCGCGCTTCTCGTCACCGCTGGGGGTTTATGACTTCCAGAAGCGCTCTTCGATCATTCACTGCTCTCCTGAAGGAGCGTCCGAACTGGGCAAAGTGGCGTCGGTCCTCGCCCGAGGCGAATACCTGACGGCCCATGCACGCTCGGCCGAGTATCGTATTCGCAGCAAGTAAGGTATGGGGGAGCGGCTTCAGGAGCCGCTCTGCCGATCTTCGGACGTCGCATTGGTGGGCACGGGGCGCTCGCCCACTTCCAGGGTGACCTCCATGCGCTCACCGCTGCGCACGATGGTCAGCGGTAGCCTGGTGCCCGGTGGGATGGAGGCAATCTCGCTCATGGTGGCGCGTGCATCCATGATCACCTGGTCATCGATGGAGAGCAGCACATCGCCAGGCTGAAGCCCTGCCTCCGCTGCTGGCCCACCGCTGACCACGCCGGCCACGATGACGCCTTGGGGAGTACGTAACCCAAACGAGGCGGCCAGTTCCCGCGATAGCGCCTGAGCCTCGATGCCCAGCCAGCCACGAATCACCCGGCCGCGGGTGACCAGTTCGTCAAGGATGCTGTGGGCAAGGTTGGCCGGAATGGCGAAGCCTATTCCCTGTGAGCCTCCCGAGCGTGAAAAGATCGCCGTATTGATGCCTACCAGTGCACCGTCAGGGTTGACCAGTGCTCCGCCTGAGTTGCCCGGGTTGATGGCCGCGTCGGTTTGGATGAAATCTTCATAGGCATTCAACCCCAGGTGGCTGCGCCCCGTGGCGCTAATAATGCCCATGGTCACTGTCTGGCCAACCCCAAAGGGGTTGCCTATTGCCAGCGCCACATCGCCCACGGCCACTTCCTTCGAGTCAGCCAGTTCGATCACAGGTAGGTTGTCCAGTTGAATGCGCAACACTGCCAGATCGCTTTCCGGGTCGGTGCCAATCACTTGAGCCAGTGTTTCGCGGCCGTCGCGCAGCGCCACTTGTATCTGGTCGGCGCCGCTGATCACGTGATGATTGGTAAGCACATAGCCGTCGTCACTGACGATGACCCCGGAACCCAGGCTGGACAGCATGCGCTGGTGGGTCGTCGCATCGTCACCGCCGAAAAATTGCTGGAAGAACGGGTCAGACATCAGCGGGTGCTGGTCCCGCGACACGATGCGCGACGAATAAATGTTGACCACCGCTGGCGCGGCCTGGTTGACGGCGTTGGCGTAGCTGGCAGGCCCCTGGCTACGCGTAAGTGGCGCGGCCTGGCGTATTTCGGGGGCGGGCCGGTTGGCCGTCGACTCGCTATTGGTCGCGACCAGCGCTGGCTGGGGCTCTACGCTGGCAGGGGGAGATTGACGAAACGGGTTGGGAATTTGTTGAGGGAAGGCCAGCAGAATGACTGCGGCCAGCAGAAGGCCCGTGGTAATGGGCCAGAGATAGGGCAGCACAAGGCGGTGCATGCAAGCATTCCTCAGCGGATGGCGGTCTTCAGCAGGTCGCGAGGTTCGCGATAACGTGCAGCGAGTTTACAATGGAGGTTATGGTAACACTTAACGCCTCGCTTCCCCACGGGGCAGTGGCAACAATTAAGGAGACCACGTGAACCATCGCGATCAACTCGTCGCTGCATGTGACCACCAGCTCCGCGCTGGTCAATTCAAGGATTACACCATCAATGGCCTGCAAGTCGAGGGGCGAGAGACGGTTCGGCGGGTCATGACCGGCGTGACGGCCTGCCAGGCGTTGCTCGACGAGGCGGTGGCCTGGCAGGCGGATATGGTGCTGGTACATCACGGCTATTTTTGGAAGAACGAGCCAGTAGCGATTACCGGGATGAAGCAGAAGCGCATCAAGACGCTGATGGCCCACGACATGAGTTTGCTGGCGTATCACCTGCCGCTGGATGCCCATGCAGAGCTGGGCAATAACGCCGAATTGGCGCGGCGCCTGGGATGGAAGGTCGAGGGGTGTCTGGACGGCGAGCTGGGCGAAGGGTTGCTGTGGTCCGGGCGTCTGGTGACGCCGCAGCCGCTGACCACGTTGGCCGATCAGTTGAGCCATGCCCTTCAGCGTCAGGCGCTGGTCGTCGTGGCGCCGCTGGCGGGGCCAGTGGAGCGAATTGCCTGGTGCACGGGTGGGGCCCAGGACATGATCACGGCTGCCCACCAAGCAGGTGCTCAGGTATTCGTGTCAGGGGAGATTTCCGAACGCACTACGCACCTGGCGCGTGAGCTGGGTATTCATTACATCGCGGCAGGGCACCATGCTACCGAGCGTTATGGGGTGCAGGCCTTGGGCGAGTGGTTGGCGAGCCAGTTCGATGTCGAGCATCGTTTCGTGGATATCGACAACCCGGCCTGACTCGGAGAAAAGTGACGTGCGACCAGGGCGCTCAGGGGCGCCCTGGTGAGCGTAGATCAGTAGCGTGGAGGTTGCGCAAGCGTATCGCTGTCTGATTTCTGATGCTCTTTCAGCCCGAAGTCTTCGGAAAGCGTGCCGTTCTTGCCAGCCGCGTAATCGCGGGGCATGGCAAGGTCGGCATCGTTTTCTGCCGTGGCCGCTGCTTTGTGATGGGAGGCCTTGACGCTGGTGAGCTGCCATTGAGCCGCCTCGTCGGCGATCTGGGCTTCGATTTGGTCCGCCTCCTGACGAATGCTGTCAAGACGTTGCTGGATGCCCGTCAGGCTGCTGCCCATGGCTTGTTTAAGTTCCGCGATCTTGTGCTCGCGCTCCAGTAGCGTTTGCTTCAGCGCAGCCATGTCTTTCTCGCTCTTGCTGAACAGGCGATAGCAGGCAAGGCCAATGAGAAAGCCAACGACGAGACCTACAACGGCAAAAATGATTGGCGAGCTTGCTTCCACGGTATTCTCCCTGATAGTGGTGCGCGCCATGTCATCGATGGCATGGCGTCACCGATCGCATGGCTGCATGGTCAGCCCCATTATAGGCGCGTCACGGCTGGTTGGGTCAATCCGCTCATGCGCTTAGCGCTCAGTCGGCGTATAATTAGGCTCTTTTTATCGGTCAGGCCGGTGCTCGGCGGATGTGCAGGTGCGCGTCGATGCATACGCCTGGCTACGCGCTGCGGGAGCATCTTAATGTCATCAGTATCTGCACGTCAGGCGTCTGAACACCCCCATCGCTTGACGCCACTGGAGCGTTATCAGCAGGATTTGACGCGCAGTGACTTTCAATACGACCCGGCTCAGGAGCAGGCGGTCAAGCATCTTCAGCGTCTTTACGATGACCTGCTGTCGACCACCACCACCGTGCCCAAAGCAGTGGTCGCCAGTAAAGGCTTGAAGGCGAAGATGGCGGGGCTGCTGGGCAAGCGCAGCGAGCCAGACAAGCCCCCGGTGCCCCAGGTGAAGGGGCTCTACTTTTGGGGTGGGGTCGGACGTGGCAAGACCTACCTGGTGGATACGTTTTATGACGCCTTGCCCTTCCCTGAAAAAATGCGCACGCACTTTCATCGGTTCATGCAGCGGGTGCATAACGAGCTGACGCACTACAAGGGCGAGAAGAACCCGCTGACGCTGATTGCCGGCAAGTTTGCAACCGAAGCCAGGGTGATCTGCTTCGACGAATTTTTCGTCAAGGACATCACGGATGCCATGATCCTGGCCAATCTCATGGAGGCGCTGTTCGAGCGTGGTGTCGTGCTGGTGGCGACCTCCAATATCGTGCCCGACGATCTCTACAAGGATGGTCTGCAGCGCGCTCGGTTCCTGCCCGCCATCGAACTGGTCAATCGCCACTGTGACGTCGTGAATGTAGACTCCGGCATCGATTATCGGTTACGGGCGCTGGAGCGTGCGGAGATCTTCCATGCGCCGCTGGATGAGGCTGCCGACCAGGAGCTGGCGCGCAGCTTCAAGGAGATTGCCGGTCATGCGGGAGAAGAGGGCGCGCCGCTGGAAATCAACCATCGAGTATTGAAGACGCGTCGACTTCATGAGGATGTCGTCTGGTTCGAATTTGCCGAACTGTGCGATGGGCCGCGTAGCCAGAACGACTATATCGAGCTTGCTCGAGAGTTTCATACCGTGCTGGTGGCCAATGTGCCGCGCATGGATGCCAAGAGCGACGATCAGGCGCGCCGCTTCATCAATATGGTGGACGAGTTTTATGATCGCGGCGTCAAGCTCTTGATGTCGGCAGAAGTACCCGTCGAGTCGCTTTACAGTGATGGCAAGCTAACGTTTGAATTTCAGCGGACGCTGTCGCGCTTGCAGGAGATGCAGTCGCGGGAGTATCTGGCGCTGCCGCACAAACCCTGAGCGCCTCTGTTGCCTGAGTGCGATGCCAGGGGCGTGCGAGAAAAGTAAAGATGGCACTTAACTTGTCCACTCTCTTACTGTAGAATGCCGCCTCGCTGTACGTTGTAGCTGTTTTCTGGCTGCAACCAAAAAGAATAGGGATGGTGCTTCGCTACTGTATAGCGTTAGCTACCCAACACACTTAATCTGGTGATTTCATCCATGAAGACGTTCAGTGCTAAGCCGCAGTCCGTCCAGCGCGACTGGTATGTTGTCGACGCTACGGACAAAACGCTCGGTCGTCTGGCAACCGAGATTGCTCGCCGCCTGCGTGGCAAGCATAAGCCCGAATTTACCCCTCACGTTGATACCGGCGACTACATCGTTGTCATCAATGCCGAGAAAGTCCAGGTGACCGGTAACAAGGCGAAGGCCAAGACCTACTACCGCCACACTGGCTACCCGGGCGGTCTGCGCTCCATGACCTTCGACAAGATGCTGGATCACGCTCCCGAGCGCATCATCGAGTCTGCTGTCAAGGGCATGCTGCCGAAAGGCCCGCTGGGTCGCGCCATGTATTCCAAGTTGAAAGTGTACGCCGGTGCCGAGCATCCGCATGCTGCCCAGCAGCCGCTTGAACTGAACATCTGAGGAAATCTTCGCCATGACACAGCAGTATTACGGTACCGGGCGCCGCAAGACTTCCACCGCTCGTGTGTTCCTGAAGCCGGGCTCCGGCAAAATCACCGTCAACAACCGTGAGCTCGACGAGTACTTCGGTCGCGTTACCGGTCGCATGGTTGTTCGTCAGCCCCTCGAGCTGACCGAGACCCTGAATCAGTTCGACGTGTATGTGACCGTCGAAGGTGGTGGTGGCTCTTCACAAGCTGGCGCCATCCGTCACGGCATCACGCGTGCTCTGATGAACTACAACGAAGACCTGCGCCCGACTCTGCGCGCCGCTGGCTACGTCACCCGTGACGCACGTCAGGTAGAGCGTAAGAAAGTCGGTCTGCGCAAGGCGCGTCGTCGTCCGCAGTTCTCCAAGCGTTAATTTTACGCTATGCGGCAAAAACGCCCAGGTCCAGGACCTGGGCGTTTTTTATTGGAATATCAAAAAATTATAGTACCTGTACCACCATGGTCCGGGGCGGTTGTTCTTGTGCAGAGCGCTTTGTTTTTTTAACATAGAGCGTATTTGATATTCGTCGCCGCAAGACGCCTTTGCGGCGAAACGGGTAAGCTGATGGGAGAAACCAGAAATGGCAGATAACGGCGTAAACAAAGGCCGGCGCCGTTTCCTCGTGGGCGCCACCTCCGTTGTGGGGGCGGTGGGCGCTGTCGGGGTTGCGGTCCCCTTTGTGGCATCCTGGCAGCCTAGTGCCAGTGCGTTGGCGGCCGGTGCGCCGGTTCGAGCTAACTTTTCCAAGCTCGAACCGGGGCAGCGTGTCACCATCGAGTGGCGCGGGCGGCCGGTATGGATCATCAACCGTACGCCTGAGATGATTGAGCGTACAGAGAGTCTGGACCCGTCTCGCTTGCGGGACCCGGATTCCGAGGAGGAGCAGCAGCCTGCTTATATCACCGGTCCGTTGCGCTCTGTGCGCCCCGAGGTCGGTGTCATGGTTGGTGTATGTACCCACCTGGGTTGTTCTCCGCTGTACCGTCCCGAGCCCGAGGCCGCAGTCACAGACAACTGGCCGGGCGGTTTCTTCTGTCCTTGCCATGGTTCGTACTTCGATCTCGCCGGACGCGTCTTCAATAACGTACCTGCACCCACCAACCTTGAAGTGCCGCCCTATCGTTTCGAGGGTGAGGACATCATCGTTGGTGAAGACGAGGAGGCCGCGTAATGGGTAATCCTAATCGAGTCAAGGCTGAACGCGGCATCATGCGCTGGGTGGACGACCGCTTCCCCGCAACGCAAATGATGCAAGACCACCTCACCAGGTACTACGCACCGAAGAACTTCAACTTCCTCTACATCTTTGGTGTATTGGCGTTGCTGGTGCTGGTCAACCAGATTCTGACCGGTGTCTGGCTGACCATGAGCTACAACCCCACGGCGGAAGGCGCTTTCCGCTCCGTTGAGTACATCATGCGTGACGTCGAGTACGGCTGGATCATCCGCTATATGCACTCGACTGGCGCCTCTGCTTTCTTTGTCGTCATTTACATGCATATGTTCCGTGCATTGATGTACGGATCTTACAAGGCTCCGCGTGAGCTGGTCTGGATCTTCGGCATGGCCATCTATCTGCTGCTGATGGCAGAGGCCTTCATGGGTTATCTATTGCCCTGGGGTCAGATGTCCTACTGGGGTGCTCAGGTCATCATCTCGCTGTTCGCGACCATTCCCGGCATTGGCCCGGATCTGGCGCAGTGGATCCGCGGTGACTTCCTGATTTCCGGTATCACGTTGAACCGCTTCTTTGCCCTGCATGTGGTGGCGCTGCCTATCGTGATTCTGGCGCTGGTCGTGCTGCATATCATTGCCCTGCATGAAGTTGGCTCCAACAACCCTGATGGCATCGAGATCAAGGATAAGAAAGACGAAACCGGCAAACCGCTGGATGGCATTCCTTTCCATCCGTACTACACCGTGAAGGATCTGGTGGGTGTGGCGGTCTTCCTGTTCGTCTTTGCGGTGGTGCTGTTCTACTTCCCGGAAGGGGGTGGTTACTTCATCGAGCGTCCCAACTTCGAGCCAGCCAACCCGATGGTAACGCCTGATCACATTGCGCCGGTGTGGTACTTCACGCCGTTCTATGCCATCTTGCGGGCCATTACCTTCGACTTCCTGGGATTGCGTGCCGAGTTCCTGGGCGTGCTGGCCATGGGTGGCGCCATCGCCATTCTGTTCGTACTGCCCTGGTTGGATCGTAGCCCGGTCAAGTCCATGCGTTACAAAGGCTGGTTGTCACGTATTGCGCTCATCATCTTTGCGATCAGC
The DNA here is from genome assembly GCF_002078135.1 of Halomonas sp. BC1. NCBI lineage: Bacteria > Pseudomonadati > Pseudomonadota > Gammaproteobacteria > Oceanospirillales > Halomonadaceae > Halomonas > Halomonas sp. BC1. The sequence goes on along the minus strand of NZ_LFGS01000012.1, from coordinate 183,457 downwards.
TTTGTGATCCTGGGTGTTCTGGGTGCCATTCCGGCGACTCCGCTGCGTACGCTGGTGGCCCAGATCTGTACGGTGCTCTACTTCGCCTTCTTCATTCTGATGCCGGTGTACACCAGTATCGAGAAGACTAAACCCGTTCCTGAAAGGGTGACTGGCTAATGAAAAAGCAACTGTTCGCACTGATGTTCGCGCTGCTGCCTTTGATGGCGGTCGCAGCGCCAGGGCCCGACGTGCCTTACTCCATGACGCCGGATCTGCGTGACCAGGAGTCTCTGCAGCGTGGTATGCAGCTCTACGTCAACTACTGCATGGGATGTCACTCGCTGGAGCATCAGCGCTTCTCCCGTGCAGCAAATGATCTGGGCATGCCGCAGGACCTGGTCGAAGAGAACCTGATTTTCTCTTCATCGCTGGGTTACAACGACCTGATGCACATCGCCATGCTGCCGGAAGATGGTGAAAGCTGGTTCGGCGCTGCGCCGCCCGATCTGACGCTGCATGGTCGTCTGCGCGGTCCCGACTGGATCTACTCCTACCTGCTGAGCTTCTACCGTGACCCGAGCCGTCCACTGGGCGTCAATAACGCGGTATTTGATCTGGTGGCCATGCCCAACGTGCTGGAGCCGCTGCAGGGTGTTCAGGAGATGGTCTGCTCGGAAACCGACCAGCCGGTAGCAGGGCAGTCGCCCGACCCGCTGTCTGGCAAGTACCAGTCTTGTGAAGTGCTGCAAGTCACTCAGCCAGGTTCCATGGAGCCTGCCGAGTTCGAGGAAGCCGTCTATGACCTGACCAACTTCCTGGCCTACGTCGGTGAGCCTTCCAAGCTGCAGGCTCAGGCACTGGCGCCCAAGGTGCTGATCTTCATCTTTATCTTTGGTGTGATCGCCTACCTGCTCAAGCGTGAGTACTGGCGGGATGTTCACTAAGCATTAGCCTATGCTTGGTGGGCGGGGCGCACGGCGAAAGCCGTGCGCCCTTTGTTTGTTTATGTGCCCCCAGGGGCTTTGCGTCGCTTTACCATAAAAGGCGGCGGGCGTGTTACTATCGTCTATTGTTTTGATGCGAGGATGCTTTCATGGGTGTTGTGGCCAAGCGGTCGTCAATGATCTTTTACTCAGGTAATGATGATCATTTCAGTCATCGTGTACGCATTGTTCTGGCTGAAAAGGGAGTGGCGGTCGATATCGTCGATGTTGCTGAGGAACAGCCACCTGAAGAGTTAGCGGACCTCAACCCGTACAACAGTGTTCCCACGCTGCTGGATCGTGATCTGGTGCTCTATGAGTCCAAGGTCATGATGGAGTATCTGGATGAGCGCTTTCCTCATCCGCCGCTGCTGCCTGTCTACCCAGTGGCACGTGCGCAAAGTCGGCTGTGGATGCACCGTATCGAACGCGAATGGTGCCCGATGCTCGAGCTGATCCGCACGGGTGGCAAGAAAGAGGCAGACAAGGCGCGTAAAGAGCTGCGCGAAAGTCTGATCGGCATTTCGCCCATCTTCGAAGACATGCCGTATTTCATGAGCGAAGAGTTTACGCTGGTAGATTGCTGTCTGGCGCCCATCCTGTGGCGTCTGCCCGAGCTCAATATCGAGCTGCCGGAGAAGCAGGTGAAGCCGCTACTGAACTACATGTCGCGCGTATTCGAGCGTGAAGCGTTCAAGGACTCCTTGAACGAGCGTGAAAAAGAGATGCGCGCCTGAATTCATACGGCCCCTGGCCTTGTGTGCAGGGGCCTCACTTGTCAGGAGGAGGGAGACTTATGAAGTCGAGCCGTCCCTATCTCGCCCGAGCCTTGTACGAATGGCTTCTGGATAACGAGCTAACGCCTTACCTGGTGGTGGATGCTACGCAGCCGGGCGTGGAAGTGCCGCGTCAGTTCGTTCAGAACGGTCAGATCGTGCTCAATGCAGCGCCAACGGCGGTGCGCGATCTGTTCATGGAGAACCAGGCGATTGGTTTCAGCGCTCGCTTTGGGGGTCAGCCCATGCAGGTGATGATCCCCATCCCTGCGCTCATCGCTATCTACGCCCGTGAAAACGGGGCGGGCATGGTCTTTGGCCATGAGCCGGAACTGGATGCCGACGAGCTGGAGGGGGGTGACGAATCCTCTGCTGATGAGGCTGCACGGCCCGAGCTGACCTTGACGGAAGCGCCTTCCAATGAGGTGTCAGATGCACCGGCTGAAACTGAAAAGCCCAGGAAGAAACCAGCTCTCAGGGTGGTCAAGTAGCTGAGCTTTTAGCCTGTTATGGCTAAATGGTTATATTAAAAAAGCCTCGCCAGTCACGCTGGCGAGGCTTTTTGTTGCCAGAATGATGCTCAGTTCAGGTAGTCGAAGACCTTGACGATGCGCTGAATGCCAGCCACGCCGGACGCCGCATTGACGATGCGGTCGGCCTCTTCGCGGGTGACCATGCCCATCAGGTACACGGTGGCATTCTCGGTAGTGACTTTCAGCTTGGAAGAGTCGATCTGGTCATTGGTGGCAAGGTGGCTGATGACATTGGTGGTCAACCAGGTGTCGGCCAGGCGCTGGCTGGCGGGCAGGTTGGCGGCAATGGTCAGTTCGTTGTGCAGCTGATTGACGCCGCGCAGGTTGGAGGCCACGTTGCCTGCCATGCTTTTCAGCTCGTCGCTGGGTACCTGCCCAACCAGCAGCAGGGTGCCGTTGTAGCTATGGGCGCGAATCCGCGCATCACCCAGCCGAGCATCGGAACGTGACAGGGAGCGCTCCGCTTCGCGTTCGATGGTGGCATCCACGGCCTGGACATCGCTGCTGCGCTGGTCGTAGTTGGAGGGGTTGGAGCCGCTGTTGTTGGCACAGCCGCTGAGCAGCACCGCGCCGCACAGCGTAGCGACCAGAAGGGAGCGAGAAGCAAAACGTAGGGCCATTGAGATGACTCCTTTATCGATATATTCCGTTGACCTGAATGCGCTGTCAGGCAGCGCCGCCAAACAGCTGTTCGTCAATTAAATCACACAGGCAGTGAATCACCAGCAAGTGGACTTCCTGGATGCGAGCCGTCGAGGTGGCGGGGACGCGAATTTCACAGTCGTCCTGGCCGAGCAGCGACGCCATGTTGCCACCGTCACGGCCTGTCAGAGCCACCACCGTCATGTCGCGATCATGGGCGGCCTGGATGGCTTGCACGATATTGGCGGAGTTGCCGCTGGTCGAGATGGCCAGCAGGACATCGCCCGGTTGCCCCAGCGCACGAATCTGTTTGGAAAATACTTCGTTGTAGCTGTAGTCGTTGGCGATGGAGGTAAGCGTCGACGTATCGGTAGTCAACGCCAGTGCAGGCAGGCTGGGGCGCTCGCGTTCGAAGCGGTTGAGCAGTTCTGAAGAGAAGTGCTGGCTGTCGCCTGCGCTGCCGCCATTGCCGCAGGCCAGGATCTTGCCTTCATTGACCAGGCACTGAACCATCATTTGGCTGGCCACTTCGATAAACGGTGGTAGCACCTCGCTGGCATAGGTTTTGGTGTCAATGCTGGCATTGAAGTGGTTGAGAATGCGAGATTGAAAGTCCATCAGGGCTTCCCGGTTATAGAGTGTTAATAAGCGTCAAAAGCCGCTTGTTCCCATTCGAACGTCAGCTCGGATGGCATGCCTGTGATCGCTAGAATATCAAAGCGGCAGGGGCAGTCGAGGCCATGCCTTGCAATATAAAGCGTGGCAGCCTTTACCAGGCGGCGACGTTTCTGTGCCGTCACGGTCTCCAGTGGATGCCCGTGCTCCGTGGTGGCGCGATGTTTGACCTCGATAAACACCAAAGTATCCCGATCATACATCACCAGGTCCAGTTCGCCGCCCTTCACATGGTGGTTGCTGCTCACCAGTCGAAGGCCTTGCTCCTGCAGCCATTGAGCGGCGATTCGCTCAATGGCTGCTCCTCGGTAGCGTGCGCTTTGCGGGCTACGTTGCGGGCTACGGCTCATTGCCCAAGAGGCCTGGGATCAGGATGGGCGCGGGCGTGCCGTTCTGGAATTTTGCCCACGGGAGTTCACGGTGAATGCGGCCGTCGCTGGCCAATGACATGCGACCGGTGCTGCCGTTCAGGCCATTGATGTCCGAGAGGTCCGACATGCGTTTGGCCAGCTCGTAGGCATCGACGCCCATGGCCATGAGGCGGAACATGGAGGCGTCGGACTCGTCGCGCAGCTGCTGGTAGGTAGCGTAGAAAGGCAGGACTTCTTCTCCGCCGACGGCTGCATCAGGAATCTGCCAGGGGATGTCCATGAACATGACATCGTTGAGGTCCTGGTCCAGACGAGTCTGTCGGCGGCCTTCATGCAGGTGCGAGGTGGCGTAGATCGGCAGGTCAGGGGCGTAATAGTAATCCATGGTGGGCGGTACCTGGCGTGCATAGTCAGGTAGGGCGAGCAGGAACAGGGCGTCGATGTTACCCAGACGAGCCCGTTCGCCGCTGACATTCAGCGCTGTTTGTACCGCATTGGACACCGGGCTGCTCGGGTTGTAGCGCACGGCATTGGTGACTTCTCCGCCCAGACGCTGGTACTCGTTCCAGAAGGCTTCGCCTACTCGGCGGCCCCAGTCATTATCCGGCACCATGACGGCTACCTGGCGGTGCCCGTCCTGATAAGCACGGCGAGCTGCCTGGCGCGCTTCGTCTTCCGCTGACAGCCCATACTGCAGCAGGCGCTGGGCCTGGTTACTAGAGTTGTGCCCGTAGTTGAGCGCCAGCGTAGGAAGTGGAACGCTGTCGCGCTCCTCCAACTGGGTCACCTGCTCCTTGTCGAGTGGGCCGATCAGCAGCTGTGCGTTCATCTGCTCGGCACGGCTGTAGATTTCATCCAGAGAGTACTGAGAGGCGTCGATGAAGGTCAGCTGTACGCCATCATCACTGATTTCATTGTGGCGACGCATGGCCGTGGTCAGCGTGCTGGCCACGCTGCTCAGAGGGCCGGATTCCGGCAGGGCCACGGCAATGCGTCGCACATCGGTGCCTTCCAGCTCCGGCAGTGCGACCTGTACCTCGTCAGGACGCTGATCCAGCGCTTCCTGGGCCCATTGACGGCGCTCTGCCAGCGTTTGCTGCTGGTTGGCTTGCATGGGCAGCTCATCATCCAGCACTTGCGTGGCGCGCAGGACCGCTTGCGGGTCGTTCATGCCGCGGGCCAGTTCCGAAAACAGCATGGCCCAGCGTAAACGGTCAGTATCGCCCAGCTGGGCTTCGTCGATGCTGCTGGCGGCTTCGAAGGCACTTTCTCGCTGGCCCTGGCGGGCCAGGATGTTGGCCGCTTCCAGGCGCGTTTGGGCAGCCTGTTCGGGAGCCTGCTGTTCAGCCTGGCTGAGCAGTCGCCCTGCGTCCTGGTCGGGGGCTCGATCAACGACGCTGGGCGGCTGCATGGCACACCCGGTGATGAGAAGTGCCATGAAGGCAGTGGCCAACAGGCCACGAAGTGACTGTTTCATGTATCCTTCCTTAGTTTCCATTTGCGCTGTCGCGGCCTATGAGCAGGTTGATCTCACGTTGAGTAAGCATAGCGCACCGTCAGGGCAAGCTATTAATAAATCGGGAGTCACGATGACACACCAACCTCCGGGCACATTGTACGTGGTTGCTACGCCAATTGGGAATTTGGACGATCTGTCGCCTCGCGCCGCTCGGATACTTGCCAGCGTGGCACGCATCGCCGCCGAGGATACGCGGCATAGCGGGCGTTTGTTGGCCCATCTGGGGGTCAATACCCCCATGATATCACTGCATGAGCATAACGAAGTGCAGCGCGTGGATAGCCTGGATCGTTATCTTGTGGCAGGGGAAGACATCGCTCTGATCAGTGATGCCGGCACGCCGCTGATCTGTGATCCGGGATTCGTGCTGGTGCGCGAGCTGCGTGCGCGTGGGCGTCATGTGGTGCCCTTGCCCGGTCCTTGTGCCTTGATCGCGGCGCTGTCGGCGGCTGGCCTGCCCACGGATCGCTTCACCTTTGGCGGTTTTTTGCCTGCCAAGTCCAGTGGCAGGCGCCAGGCGCTGGAGCGGTGGGTGGCCCGGGAGGAGACGCTGGTGTTTTACGAGTCGCCTCATCGTATCCTGGCGACGTTGGAGGCGCTGGCAGAGCAGATGCCCGAGCGCAGCGTGGTGCTGGCCAGGGAGCTGACCAAGACTTTCGAGACGTTTTTGCAGGGAACGCCTGCGCAGCTGCTGGAACAGATGGAGCAGGATGCCAATCAGACGCGTGGTGAGTTCGTGATCGTCATTGCCGGAGCGGCGCCCGTCGAGCAGGGTGACGAGCAGGCTGTAGAGGCGGATGCTCTGCTGGCGGCGCTATTGGCCGAGGGTATAGGGGTCAAGCAGGGAGCGGCGGTGGCGGCGCGATTGATGGGGGGGCGCAAGCAGCACTGGTATGCCAGATTGCAGGCAATCAAAGGCGAGCATTGAGGCCAGGGCGGGGCGCTGGTATGCTTGCCGCCGGAGTTGGCCAGACAGTCGCCGCTAATATGCTCGCAAGAGCCGTTGGGGGAGGAAAGTCCGGGCTCCATAGGGCAGAGTGCCAGGTAACGCCTGGGCGGCGAGAGCCGACGGAAAGTGCAGCAGAGAGTAGACCGCCTAAGCTTCTGACATCAACCTCAGGAGCCGGTAAGGGTGAAAGGGTGCGGTAAGAGCGCACCGCGCGCCTGGCAACAGTGCGTGGCATGGTAAACCCCACTCGGAGCAAGACCAAATAGGGACCCAATGGCGTGGCCCGCGCTGGGTCCGGGTAGGTTGCTTGAGCGCTGTGGTGACGCAGCGCCTAGAGGAATGACTGTCCACGACAGAACCCGGCTTATCGGCCGACTCCCCATTTCCATGAAAGGCGTGCTGGGCACGCCTTCCCAAATCTTGTGTGAGAGTAACATGCCTTCTGCCGACGCCGATCAGGTCGCTTCCCGTTTTCGTCACACCAGTGTGTTATTGGACGGGGCCGTCGATGCGTTGATTCACGATCCCGACGGTGTCTATCTGGACGGCACGTTTGGCCGCGGGGGGCACTCGCGTCTCATCCTGTCGCGGTTGAGTGAGCAGGGCCGTTTGTTGGCCATGGACCGTGATCCTCAGGCCATTGCCGCCGCTGAAGAGATCACCGACCCGCGTTTTCAGATTACCCGGCGTGAATTTGCGCGGCTGGCGGAGTTCGCCCAAGAGCAGGGCGTGCATGGTCGGTTGTCGGGCATCCTGCTGGATATCGGCGTGTCGTCGCCGCAGCTGGACGATCCCGAGCGTGGTTTCAGCTTCATGCGCAATGGCCCGTTGGACATGCGCATGGACCCCACGCAAGGTGAGAGCGCTGCGAGCTTTCTGGCCCGGGCCAGCGAATCCGAGATTGCCAGTGTCTTCAAGACCTATGGCGAAGAGCGCTACGCCAAGCGGCTGGCCAATGCGGTGGTCAAGCGGCGCGTTGAGCAACCCTTTACCCATACCGTGGATCTGGCCGAGGTCCTCAAGGCAGCCCACCCCGCCTGGGAGAAGGGCCGACATCCGGCAACCAAAGCGTTTCAGGGGCTGCGTATTTACCTCAACGGCGAACTGGAGCAGCTGGATAGCGCGTTGGACGCAGCCCTGGAGGCTTTGGCGCCGGGGGGGCATCTGGTGGTCATTAGCTTTCATTCGCTGGAAGACCGCCGTGTCAAACGCTTCATCCGCCACCATGTCCGCGGAGATACCCACTTGCCGCGCGGCGTTCCCATCCGTGATGATCAGTTGAATCGCCGTCTCGAGGCCTTGGGCAAGGGGAGCCGTCCCAGCGATGAAGAGGTGGATGCCAATCCCCGGGCCCGCAGTGCCGTCATGCGTGCCGCCCGTAAGCGAGCGTGATCATGAGTCTCGAGCGCTTCGAACGATGGCTATCCACGTTGCAGGCCGAGTGGCCATTTCAAGTGCGCCTGCGTCTCTGGCCGCTGGTGTTGATCGCGCTGTTTGTATTATGCCTGTTGACCGCCTTGTCGGTGGTGATGACCACCCACATGACTCGGGTACAGTTTGCCGAGTTGCAGCGTCTGGAGCAGGAGAAGAATCAGCTGCAAACCGAGTGGGGGCAGCTGTTATTGGAAGAGGGTGCCTGGTCGACACCGGCACGCATCGAGCAAATTGCCACGGAACGGCTAGAAATGCGTATTCCAGACGTCAACGATGTTGAGGTTATTCGTCCATGAGACGCGAAGGTCGGGGAGGGAAGTCCCGTCAATATCCCATTGCACCGCCCTTGGCTGGCGGTCGTTTCTTTTTCATATTGCTGGTGGTAGGGCTGGCCTCTGCCATTCTGATTGGTCGTATCACGCTGCTCCAGGTCATCGACCGGCCCTTTTTGCAAAGCCAAGGTGACGCGCGCACCCTGCGTCATGAAGCCATTCCGGCACACCGCGGCATGATCACCGACCGCAATGGGGAGCCATTGGCCATCTCGACGCCTGTGGTGACCCTGTGGGCCAATCCGCAAGAGCTGCCTGGCGATGCCATTCAGCGGGTCATGCTGGCCCAGGCGCTGGGGATGTCGCTGGATGACTTCGATGCCCGGGTCGCACGCTTTGCCAGTCGAGAGTTCATGTACCTGCGTCGCCATATGACCCCGGAAGCTGCCCAGCGAGTGCTGGATCTGCGCACCCCCGGGGTGTATCCGCAGCGGGAGTACAAGCGCTATTACCCGGCAGGGGAAGTGGTGGCCCAACTGCTGGGCGTCACCAACGTCGATGACGTGGGCCAGGAGGGGCTGGAGCTTGCCTACCAGCCTTACCTGGCAGGTCACCCCGGCCAGCGGCGCGTCATCAAGGATCGGCGGGGTCGTTTGGTGCGTGAGCTGGGGGTGATCCGTGATGCCCAGCCAGGGGGCGAGCTGACGCTTTCCATCGACCAGCGCATTCAGTACATGGCCTATCGTGAGCTGCGCGCTGCCGTGACCGAACATGAGGCAGACGGCGGCGTGCTGGTCATGATGGATGCACGCACGGGCGAGGTGCTGGCCATGGCCAATCTGCCCTCCTACAATCCCAATAACCGCGCCGGACTCGACCCTCGGGGGCTGCGTAATCAGGCTCTGGTGGATGTCTTCGAGCCTGGCTCGGTCATGAAGCCACTGGCCATGGCAGCCATTCTCGAAAGCGGCGTGTTCGACCGCGATGTGGTGGTCGATACCTCACCTGGCTGGATGCGTATCGACCAGTTCACCATCCGTGATTTCCGTAATTACGGGCAGTTGGATCTGGCGGGTATTCTGGAAAGGTCCTCCAATATCGGCATGTCGCGGCTGGCGCTTCAGCTCAGCGATACGGCGATCTGGGAAAAGTACAATCAGTTGGGCTTTGGGCAGGGACCGGGCACCGGTTTTCCTGGCGAGTCCACGGGCAGCCTCCCGGCGCCGGTGCGGTGGTCGCGCAGTGAGCGTGCGGCGCTCTCCTATGGCTATGGCTTATCGACTTCTGCGCTACAGATCGCCAGTGCCTACACGGCATTGGCCAACGGCGGTGAGCGCCTGCCGCCCTCGCTATTGAGGTTGTCCGAACCTCCTCCTGGTATTCCGGCTATTTCGCCCAGCGTTGCAGATGATCTTCGGGACGTGTTGGAAACGTCCGTGGGAGCCTACTCTGGTGGGCGGCGTGCGCGGGTCGAGGGCTATCGGGTAGGTGGCAAGACCGGTACGGTGCGCAAGAGCGGCCAGCAGGGTTACGCCACGGATGCCTACCGCAGCGTTTTTGCTGGCATTGCCCCTATCTCTGATCCGCGCATCGTCACGGTGGTGATGATCGATAACCCCCAGGCGGGGCAGTTTTATGGCGGGGCGGTGGCGGCCCCCGTATTTTCCAGTGTCACTGGCAACGCGCTACGTTTGCTGGATGTGCCGCCCGATCATGACGTTGAATAGCTTTCAAGGAGTAGGCATGACTGTGAGCCTCGACCAGTTTCGGGCCGCCCTGAAGGCGGTGTGGCCAGGCGCTGGCTTGCCGGAGCTGCCGCCGCTGCCCGTGTCGCTCGATCTGGTGACCGATTCGCGCAAGGTGGCAGAAGGGAGTGTCTTCGTGGCGGTGCCCGGTAGTCAAGGGGATGGCCGCGAGTATGTCGAGCAAGCCCTGGAGAGAGGTGCCTCGCTGGTGCTGGCGCATACGCGGCAGGCCGAGTTGACGCTGCAGGGCAGGGTGCTTTCGTTGCCTCATCTGGCACTGCGGCTGGGTGAGCTGGGGCGCTCGCTTTATCAAGTGTCTGATGGCCTGGAGGTAATCGCAGTTACGGGAACCAACGGCAAAAGCTCGGTCACGCATTATATCGCGGCATTGAGTGAGCTCCTGGGCACTCGGGCTGGCGTGATAGGTACTCTGGGCGTTGGACGCCCGGGACAGCTAATGGATACCGGGCTGACCACGCCCGGGCCGCTGGCGTTGCAGGCTACTCTGGGGCAGTTAGGGCGCCAAGGTGTCCAGCGCGTGGCGCTGGAGGCTTCCTCCCACGCGCTGGACCAGCACCGTCTGGAGTCAGTGAACGTGACGGTCGGCGTGTTCACCAATCTGACCCGGGATCATCTGGACTATCACGGCAGCATGGCGGCCTATGCTGCCGCCAAGGCCAAGCTGTTCCGTCGTCCTGAGCTGACCCTGGCGGTGGTCAACGGTGACGATCCTCTGGCTCGGCTGATGCTGGCGGGGTGTGAGCCCCACGTGCGCGTGCTGGCCACGGGTAGCGATGAGGCGGTGACGCTGCGTATTCTCGATTGGCATCCGTTGGAAGCCGGTCAGCAGGCTCTGATTGCCACGCCCGAGGGCGAGAAAGCGCTCGAATTACCGCTGCTGGGGCGCTTCAACCTGGATAACGTGCTGCTGGCCATCAGCGTGTTGTACGGGCTGGGCGAGTCGCTGGACGCGCTATTCGAGGCGGCAGCCAAGTTGAGCCCGGTGCCGGGTCGTATGACGCGCTTTGGCGGGGGCGAAGCACCTTGTGTGGTGGTGGACTATGCCCACACCCCTGACGCGCTGCAAAATGCGCTGGAAGCACTGCGTGATCACTTGGGCAACCAAGGAAAGCTCTGGTGCCTGTTTGGCTGTGGTGGTGAGCGCGATACCGGCAAGCGTTCGGAAATGGCCAAGGTAGCCGAGCGGCTGGCCGACCGTGTGGTGGTGACCGACGACAATCCTCGCCGTGAATCTGCCGCCCAGATTCGTCAGCAAATTTTGGCGGGTTTTCACGAGCTGCAGCGGGTGAAAGAGATTGGTGATCGGCGTCAGGCCATCCTGCATGCCGTGGCTCAGGCAGGTCCTCAGGATGTGGTGCTGGTGGCTGGCAAGGGCCATGAAGCTTATCAGGAAGTCGAGGGTGTTCGACACGCCTACCAGGATGACGAGCAGGTGCAGCAAGCCATTCGGGCACGAGGTGGCTGCTGATGTGGACCCTTGGCGGAGTGGCTGCGGCGCTGGGTGTTCCGTTGGCAGACGATGCGACTGACGTGTCGATCAGCCAGGTAGTGACGGACACTCGCCAGATCGTGCCGGGTTGCCTGTTCATTGCCTTGAAGGGCCCACGCTTCGATGGCCACGATTTCGTCGAGCAAGCCCGAGAGCAGGGCGCCGTAGCGGCCCTGGTGGAGCACCCCGTGGATAGCCCGCTGGCGCAATTGTGCTGCCCGGATACTCGGCTGGGATTAGGGCTGTTGGCGGGCGCATGGCGGCGACGCTTTACACTGCCGCTGGTGGCGGTCACGGGGAATAGCGGAAAAACCACGGTCAAGGAGATGGTGGCAGCCCTGTTGGCGCCACTCGGTGAGGTGTTGGCGACCATCGGCAACCTCAATAACGATATTGGGGCACCGCTGACGCTGTTGCGTCTTGGGCCGCAGCACCAGGCGGGTGTCATCGAACTGGGGGCCAATCATTTGGGTGAAATCGCCTGGACCGTTGGTTTGGCGGCCCCCAGGGTGGTCATCATCACCAACGTGACGGGCGCTCATGTAGGTGAGTTTGGTGGCATGGGGCAGATTGCCCAGGCCAAGAGCGAAATTTTGTCCGGGCTCGATCAGGATGGCGTGGCCATCATCAATGCCGATGATCGCTACTTTCCTTTCTGGGCGGCCTGTGCGGCCCCCCGCCGAGTGGTCAGCTACGGGGTGCAGGGCAATGCGGACGTAAACGCTTCGGCTCTTTCCTGCGACTCACAGGGGCGTTATGCTTTCACGCTCGTTGTCGACGGTGAGCCGTTGGGGCGCGTAGCGCTACCTCTGATCGGCAAGCATAATGTCAGTAACGCCCTGGCTGCCGCCGCTGCCGCACTGGCGTTGAATGTCCCCGCTCCGCAGGTCGTGGCTGGGCTGAACCGGTTGTCGGCATTGCAGGGCCGCTTGAACGTGGTGCCCGGTATTCGTGGCACGACGCTGTTGGACGACACTTACAACGCCAACCCTGGCGCGGTCAAGGCAGCTCTGGATGCTTTGGCGAGCTTTCCTGCCCCTCGCTGGTGCGCCCTGGGCGCGATGGGGGAGCTGGGGGATGAGTCCGACCGGCTACATGCTGACGTGGGCGCTTATGCTGCGTCGCTGGGGCTGGACATGCTGTTGACGGTTGGCGAGGCAGCCAGGGCTGCCTCGGATGCCTTTGGTCGCGGGCTGCACTTCGACGACCACGAGACGCTAGTGCGTCATGTTATTAATTCTCTGCCACCCGACGCCACGCTGCTGGCGAAAGGATCGCGCAGTGCCGGCATGGAAAGAGTCATTGCTGCGCTGCGTGCGGATGACACAAGGTAAGCGCCGTTCATGTTACTTCATTTGGCGAATTTTCTAGCTCAATTTCAATCTGCGTTTCAGGTGTTCAATTATTTGACGCTACGCGTCATTCTCGCCGCGCTCACCGCGCTGATGCTGTGCCTTTGGCTGGGGCCCTGGGTGATACGCCGACTGGTCGAAGGGCAGATTGGCCAGGCCGTTCGCGACGACGGCCCACAGTCGCATCTTTCCAAGGCAGGTACGCCGACCATGGGCGGCGCCATGATCCTGCTGGCGATTGCGATCAGCACCTTGCTGTGGGGTGACCTGACCAACTATTACGTCTGGATCGTGCTGCTGGTGACGCTGGGCTTTGGCGCCATCGGGTGGGTCGACGATTATCGCAAAGTGGTCGAAAAGAATCCCCGCGGGCTGCCAGCACGTTGGAAATATTTCTGGCAGTCGGTGGTCGGCCTGGGAGCCGCCATCATTCTGTACGCCACGGCCACCACGCCCGCCGAAACCAGCCTGCTCATTCCGCTGTTCAAGGACGTTGCGCTGCCGTTGGGCTTGTTCTACATCGTGTTGAGCTATTTTGTGATTGTCGGTAGCTCCAATGCCGTCAACCTGACCGATGGCCTGGATGGTCTGGCCATCATGCCCACCGTGCTGGTAGCCATGGGGCTGGCGGTGTTTGCCTATGCCAGCGGCAATGCCGTATTTGCCAACTACCTGCATATTCCCTTCATTCAGGGAACCGGCGAGCTGGCCATTTTCTGTGCCACGATTGCCGGTGCTGGCCTGGGCTTTCTGTGGTTCAACACCTATCCCGCCCAGGTGTTCATGGGCGATGTGGGTGCGCTGGCGTTAGGGGCCGCCCTGGGCGTGGTGGCGGTCATCGTGCGCCAGGAGATCGTGCTGTTCATCATGGGCGGTATTTTCGTGCTGGAAACCGTATCGGTCATTCTGCAGGTCGGCTCCTACAAGCTGACGGGGCGCCGTATCTTCCGCATGGCTCCGCTGCATCACCATTACGAACTCAAGGGATGGCCTGAGCCGCGCGTGATCGTGCGTTTCTGGATCATCACCGTTGTCCTCGTTCTGCTGGGACTGGCCACACTGAAAGTGCGTTAGTCATCGGGTAGTCGTGTCACGGTGGCCAAGGCCGCTCTAGCCCGGGCCAAGGAGTCGTTCATGGTGAAGGTACCTCAGGGTGTTACCGTTGTTGTTGGACTGGGCATTTCCGGTCAGGCGATCTGTCGCCATTTGGACCGCCATGGAGTGCCTTTCATGGTGGCCGATACCCGCGAGATGCCGCCTGGACTCGCCGCGTTCCAGCAGCGTTATCCGGCGATTGATTGCCACTGTGGGCCGCTGAGCGAGCTGGATTTCAGCGATGCGTACGAGGTGGTGGTCAGTCCGGGGGTCGACCCGCATTCGGCAGGCCTCGATGGGCTGTTGGAGCGCGTCAATCCTGCCACCGGCGAGCCGATACTGGTGGGCGAAACGGCGCTGTTCAGGCGTCTGGTGCGTGCCCCGGTGGCGGCGATTACGGGTTCCAATGCCAAGTCCACGGTGACTACGCTATTAGGCGAAATGGCCAAGGCCTCGGGAGTGTACGCTGCCGTGGGGGGTAACCTGGGCACGGCGGCTCTGGATCTGTTGGCCGACCACCCCGATGCCGAGCTTTTCATCCTCGAACTCTCCAGCTTTCAACTGGAAACGACGCCTCGCCTCGGAGCGGCGTCGGCTGCGTTTCTCAATTTATGCGATGATCATCTGGACCGTCATGGCGATTTGGCGGGTTACCGTCAGGCCAAGCAGCGCATTTTCATGGGCGCCGAGCACGCGGTGGTCAACGCCGATGACCCCATGACCTGGCCTCTGGATGCCCTCGACCGTGTCGAGCGTTTTGGTGTGGGTGTTCCGGCCGGTAGTGACTGGGGGCTGGCCGATATCGATGGACGCCGCTATTTGATGCACGGCGAGACGCCGTGGCTGGCGGTGGATGAGCTGGCCATTACTGGTCAGCACAATCAGTTGAACGCGCTGGCAGCGTTGGCCATGGGCCGGGCGCTGGGGTTTGATCGTCAGGCCATGTGTGAGGTGTTGACCACGTTCAAGGGGCTGCCGCACCGTAGCGAAACCGTTGCTGAGGTGAACGGGGTTCGCTGGGTCAACGACTCCAAAGGGACCAACGTGGGTGCGACCCTGGCCGCCATCAATGGTATTGGCGTCGCGCTCACTGGCAAGATCATTCTGTTGGCGGGAGGCGTGGGTAAGGGAGCCGACTTTACGCCGCTGGCCGGGCCGTTGGCGGACCATGGAAAAGCCGCGCTGCTCTACGGCGCAGACGCCGAGCGTCTCGACAACGTGCTTGGCCCTTGCCTTCACACTCAGCGTGTCGAAACGCTGACACAGGCGATGGAAGCCGCATGGCAGCTGGCCGAGCCAGGCGATTGTGTGTTGCTCTCGCCAGCCTGTGCCAGCCTGGACCAATTCGCCAACTACCAGGCGCGGGGCGACCTGTTTCGCGACTGGATCGAGCAGAAACAGCGTGAGAGTGCCCCATGAGCGACGAATCAATGAGTAGGGTGCAACGACTGCGTGAAGCGCTGGCAACCCGCCACCTGCCTTGCGATGTCTGGCTGATTGTCGCGGCGGTCGCGCTGGCGGGGCTGGGCTGGGTCATGGTCAGCTCCGCGTCGATAGGGCTACTGGAAAACAGCTATCACTATGCTCGCCAGCACGGCATTTTTTTGCTGCTGGCGATATTGGCATGCCTGTTCATGGTGTGCGTGCCGCTGGAGCTGTGGCGCCAGAATGCGGCGTTGCTGTTGTTGCTGAGCATTGTCATGCTGGTCGTGGTACTGGCCGTAGGCCAGGAGGTCAACGGCAGCAAGCGTTGGCTTGCCCTGCCAGGGCCGCTTCCCAGCCTGCAAGTCTCGGAATTTGGCAAGCTGGGGCTGATCTTTTACATGGCCGCCTTCATGTCGCGATTCACTTATGAACTGCGCCAGCGCGCCTTTACCATGTGGCGCCCCTTGGCGGTACTGGCCATTCCTGCCTTCCTGCTGTTTCTTGCCCCGGATTTCGGCGGCATGGTCGTATATGCCGTGTGTGTGATCGGCATGCTGATGATGAGCGGCGCTTCGCTGACGCTGTTGCTGGGCAGTGGCGGGGTGCTGGGGTTTGGTGCCGTGATGATGGTCGTCATGGAGCCGTATCGACTGGCGCGCTGGACCAGCTTCCTGGACCCCTGGGCCGACCAGTTCGCCACCGGGTATCAGCTGACGCAGGCATTGATCGCGTTTGGGCGTGGTCATGTGACTGGCACCGGATTGGGCAACAGCGTGCAGAAGCTGCACTACCTTCCCGAAGCCCATACGGACTTCATTTTTGCGGTGGTGGCCGAAGAGCTGGGCATGATCGGAGCGATTGCCGTGGTGCTGCTGTTCACCCTGTTCATCGTGCGGGCCATGTGGGTGGGCCGGCGAGCAGAGTTGGCCGGGCATCTGTTCGGTGCCTACGTGAGTTACGGAATCGGCTTTATCGTGGCGGCTCAGGCGTTTATCAATATGGCGGTGAGTGCTGGCTTGCTGCCGACCAAAGGGCTGACCCTGCCGCTGATCAGCTACGGGGGGTCCAGTCTGCTGGTCACTGGGATGATGGTGGGGCTGTTGCTCCGGGTGGATGCAGAAACTCGGCATCGCCCGCGCCGATTGTCGACGCCTTACCGTGCTCGCCGAGAGCCGCGGTTGACATAATTATTCAAGGAGCTGTTTGTGGCGATACATGCGGGTCGACGGGTATTGGTCATGGCGGGAGGAACGGGAGGGCACGTCATTCCGGCGCTCTCGCTGGCGCGTGCCCTCCAGGCCCAAGGGGTGACCGTGGAGTGGTTGGGTAGCCCACGGGGAATTGAAAACCGGCTGGTGCCCGAGGCGGGCATCGTGCTGCATACCATTGCGATCAGTGGGTTGCGCGGCAATGGTGCCGCTGGTTGGCTCAAGGCACCGCTCAACCTGTCGCGCGCGGTGCTCCAGGCACGTGGTGTCATCAAGCGTTTCAAGCCGGATGTGGTGGTAGGGCTGGGTGGATTTGCCAGCGGGCCTGGCGGTCTGGCGGCTCGGCTATCCGGTATTCCGCTGGTCATTCATGAACAGAATGCCGTGGCAGGGCTGACCAACAAGGTGCTGTCGCGCCTGGCCACGCGTACCTATGCCGCGTTCGAAAATGCGTTTGGCACGCGTGCCGAGGTGATCGGCAACCCGGTGCGTGATGATATCGCCGCGCTGGGCGAGCAGCCCCGCCAGGTGGCCGACATGCAGGGCAGGCCGCTGCGCCTGTTGGTGGTAGGCGGCTCACTGGGCGCGGTAGCGTTGAACGAGCGCCTGCCTGTGGCCTTGGCTGCGCTGCCGCCGGAGCGACGTCCCGAGGTGCGTCACCAGGCTGGCAAGGAGCGCGATCTCGCCACGGCAGACGCCTATGCTCAGCAGGCGGTGGTCGCCGAGGTTTCGCCTTTCATCGATGATATGGCCGCGGCCTATGCCTGGGCGGATCTGGTCGTTTGCCGAGCCGGTGCGCTGACGATTGCCGAACTGGCAGCGGCGGCCAAACCCGCCCTGCTGGTGCCGTTTCCTTTTGCCGTGGACGACCATCAGCGGGTGAATGCCGAGGTGCTGGTTCAGGCGGGTGCGGCGCTATGTGTCGTACAGGCTGAGCTGACGGCTGACTATTTAAGTAACCTTTTGGAACAATTACTCCACCCAGAGACCCTGGCAGAGATGGCCGTCAAGGCACGTCAAGCCGCGTCCTTGAACGCGACCGAGCGCCTGGCCGAAGGCTGTCTCTCGCTGGTGAAGCAAGGAGAAACTGCGTGACCGAGTCAGTCAATCATACGTCGCCGCAGCTGAGTGGCCCGAGCGGCCCGGGTATGCGCCGTATCCAGCGGCTTCATTTCGTCGGTATTGGCGGTGCCGGCATGTGCGGCATTGCCGAGGTGCTCGCCAATCAGGGGTACCAGGTCAGCGGCAGTGACATGAAAGCGTCCAGTGTGGTGGAGCGTTTGCGTCAGTGCGGCGTCGACGTGTTCATTGGGCACGCCAGGGAGAACGTGGAAGGCGCGGATGTGGTCGTCGTCTCCAGTGCCATCGATGAAACCAATCCTGAAATTCGCTGGGCGCACGACCACCGCGTGCCGGTAGTGCGGCGTGCGGAGATGCTCGCCGAGCTGATGCGCTTTCGTCACGGCATTGCCGTGGCCGGTACCCACGGCAAGACCACCACGACCAGCCTGACGGCTACCCTGTTGGCAGAGGGCGGCCTGGATCCAACTTTCGTGATCGGTGGCAAACTCACCAGCGCAGGCGCCAATGCTCGCCTGGGGGAGGGCGACTATCTGGTGGCCGAGGCCGACGAATCCGACGCGTCGTTTCTTCACCTTCAGCCCATGGTGTCGATCGTCACCAATATCGATGCTGACCACATGGCCACTTATGGGGGTGACTTCGAACGTTTGAAAAACACCTTCATCGAGTTCTTGCACAATCTGCCTTTCTACGGCCTGGCAGTGCTGTGTATCGATGATCCCCACGTGCGCGGGCTGTGCGAGCGTATCAAGCGCCAGTTCGTGACCTACGGCTTCGATGAAGATGCCGATTACCGCATCGTGGATTTTAGTCAGCAGGCTGGGGAAGTCTCCTTCACGGCACTGCGGCCCGGTGGCGCGCCTCCGTTGGCCATTCGACTGGCCATGCCTGGCCGTCATAATGCCTTGAACGCCATGGCGGCCATCGTGGTGGCGACCGACGCCGGAGTCAGTGATGACGCCATTCAGCGCGGTCTCATGGGGTTTGCGGGCGTAGGGCGGCGCTTTCAGGTCCATGGCCACTATCCGGCACCGGTCGGCGAAGGCGAGATCATGCTGGTCGACGATTACGGTCACCATCCGCGTGAAGTGGATATGGTCATTCAGGCGGTGCGTGCCGGCTGGCCCGAGCGCCGCCTGGTGATGCTCTACCAGCCCCACCGTTACAGCCGTACCCGCGATCTCTACGAAGACTTCGTGCGCGTACTGTCTCAGGTGGATACGCTGGTGCTGCTCGACGTGTACAGCGCTGGCGAGGCGGTGGTGCCGGGTGCTGAAGGCAAGACCCTGGCAGGCTCCATCCGTCAACGTGGCGATGTCGATCCGCTGTTCGTGGAGCACAAGCACGAGCTGCCTGCCCTGCTCAACAACGTGCTGCGTCCAGGCGATATTCTGATTACCCAGGGCGCGGGCGATGTGGGTGGTATTTCACTGCGCCTTGCCCAAGCCAAGCTGGTCATGAAAGAGGTGGTGCTATGACATCAGGGCAAACGCAGCAGGCTGGCCTGGAGCGTGTCGTCGTGGTCTACGGCGGCATGTCGGCCGAGCGGGAGGTGTCGCTCAAGAGTGGTGCCGCCGTGTTGAGCGCCTTGCAGCGTCAAGGCGTGAATGCGCAGGGTTACGATCTCAAAGAGGGTGGGCTGGCGGGCCTCGAGCGCCTCGATCCCACCGCGGTGTTCATCGCACTGCATGGGCGTGGCGGTGAAGATGGAGCGCTGCAGGGCGCATTGGAGCTGCTCGGTTTGCCTTACACCGGCAGTGGCGTACTGGCTTCGGCGCTGGGAATGGACAAGCAGCGTACCAAGCAGGTGTGGCAAGCCGTCGGCCTGCCCACGCCGGAGTGCATCATGCTGAATGCCGCTTCGGACTGGGAGGCGGTGGTCGCTCAGCTAGGGCTACCCATGATGGTCAAGCCGGTACACGAAGGCTCGACTCTAGGCATTAGTATCGTCCGCAGCCTTGATGAGCTGAAAGCCGCCTATGCCCAGGCGGCTACCTTCGATGCCAGGGTCATGGCCGAGCGCTTTATTACTGGTGATGAATACACCGTCGCACTATTGGGCGATGACGTGTTGCCTGCTATCCGTGTCGAGGTGCCCGGTGGGTTTTATGACTATGAAGCCAAGTATCTGACCAATACCACCCAGTACCACTTGCCCTGTGGCCTGTCTGCACAAGACGAGCAGACGTTGGCTGCGCTGTGCAAGGAGGCCTTCCTTGCCGTGGGTGGCGAAGGCTGGGGGCGTATCGATGTCATGCGTGATGCTGCGGGCGATTTCTGGCTGATCGAAGTGAATACCGTGCCCGGGATGACCGATCATAGCCTCGTGCCACAGGCAGCAGCCCACGCTGGCATCGATTTCGACCAGCTGGTGATGCGTATTTTAACCACGGCACTGGCGCGCGATTCGTGACGGGGCATGGCATGAGTTTTTTATGAAGAAGCGCAATGCGTGGCTCGGTATCGTTCTACTGGCATTGCTGCTGGGGGCGGGGAGTCGAGCGCTATGGCTTTGGCTGGATCGCCCGATCGAGCGAGTGTCCATTCGAGGCGAGTGGGAGTATTTGAGCGCGGACTATCTGCGCTCACAGCTGGCCCCGCTGGTCCAGAATATCACTTGGCTGTCGGCAGATTTGGGCGAGCTGCGCCGCGATGCGCTGGAGATTGGTTGGCTGGATGAAGTGCGAATTTCCCGAGAGTGGCCCAACGCGCTGGTTTTCGAGTTGATAGAGCAAACGCCGGTAGCCCGCTGGAATGATGATTTCCTGCTTAACCCAAGAGGCGAACCCTTCTCCTACGCGCCCCTTGATGCGCCAGCCGGATTGCCCGACCTGGCGGGGCCTCAGGAAAGCAGTGCGGAAGTGCTGGCCTACTATCAGCGTTTGACGCCGCACTTTGCCGGGCTGTCGTTGACCCTGGCGCAATTGCGCTTGGAGCCCCGAGGCGCCTGGCGGCTTCAGCTCGACCAGGGTACCTGGGTAATGCTGGGGCGTCGTCACCATGGGGAGCGACTAGCCCGGCTATCGGCCTCCTGGCAGCGTGAGCTGAGCAGCGTGGGCGAGCATATCCGCTACATCGACCTGCGCTACCCCAATGGTGTGGCAGTGGCCTGGCATGGTGAAACCGAGGTTCCGGAGGAGGAGGACGAGTCACGATAAGGCGCAATGTGCAAAAAAGCGGGTAAATGGGCAGGCAGGCCCGCTAAAAAAACCGCTTATGGGGTATAAAATGCTTTCCTGGCCAATTATCGTGGGTTTGGGCTAGTCGTATTGTGGCTATTGTTTCTATACTATGTCCCAGACGATGCTGTGGGTCAGTATTTATTGTTCGGTCGCGGTTAGCGGCGTTATACAGTTTTAGTCAACTTATTTATTTTATCTTCGGGTTTTGCCTGCTTTTCGTTTAAGCGTTAAAAGGCGATCCCCGCTCTTATAAAACGACGACAAGGAGATTTACCGACTCATGGCAGGCTCACCCAACGCATCCAATATGGTTGTCGGGCTGGACATTGGAACGTCCAAGGTCGTCGCGATAGTCGGTCAACCCACCGATGATGGTGGGATTGAAATCGCCGGTATCGGTTCTCATCCTTCTCGCGGCATGAAGCGAGGAGTGGTCATCAATATCGAATCCACGGTGCAGTCGATTCAGCGTGCTGTCGAAGAGGCAGAGCTGATGGCGGGCTGCGATATCCACTCTGTCTATGTGGGTGTGGCAGGCAGTCATATCAGCTCCATGAACTCCGACGGCGTGGTGGCCATCAAGGAGCGTGAAGTCACTCCTTACGATATCGAGCGGGTCATCGATTCCGCACGGGCTCGGGCTATCTCTGAAGGGCAACGCGTGTTGCATGTCTTGCCCCAGGAGTTCTCCATCGATGCGCAAGGGGGTATCCGCGAACCGCTGGGTATGTCCGGGGTTCGTCTGGAGGCGCAAGTGCATCTGGTCACGGCTGCCTTGAATGCCGTACAGAACATCGAAAAGTGCGTGCGGCGGTGCGGTCTCGATGTGGATGCCATTATCCTGGAGCAATTGGCGTCCAGCATGGCAGTGCTTACCGAAGACGAGCGCGAGCTGGGAGTATGTATGGTCGATATCGGTGGAGGTACCACCGACATGGCCATCTTCAGTGAGGGCGCCATCCGCCATACGGCAGTGATTCCGATCGCCGGTGATCAGGTCACCAACGATATCGCCATGGCGCTGCGTACGCCCACTCAGCACGCGGAAGAAATCAAGGTAAAATACGCCTGCGCATTGACGCAGTTGGCGGCCAGCGATGAAATGATCAAGGTGCCCAGCGTGGGTGATCGCGCGGCACGAGATCTGTCGCGCCAGGCACTGGCGGAAGTCGTGGAGCCTCGTTATGAAGAGCTCTTCACGCTGGTCAGAGACGAATTACGCCGCAGTGGCTATGAAGATATGGTGGCTGCGGGTGTGGTGCTTACCGGTGGCACCTCACGCATGGAAGGTGTCAGCGAACTGGCTGAAGAAATTTTTCACATGCCGGTTCGTATTGCCTGCCCACAAAATGTCAGAGGCCTGGCGGATGTGGTTCGCAATCCTATCTATGCGACGGGCGTGGGTTTACTCCACTATGCACTGCAGGAAACGCGTCATGGGCAAGGCCTGGAAAGCCACGTGGGAAGTGCTGGGGGCCACAAGGGTCGCAGCGAGCTTGTCCGACGTGATATCAAGGATGGCCATTCGACGCTGGCAAGAATCAAAAGCTGGTTAAAAGGAAATTTCTGATAGGGCCGCGACGCGGTTCAGGAGACGGGGCTTATGTTCGAATTGGTAGATAACGCACCCTCGAGCAGTGCGGTCATTAAAGTCGTCGGTGTTGGCGGTGGCGGCGGTAACGCAGTCAACCACATGGTCGAGAGCAACATCGAAGGCGTCGAGTTCATCTGCGCCAACACCGATGCGCAAGCACTCAAGCGCGTATCGGCTAAAACGGTGCTTCAGCTGGGTGGGGAAATCACCAAGGGGCTTGGCGCGGGAGCCAACCCTGAAGTGGGCCGCCAGGCCGCGATGGAAGATCGTGATCGCATCGCCGAGCTGCTCAATGGCGCCGATATGGTCTTCATTACGGCAGGCATGGGCGGCGGTACCGGGACGGGAGGCGCGCCTGTGGTTGCTCAGGTCGCCAAAGAGCTGGGCATCCTGACGGTTGCTGTGGTCACGCGCCCCTTCCCATTCGAAGGGCCAAAGCGCATGCGAGCGGCCGAGGAGGGCATGAAAGAGCTTTCCGAGCATGTCGACTCGTTGATCACCATCCCCAACGAAAAGCTGCTGTCGGTGCTGGGCAAGAACGCGACCTTGCTGACCGCGTTCAGTGCTGCCAACGACGTCCTGCTGGGCGCAGTGCAAGGCATTGCCGAGCTGATTACCAGCCCGGGCATCATCAACGTCGACTTCGCAGACGTGCGTACTGTCATGTCAGAAATGGGTATGGCGATGATGGGCACTGGCGGTGCCACTGGTGAAAACCGTGCCCGTGAAGCTGCAGAAAAAGCCATCCGC
The DNA here is from genome assembly GCF_002078135.1 of Halomonas sp. BC1. Classification (NCBI taxonomy): domain Bacteria; kingdom Pseudomonadati; phylum Pseudomonadota; class Gammaproteobacteria; order Oceanospirillales; family Halomonadaceae; genus Halomonas; species Halomonas sp. BC1. The sequence goes on along the minus strand of NZ_LFGS01000012.1, from coordinate 160,377 downwards.
AGCCCGCTGCTGGAAGACATCGACCTGCACGGCGCACGCGGCATTCTGGTCAACATCACGGCTGGCCCCGACCTTTCCATTGGCGAGTTCAATGACGTGGGTGCCACGGTGCAGGAGTTCGCCTCTCAGGAAGCCACCATCGTCGTGGGTACTTCCATCGATATGGAAATGTCCGACGAGCTGCGCGTGACCGTTGTGGCGGCTGGCCTGGATGGCAGCAAGGCCAAGGCCGTGTCTCGCGAACCGGCGCGCCGCTCCGCTGCAGATGCCGGTGGCTCCGACTACCGTAAATTGCAGCAGCCCACCGTCATGCGGCAACAGGCTACCGCGCGTGCCGAAGCGCCGGAAGCAGCAGCCAAGCCACGCCCTGAAAAACGTCGTTCGGCCGATGCCGATGACTATCTGGATATCCCCGCGTTCCTGCGCCGCCAGGCAGATTGATCTGCGCTATCAGGTTTATTGAGGCAGCAAACGAGAGTTTTATTGGTAAGACGCTCGTTTGCTGTTAAAGTGAACACTGTTTGATAACTTTTCTCCCCCTGCGGCTGGGTAGCGACTCGTTACACGCCGCCGATATTAGAGCTTGACCACTGCCCATGATCAGACAACGCACACTACAAAACGTCATCCGCGCCACTGGAGTGGGTCTGCACTCTGGCAAGAAAGTCCATCTGGCTTTGCGCCCGGCACCGGCCAACACGGGTATTGTGTTTGTCAGAACCGATCTGGACCCAGTGGTTCACGTGCCTGCCCGCGCCGAGCTGGTGGAAGACACTACCTTGTGTACGGCACTTTCCCATGAAGGCGTCAAGGTAGCCACCGTCGAGCATCTCATGTCGGCCTTTGCGGGGCTGGGAATCGACAATGCCTACGTCGATATCAGTGCCGCGGAAGTGCCGATCATGGACGGTAGCGCTAGCCCGTTCGTTTTTCTGATTCAGTCTGCGGGTATTCTCGAGCAGGACGCGGCCAAGAAATTCATTCGCATCAAGCATCGCGTGGCGGTCAGTGATGGTGACAAGGAGGCCGTATTCCTGCCCCATCAAGGCTTCAAGGTGTCGTTTGCCATCGACTTCGACCACCCTGTCTTCGAGCAGCAGAAGCAGAAGGCATTGATCGACTTTTCCACGACATCCTTTGTCAAGGAAGTGTCGCGGGCCAGAACCTTTGGCTTCATGCGTGACCTTGAGTACCTGCGCTCGAACAATCTGGCGCTGGGTGGCAGTCTCGACAACGCCATCGTGGTGGATGACTACCGTATCGTGAATGAGGGTGGCCTGCGTTACGAAGACGAGTTCGTGAAGCACAAGGTGCTCGATGCCATCGGCGATCTCTATCAGCTGGGCTATAGCCTGATTGGTGAGTTCCGTGGCGTGAAATCCGGCCATGCCCTTAACAATCGTCTGTGTCGTGAACTCATGGCGCAGCCCGATGCCTACGAAATCGTGACCTTCGAAGAAGAGAAGGCCGTTGCGCCTATCTCCTATGCGGCACCCGCCATGGCCTGAGGTGGTTTTTAAGGGTCGCCGCTTGAAAATCGGGGAGTGTCCCCCCACTAAAGATAAAGCACCGCCATGCGGTGCTTTATTGCGTTTGGTCTAATGGTGGGCGAGCGGCCTGTTGTGCGTAGGGTTCATGTCTTACGCTGAGCGTGCGAAGCAAGGCGCTCCAGGGCCTGCTTTAGCCTGGGGTGTTCGGTATCTTCGGCGCACTCCTTGAGCGTTGTGCCAGCACTGCTGGAAAGGGTGCGTGCATAGCGTGCTGGTGGCGCCACGGTGCGTACCGGGCGCACTTTTAACGTGAACCCCGTTACCCTTGTAAAGCCGGGGAGCTGGTGCAGCAGGCTCAACAAATGCGGTTGCTCATAGCGTAACCAGGTCAACCAGCTGGCCTGGCTGCTGATCAGGGTTAGCCGCCCGTTGCTGAAGCCGCCTACGAAGACATGCTCGCGCATCTCTTCAGGCAGATGGGCGCGCAGATGGGTCTGGGCTTGATCGATCAGGCGCGATTGGCGCATCAGGTGGCCGGCGCCAGCGGAGGTGTTCAGCAATTGGGTAATGGGCTGTGCGCGGGAACGCTTAACCTTTATACTCATTCACCTGATTCCTGGGGTGTTGCGGATAGTTTCGTGCTGACGAGTGCGCGCAGCACCCATGTTTTTTGTCTATCGACAGAGCCTAACACGCTCAGGAGCCACGCCACAGCATGCCATCAACGCTCGATACATTATCTGCTCTGCCACGGCGGCATCGTCGCCATGGGCTGGCGCGTTGGTGGCTTGCGGGCCTGCTGGTGAGCTGTCTGCTGCCCGCCAGTTTACACCCTTCTGATCTGCGCAGCAGCGACCGGAGCGTGTGTATCTGCTTTTGGGTGCCCGCCATGCTGCGTGCCCAGTCGCAGTGGATCGCCAAAAAGCGCCGCGCGTTAAGGCGCTGGGTAGCACGCCAGCAGCGTCAACTTCCTGTTCTGAAAAGCTTTATCTCTTTCTTTTCCGTCATGCCCCGCCAGACGGTCGCTCTGGATGTATGCTCTCCTCGAGGGCCGCCAGCCCGTTGACCTGCTGCTAGCGGTACGTTCATTTACCCGACGTTAATTGACCCTATGAAAGAGTGCGCCTGAAGAGGTCGCTCCTGTTGATGTGGATATTTCATGATTAATTCCTTGTTACGCAAAGTCGTTGGCTCCAAGAACGACCGTGAAGTCAAACGCATGCTCAAGAGCGTGCAGAGTATCAACGTGCTGGAAGAGACCCTGGTCGGCTTGAGCGATGGCGAGCTGCAGGCCAAGACGGCCGAGCTGCGCCAGCGTCTGGAGTCTGGGGAAAGCCTGGATAAACTGCTGCCTGAGGCCTTTGCGGTAGTGCGCGAAGCCAGCAAGCGAGTCATGGGCATGCGTCACTTCGATGTGCAGATGGTCGGTGGCATGACACTGCACCGCGGGCGTATCGCCGAAATGAAAACCGGCGAGGGCAAGACCCTGGTGGGCACGCTGGCGGTATACCTGAATGCCTTGACGGGCAAAGGGGTACACGTGGTCACGGTGAACGACTATCTGGCCCGCCGTGATGCCGAGTGGATGCGCCCGCTGTATGAGTTCCTGGGGCTGTCGATAGGGGTGATTTTTGCTGGCCAGACCGTTGAAGAGAAGCGTCACGCCTACCAATGTGACATCACCTACGGCACCAACAACGAGTTTGGCTTCGACTACCTGCGCGACAACATGGCGTTCTCGCTGGAGGACAAGGTGCAGCGCGGTTTGCACTATGCCATTGTCGACGAAGTGGACTCCATCCTGATCGACGAAGCACGTACGCCGCTGATCATTTCCGGTGCGGTGGACGAGAACACCGAGCTGTACACCATCGTCAACCGTCTGGCCCAGCAGCTGGAGCAGGCGGAAGTATCCGAAGACGAAGACGCTCCTGTCGAAGGCGACTTCGTGCTGGACGAGAAGCAGAAGCAGGTCGAGCTCACCGAGCAAGGCCATAACAAGGTCGAGGAGTTGATGCGCGCCGAAGGCTTGCTGGGCGAAGGCGATTCGCTCTATGCGGCGCAAAACCTCAACCTGTTGCAGCACATGCACTCGGCGCTGCGGGCGCGGCACCTCTATCATCTTGACGTCGACTACATCGTCGCCGACGGGCAAGTGGTCATCGTCGATGAGCACACTGGGCGCACCATGCCTGGCCGCCGCTGGTCGGAAGGCCTGCACCAGGCGGTCGAGGCCAAAGAGGGTGTTACCGTTCAGCGTGAAAGCCAGACCCTGGCATCGACCACCTTCCAGAATTACTTCCGCCTTTATGAAAAACTGGCGGGCATGACCGGTACGGCAGATACCGAGGCCTTCGAGTTTCGTCAGATCTACGGCCTCGACGTTATCGTCATTCCCACCAACCGGCCTCTGGCCCGTAAGGATCTCAACGATCTCGTCTACCTGAGTGCCGAAGAGAAGTACGAAGCGATCATCAAGGACGTCTCTGCCGAGACCGCGGCGGGTCGACCGGTGCTGGTCGGTACGGCTTCTATCGAGACCTCCGAATATCTGGCACGCCTGATGCGTGACGCGGGCCTCAAATTCAGCGTGCTCAATGCCAAGCAGCACCAGAGCGAAGCCGAAATCATTGCCCAGGCCGGGCGCCCTGGCGCCATCACCATTGCCACCAACATGGCCGGTCGTGGTACCGATATCATGCTGGGCGGCAACTGGGAAGCCGATGCCGCCAAGCTGCAGAACCCGACCCAGGCCCAGCTCGATGCCCTGAAAGCCGAGTGGCAGGAGCGTCATGATGCGGTACTGGCAGCTGGCGGGCTGCACGTGATCGGTTCCGAACGCCACGAATCGCGTCGTATCGACAATCAGCTGCGTGGCCGTGCGGGCCGTCAGGGCGACCCTGGCTCCACGCGCTTCTTCCTCTCGCTGGAAGACAGCCTGATGCGACTGTTCGGCTCGGACCGAGTGAAGCGCTTGATGCAGGCGCTGGGTCTGGAGCGTGGCGAGGCCATCGAGCACAAGATGGTGTCCAACGCCGTCGAGCGTGCCCAGAAGAAAGTCGAGGGGCGCAACTTTGATATTCGTAAGCAGCTGCTCGAGTACGATGACGTCGCCAACGACCAGCGCCGCGTCATTTACGAGCAGCGTAACGAAATTCTCGCCTCTGACGACGTATCGAGCGCCGTGCTGGGTATTCGTGAGGAGGTGATGGAAGAGGCCATCAGCGCCTACGTGCCGCCGCAGAGCCTGGCCGAGCAGTGGGATCTGCATGGCCTGGAGTCGCATCTGAAAACCGAGTTCAATCTGGACGCACCGGTGGTTCAGTGGGCGGAAGAGGATGAGCGCTTCAGTGAAGAGAAGCTGCGTGAGCGCCTGCAGACCATGCATCGTGAAGCTTATGAAGCCAAGATTGCTACGGCGGGCGCGGCACTGATTCGTCGCTTCGAGAAGCAGGTCATGCTGCAGGTGTTGGATACGCGCTGGAAAGAACACCTGCAATCCATGGACCACCTGCGTCGCGGTATCCATCTGCGTGGCTACGCCCAGAAGAACCCCAAGCAGGAGTACAAGCGCGAGTCCTTCGAACTGTTCCAGCATCTGCTGACCAACATCAAGGCCGATGTCACCCGCATCCTGAGTCATGTCCAGGTGCGCCAACCAGAAGAAGTGGATGCGCTGGAGCAGAAGCGCCGCGAAGAGCTGGCGCGTGAGAAGGCCACGGCGGCCAGCCGCCACGATGCGCCCAGCGAAGATGGTGAGGCAGCCGCGCCTGGTGCCGATGGGCGCCCGCTGCGCCGTGAGGGGCCGAAAGTCGGCCGTAACGATCCGTGTATTTGTGGTTCCGGCAAGAAATACAAGCAGTGCTGCGGCAAACTAAGCTGATTATCGTTAGCGCACGTTAAGGAGAGAAACATGGCGGTGGGTAACCTTCCCTTTCCGGAGTTGCCACCCCTTGAAGGGGTGCGTCTGGGCACTGCAATGGCGGGCATCAAGAAGCCGGGCCGCCGCGATATGGTGGTGATCGAACTACCCGAAAGCGCCAGTGTGGCGGGCGTGTTTACCCGCAATGCGTTCTGCGCAGCGCCGGTCACCGTGGCCAAGGAGCACATGGCGCAGTGCCAGGCGGCGGGGAAGGCCCCTCGCTATTGGCTGATCAATACCGGTAATGCCAATGCGGGTACCGGCGATTCAGGGATGCAGGATGCTCGTGAGAGCTGTGAGGCACTGGCCGCGCAGGCAGGCGTTTCGGCGCAGCAGGTGCTGCCGTTTTCGACCGGTGTGATCGGTGAGCCGCTGCCCATGGCGCGGCTGTTGGCGGGTCTGCCGCCAGCGCTGGATACCCTGGCGGCGAGTAGTCAGGCTTGGCAACACGCCGGCGAAGGTATACTGACCACCGACACCCGCGCCAAAGGGGCAACGGTGACGCTAGCGCTGGGGGACCAGCAGGTCACCATCAACGGCATTACCAAAGGGTCGGGCATGATCAAGCCCAACATGGCCACCATGCTGGGGTTCGTGGTCACCGATGCGGCCATCGAGCAAACGCTGTTGGCAACCCTGCTGCGTGAGACCGTCGACCGGTCGTTCAACTGCATCACGGTGGATAGCGACACCTCCACCAACGACGCCTGCATGCTGGCGGCCACGGGTACCGGCGTTCGCATCGAAAGCGATGAGCAGGTGGCGATTTTCCGCAACGGCCTGCAGCGCGTGATGACCGAGCTGGCACAGGCCATCATTCGTGATGGCGAAGGAGCGACCAAGTTCGTCACTTTGCAGGTCGATGAGGCGCGTACCCGCCAGGAGGCACTGGATGTCGCCTTCACCGTCGCCCACTCGCCGCTGGTGAAAACCGCGCTGTATGCCTCGGATGCCAACTGGGGGCGTATTCTGGCCGCAGTGGGCCGTGCGCCAGTTGAGGCCTTCGACGTCAGCCGAGTGGTCATCGACCTCGGGGACGTGCGGCTGGTGGAGCAGGGCGGTCGCGCCAGCAGCTATACCGAGGCCGCTGGCAGTGCGGTCATGGCGCAGGAGGAGATCACCATTCGGATCACGCTGGGTCGTGGTGAGGAGGGGGCTACCGTATGGACCTCCGATCTTTCCCATGACTATGTGTCCATCAATGCGGATTACCGCAGCTAGGCTGTGGCATCGTGCTCAACAAAGCCAGATAGCGCCGTACCTGTCCCGTGCGGCGCGCACAGAGTGGATTAGACGTAATGAGTGTAATGGTAAAACGACGGGTTCATGTCGCGGCAGCGGCCATCATCAGCGCTGATCAGAAGCACGTGTTGATCGCGCGTCGGCCGTCCAATGTCGATCATGGCGGCCTGTGGGAGTTTCCTGGCGGCAAGCTGGCGCCCTATGAAACGGGGCTGGAAGGTCTGAAGCGTGAGCTGCATGAAGAGCTGGGGGTAGAGATCGTGCGCGCCCAGCCTCTGATTCGTGTGCACCACGAGTACCCGGACAAGCACATTCTGCTGGACGTGTGGCAAGTGCATGAGTTTGCCGGTGAACCTTTCGGGCGTGAAGGTCAGGCCGTGCGCTGGGTACCCATGGACGAGCTGGTGAACTACCCGTTCCCCGCCGCCAATCTGCCCATCCTGCGCGCAGTGATGCTGCCTACCGAATACCTCATTACCGGTGAAGAGGCCGATGATGAGCGGTTTGCAGCGCTGCTGGAGCGCGCCCTGCGTGAGGATAGTGTTCGCCTGGTGCAGCTGCGGGCCAAGTCGCTGGATAAAGCGGCCTACCTGGCACGGGCAGAGCGTGCGTTGGCGCTGTGCCGCCAGTACGGCGCCAAGCTGCTGCTCAATGCCGAACCGGAAGTGCTGGAGCAGGTGGATGCCGACGGTATTCATCTCACCAGTGCCCGTTTGATGTCGCTGGACCGCCGCCCCATTGCCGAAAACAAGTGGCTCTCTGCCTCGACCCATGACCAGACGCAGCTGTCTCAAGCCGCCGTGCTGGGCTGCGATTTCGTGACGCTGTCACCCCTGCGTACCACGCCCTCCCACCCGGAAGTGGCCCCCATGGGGTGGCACGACTTCCAGCAGTTGGTCGAGCGGGCGGGCATGCCGGTGTTCGCGCTGGGTGGCATGACGCGCTTCGATGCCAACCATGCCCGGGCCGTGGGGGCTCAGGGGATCGCGTCGATCCGCGATTTCTGGAAGTGAGCCCGTGACGTCCGGCCCTGCTTGCTGGCAGGCGACGGGCGACATGGCGTGAAGAAGGGACGCCTCGTGATGCAAATGAAAACGCCTGCTCGGGTTACCCGGGCAGGCGTTTTTTTACGATGGCGGTGGTTGAAAGGACGCTTGGCTCAATCCCGGTAGCGGCGCGTCAGGTCACCGTAGGCATCGATACGGCGGTCGCGCAGATAAGGCCAGATGCGTCGCGTGTTTTCACTGCGCGCCATGTCCAGGGTCACCACCAGCTGCTCGCGCTGCTCGCCAGCGTGGGCCAGCAGCTCCCCCTGGGGGCCGCAGATGAAGCTGCCTCCCCAGAATTCGATACCAGCGCCGACGCCCGAGTGGTCGGCTTCGAAGCCCACCCGGTTGGCGACCAGTACCGGCAGGCCATTGGCGACGCCATGGGCTCGCTGAATCAGCGTCCAGGCTTCCTTCTGACGGGCTTTTTCGGCAGGAGCATCGCTGGGGTCCCAGCCAATCGCCGTGGGGTAGAGCAGCAGCTCCGCGCCCGCCAGGGCCATGAGTCGTGCGGCTTCCGGATACCACTGATCCCAACACACCAGGATGCCCAGGCGTCCCACCGAGGTGTCGATGGGGGTGAAACCATCGCCACGGGCGGCATCGGCGTCGCCGGGGGTGAAGTAGAATTTCTCGTAGAAGCCGGGATCGTCGGGAATGTGCATCTTGCGATACTGGCCCACGCGACCCTGGGCGCGGTCATATACCACGGCGGTATTGTGGTAGAGGCCTGCGGCGCGCTTCTCGAACAGCGAACCCACCAGCACGATATCCAGCTCTTTTGCCAGGTCGGCCAGGCGCTGCCCGGTGGGGCCATCCAGCGGCTCGGCCAGATCGAACAGCGCCGGGTCTTCGTATTGGCAGAAGTAGTGGGTAGCATGCAGCTCCTGCAGTAGTACCAGCTGGGCACCTTGACGGACTGCTTCGCGAATACCGGCTTCGCTCTCTGCCAGGCTGCGTGCCTTGTCAGGCCAGGCAGCCTGTTGAATGACCGCAACGTTCAGCGTGTGTGACATGCCGTTCTCCTCAAGACGTTCACTTCAAGGCGTTAGTTTGAAGACATTATCTTCAAGACATTATCTTCAAGACATGGAAACAATCGGGGCGAGTGTGCCTTTGGGTAGCTGCATGGTCAGGCAGTGCAGGCTGCCGTGCTGGCGAATCACGCTGACGCACTCGATCGGGATCAGTGTGTGCTCCGGAAACGCCGTGGCCAGGGCTTGCAGGGCAACCACGTCGGCGGGGTCACCATAGGTGGGCACCAGCACCGCTTCGTTGATGATCAGGAAGTTGGCGTAGGTAGCCGGCAGCCGGTGGCCATCCTCCGGATCGAAGCAGGCCTGTGGCCAGGGCAGGGCGATCAGGCGGTAGGGCTCGCCATTGCGCTGGCGGAATGCCCTGAGCTCCTGCTCCATGGCCTGCAGTGCCGGATAATGCGGATCTGTTGGATCGTCGCAGCGCACGTAGGCAATGGTGGTGGGGTCGCAAAAGCGTGCCAGCGTGTCCACATGGCTGTCGGTATCGTCGCCTTCCAGGTGGCCATGAGCCAGCCACAGAAAGCGGTCCACGCCGAAATCTTCTGCCAGCCGGGCTTCCACGTCGGCGCGGCTGAGGGTCGGGTTGCGGTTGGGGTTCAGCAGGCAGGCTTCGGTCGTCAACAGCGTGCCTTCGCCGTCGGTCTCGATGCCGCCCCCTTCCAGTACCATGGCCCGAGAGGCGACGGGGCAGGCCCATACTCCAGCGTCCGCCAGCCATTGGGTGAGCTGGTTGTCGTGCTCGGCAGGGAATTTTCCGCCCCAGCCGGTAAAGGTATAGTCCAGCAGCAGGGGCTGATCCTCTTCGTCCAGCACCGTGATGGGGCCGTGGTCGCGCGCCCAGGTATCGTCGGTGGGTGCGACAATCAGCTGCAGCTGCGCGTCGGGGATGCCATAAGCGCTGAACGTGGCGAGCAGGCGTTGCCGAGTCGCCTCATCCGGCACGCTGATGATGACGCGTTGATAGCGTGCGGTGGCCAACACAATGCGCTCAAGGGTTGCTTCGATCCGCGATAGCATGGGCGCCCAGTCGCCGTCTGGGCGGGGCCAGGTCAACTGTAGGCCATCCTGTGGATGCCATTCGGGGAGCAAGCGATACGTCTTGATAGCCAATGTCACGGGTACTCGTGTCGAGGTAAGAGAGCTCGCCCAGCGGGCAAGAGGAACGGGCGCAATTTAGGGGGTTGCCACGCAACTTGCAAGCGTTACCGTGTGCCAGGGAACAGCCGCTGCTTTCGCTACTCTAAGGCTGCGTTTGTACATGCAGCCATGCTGAAAAAACCGTACCATGGACGCTCATTATTAAGGAATGAAGCCATGCTTGATCGTTTGCCTTTCCTGGTGGGGCTGCGCTATGTGCGCGCTAAACGCCGCAACCATTTTATTTCGTTCATTTCGCTGACCTCGATGCTTGGGTTGATGCTCGGCGTGGCGGTGTTGATTCTGGTGTTGTCGGTCATGAATGGCTTCGATCATGAGCTGCGCACGCGTATCCTCGGCATGGTGCCGCACACCAAGATCGAAGCGCAGGAGGGTCTGGTCGAATGGGAGGCGCTGGCCAACCGGCTGACGCAGCGCGAGCGAGTGATTGGCGCGGCGCCCTACGTCGAGCAGCAGGGTATGTTCTCGTCGGGTGGGCGTAATCAGGGGGCCATGGTGAACGGCATCCACCCTGACTGGGAAGGCCAGGTGTCGATCATTGGCCAGCACATGCGGGAAGGTGAGCTGGCCGATCTGGTGCCCGGCGAGTGGAATGTGGTGCTGGGCTCCATGCTGGCCAGGCGTCTTGGCGTCGGGGTGGGTGACCGCGTCACGCTGCTGGTGCCCGAAGCGTCGATTACGCCCGCTGGGGTCTTTCCCCGGCTGAAGCGTTTTACGGTTAGTGGAATCTTCAGCGTGGGCGCGGATCTGGATGCCAATCTGGCCTATGCCAACATCGAAGACATGCAGACCCTGGCGCGCATGGGCGACGCCGTAGGCGGGCTGCGACTCGAGCTGGATGATCTGTTCGTGGCCGGGAGCGAAACCCAGGCCATCGTCAGGGAGCTGGGCTCGGGTTATCGTGGCACCGACTGGACGTTCTCCCACGGCAACCTGTTCCAGGCCATCCAGATGGAGAAGCGCATGATTGCACTGCTGCTGACGGTGATCATTGCGGTGGCGGCGTTCAACATTGTGTCCACCCTGGTTATGGTGGTGACCGACAAGCGTGCCGACATTGCCATCTTGCGCACCATCGGTGCCACACCACGCTCGATCATGGGTATTTTCATCGTCCAGGGGTTGGCCATCGGCTTGATCGGCATTGCCGTCGGGGTAGCGGTCGGCATTGCGCTGGCGCTGACCATTTCCGACATCATCGCCTGGTTCGAGAGTGCTTTCGGCATCCAGTTCCTCGATGCTGGGGTCTACTTCATCAGCGACTTGCCCTCGCGCTTGCAGTGGAGCGATGTGCGGGACATCGTGCTGGCCGCCTTCGGCCTGACGTTCCTCTCGACACTTTACCCTGCCTGGCGAGCAGCTCGGGTTCAACCGGCTGACGTACTGCGCTATGAATAAGGATGCTCTGATGACTTCGACGATTACTCAACCACCCGCCGTCATGCTGGAATGCCGTGGCCTGACACGGGTGTATAGCGAAGGGCCGCAGGATTTGACGGTGCTGGACCAGCTGGATCTGCAGGTACATGCCGGGGAGCGCGTGGCCATCGTGGGCAGCTCCGGTTCCGGCAAGACCACGCTGTTGAACCTGCTGGGGGGGCTGGATCGCCCCAGTGAAGGCAGCGTGGTGATCGCTGGCGAACCGCTGTCGGAGCTGAACGAAGCCGCGCTTGGCAAGTTTCGCAATCGCTATATCGGTTTCGTTTACCAGTTCCACCACCTGCTGGCCGAGTTCACTGCCTTGGAGAATGCCGCGCTGCCGCTGATCATTCGCGGCCAGGCGAAAAAGGTCGCCGAACAGCGTGCCTTGCAGCTGCTCGATCGGGTGGGCATGAAGGCGCGTGCCGACCACAAGCCTGGTGAGCTTTCGGGCGGCGAGCGCCAGCGTGTGGCCATTGCCAGGGCGCTGGTGACCGACCCGAGCCTGGTGTTGATGGATGAGCCCACTGGCAATCTCGATCAGACCACCGCCAGTACCATTCTGGACTTGATGGATGAGCTGGCCAAGGAGAGCGCCTGCGCCTTCGTCATCGTGACCCACGATGTGAGCCTGGCGGCCCATCAGGATCGGGTCATGAAGCTGGATGGTGGGCGGCTCGTCGAGCAGCTCCAGAGTGAATCGCTCAGGGGTTAATCGTCGAACTGCGATTCGATGCAGGCTCTGCGCCGTCGCCTTTTCAGGCGGCGGCGTTTCCAGTTATGGGAGACGTGCCAGCGCCAGATGAGCCGAATCGCGACGTTGGAGATGATGGCCAGCACGATGGCACTGATCAGGGAACCCAGCAGGAGGGGGGGCAGGATGTCATGTATCTGCTCGGCTATCCAGCGGGTCGAGATGCGAGAAGGCGCCTCGCGCACCGGAGCGCCCAGCAAAAAAGTACCGATCCGATAATTGATATAAAAGATCAACGGCATGGTCAGCGGATTGGTGACCCACACCAGACCCACCGACAGGGCCAGGTTGCAGCGAGCCAGCCGTGCTCCCAGCGCGGCCACGACCATTTGAAAGGGAATGGGCAGCATGGCACAAAAAAGCCCGACGCTAAACGCGTTGGCAACGCTGCGTCGAGTGAGTAGCCACAAACCCGGATCGGCAATCAACGGCGCCATGAAGCGTAACGATCGTTGGCGCCGGATGGTGTCCGGTTTAGGCATGTAGCGCTGCAGGAAACGGCGCGGCATGTCAGGTACTCTTGCTATTGGTGCAGGCTATTATCCACATAGCGCAGGGCTTAGGCTACGCTACTGAGGCGAAGGGTTTCGGCCAGGGAGGTGGAATGGGGCGAGGGAGTGCGGTGCCAGCGGCCTTGGCTGCGCTGTTGGGCGGTGCGCTGGCGGGTTGGCTGGGGGCCGAGCGAGACGCCACTTTGGCGCTGGCAGTGCTGATGGTGGCGGCCGTAGTCATGGCGACGACGCGCCCTCGTGGGTTGATATGGCTAGCGCTGGTGGCACTGATGGTGCTGACTCTTCAGCAGGAGTGGGGCAATCGACTGCCTGATGGCTTGAGCGGCCAGGACCTGACGCTGGAGGCCCGCGTGCTCCGCGTGCAAAGAGAGGACGGCGGCAGCCAACGTTTGAGGCTGGCGGTAGAAGCGTGCCGCTCGCCGGAGCCCCTGCTGCCCTGTGATCGGCTGAAGCAAGTGCGGGTCAGCGCCTACTCGGCTTTTCCCTCGTCTGCCACCCAGTCCAGTGCGGTTTACGCCGTTGGCGAGCGCTGGCAGCTGACCGTTCGGCTACGCCCGCCCAGAGGCTTTGCCAACCCCAACAGCTTTGACTATGCCCAGTGGCTGTGGCGTGAAGGTATTCATGCCACCGGCTATGTGCGCAACGACCCAGCGCCGGAGCGCCTGTCGGAGGCGCCTTTCCAACTACGTCAGCAGGCGGTGGCCTACCTGGAGAGTAATGCGCCAGAGGCGCGTACCCAGCGCTGGCTGGCCGCGCTGACGCTGGGCGATAGCGACCAGCTGACGCAGCAGGACTGGGCGCTTTTGAATGCCACCGGGACCACGCACCTGGTGGTGATTTCCGGTTTGCACGTTGGCCTGGTAGCGTCCTTTGCGCTGCTGTTGGCCCGCTTGGCAGCACGGCTGATGTCTCCCGGTGACTGGCGCCTGCGCGTCTGGCCCTGGTGGGTGGCGGGGGCGGCTGCCGTGGGCTATGCACTGCTGGCAGGGCTGGCACCGCCTGCCATGCGCGCCATGATCATGACCCTGCTGGGGCTATGGGTGTTGAGCGGGCGCCATGCGCCAGGCCCCTGGCAGGCCTGGTGGCTGGCCCTCGCCGTTATCGTGGTGGCCGACCCGCTCTCTCTATGGCGGCCCGGCTTGTGGCTGTCGTTCGTGGCGGTGGGCTGGCTGATCGTGATCTGGCAGGGGCGCCCTCGCCCACGAGGTATCAAAGGCTGGTGCTGGGCGCTGCTGCGTTCCCAGCTGTTGCTGGCGCCGCTGATGGCGGCAGCGGTGCTGTTGGCATTTGGCCGAGTGGCGCCCGCGGCTCCGCTGGTCAATCTGTTGGCCGTGCCCTGGGTCAGCTCGATCATGGTGCCTTCGGCGCTGCTGGGGTGGCTGCTCGCGCCGCTGCCGAGCATTGGGCTGGCAGCCTGGTGGGTGTTCGCACAGGCGCTGGCGCTGTTCCATTATCTACTGGAGGCTTCGTTGGCCCTGGCACCGCTGTGGCAGCCACCGCCCGAGCACGTATACCCGTTGGCACTGGCCTGGCTGCTGCTAGCGCTTGGCTGGGGATTGCCTGCCACGCCCAGCGGGGTGCGCCTACTGGTCACGCTATTGGCGCTGAGCGCTCCCTGGTGGCCAAGTGAGCGCGTCGAAGAGCGTCGGCTGGTCGTCACCGTGCACGATGTGGGGCAGGGCCAGCTGGTCGAGCTGCGCAGCGCCGATTATCGGATGCTTTACGACACGGGGCCGCGTTTTCGCAGCGGTTTCATGCCCTTGCAAACGCTCTGGCCGCCTGGTCAGGCCTTCGACCTGGTGGTGGTCAGCCATGCCGATACCGACCACGCAGGCGGTGTCGAAGCGTTGCGGGACGAGCATCAAGTGGCGGACTGGCGTGCCCCGCTGGACGAGCCGCTGATCGTTGCCAGCACGCCCTGTGAGCAGGGCCAGCAGTGGCAGCAGGAGGGGATCATCTATCGTTTCCTCTGGCCCCCGGCAGGACATCAGCAGCTCTCTTCCAATGACCGCTCCTGCGTGCTGGAAGTCCAGGTGGGAGAGCATCGGCTGCTGATCACCGGGGACGTGGGGCGTCAGGTGGAACGCCACTTGCTGCCCCTGTTGGCCGGTGACGTCACGGTGCTGGTGGCGGGCCATCACGGCAGTCACACCAGCTCCGGTGTGCAGTTCGTCCGTGAAGCGATGCCTCGGCATGCCATCTTCAGTGCCGGACGCGATAATGCCTTCCAGCACCCGGCCGATGAGGTGGTGCGGCGCTTTCGCCATCAGCACAGCTGCCTGTGGAGTACCGCCCATGATGGCGCGGTGCGTATCCGCCTGGAACCGGGGGTACCCGTGCAGATAGATACCCAGCGGCGTGTTTCCGGCGGCCAGAAGCGGTGTTGAAGCGAGCCACCATAGGGTAGAATCGCCCCACTGCACACTACTGCCGGGAGCGCGTGTGACTGATTCAGGTTGGGTACTCTATAAACGTTTGTTGAGTTATGTGAAGCCACACTGGCGCGCTTTCTCGCTGGCCGTGATCGGGTTTCTGATTTATGCCGCGTCCAGCACCGCGCTGGCCGAGATGATGAAGCGCCTCATCGATGGCATTCAGCATCCCGATGCCGCGTTTCGGCTGTTTCTGCCCTTGTTCGTCGTGCTGATGTTCGCAGCCCGAGGGTTGGGCACGTTTCTCAGTACTTATTTCATGGCCTACGTGGGGCGCTACGTGATTCATACGCTGCGCTGTAACGTATTCGATCACATGCTGCATTTGCCGGGGCGGTTTTTCGATCACCACTCCAGCGGCCATCTGGTGTCACGGGTGACCTACCATGTCGAGCAGGTTGCCGGGGCGGCGACCAACGCGGTGACCATCATTCTCCGTGAAGGGCTCTTCGTGGTGGGCCTGATTGGCTACCTGTTCTGGACCAACTGGATGCTCACTCTGCTGTTCATGGGCGTGACGCCGTTGATTGCCGCTGTGGTGAGTTACGTCAGCAAGCGCTTTCGGCGCATCTCCAAGCGCATCCAGCACTCCATGGGCGATGTGACGCACGTGGCTTCGGAAGCCCTCTCGGGGTATCGCGTGGTGCGCACCCATGGTGCCGAAGCCTATGAAAAGCAGCGCTTCGAACGTGTCAGCGAAGAGAACCGTCGGCAAAGCATGAAAGAAGCCATGACCCGAGCGGTCAGCTCGCCGGTGATTCTGATGCTGGTGGCCATTTCCATGGCCCTGCTGGTATGGCTGGCCATGGCCCCTCGTTTGATGGCCAACATGACGCCCGGTGAATTCGTTGCCTTTATTACTGCCGCTGCGCTGATGATCAAACCAGTACGTCAGCTCACCGAAGTGAACAGTGAGATTCAGAAGGGCATTGCCGCTGCTGCCGAGCTGTTCGGTCTCATGGACCTGGCCCCGGAGCGTGACGAGGGCGACGTGGTGCCGAGCCGCTTGACTGGCGAGGTGATCATCGACCATGTCAGCTTCCGCTACGCCGACGACCAGCCCAACGTGCTGCACGATATTCAGCTGCGCGTCGCCCCCGGCGAATTGGTGGCGATCGTGGGGCGCTCGGGAAGCGGCAAGTCTACCCTGGTGAGCCTGCTGCCGCGCTTCTATCGACCCACCGAAGGCCAGATCCTGATCGATGGCATCGATGCCGACCGCTACGCGCTGGGGCCGCTGCGGCAGCAGATAGCGCTGGTTTCCCAGCAGGTCACCCTGTTCAATGCCACCATTGCGGACAATATCGCGTATGGCGTGGAAAATCCGGACATGTCCGCCGTGAAGGCTGCCGCAGAAGCCGCCTACGCCAGTGAGTTCATCGAGAAACTGCCGGAAGGCTATCTCACCGTGGTAGGCGAAAATGGGGTCATGCTCTCGGGCGGGCAGCGCCAGCGGTTGGCGATTGCCCGAGCCATTTTCAAGGATGCGCCGATTCTGATTCTGGACGAGGCTACCTCGGCGCTGGATACCGAATCCGAACGCTATATCCAGAAAGCCCTGGAGCGGGTCTGTGAGGGGCGCACCACGCTGGTGATCGCCCACCGCCTGTCGACCATCGAGCGTGCCGACCGCATTCTGGTCATGGACCAGGGGCGGATCGTGGAGCAGGGCACCCATCAGGCGCTGCTGGAAAAGTCAGGTGCTTATGCGGCCCTGCACCAGCTTCAGTTTCAGGAGCACGAGTGAGCCTGGCGAAGCGCTGGTTGGATGCCGCCTACGGGGAAAGCCCGTGGCTGACGCCGTTGTTTCCGCTAGGCAATTTATACCGTTATCTTATGCGTCGTCGAGCGCGCGATTACCGACGAGGGCGCAAACCTGTCTGGCGGGCAGAGGTGCCGGTGATCGTGGTCGGTAATATCACCCTGGGTGGCACCGGCAAGTCACCGCTGGTGGCCTGGTTGGGGCGCTGGCTGGTCGCGCAGGGCTACTCGCCAGGCATCGTGACCCGAGGGTATGGCGGCACCGCACCCCATTATCCGCTTCACGTCACGCCCACCACGGACCCCGCGCATAGCGGTGACGAACCGCTCATGCTGGTTCAACAGACCGGGCTGCCCGTCGTGGCAGACCCGCAGCGGGCTCGGGGCGCCCGAGCGCTGGTCGAGATGGGTTGCGATATCGTGATCAGCGATGACGGCTTGCAACACTTGGCGCTGGGGCGCGATATTGAGCTAGTGGTGGTCGATGGCAGCCGTGGGCTGGGCAACCAGCGCTGCCTGCCTGCAGGACCGCTGCGCGAAGGCGTTACCCGCTTGCAGCAAGTGGATGCGGTGATCGTCAATGGCACGCTAACGACTCCCTTGCCGGTGCCTTCGGTGGCCATGCAGCTGGTGCCCCGGGGCTGGCGCAAGCTGTCCAGTGGCCAGCACTACCCGCTGGCTCCTTTGCCCTTTACGCTGCCAGCACATGCGCTGGCGGGGATCGGCAACCCGCAGCGCTTTTTCAAGACCCTCGAAACGCTGGGGGTTTATGGGGAACAGCACCCCTTGGCGGATCATCACGCTTTCGATGAGCGAACATTCAAGCCCATGGCCGCCGGGCCGGTGGTCATGACGGCCAAGGATGCGGTCAAATGCCGTGAGCTGGCCCCGGCGGACAGCTGGGTGCTGGAGGTGGAAGCGCGGCTTCCAGAAGAGTTTGAAGATTGGCTGGCTTCCAGGCTGGCAGAACTGACACAAAGGGGAAGCACCGATGGATAAGGAACTGTTGGCAATGCTGGTTTGCCCGCTCTGCAACGGCAAGCTGAAGTATCAGCGCGACGCACAGGAGCTGTGCTGCCACTATGATGGTCTGGCCTATCCCATACGGGACGGGATTCCGGTGATGCTGCCTGAAGAAGCGCGGCAGATGGACGCCGATGAGAAGCTGGCCACTTCACCTGGCCGTACCGGGGAGGTGTGATGGGCTCTGTGGCGCAGTTTATCGCGGTCGTCCCGGCACGGTTCGGCTCTTCACGGTTGCCTGGCAAGCCGCTTCTGGATATCGCCGGTGAGCCCATGGTGGCCCACGTATGGCGCCGTGCCTGCGAGAGCCAGGCGCAGCGAGTCATCGTGGCCACTGACGACGAGCGGATCCGTGAGGCCATGCAGGCCTACGGCGCGGAAGTGGTCATGACCCGAGCCGACCATCCCTCCGGCACGGACCGGTTGGCCGAAGTGTCCGAACAGCTCTCGCTGGCGGGTGACACGCTGGTCGTCAACGTGCAGGGTGACGAGCCATTGATCCCTCCCGTATTGATCGACCAGGTAGCCCAGCGGCTGGCAGACGATCCCGAGGCGGCCATGGCCACCCTGGCCGAGCCCATCGGCGATGTGGATACGCTATTCAACCCCAATGTGGTCAAGGTGGTGCGTTCACTGCAAGGGCGCGCGCTCTATTTTTCCCGAGCGCCAATCCCCTGGGACAGAGAGCAGTTCAAGACTCAGCCCGATTTGCTCACCACCGATGCCTGGCTGCGCCATATTGGCATCTACGCTTACCGTGCCAGCTTTCTGGCCACCTACCGTGATCTGACGGCGTCCAGCCTGGAGCAGTTGGAACAGCTCGAGCAGCTGCGTGTATTGCAGCACGGTCACGCCATTCAGGTGGCGCTGGCCGCGGCGGCGAACCCGGCAGGGGTCGATACTCCGGAGGACCTGGCACGGGTACGCGCCCTGTTGTCGTCATCGGAGGATCGTCCATGAAGCGCGTGCTGTTCGTCTGTTTAGGCAATATTTGCCGCTCGCCCACCGCGGAAGGCGTTTTTCAGCAGGCCGTGGTGCGAGCAGGGCTGGATGACCGCGTCACCATCGACTCCTGCGGAGTAGGTGACTGGCACGTAGGGAAAGCCCCGGACCCCCGCTCCCAGGCGGCGGCGCGTCAACGAGGTATCGAGATTGGCCATCTTCGCGCTCGCCAATTGAAAGCCAGTGACTTCCACGAGTTCGACTACGTGCTGGGCATGGATCGCGAAAACCTCGCCGCCATGCGTGCTCTGCAACCGGCCAATAGCCAGGCCCAGGTAGGGCTGCTGCTCGATTACGCCGGGCTGCCGCAGAGCGATGTGCCTGACCCCTATTACGGTGGCGACGACGGTTTCGAGCAAGTGCTGGACTTGATCGAGCGTGCATCGCAGGGTCTGCTCGATGAGTTGCAGCGTGAACGCTAGCGCTGTCTCCCGCCCTGAGGTTCTGATGGCATCCTGGGATCTGACCCAGGCCAATACGCTGCGCTTGCCCTGTGTGGCCGAACAGTACGCGGCGCCGACCACGCTGGCGGCGTTGCAGGACGTGTTGCATCAGGCACGGCAGCAGCGGGGGCCGATGACGCTGCTCGGGGGGGGCAGTAACGTCCTGTTGCCGAGCCAGTTGTCAGGAGTGGTCATTCGTCCTTCGCTCCAGCAGTGGTGGTTGGAGCGGCGTGGCCGGGAGGTGTTGGCCTACGTAGGGGCGGGAGTGAATTGGCACGCCTTGGTGATGGCGCTGGCAGCGCGTGGCCTGTGGGGCTGTGAGAATCTGGCGCTGATCCCCGGTGACTGTGGGGCCGCTCCGGTGCAGAACATAGGTGCCTATGGTGTCGAACTGGCCGACGTGCTGGCGGCGGTGCAGGTGGTCGAACTGGCCACGGGGGAAGTGCGCTGGCTGGATGGCGAGGCGTGCCAGTTTGGTTATCGAGACAGTCTCTTCAAGCGTGATTTGGCAGGCAAGGTGGTCATTACGCAGCTCGTCTTGCGGCTCTCGGAAACGCCCAATCCGCAACTGGGGTATGGCGACCTGGCCGCACGGGTGTCTGCCGCGCCCGACCCGCTGGAGGTGGCGCGTGCCGTCTGCGCCATTCGCCAGGAGAAACTGCCGGATCCCGCCGTGCTGGCCAATGCCGGCAGCTTCTTCAAGAACCCGCTCGTGAGCGGTGACCATGCCCAGCGGCTGTTGAACGACTATCCTGGTATACCGCATTTTCCCCAGCCCGATGGGCAGGTGAAGCTGGCGGCCGGATGGCTGATCGACCAGTGTGGCCTGAAAGGGCACCGCCAGGGAGCGTTTGGCGTGCACCAGCATCAGGCGCTGGTGCTGGTGCACTTTGGTGGCGGTAATCGTGCAGAGCTGCTGGCGTTTGCGGATATCGTTGCAGGTGCGGTCGCCGAGCGTTTTGGCGTCAGCCTGGAAGCGGAGCCACGAGTGATCTCCTGACGATAGCGCATAAAAAACCCCGCCGAGGCGGGGTTTTTTACGGCTGTCAGCATTACTCGGGTGAGTTTTGCTGGGCCTGCTGCTTGCGCTGTTCACGCGGGTCGTTATGAGCCCGGCGGCGGCGACGACGTGGCTTGGAGGCCTCCTCGTCAGCGGCAGGCTCGCCACTGGCGTTGGCGTCGGCCGCTGCCTGAGGGGCTTCGGGGGCTTTCTCTGCTGCTGCGTTTTCTGCAGCAGGCGTCGAGCGCTCCTGAGTCGCTTCCGTGGGCGCTTGCTCCTCGGCCGTGGCGGGCTTTTCCTCAGTGGTGACGGAAGATTGCGCTTCAGTGGCTGCTGAGGTGTCTTCTGCTGCTACTGCGGAAGACGCTTTTGAAGGCTCTTCCTCAACGGCTGCTGAGACTTTTTCTTCAACTACTGCAGAAGATTTTTCTTCAACCACCGCCGAAGGCTCTTTCTCTACCGCCGCTGAGGGCTCTTTCTCTACCGCCGCTGAGGGCTCTTTCTCAACCACTGCTGAGGGCTCTTCCGTAGTGGCGGAAGATGGGCTCTCATCGGCAGAAGGTGCTTCTGCCACGGTCGTTGAAGGCTTTTCTTCAGCAACCGCTGAGGGCTTCTCTTCAACCGCCGCTGAAGGCTCTTTCTCTACCGCCGCTGAGGGCTCTTGATCAGCCGCCGAGGTTGGCTGTTCCTCACGTGGCGCTGTCGGCTCTTCTGTGGCTGCAGCGGGCTGCTCATGGGTGGCCGCCGGTGTCTGAGGCTCCATGGCGGATGCGTCGACGGCCCCGTTATCGTCTCCAGACGCGTTGGCTTGCTTGGGCGCTTCGTCGCGAATGGCCGGTTGACGGCGCTGGCGCGTTGACTTGCGCGCCTTGTCGGCATTGCTGGCACGTGCGGTGGCAGTAGTGTCCTCGGCTGCGGTCTCTGCGGTAGCCTCCTGACGTGCTTCAGGACGCGTGTCTGCCGCTTCGCTGGGCGATTGAGTCGCTGTTTCTTGCGTGGCTGTCTCTTGGGCAGCGGTTGCTTGAGTCGCCGTTTCTGGCGCTGACGCGGCTTTCTTTGCAGGCGTTTCAGCGTCTGCCGCTGCTGGGGCAGGGGCTTCCTCAGATGCCTGCTGGGCTTCTGCCTGGAGCTTCAGCTGTTCGGCTTCGGCCTGCGGGCTCAGTGCCTGCTTGCGTGAACGCTGGCGCGGGTTGTTGCGCGTGCGCTTCGGCTTGCCGTCATCCTTTTGCGGCTCGTCCTGCTGAGCGGCCTCTGGGCGGCTATCGTCGTGCTTGGGTTTGTTGTCGCGGGGTTTCTCGCGACGCTGTTCCGGCTGCGGTGCGCTGCTGGCAGCATCGTTCTGCGACGACTCCTTGGCAGTCTCTTTCTGACGCGAGTTGCGGGACGTGCTTTCCTGAGCCCGGCTGTCGTCCTGCTGCGGGTGACGACGACGGTTGCGGGTGCGGCTGGGGCCGCTGCGCTTGTCGTTGCTGTCGTCGTTGCGAGCAGCAGGTGCCTTGGTGGCATCGTTACGCTGGTCGCGTGAAGCGCTGTTTTCCTGGCGCTCCTGCGCAGGCTTTTGACGACGCTCATTGCGCGACGGGCGGCTTGGGGCTGCCGACTGCTCGGGCTTACGGTTCGTCGAGCTGGCTTCCTGTGTGGCCGTTGTGCTGGTCTCATCGCCACCCAGCAGCTTGGCAAAACCGCGAATGAAGCGACCCAGTACGCTGGGTTGCTCGGCAGGCGCTTCGGCCGCGGCTGGTTTGGCGGGCGCTTCTTCGGTTTGCAGCGACTCAGGGGCCGGGGCGTTGTGAGCGATGCTCTTGACCGCGGCTTCTGCCCGCTGAGCCGGAGCCGCGAAGCTGGGAGGCGGCTCTTTGCCAATCTCGGTGTCCGTGGAGAGTTCGAAGCTCGACAGGGTGTGGCTGTCGTCTTCGTCCAGGTGGTCATCGCGCAGGCGTTGAACGTCGTAGTGCGGGGTGTCCATCTCCGGGCTGGGCAGGATGACCACGCGCACGCCTTGGCGTGATTCGATATCCGCCAGCACGCTGCGCTTTTCGTTGAGCAGATAAGTGGCGACCGGCACGGGCAGGATGGCGCGGATCTGGGCGCTGCGCTCTTTCATGGCCTCTTCTTCGATCAGGCGCATGATGGAGAGCGACAGCGAGCGCACATCGCGGATGGTGCCCTGGCCGTTACAGCGCGGGCAGACCACGCCGCTGGTTTCGCCCAGCGAGGGGCGCAGACGCTGGCGCGACATTTCCATCAGGCCGAAGCGCGAAATGCGGCCGATCTGTACGCGGGCGCGGTCCAGTTTGAGCGCATCGCGCATGCGGTTTTCGACTTCACGCTGGTTGCGAGCCGGGCCCATGTCGATGAAATCGATGACCACGAGCCCGCCGATGTCGCGCAGGCGGAGCTGGCGAGCGATCTCATCGGCGGCTTCGGTGTTGGTTTGCAGGGCGGTCTCTTCGATATCGCTGCCACGGGTGGCGCGGGCCGAGTTGATGTCGATGGAGACCAGCGCTTCGGTGTGATCGATGACGATGGAGCCACCGGAAGGCAGTTTCACTTCCCGCTGGTAGGCCGTCTCGATCTGCGACTCGATCTGGAAGCGCGAGAACAGCGGCACTTCATCGGCATACAGCTTGATCTTTTGCTGGTAGGAAGGCATCACCTGGCGGATGAATGCCAGCGCCTCGGCGTGGATGTCGGGACTGTCGATCAACACCTCGCCAATATCCTGGCGCAGGTAGTCGCGCATGGCACGGATGATGACGTTGGATTCGCGGTAGATCAAAAAGGGCGCAGGGCGCTTGGCGGACTCGGTGGTGATCGATTCCCACACCTGCACCAGGTAGTCCAGGTCCCACTGCAGCTCTTCGGAGCTGCGGCCAATACCGGCGGTGCGTACGATCAGGCCCATCTTGTCGGGAACTGTCAGCTGGCCCATGGCATCCTTGAGCTGGCTGCGGTCATCGCCTTCGATACGCCGCGATATGCCACCTGCACGGGGATTGTTGGGCATCAGTACCAAAAAGCGTCCGGCCAGGCTGATGAAGGTGGTCAGGGCGGCGCCCTTGTTGCCACGCTCTTCCTTGTCTACCTGAACGATGACTTCCTGACCCTCTTTCAATACTTCCTTGATGTTGGGGCGGCCCGAAACATCCTTGATGAAGTATTCGCGAGAGATCTCTTTCAGCGGCAGAAAACCGTGGCGCTCGGCGCCGAAGTCGACGAAGGCGGCTTCGAGGGAGGGTTCTACCCGGGTGATTTTGCCCCGGTAGATGTTGGCTTTCTTCTGTTCGCGTGCGCCGGACTCGATGTCCAGATCGTAGAGGCGCTGTCCGTCTACCAGGGCGACCCGCAGCTCTTCGGGCTGGGTCGCGTTAATAAGCATCCGTTTCATGTGGTCTCACGTAGCATGTCGTGCCGTCAAACGAGGAGTCGTCGACGAACCGCTGTGTGCTGCGTGCTTGTGCTCGGCGCATGGTTATGCTGACGCATCAAGCCGGGAAGGCATCGTAGCCGACCCGGCCAATAGGGCGTTGAGTACGTGGCGGAGGCAGAACGTGTTTCGGTGGCTGTCACGTCCATCCGGCTCTGCTGACACCGCCTACACCTGGCATTCATCGATTCGTCAACGCCGGTTGTCGGCACAGCGTTGATCTTTGCGCCCCGGCATGACAGCGCCTTGTGACGAATAAGGTAACTGCCTGGCAGGGGCGTAACGTTTTTTGCCAGTCGAGGCTGGCGGTATTCTTTTCCCTCTGCCGCGGTCAGGCGACAGAGGTGCTGCATTTCATTACGTAGAAGGCGGGCAATGCGTACACTGGCCTGGCCTCGTTGCTCTGACCTGCATGTTGGTCGGGCAGGTGCTTAGGCTAACGTGACGGACAATTCGCTGGACGACAATACGCCATACAAGGCGGCTTATTGCGTTTCAGATCAGCAAGTCACGTTGGCCGATGAGCGTCCTGGAATATAACAGTAAAGAGAAGCGTCAGCAATTGACGCAATGGCGTAAGGTCTACGCTAGAATGCCGCTTTTCAATCAAGGTCACTTTCCACCATGTGGCGTGGATGAGACCAGGAGTACAAGGTAATGTCCGAAGGGCGTGAAGTGCAGTGGGTGGAAATCGCCCCGGAGCAGGCGGGTCAACGAATCGATAATTTCCTCATGACACGATTGAAGGGCGCTCCACGGGCGCTGATCTACCGCATCGTGCGCAAGGGGGAGGTTCGAGTGAACAAGAAGCGCGTGAAGGTGGACTATCGCCTGCAGGGGGGAGACCTCGTCCGCGTACCGCCTCTGCGCCTGGCGCCCAAGGAGGCGGTCAAGGAGGTCAGCGATAACCTGCGCGACGTGTTGGTGGGTAGCGTCATCATGGAAGGGCCGGACTGGATGGTGTTGAACAAGCCTTCTGGCCTGGCGGTGCATGGTGGAAGTGGCGTCAAGATCGGTCTGATCGAGGCATTGCGTCAGGTACGCGACGATTTGAGCTTTCTCGAGCTGGTCCATCGTCTGGATCGTGACACCTCCGGATGCCTGCTGTTGGCCAAGTCGCGTGAGGCGTTGGTGACGCTCAACGAGGCGCTCAAGAAGCACGGCATGGACAAGCGCTATCTGGCACTGGTGGCAGGGCGCTGGCCTGCCAGAAAGACCTATGAAAGTGCCCGGCTGGACCGCTTCGATGCCGGTAATGGCGAGCGGCGTGTGCGGGTGGATCCCAACGGCAAGGTATCACGCACCCATTTCTCCGTCGTGGAGACCTTCGAAAAAGTGACGCTCATCGAGGCCGAGCCGGTGACTGGGCGTACCCATCAGATTCGTGTGCACGCAGCCCATGCGGGCCACGCCTTGCTGGGCGATGACAAGTACGCGACGCGGGAAAGCGAGCGGCTGTCTAAACAATTGGGTCTGGGACGCTTGTTTCTGCATGCGCGCTCATTGACCTTTCCCGAGCCTGGTAACGGTCGTCCGGTGACGGTCAAGGCGCCGCTGCCTGAAGCGCTGGAAGAGACGCTGGCGCGTGCGCGTCAGCCAAGCAAGTAGGGGGAGCCTGATGCGTTACGAACTGATCATCTTCGACTGGGATGGGACGCTGATGAATTCGGTGCCCAAGATCGTGTCGTGCATGCATGCCGCCGCAGCGGATGTACGCTGGCCGCCCCTGGAAGACAGCGCCATCGAAAACATCATTGGTCTTGGCCTGCCCGAAGCCATTGCAACGCTGTGTCCGGGCGTTTCGCCGGAGCAGGCAGAGCGCTTGCGCCAGCGCTACTCGCATCACTTTGTGAGTGGCGACACGACGCCCATGCCTTTTTTCAACGGTGTCGAGGAGCAGTTGGCCAGGCTGCGTCAGCGTCCCCGGCAGCGGCTGGCCGTGGCCACGGGCAAGAGTCGTCGCGGCCTGGATCGTGTCTTTCGAGAAACCGATAGCGGCCAGTGGTTCGATGCCAGTCGTACCGCAGATGAAACCCGCTCCAAACCCCATCCACAGATGCTGCTGGAGCTACTCGCCGAGCTTAATACGCCGGTAGAGCGTGCGGTGATGGTGGGGGATACCGAATACGATCTGGAAATGGCACGCGCCATCGGCATGGATCGGGTCGGTGTGACCTATGGGGTGCACTCTGCCGAGCGGCTGGCGGCGTGCCAGCCTGTCTGGATGACGGATGACATTCCCACGCTGTTCGAATGGTTGCATGGCTGACGCTGGGTGACAGAGGGGCTGAGTTTTATATAGCTGATCCACGTGTACACAGCTATTGGTGGTCAATGCCCGAGAGGCAGACAGTATGAGAAACATCGTATGAGGGGAAATATCATGAGGGAAATAGTATGAGCGACGATCAGTCCCGCGATAGAGAGCAAGGCAGCCCCTCCCATGAAGAGCCGTCGGGAAGCGCGCAGGATCCTTGGACGCAGGGACCGCAAGTCGCTGCGACCGCGTCGAAAGCATCGGCCGCAGGTGAGCCGAGCGACGATGCCGAAACGCTGCGCGAACGTCAGCGTCTGGCCCAGCTGGAAATGATGGACCGCTGGATTGGTGGCGTCTTGACCGAGCAGCGCCGGGCGCGGCGGTGGAAGCTGTTTTTCCGTTTCGTCGTATTGACGCTGGTGCTGGTATCGATCACCACGACGCTGTACCGCGTTTTCGTGGCAGAGCCGACCTCAAGCGTGCCGGAACAGCAGCATCTGGCGTTGGTCGAGGTGCAGGGCGTCATTGCCAGTGATGCGCCCGCCAATGCCGAACGCATCATTCGCGGTTTGAATCGTGCCTGGGAGAGCGAGAGCGCGGCGGCGGTCGTACTGCATATCGACAGCCCCGGCGGGAGCCCGGTGCAGTCCCAGCGCATCCATGCGGAAATCATGCGGCTGCGTGATCTGGGTGACAAGCCCATCCTGGCGGTCATCGAAGACGTGGGAGCCAGCGGTGCCTACTATATCGCGTCGGCAGCGGATGAGATCATTGCCTCTCCCGCCAGCCTGGTGGGCTCGATAGGGGTCATTTACGCAGGCTTTGGTTTCCAGGAGGCGATCGATCGGCTGGGCGTGGAGCGGCGTGTCATGACCGCCGGTGAAAACAAGGCGTTTCTTGATCCGTTCCAGCCGCTCGATGAGGAGGTGGCTCAGTTCTGGCAAACGGTGCTGGCGCAGACCCACGAGCAGTTCATCGAGGACGTTCGGGCCGGGAGAGGCGAGCGCTTGAGTGGCGATTCTGAGGTGTTTTCCGGGTTGGTATGGAGCGGTGAGCAGGCGCTGGCGCTGGGGCTGGTGGATGAGCTGGCCAGCCTCGAGCAAGTGGCGCGGGCGCGCATCGGAGAAGCCGAGTGGGAGAATTACACGCCTCGCCTGGACCCCTTCGAGCGCCTGACGCGACGCTTCACCCAGGCGGCGGCGGAAGTGCTGGGGGTGGAGAGCGCCCGCTCGCCGCTGCGCTTCCAGGCCCCCTAGGGGTAAGCCTCCTGGTCGTGACTATGCAGTGCCGAGTGGGTCCATGCCTGCCTGGCGCAGCATGTCGCAAAGAGCTATCAACGGCAGGCCGATGAGTGCATTGGGGTCGCGCCCTTCCAGGCGCTCGAATAGCGTGATGCCGAGTCCTTCCATACGAAAGCTGCCCGCACTGTCCAGCGGTTGCTCCAGGGCGACATAGCGTTCGATCTCGGCGTCGCGCAGGGTTCGGAAGACGACATCGAACGTCTCGATATGCACCTGGTGGCGCTGCTGGCGAGTGTCCACCAGTGCCAGGCCTGTCAGGAAGCTGACGCGCTGGCTTGAAAAACGTTTCAGGTTGGCGCAGGCGCGCTCGGCGGTATGGGGCTTGCCCAGCACCTCGCCTTCGAACAGCGCAATTTGATCCGACCCGATGATGCAGTGTGCCGGAAAGGATTCGGCGACGGCGTGTGCCTTGCTCAGCGATAGTCGATGCACCAGGGCTTCAGGCGTTTCATGGGGCAGCGGTGTCTCATCGATATCCGGCGATTGGCACTGGTAGGGTAGCTGTAATCGGTCGAGCAGGGCTTGCCGCGAGCGTGAGCTGGAGGCCAGCACCAGCGTGGCATTGGGGGCGAGGGGCACGATACTCTCCTGTGAGTGACGAAACGGGGTGGAAGAAAGGGAAAATGCATCGCCGACAGTTTAGCGAAAAGCCCTGACGCATGCCTGTTGCGGCTGTGTGCGAGCAGAAACTGCCAAGAATTATGCTGCTGGCTTTGACACCGGCGGGGCGAGTGCCTATCATTGCGCGCCTATGTTGACCTCACAACTCCCCAGCCGGGTTGAGCCTTATAAGCTTGCAGCCCGCCGCGAACGACTCGAAGGCCTGGTAGCCTTGAACAAGCTGCCACGCCTGGCTGAAGAAGCCGGCGACCAAACGGGTGACTGTCACGTCATCCTTGAGTTTGGTGTCGATGCCCAGGGCCGTCGCGAAATTCGTGGTTCCTTGAAAGCGACTCTGGCGCTGCCTTGTCGTCGTTGTCTGGTGCCGCTGAATCAAGACGTGTCGAGTGATTTCCTTCTGGGAATGATTTCGGACGAAGCGTTGGCTGCCGAGCTGCCTGCCAGTCATGAGCCTGTGCTGGTGGAAAACGAACAGCTGGACTTGCTGACGGTAGTCGAGGATGAGTTGATCCTCAGCTTGCCGCAGGTGGTCTATCACGATGAGACCGAATGCCATGTCTCGGCGGAGCAGCTGGTCAGCAAGACCGAAGGCGCAGCGGACGAGTCCGCTCCTGCCAAAAACCCTTTCGCGGTGCTCAATGCTTTGAAAAGCAGTGGCGCTTTGAAAGGCAAAAAGTAAGCATCACTTACCCTACATACCTTGGAGTAAACACCCATGGCAGTTCAACAGAACCGTAAAACTCGTTCCAAGCGCGGTATGCGTCGTAGCCACGATGCGCTGAGCGCCCCGACCCTGTCTCAGGACAAGGAAACCGGTACGACTCACCTGCGCCACCACGTTTCTCCGGACGGTTTCTACCGTGGCCGCAAGGTGGTTGAGGTTTAAACCTCGCTCGACCTATCGCGCGGCCAATCAGTGTGAGTGCAGTGCGTCTTGCGATTGATGTCATGGGGGGTGACCAAGGCCCCCGTGCCATTATCGAAGGCTCTGCAAGGGCAGTAGTGGAAAATCCTGTGCTCGAGCTTGCCCTGTTTGGCCCGCATCAGCGTATCGTCGCTGAGCTCTCGCGCTTGCCGCAGCCCTTGGCTGCGGCAGTGTCACGTTTGGTGGTCATCGATGCGCCTGACAGCGTAGCGACTGATGCCACCGCCGCCTGGGCGTTGCGCCGGGGTCAGCACACCAGTATGGCGTCCATGCTGCGTCATGTGGCGGCTGGGCACGCCGTTGCAGGAGTGAGTGCTGGCAATACGGGGGCGCTTGTCGCGTTGGCGCGACGCGAGCTGGGCATGCTGGCAGGCTTCTCCAGACCAGCGATCAGTACCGCCATTCCTGCGCGTTCAGGGCGTCGCTGCTATTTGCTGGATCTTGGGGCCAACGTCGATTCACCTGCTGAACGTCTGGTAGACTTTGCCGCCATGGGAGCGGCCATGGCCCAGTGCATGGACGGTATCGAATGTCCGCGCGTGGCGCTGTTGAACGTTGGTTCGGAAGCCACCAAAGGCAGTGCCACGGTGCGTGAAGCAGATGCCTTGATCCGCCGTTATGCAGACCCCGGTTTCGACTATTGCGGCTATGCTGAGGGGGGTGATGTCTTCCAGGGCGAGCTGGACGTGGTGGTGTGTGATGGTTTCGTTGGCAATGTAATGCTCAAGGCAAGTGAAGGTTTGACTCGTATGCTGGTCGAGCGCGTCCAGATGGCGTTTGAATCGCGCCTCACTGGGCGGCTGGCAAGTCTACTGGCCAGGCCTGTACTCAGGCGCCTCAAGCAGGAGTTGGATCCGGTGCGCTATAACGGCGCTAGCCTGCTTGGGTTGCAGCATATCGTAGTGAAGAGTCATGGCGGGGCGCAGGCAGACGGCTTTTATTATGCCATTTTGCGAGCGCTGCACGAGGTAGAGCAGGATTTGCCCACTCAGTTGGCAAAACGCTTTCGCTGATGCCGCCGTGATCGGATGACAATAAACGATATACGATTTTGCGGGCTATTGGAGGCAGCAGGAGATGCCGACACCCGTTGTCAAACGGGGACAATAGCTACGCCTATCGCTCAATTGAGCAAATGCCTACAAGAGCAAAGGTGAACGACATGTCTCAACCCCTTGCCCTCATTTTTCCCGGGCAGGGCTCTCAGCAGCTTGGAATGCTGCGAGAGCTGGCCGAGCGCTACAGCGTGGTGGGAACGACCTTTGAGGAAGCGTCAGATGCGTTGGGCTACGATTTGTGGAAAGTAGTCCAGGAAGGACCTGAAGATGCATTGAACGCGACCGCATGCACCCAGCCGGCGCTGCTGACTTCCAGCGTGGCCATCTGGCGTGTGTGGCAGGAGTTGGAAGGGCCGCGCCCTAACGTGATGGCAGGCCACAGCCTGGGCGAATACAGCGCCATGGTGTGTGCCGGTGTCATGGGGTTTGCCGAGGGTGTGCAGCTGGTACGCCTGCGCGGCGAAGCCATGCAGCAGGCGGTGCCCGCTGGTCAGGGAGGAATGGCCGCCATTCTGGGCCTGGAGGACCAGGCGGTTGAAGATGCCTGTGCCCAGGCTGCCCAGGGCGACGTGGTGGCTGCAGTCAACTACAATTCGCCTGGTCAGGTGGTCATCGCGGGCAGCAAAGCGGCCGTCGAGCGTGCCATCGTCGCTTGCCAGGAGGCCGGGGCCAAGCGTGCGCTGGCCTTGCCTGTCTCAGTGCCTTCGCACTGTGCGCTGATGAAGCCAGCGGCCGAGCAGTTGGCCGAGGCCATGCAGAACATGGAGCTGCGTGCCCCTCGCTACACGGTGGTTCAGAATGTAGATGCCCAGGCGCATGCCGATATCGATACCCTGCGCACGCGCCTGATCGAGCAGCTTTACCAGCCGGTGCGCTGGTCTGCTTGCGTCGAGGCGATGACCGAGCAAGGGGCGAGCGTATTTATCGAGTGTGGCCCAGGCAAGGTGCTGACTGGTTTGAACAAGCGTATCGTGCGCAGTGCCAAGGGGTTGGCGGTGAATGACCCGGATAGCCTGGATGCCGCGCTGGAGCTCGCTCGCGAAGCGTTGGCAAACGGTGCGTGACCAGCGGTTGTTTTCTGCTACCTTTGCTAGTTTGGTGAAAGGATAAACGAAATGACGCAAGAAAAACGAGTGGCGCTGGTAACCGGTGCCAGCCGAGGCATCGGGCGAGCCATTGCGCATGAGCTAGGCCGCCAGGGGCGCATCGTGGTAGGCACGGCCACCAGTGTGTCAGGTGCCGAGAAGATCGATGCCGATCTCAAGGCCAATGGTATCGAAGGTGCAGGCCTGTGTCTGAACGTGACCGATCAGGCCAGCATCGATGAGGTGTTGAAGAGTATTGCCGAACGCTTTGGTGCGCCGACCATTCTGGTCAACAATGCCGGTATCACTCGTGATAACCTGCTCATGCGCATGAAGGAAGAGGAGTGGGACTCCGTCATGGATACCAACCTCAAGTCCGTCTATCGTGTCAGTAAGGCTTGCTTGCGTGGCATGACCAAGGCTCGTTTTGGTCGTATCGTGTCGATTAGCTCGGTGGTGGCGACCATGGGTAACCTGGGTCAGACCAACTACGCGGCCGCCAAGGCAGGCATGGAAGGGTTCAGTCGTGCACTGGCCCGTGAAGTTGCCTCGCGTGCGATCACGGTCAATGCCGTGGCACCGGGTTTCATCGCCACCGACATGACCGAAGCGCTGCCGGAAGCGCAGCACGAGATGCTGCTCAAGCAGATTCCGCTCGCTCGCTTGGGTGGGCCGGAAGAGATCGCCGCCGCAGTGGGGTTCCTGACCAGTGATGCTGCAGGTTACATCACGGGTGAAACCCTGCATGTCAATGGCGGTATGAATATGCGTTGATGGCCTTGAGACTGGCGGTTGCGTCAGCTTGAGGGCGTCTATAAACTACCCCGCAGCTTTTGGCTTGCGGTTTCCAAATAGCTGGTTATCTCTAACGGCTAATGTGAACGACTGGAGTACGTTGATGAGTACTATTGAAGAGCGCGTTAAAAAAGTTGTGGCTGAGCGCCTGAACGTAAAAGAAGAAGATATCCAGAATAGCTCTTCTTTCACAGAAGACCTGGGTGCTGACTCTCTGGACACCGTTGAACTGGTGATGGCGCTTGAAGAGGAATTCGACACCGAGATCCCCGACGAAGAAGCCGAGAAGATCACCACGGTTCAGGAAGCCATCGACTACGTAAACGCCCACCAGTAAGGGCTCGGTCGACGCTGTGAACCAGGGTGGCAGGCTGTCACCCATGTTAAAAAAGCCGTCCTGATGTGGGGCGGCTTTTTTGCTTTGCAGTCAC
The DNA here is from genome assembly GCF_002078135.1 of Halomonas sp. BC1. Classification (NCBI taxonomy): domain Bacteria; kingdom Pseudomonadati; phylum Pseudomonadota; class Gammaproteobacteria; order Oceanospirillales; family Halomonadaceae; genus Halomonas; species Halomonas sp. BC1. The sequence continues at coordinate 128,236 of NZ_LFGS01000012.1, read as the reverse complement.
AATGAATATACCGTGCAATCTCCGTTATACTAGTCACCAATTTTGTGCTGCAAAATGACCCGGACGGGTCGTGTCACCATGGATGCCTGGAGGAAAACTGATGGCGCGGAGAAGGGTAGTGGTAACCGGGTTAGGCCTGGTGACCCCAGTGGGCAACAACGTGGCTGAATCGTGGGCGAATATCGTCGCCGGTAAAAGTGGAATCGCAGCCATCGAGCATTTCGATACCAGCGGTTTCAACACGCGGTTTGGCGGTTCGGTCAAGGACTTCGATATCAGCCCTTATCTGAATCCGAAAGATGCCCGCAAGATGGATCTATTCATTCAATACGGCATGGCAGCCGGAGCCCAGGCCATTCAGGATTCTGGCATCGAGTGCACCGAAGAGAATGCCGAGCGGATTGGTGTGGCGGTAGGCTCGGGCATTGGCGGCCTGCCGATGATCGAGCAGAACCACAGTGCGCTGCTCAAGGGAGGCGCTCGTCGCGTGTCGCCGTTCTTCGTGCCCGGCTCTATCATCAATATGATTTCCGGTAACATGGCCATTCAGCACGGCTTCCGAGGCCCCAATATCGCGATTGCCACGGCCTGCACGTCGGGTACTCACAATATCGGCTACAGTGCGCGTACCATCGCCTATGGCGATGCCGACGTGATGGTGTGTGGCGGGGCAGAAATGGCCACTACGCCCTTGGGCCTGGGGGGCTTCTCGGCGGCCCGCGCCTTGTCTACTCGCAATGACGACCCGCAAGCGGCCAGCCGCCCCTGGGATCGGGATCGCGATGGTTTCGTGCTGTCCGACGGGGCGGGCATACTGGTGCTGGAAGAGTACGAGCACGCCAAGGCGCGCGGCGCACGCATCTATGCGGAGCTGGCAGGCTTTGGCATGAGCGATGATGCCTATCACATGACCGCCCCGCCGGAAGATGGTCGAGGCGCTGCGCTCTCCATGAGCAATGCCATCAAGGACGCGGGTATCGACCCCTCCGAGGTGGACTATATCAATGCCCATGGTACCTCGACGGCCGCAGGGGACCTGGCCGAAAGCCGTGCCGTCGAGAAGGTGTTGGGCAGTGCTGCGCAAGACGTAGCGGTCAGCTCGACCAAATCCATGATTGGCCACTTGCTGGGTGCGGCCGGTGCGGTCGAGGCGGTGTTCAGTATTCTGGCGATTCGTGATCAGGTGGCACCGCCCACCATCAACCTGGATAACCCCCAGGAGGGCTGTCGTCTCGACTACGTGCCCCACACCGCCCGCGACATGCGCATCGATATCACGCTCTCCAACTCCTTCGGGTTTGGTGGCACCAATGGTTCGCTGCTGTTCAAGCGGGTATAGCGCGTCATGACCATGCCTTGGGTGCCGTTCGATGACCGAGGGCTGGCGTATGGGGATGGCCTGTTCGAAACGGTACTGCTGCGTGAAGGGCAGCCCGTGCTGTGGTCATACCATCAGGCAAGATTGGCCTTGGGGTGCCAGCGGCTTGGTATTCCGATGCCTGCGGATTCAGCGCTTGCCGATACGTGGAAAACCCCCGCAGAGGCACCTCTGGAGGTGCTCAAGGTCATCGTGACCCGGGGCAGTGGAGGGCGCGGCTACGCGCTTCCCGATCAAATAGCGCCGAGGCTACTGAGCCGCAGAATGCCTTTTGCTGCCAGCCCCGAGCGCTGGCAGCCGGGGGTGCGCGTGCGCTTATGCCAACTGCGGCTGGGTCACCAGCCGCAGTTGGCGGGCATCAAGCACTTGAACCGCCTCGAAAACGTGCTTGCTCGCCGGGAGTGGCAGGCAAGTACCATTGCTGAAGGGCTGCTACTCGATCACCGCGATCACGTCATCGAAGCGACCAGCATGAACCTGTTCTGGCAATCGGGTCAGGCGTTGTTGACGCCCTTCGTCGATGGCTGCGGCGTCGCAGGAACGCTGCGGGCTGCGCTACTGGAGCTGGGGTATGTCAGGGAGAGCAAGCTGCCTGTGAGCGCGCTCTCCAGCGTCGAGCGCCTTTGGGTGGGCAACTCTGTGCAAGGTGTGTGGCCCGTGTATCGGTTGGATGACCCGCAGGGCAGCATCTTGCGTACCTGGCCGGAGGTGCAAGGCCCCGACCCGTTACAGCGGGTGGCCCATCCGTTATTGGGCTATCCAGCCTGAATAGCCAACAACGACTTTAAAATCACTGAGGTGACATCGTGAAACGGTTTCTTATCGCCGTGGGGCTGATCATTGCGCTAGGCGTTGCCGCAGTGGCCGGTGGCTACGCCTATTGGCAACATCGTCTGGCGGCGCCCATTGCGCTGGATGAGCCCGCGCTTTACCAGGTGCCTGCCGGTGCCGGCTTCAATCAGGTGCTTCGTCAGTTGGAAGCGGAAGGCATTATCCAGGCGCGTTGGCCCTTCCAACTGCTGGCGCGGCTGGAGCCCGAGCAGGTGCCGCGTCTGCGGGTAGGCGAATATCAGCTGGTGCCGGACATGAGCGGTATGGAGTTGGTGGCACTGCTGGGCAGCAACAACGTGGTGACGTACCCGTTGACCATCCCGGAAGGGTGGACCTTCCGCCAGATGCGCGCTTTGCTGGACAGTGCCCCGAAGCTGGAAAATCGCACTGCCGAGATGAGCGATGACGAGGTCATGGCCTTATTGGGGCGTGAAGGCACGTTTCCTGAGGGTTGGTTCTTTCCGGATACCTACCGCTACCACCTGGGCATGAGTGATGTGGATATTCTGCGCCAGTCGCTGAGCCGCATGGAGCGAATCCTGGAAGAGGTCTGGGAGCAGCGTGATGACGACCTGACCATCGATACCCCTTACGAGGCGTTGATCATGGCGTCGTTGATCGAACGCGAAACCGGTGCGCCGGAAGAGCGTCGTGAAATCGCCGGGGTGTTCAAGCGGCGCATGGAGCGGGGCATGCGGCTGCAGACCGACCCGACCATCATCTATGGCATGGGCGAGCGTTATCAGGGGCGCATTACTCGCGCCGACATCCGCGAGGCAACCCCCTACAATACTTACGTGATCGATGGCCTTCCGCCCACGCCCATCGCCATGCCGGGGCGCGCCTCGCTGGAGGCGGCGGTGAATCCGTTGCCGGGTGAAACGCTCTACTTCGTTTCCCGTGGCGATGGTACGCACCACTTTTCGCGCACCCTGCGCGAGCACAACAATGCGGTGAATCGCTATATTCGCAACCGCTGACACACAGATCATGGCGAGCATTATCATGGCGTATCTATTCCGTAAGGGGCAGCAATGAGCAAGCGTGGTCGCTTCATCACCCTGGAGGGCGGTGAGGGCGTCGGAAAATCTACCAACGTGGCGTTCGTGGAGGCCTGGCTGAAAGAGCAGGGGCTCGACGTAGTGCGAACTCGTGAGCCCGGTGGCACGCCGCGTGCCGAAGCCATTCGCGAGCTGCTGCTGGATCCTGCACCCCAGGAGCCGCTGAGCGTAGACGCTGAGCTGCTGCTGGTCTTTGCGGCCCGAGCACAGCATCTGGCGGAAAAAATCGTGCCGGCCCTGGAGCGCGGTGCCTGGGTAGTGTGTGACCGCTTCACCGACGCCACCTTTGCGTATCAGGGTGGCGGGCGTGGCATCGATCCGGCGCGCATTGCTCAGTTGGAGTGCTTCGTTCAGCAAGGGCTTTCGCCGGATTTGACGCTGCTGCTGGACATGCCCGTCGAGGCTGCCCGCCAACGCCTGGAGGGGCGGTTGCGTGATCTCAATACCCAGCGCGACCGTTTCGAGCAGGAGCAGGCCGCGTTTTTCGGCGCCGTGCGTGAGGCTTACCTGGCGCGGGCCCAAGCGGCACCGCAGCGCTTTGCCGTGGTCGATGCGGCACAGCCTCTCGAAAGCGTGCAGGCGGCCATTGCGCGCGCACTGGAAACACGGATGGCGCAATGGTCGTAAATGATGTCTTGCCGTGGCACCAGGCGACGTGGCGGCAGCTGGTTCGCTTGGCCGACAGCGGTCGCATGCCCCATGCGCTGCTGCTCAGCGGCGCCCATGGGGTGGGCAAGCAGCAGCTTGCCGAAGCGCTGATCGCACGCACGCTATGCGCGCAGCCCGGTGACCAGGCGTGTGGTCATTGCCATGCTTGCCATATGCTGGCGTCAGGCTATCACCCCGACCTGCTGAGGGTGTCGCCGGAGGAGGGCAAGCGTCAAATTCGCATAGACCCCATTCGCGAGGTCAACCGTTTCGTGTCACAAACGGCCCAGCAGGGCGGTTACCGAGTCATCGTCGTGTCACCGGCGGAGGCCATGAACATCGCGGCGGCCAATGCGCTGCTCAAGAGCCTCGAGGAGCCGGGTGAAAAGACGCTGTTCATTCTGCTCTCCGATGTACCCTCTCGCACGCTGCCCACCATCCGTTCGCGCTGCCAGCAGTGGGCGCTACCCAGCGTGGCATTCGACGAGTGCCGTGGCTGGCTGACCCAGCAGTTGGGCGGTGACGAGGCACACTTCTGGTGGCAAGTTTCAGGCGGACTGCCCTTGCTGGCGGTGGAGCTGGCGGCGCCGGAGGAGCGGGCGCTACGCCATCAGATTCATGACTGCTTCGAGCAGCTGGTCAGAGGCGCCGAGCCGGTGGCGGAGGCGGCGCGGTTGGATCGTCAGGCGATCGATTCGATCTTGTGGTACGGTATTGCCTGGCTTGAAGACTTGATCCGGCTAGGGCTGTCGGGCGAGCAAAGCGCGTTGCACAACCCGGATCTTGCGCCACTGTATCGGCAAGCCGTCAAGAATGGCCGGGTTCAGGATTGGTTTCGGCTGCTCGATTACGCCCGCGAGCAACGTCGGCTGCTGGCCGTGGGAGCCAACCCCAACCCGCAACTGGTGCTGGAGGCTTGGCTGGTGCGCTGGTCGGCCCTGCTGCGCTCATGACAACGTGTTTCTGACGAGGTGGTGATGGCTGCTCAAAAAGCGCTCTCCTTGACCATACCGGATGTGCCTACGCTGCTCGCTGCCTATATGCCTTTTCTGGATCGCGGCGGGATCTTCGTCCCCACGCCTTCGCTCTATCGTCTCGGGCAGCCGGTGGTATTGCTGTTGACGCTGCCGGGGGAGACCGAACGCCTTTCCGTCAGCGGTCAGGTCATCTGGATTTCGCCCGAAGGTGTCAGCGGCCGGCGGATGCCGGGCATCGGGGTGCACTTCAGCCAACAGGATTACCCTGTCCGCGACCGGATCGAGACTTTGCTGGCCGGTCAGCTGGACAAGGCGCCGCCTTCGTTCACGTTGTAACATCGTCGTCACGCCACTCATCCCCTGCGAGATTTTCATGTTCGTTGATTCACACTGTCATCTGGACCGCCTATCCGAGCTTACTCACGGCGGCGACGTGGCTGCCACGCTGGCAGCAGCGCGTGCTGCTCACGTGCATCAGTTTCTGGCCATCTCGACCTCGCTGGAAGCGTTGCCTGGTCTGGCCGCCATCGCCAGGGCACATGAGGATGTGGTGATATCGGCAGGGCTGCATCCGCTGCACCAGGCTCCGGTAGAGCCCAGCGTGGAGCAGATCGTGGAGGCCGCCCAGCAGTACGACGTGGTGGCCATCGGGGAAACCGGGCTGGACTACCACTATCAGGAGAGCGTACCACAGGCCGTTCAGCATGAACGCTTCAAGCGCCATCTGATCGCCGCTGCCGAGCTGGAGCTGCCGGTCATCGTGCATACTCGAGAGGCCAAGGAGGACACCCTGGCCCTGCTGCGCGAATACGCCGATCCTAACGTCGGCGGGGTATTGCACTGCTTCACCGAAGATCTGGACATGGCCCGAGAGGCCGTCCGGCTCGGCTTCTACATTTCGCTGTCGGGAATCATCACGTTTCGTAACGCAGCGCCATTGCGAGAGTTGGCTCGACAGCTGCCCCTCGACAGGCTGCTGATTGAAACCGATAGTCCTTATCTGGCCCCCGTGCCCTATCGTGGTAAACCCAATGAGCCTGCCTGGGTCGTCGAAGTCGCCGAGTGCATTGCTCAGCAGCGCGGCATCACCACCGACGAGGTCGCCATGCAGACTACCGCCAATTTCTACCATCTGTTTCGTGGTGCCGTTCCCGATGCACCGCCTCATGTCAAAGAAGCGCTGGCCCAGTCCGGTCTGTTGGTATAGCGCTCGGCGCAGTTCAGGAGAAGGGCGATGACGCTGGATCGGCTACTGCAGCAACGGGGTGACGCGGCAGATATTCCCCCGCTGGATACCTGGCATCCTGCGCTGTCTGGCGACATGGATATCGTGATTCATCCAGACGGCACCTGGCAGCACGAGGGGCAGCCGTTTGCGCGCCCGGCGGTGGCGAAGCTGCTGGCAAGCCTGCTGCGCCTGGACGATGAGGGCTACTGCCTGGTGACACCTGCGGAGCGCTGGCGCGTTCAAGTAGTGGACCGTCCGCTGCTGATCGTGGAAGCGGATTTCTACGCTGACGCCTGGTGGTTCAAGACTCAGTTCGACGATGTGGTGCGGCTGGACCACCAGCACCCGCTGACGCTGACCGCCACCCCCGACGGAGAGCTGGCCCCCGAGTGTGCGGTGCGCTTTGGCCTGGCCGCGCGTTTGCACCGCAACGTGTTCTACCGGCTGGTCGAGCAGGCCCAGATACACGAGCTGGCCGGTGGCCGCAGCGAGTGTCGTCTTTACAGTGCGGGTGAATGGCATCGGCTGGGCGTGTGGGATCACGGCGTGGCGGGTGAGGTCTCGTGAAACTGACTGCCGAACAGCAGGCCGTCGTTCACCACGATGCCGGGCATGCGCGGGTGGCGGCGGTAGCAGGGGCCGGTAAAACGACCACCATGGCCGCACGCGTGCTGCACCTGTTGGAGCAGGGAGTCTCCCCACGGCGGATGCTGGTGCTGATGTTCAACCGCTCGGCCAAGGATGATTTTCAGCGTCGCCTTGCCAAAATGGCGCCGCAGGGGCAAACCTTGCCGGATGTACGTACCTTCCATTCGCTCGGGCATCGGCTCACGCAAAGTTTGTGTCGTTGGGGAGCGCTGGCGCCGCGGCGGCTGCTCTCTGCCGAGTGGCAGATGGAGCGTCTGCTGCGCCAGGCAAGTCTCAATGTGCTGGACGATGCCGAGCAGCGGGATGCCGCCCTGGAAGGGGAGCGCCTGGAAGCGCTGGCTCATTTTTGTGCTCTGGTCAAAGCAGAGATGTTGCCTGCTGCCACGCTGTATGAGCAGCTAAGCTACGAGCCTGACACCGATTACTTTCCGGCAGCCTTCAGCGAGGCCGAGCGCCTGCTGGAAGCCGAAGGCGTCATGACTTACGCGGACTTGCTCTACCGCCCGCTGCAAGCGCTGGAGGCCGAGCCTGCTTTGCGTCAGCGGGTCGAAGGGTTCCTCGACCACGTCATCGTGGATGAATACCAGGATATCAATACCGTTCAGCAGCGGCTGCTGGCCGTACTGGCAGGCCCTGATGCCAGCGTCATGGCAGTGGGAGATGCCAATCAGTGCATCTATGAATGGCGGGGTGCCAGGCCGGACACCATGCTGGAAAACTTTACCGCCACCTTCGGCACCGCCACGGATTACCCGCTCTCCACGACCTTTCGCCATGGACACGCGCTGGCTCTGACGGCCAACCACGCCATCATGGCGAACCAGCGCCGCCCCGACCAGCTATGCCTGGCGGCTGCCCAGAATCCGAAGACTCAGGTCCGCGTGGGGCAGGGCAGCCGCCTGTTGCTGGATGCCTTGATGGACTGGCAGGCCCAGGGGCGGGCATTGAGTGATGCCAGCCTGCTGGTGCGTAGCTGGGCGCTTTCGGTGCCTTTTCAGCTGGCGCTGCTTCAGGCCGGGGTGCCTTTTCGGCTGCTGCGTGAGGATCGCTTCGTGTTTCGCCTGCCGCTTGTACAGGCACTGGCAGGCTATTTGAAGCTGTCTCGGCGGGCCGAACTGCTGCACGACCCCGAGCATCTGCTGCTGTTGCTGTCCCAGCCCACGCCGTTCGTGGCCCGTGAGCGTCTGCAGCGCCTGGCGTCTCAGCTGGCGGCCACCCAGCGCTGGCCAGAGCGAGATGACGCCGTGCTGTCCGCGCTCAAACCCTTGCAGCGGCGCACGCTGAAAAAACGCTGGGAGCTGCTGTGCGAGCTGCCGCGTTTGGCTGGCTGGCCGCCAGCCCGGCTGCTGCATCACGTGGTGGATACCATCGATGCCGAAAAGACCCTCAAGCGCGCGGCTGCTCGACGCGACAAGGGCGAGGAAGACGTGCGTCTGCTGGACGTGTTGATCGAACAGGCGGAGAGCGTTCGGGACCCCGATGCCTTCATCGAGCTGCTGGAGCGCCCAGTGGAGAATCAGGCCCAGGGCGTGTTGATTACCACGGTGCATGGTGCCAAAGGCCTGGAGTGGCCGCTGGTGGCGGTGGCCGGCGTCAATGAAGAGGACTTTCCCCACTACAGCCGCGACAACCCGCTCAGCGATGAGCGTCTGGAAGAGGAGCGGCGGCTGTTTTATGTGGCCATCACCCGCGCCAAAGAGCAGTTGCTGGTGCTGCATGACGGTGGCGCTCATCGCCCTAGTCGTTTCATTGGTGAAAGCGCCTGGCAGGATGCCGTGCGTATTGCTGAATGCCTGCATGATGAGGGCGGCAGCGCCGAGCCGCTGGAGGTATCGTCGCCTGGGTTGGTGAGACGCTACCTCGACCGGTTGGGACGCAGTGATATCGTTCTGACTGCCTCGCAGCTCAAGGAAACCCCTGCGGACTATCAAATGACCATGTCGTTCTACCCGGGCCAGCGTCTGCGACATGCCGTATTTGGGGAAGGGGAGGTGGCGGCCGTGGAGGGCAACCCGTCGGACCCCGTCATCGACGTGAGGTTTGTGCAAGCGGGGCGTCGACGGCTGATCGCACGGCGTGCGCCCATCGAACATATTGAGACACCGGTGTCGCCAGTCTGACAAGCGGCACCGGTGTTGGGTAGGCTTACATGTTCGGATAGTTCGGGCCGCCACCGCCTTCGGGGGCTACCCAGGTGATGTTCTGGGCCGGGTCCTTGATATCGCAGGTCTTGCAGTGTACGCAGTTCTGGAAGTTGATCTGGAAGCGTGGCTGGCCCTGGTCATCCTCCACCACTTCATAGACACCCGCTGGGCAGTAGCGCTGTGCGGGCTCGGCGTATGTCGGCAGGTTGTCCCGAATTGGCAACGCCGGGTCAGCCAGGCGCAGGTGGCAGGGCTGATCTTCTTCATGGTTGGTGTTCGAGAGAAATACCGAGGTGGACTTGTCGAAGGACAGCTTGCCGTCCGGCTTCGGATACTGAATCTTCTCGAATTCGGCCGCCGGTTTCAGGGCGCCGTGGTCGGTGGTGGTGTCGTGCACGTTGGGCAGCTTGTTGCCCAGCAGCTGGTTCGCGAAGTTATAAGCCCCGCCGCCGACCGTGCCATATTTATGGATGGCCGGACCGAAGCTAGCGCTCTCTTTCAACTCCTGGTAAGCCCAGCTGGCCTCCCACAGGCGTTCGAAGCTGGCCAGCGTCTGCCCACCCTCGTCGCCGCCCTTGATGGCTTCGAAGACGCTCTCTGCCGCCACCATGCCTGATTTCATGGCGGTGTGCAGGCCCTTGATCTTGGCAAAGTTCAGCGTGCCAGCGTCACAACCAATCAGCAGACCACCGGGGAAGGTCATCCTGGGCAGGCAGTTGAAGCCTCCCTTGGCAATCGCGCGCGCGCCATAAGCCACCCGCTTGCCGCCTTCCAGATATTGGCTGAGCACCGGGTGATGCTTCATGCGCTGGAATTCGTCGAAGGGCGAGAGCCACGGATTCTGATAGCCCAGGTCCATGATCAGCCCCACCACGACCTGCTGGTTTTCGGCGTGGTAGAGAAACCAGCCACCGTGGGTCTTGCTGTCCAGCGGCCAGCCAGAGCCGTGAACCACCAGGCCAGGCTCGTGCTTGTCGGCGGGTACATCCCATAGCTCTTTCAGCCCGATGCCGTAGTGTTGAGGGTCTCGACCAGCATCCAGCGAGAACTGCTTGATCAGGCGTTTGCCTAGATGGCCTCTGGCGCCCTCGGCAAATAGCGTGTACTTGGCGCGCAGCTCCATGCCGGGCATGTGGCTATCCTTGGGGGTGCCATCGGCACCGATGCCCATGTCGCCAATCAGAATGCCGCGCACCACGTCATCCTCGATGATCACTTCCTGGGCGGCGAAGCCCGGAAATATCTCGACGCCCAGGGATTCTGCCTGCTCACCCAGCCAGCGGCACAGGTTGCCTGCGCTGATCACGTAGCGGGTCAGTTCACCGCCGGTGTTGTGCATGCTTTTGGGTACCAGCGCATTGGGGATTTTCTGCGCCTTTTTGGCATCCTTCAGCAAATAAACATCGTCGCGCGTGGCGGGCGTGTTCAGAGGAGCGCCGCGCTCTTCCCAGTCGGGAAAAGCTCCGCCAGGGCGCGGGGTTCGAACACCGCGCCAGACAGAATATGCGCTCCTACCTCAGATCCTTTCTCGACCACGCAAACGGTCAGCTCTTGTTCCGCTGCGTTGGCCTGCTGCATCAAACGGCAGGCGGCGGCCAAGCCAGAGGGGCCTGCGCCCACGATGACCACGTCAAAATCCATTACATCGCGTTCAACGGTTTCCACCCGGTTTCTCCTTATTCTCATAAGTGCCACTCGTCGGTGCTAGCGATTGAGCACTAGCTTATGAAAAGATGGCCTTAATTTAAAACGGTCGTTTGCTTCTGGTTATCACCCATGATAGGCATAATACCTGTGTCAGGTAACCCCTACGATGGCAAAAGCGCACTTTACGGTAAAAGCCGCCAGCGACTACGACCAAGGCCGCAGTGATTAGGTGTTGTTGCATAAAGGTAGGCTGTGGCAAATTGATAGGGTTTTTCATTTGCTAGCCTATCAAACGCTTGCATGAATTTTTTTACGCTGCTATCCGAGCGGCGTCTGTTCAGGTCAACGGCTATCATCCAGGCCAAGCGAGGAACCTATGAAAGTACTGGTCGCGGTAAAACGCGTCATCGACTACAACGTCAAGATCCGCGTTAAAGCGGATCATTCTGACGTGGATCTTACCAACGTCAAAATGGCCATGAACCCTTTCTGCGAAATTGCCGTGGAAGAGGCCGTGCGCCTGAAAGAGAAGGGGGCGGCCAGTGAAGTGGTCGCTGTGACGGTAGGCCCCAGGGCTGCCCAGGAGCAGCTGCGCACCGCGCTGGCGCTGGGGGCTGACCGCGCCATCCACATCGAGACCGACGAGCGCGTCGAATCGCTGGCGGTGGCCAAGCTGCTGGCCAAGGTGGTGGATGAAGAGCAGCCCGGTTTGGTAATTCTCGGCAAACAGGCCATCGACACCGACAATAACCAGACCGGCCAGATGCTGGCGGCGCTGACCAATCTGCCCCAGGGCACTTTCGCCTCGGAAGTCGCCATCGATGGCGACAAGGTGAACGTCACCCGTGAAATCGACGGCGGCCTGCAAACCGTCGCCCTCACGCTGCCTGCCATTGTCACCACCGACCTGCGCCTCAACGAGCCGCGCTACGCCAAGCTGCCGGACATCATGAAGGCCAAGAAAAAGCCGCTGGACGTCAAGACCCCCGCCGACTATGGAGTCGAGGTCGCGTCAAACGTCACGCTGCTCAAGGTCGAGTCACCCGCCGAGCGCAAGGGCGGTATCAAGGTCGCCTCGGTGGACGAGCTGATCGACAAACTGAAAAACGAAGCCAAGGTGCTTTAAAAGGAGCTGATCTCATGAGCATTCTGGTACTTGCCGACCTGCATGAAGGTCAGTTGGCCAGCGCCACCGCCCACGTCGTGGCAGCCGCCCAGGCGATCGGTGGCGATATCGATGTACTGGTCGCCGGTGAAGGCGTCCAGGCCGCCGCCGAAGCCGCCGCGACACTCGACGGCGTGAGCAAGGTGCGCGTGGCGGACAACGCCGTCTACGCCCATCAGCTTGCCGAGCCCATGGGCGCGCTGCTGGTCGCCCTGGCCGACGACTACACCCACGTGCTGACCAGCGCCTCCACCACCGGCAAGAACGTGCTGCCGCGGCTGGCCGCGCTGAAAGACGTCAGCCAACTGTCGGAAGTGATTGGCGTCGAGAGCGCCGACACCTTCCTGCGCCCGATCTACGCCGGTAACGCCATCGCCACGGTGAAAAGCGACGACCCGCTGAAAGTCATCACCGTGCGCACCACCGCCTTCGATGCGGTAGGCAGCGGCGGTAGCGCCAGCGTGGAAGCCGTGGACGTGGTCGTCGACAACGCCCAGTCCCGTTTCGTGAAGCAGGAGCTGGCCCAGAGCGACCGCCCGGAACTCGGCGGTGCCAGGGTCGTCATCTCCGGCGGCCGCGGCATGGGCAACGGCGAAAACTTCAAACTGCTGGACGGCATTGCCGACAAGTTGGGTGCCGCCATTGGCGCGTCTCGTGCAGCGGTGGATGCAGGCTTCGTGCCCAACGACATGCAGGTGGGCCAGACCGGCAAGATCGTCGCCCCCGAGCTCTACATTGCCGTGGGCATCAGCGGCGCGATTCAACACCTGGCGGGGATGAAAGACTCCAAGGTGATCGTGGCGATCAACAAGGACGAAGAGGCCCCGATCTTCCAGGTAGCCGACTACGGCCTGGTGGGGGATCTGTTCGAGATCCTGCCGGAGCTGGAGAGCAAGCTGTAAGCAGGAACGCCGTTTTACCAAAAGCCGACGTCGCAAGAGGTCGGCTTTTTTAATGGCGATGAATTCGATAAACTGAAAATAGTTGACTAAAGTGCTGGGATAAAGAAGTCGTCGCGCTGGTAGAAAAATTGCTGGGGCGGCAGTTGAAAAGGGTGAAGCAAGACCGCACCTTAGGTAGTGAACGTTATAGAAGCCACTCAAGGAGAAGATAGCATGGCCCATACCCTTCCTGAATTACCGTACGCTTACGATGCACTCGAGCCGCACATCGATGCGATGACGATGGAGATTCACCACTCTCGTCACCACAACACCTACGTGACCAACCTGAACGGCGCTTTGGAAGGCACCGGTCTGGAAGACGTGCCCGTAGAAGAGTTGGTCGCCAATCTGGATCGCGTGCCGGAAGAGAAGCGTCAGGCTGTCATCAACAACGGCGGTGGTCACGCCAACCACTCCATGTTCTGGCAGATGATGTCTCCCAATGGTGGCGGTCAGCCCCAGGGTGATGTTGCCAAGGCCATCGATGCTGAGCTGGGTGGCTTCGATGCGTTCAAGGACGCTTTCAAAAAAGCGGCGCTGGGCCGTTTTGGCAGCGGCTGGGCGTGGCTATCTGTCACACCCGAGAAGAAGCTGGTCGTCGAGAACACGCTCAACCAGGATAGCCCTCTGATGCATGGCAACACGCCGCTGCTGGGTCTGGATGTATGGGAGCACGCGTACTACCTCAAGTTCCAGAACAAGCGCCCCGACTATGTTGACGCTTTCTTCAATGTCGTGAACTGGGAAGACGTCGAGCGTCGCTACCAGGCTGCCAAGGCCTGATAATGGTCGAAAATTGCGCCTGAGCGCGTGATTTTACAGCCAAAGCCGCCCCCTTTTAGGGGGCGGCTTTTTTTGGGTTTCTGGGTATAGCGCTGGGTATGGATTGTCAATAACCTGTGGATGAAAAAAATACCATATATGCTTGAATTGATTTTCTGGTGATCTATATATAGTATGCGTGGAGAATTTCAGAGGGGTGGCGCCATTACCATGCGCTACCCGAAAAGTGTCGCTATGAAAAGGAAAATAGCCATGGAAATCCAAATTTATAGCAAGCCTGCCTGCGTACAGTGCACCGCTACCTATCGTGCGCTGGACAAGCAGGGTTTGGAGTACACCGTGATCGACATTACGGAAGAGTCTGGCGCGCAGCAGCAGGTCGAAGCTCTGGGCTATCGTCAGTTGCCGGTCGTCGTGGTAGGTGAGGATCACTGGTCCGGCTTCCGCCCTGACCGTATCCAGGCGCTGGCATAGTTCAGCCGCCATGCACACGGCCACGGTGGAAACCAGGCAGGCGGGTACGCTGGTCTATTTTTCCACCAAGTCAGGCAATACCCATCGGTTTATCGAAAGGCTTGGCTTGAGCGCCCAGCGGCTGCCATTGAATCGTGAAGAGCCCACACCACGCGTCACGCAGCCTTACATATTGGTGACGCCTACCTACGGCGGTGGCCATGCACAAGGCGCCGTGCCGGGGCAGGTGATTCGCTTCTTGAACGATGAGTACAATCGGCACCTCATTCGAGGTGTCATTGCCTCGGGTAATACGAATTTTGGTGAAGCTTACGGGTTGGCAGGGCGCATCATCGCGCAAAAGTGCCGGGTACCGTTGCTTTATCGCTTTGAACTGTTTGGCACCGATGACGATGTCGCCAAGGTCCGCAAAGGAGTAGAAGAGTTTTGGAAACGTCAAGCTCAGTCTCTAACAACGTAGCGTCCACCAGCGCCGCTACCAAGAAGTCGGCAGAAGCGAAACGTCCTGCTGCGGGTACCAACGAAGCGCGTACGCTGGATTATCATGCGCTCAACGCGATGCTCAATCTGTACGGTGCCAACGGCGAACTGCAGTTGGACAAGGACCGCGAAGCAGCGCGTCAGTACTTCCTTCAGCACGTCAACCAGAACACGGTTTTCTTCCACTCGCTGGAAGAGAAGCTGGACTACCTGGTGGAAGAGGGCTATTACGAGGCCAACGTACTCGATCAGTACAGCTTCGCATTCATCAAGTCGCTGTTCGAGCAGGCGTATGCCTACAAGTTTCGCTTCCCCAGCTTCCTGGGTGCCTTCAAGTACTACACCAGCTATACGCTGAAGACCTTCGATGGCAAGCGTTACCTGGAGCGCTACGAAGATCGCGTGTGCATGGTTGCGCTGACGCTGGCGCGTGGGGATGAAGCGCTGGCCAAGTCGCTGGTGGATGAAGTGATCAGTGGTCGCTTCCAGCCAGCCACGCCGACTTTCCTGAACTGCGGCAAACAGCAGCGCGGTGAGCTGGTGTCATGCTTCCTGCTGCGTATCGAAGACAACATGGAGTCGATCGGGCGGTCGATCAACTCAGCGCTGCAGCTCTCCAAGCGTGGTGGTGGGGTGGCGTTCCTGCTGACCAACATTCGTGAGTCTGGCGCGCCGATCAAGCGTATCGAAAACCAGTCGTCGGGCATCATCCCCATCATGAAGCTGCTGGAAGATGCGTTCTCTTACGCCAACCAGCTGGGGGCTCGTCAGGGTGCCGGGGCTGTGTACCTGAATGCTCACCACCCTGACATTCTGCGTTTCCTCGACACCAAGCGTGAAAATGCCGACGAAAAGATCCGCATCAAGACGCTTTCGCTGGGCGTGACCATTCCGGATATCACGTTCGAACTGGCCAAGCGCAACGACGACATGTACCTGTTCTCCCCCTATGATGTAGAGCGGGTCTACGGGGTGCCGTTTGGCGATATCAGCGTCACCGAGAAGTACCATGAAATGGTGGCGGATGCGCGCATTCGCAAGCAGAAGATCAATGCTCGTGCCTTCTTCCAGACGCTGGCTGAGCTGCAGTTCGAGTCCGGTTACCCGTACATCATGTTCGAAGATACGGTCAATCGCGCCAACCCGATTGCCGGTCGCATCAACATGAGCAACCTCTGCTCCGAGATTCTGCAGGTCAACACGCCGACCGAGTATGACGACGACCTGGGATACCGCGACATCGGTCAGGACATCTCCTGCAACCTGGGCTCGATGAACATTGCCAAGGTCATGGATTCGGGCGATATCGGCACCAGCGTCGAAATCGCCATTCGCGGCCTGACCGCCGTGTCCGAAATGAGCAACCTGAGCAGCGTGCCCTCGATTGCCGAAGGGAATGCCAAGTCGCGTGCGATTGGTCTGGGGCAGATGAACCTGCACGGTTTCCTGGCGCGTGAGCACATCTATTATGGCTCGGAAGAGGGGTTGGATTTCACCAACCTGTACTTCTACTGCGTCGCGTTCCATGCCATTCGTGCCTCGAACCAGCTGGCCATTGAGCATGGCGCCACCTTCGCCGGTTTCGAGGACTCCACCTACGCGTCGGGCACGTTCTTCGACAAGTACACCGACCAGGCCTGGCTGCCGCGTACCGAAAAAGTACGCCAGCTGTTCGAACGCAGTGGTATTGCGCTGCCGACCCAGGAAGATTGGCAGGCCCTGAAGGCCTCGGTCATGGCGCACGGCCTGTACAACCGCAACTTGCAGGCAGTGCCGCCCACGGGCTCGATCTCCTATATCAACAACTCCACTTCCAGTATTCATCCGGTGGCGGCGAGAATCGAGATTCGTAAAGAAGGCAAGCTGGGGCGGGTCTATTATCCGGCGCCGTTCTTGAATGAAGACAACTTCGATTACTTTCAGGATGCCTATGAAATTGGCCCTGAGAAAATCATCGATACTTATGCAGAAGCGTCGAAGCATGTGGATCAGGGGCTGTCACTGACACTGTTCTTCCCTGATACCGCTACCACTCGGGATATCAACAAGGCGCAGATCTATGCATGGCGGAAGGGTATCAAGACCCTTTACTACATTCGCTTGCGCCAAAGCGCGCTGGAAGGCACCGAGGTAGAAGGCTGTGTCTCCTGCACGCTGTAACGATATTCCCACTGGCATGTGATGACGTTTAGAAGAGAGCGCTGATGACAACGATGCAACGCCTGTCGCGGGTTAATGCGATCAACTGGAACCGTCTGCAGGACGATAAAGATCTGGAGGTGTGGAACCGCCTGACCAGCAACTTCTGGCTGCCGGAAAAAGTGCCGCTATCCAACGATATTCAGTCGTGGAACACCCTGACTCAGCAGGAAAAGCAGCTGACCATCCGGGTCTTCACCGGCCTGACGCTGCTCGATACCATCCAGAGCAGCGTGGGTGCGCCGGTGTTGATGGAAGATGCGCGTACGCCCCATGAAGAAGCGGTGTATACCAACATTGCCTTCATGGAATCGGTGCATGCGCGCTCCTACAGCTCGATTTTCTCGACGCTGTGCGCCACCCGGGACGTGGACGATGCGTTCCGTTGGAGTGAGGAGAACCCGTCGCTCCAGCTGAAGTCCGAGCTGATTCTCAAGCGCTATCGCTCCGATGACCCGCTGATGCGCAAAGTGGCCAGCGTTTTCCTGGAGTCGTTCCTGTTCTACTCCGGCTTCTATCTGCCCATGTACTGGTCCAGCCATGCCAAGCTGACCAATACCGCTGACCTGATTCGTCTGATCATTCGTGACGAAGCGGTGCACGGTTACTACGTGGGCTACAAGTTCCAGCAGGCGCTGGCGGAAGCCACCCCGGAGCGTCAGCAGGAAGTGAAGGATTATGCCTACGAGCTGCTGCTGGAGCTGTACGACAACGAAGTGCGCTACACCGAGTCGCTGTATGATGCGGTGGGCTTGACCGAAGACGTGAAGAAGTTCCTGCACTACAACGCCAACAAGGCGTTGATGAACCTCGGTTTCGAGCCGCTGTTCCCCAGCAGTGTCACGGACGTCGACCCGACGATCATGGCGGCGCTGTCCCCCAGCGCAGACGAGAACCACGACTTCTTCTCGGGGTCTGGCTCGTCCTACGTCATCGGCAAGGCCGTCGCTACCGAAGACGACGACTGGGCGTTCTGATCGTTCAATTAGCGTGCCACTCAACGGGAGCCTCAGAGCTCCCGTTTTTTATGGGTGATGAAAAGATTTCGTTATTGAATGTTAATGATAAATATTGTCATTTGCTCTATTGATGGTAGGCTATGCACGCTAACGATTTAAACGCAAATCGTTCTTATATTTGGTGAGCCTTGGCGAGCTGATACTGATAGCGCGCTGAGCAGTGAGGGAGAGACGACGTGCTGAAAAGGCCTTTCTTTGCCTTGAGCGGATATTGGCTTGCTGGAATGCTGGCCAGTACATCGCTGATGGCGAGCGATGAAACGATGGATCAGGCGGCCCAGAGTGTCGAGGCCCAGCAAGTGCAATCTGAGCTGCAGCAGCAAATCGACAGGGCCGACGAAGCAACGCGAGAACAGTTGGAAGAATTGCGCCAACTGGAGCAGGAGACGCGGCAGATGAGCGCTTCCAATGCTGCCCTGAGTAGTCGCCTGGCCGGTGAAGCGGAGCGCCAGCAGCGGTTGGCCCAGGCGCTGGATACGCTGAGCGATACACGTGCTGCGCTGCCGGCCATCGAGCAGGATATGGCCGAACAGCTCAGCCAATGGATCGCGTCGGATCTGCCTTTCCTGCGCGCCGAGCGCTTGGCACGCGTAGAAGGGGCCGAGGCGTCCACCCAGGAGAGCGCCGAACGGATTGCCGAGCTGCTCGAAGCCTGGCGTGCAGAGCTGGCATACGGCCGCCAGGTGGATCGCTGGCGGGGGCGTTTGCAGCGCGACGGCGAGGCTCCTCGGGAAGTCGATTATCTGCGTATTGGGCGTATTGGCCTCTATTACCTGACGCCGGATGGCCGTGAGGGCGGCGTATGGGACCAGCAGCGCGGCGAATGGCTGGCGCTGGAAGAGCGTGCACGCCGAGAAGTGCGTAATGGCCTGCGTATTGCCGATGATCAGCGTACGCCTGAACTGCTGCAATTGCCGCTATCGATCACCGCCACAGGAGCGCCGTAATGAAACTATCCAGCTATCGGCGCGGCGTGCACAAGATGGCCTGCCTGCTGCTGGCCATGAGCGTTTGGGCGAGCGCCCCGGCCATTGCCCAAAGCAGTGATGTCACGACGCTGCGTGATGCCCGCGAAGCAGCAGAAGCGCGAGATCAGGCGCGGCTGCAGTCGTTTCTGGAAGATCAGGACGCCCTGGCTGCTGCCCTGGAGGAAGCACGCGCCGCGCACGCAGCCGCCGAGCAGGAGCAGGTTGCCCTGCAGGCGCAGCAGCAAGAGCAGGCCGAGCAGGCCGAGGTTTTGGCTCAGCGTCAGGATGAGCAGGGGGAGGCCCTTACGGCACTGTTGGCCGATCTGACGCGGCACAGCGAGGAGCTGCGCAACGAGTTGGGAGGGGAGAGCTGGCTGACGTTGACGCCTGACGCTTTGCCTCCGCGCCTCAACGACGTCGAGGTGCTGGAGCGTGAGCACCTGGAGAGCGTGGTAGACCGGCTGGCAGCCTTGACCATGAACACCGGGCAGGCCGAGCGTCTCGAGTTGCCCGTGGCAGACGGTGCTGGCGAGATTGCGCCTCGTCAGGTGGTCCGTTTGGGGGATTTTGCCGCTTTCACGGAGTCGGCACTGCTCCGCAAGGGGCAGGATGACCAGAGCCTGGCCGAGCTGCCGCGTACGCCGTCGGAAATCCGCCGTCTGCTCGCCGCCTACCACCAAGGTGAGAGCCGTGAATTTGCCATCGACCCTACCCAGGGCAGCGTACTGCAGGCGTTGGCCCAGCAGCCCAGTCTCTGGGAGCGTTTCCAGCAGGGGGGCTATGTCGGCTATGTGGTCGTGGTGCTGGGGGGTATCGGTCTGTTGGTGGCGCTGGCGCAATACCTCTATCTGCTGCTGGTAAGCGCACGGGTGCGTCGTCAACGCCGTCAGTTGGAGCAGCCGCGAGCAGACAATCCGCTGGGCCGAGTGCTGCAGCGTTTCAAGGACATGGACAAGCATCAAACCCCCGAAGCCCTCGAAGCCCGCCTGGATGAAGCGGTGCTGGCAGAGCTGCCGCGCATCGAGCGAGGCCAGCCCATCGTCAAGCTGTTGGCCGCCATTGCGCCGCTGCTGGGCCTGTTGGGTACGGTGACGGGCATGATCGTCACCTTTCAGGCCATTACCGTGTTCGGTACCGGTGACCCGCAGCTCATGGCGGGAGGGATCAGTCAGGCATTGGTGACGACGGTATTGGGTCTGGTGACAGCGGTGCCGTTGCTGTTTGCACAAACGGCACTGTCCAGCCGTAGCCGGTCCATTACGCAAGTGATCGAAGGGGAGGCTAGCGCCACCCTGGCCGATCACCTGGAAGCGCAGTCCGCCCATCCCGGGCAAGCGGTGAACTGATATGCCGACGTTGCCCCTTTGGCTGGAGCCGGTAGAGCGGTTGTTGGATGCCGGTGGCGCGGTGCTGGTGGTGCTTGCGCTGGTGGCCGTGCTGGTGTTCGCCATGGCCATCGAACGCTGGTGGTACTACCGCATCAGCTGGCGACGTGCGCGTCGTCAGCTGGTGCACCGCTGGGCAGCGCGTAGCGACCATCGCAGCTGGAGCGCACGGACGTTGCGCGATGTGTGGAGTGCGGCCCTGGTGGCCAAGCTGCGTCGGCCGCTGCCGTGGATCAAATTGCTGGTGGCGTTGTGCCCGCTGTTGGGTTTGCTGGGCACGGTCACCGGCATGATCACCGTGTTCGATAGCCTCTCCATGAGTGACACCCATCAGGCCCGAGCCATGGCCGATGGCGTGGCCCGAGCCACGCTACCCACATTGACAGGCATGGCCATTGCCGTGGTGGGCATGCTGTTTATCAGCCGTTTGGAGCACGTGATTCGCCGCGAAGACCAGCGTCTGCATGATCGCCTGGCGCGTGCCCTGGAGGAAAATGATGCGTAGACGCCGTTCCATAGAGGCCGTCGAAGAGAGCAATGAAGTCAACTTGACCCCAATGCTGGATGTGGTCTTCATCATGCTGATCTTCTTTATCGTGACGACCAGCTTTATCAAGGAGAGTGGCGTAGAGATCGAGCGCCCGGAAGCGGCCGCCGCCACACAGCGTCCGGACGCCCAGGTGCTGATCGCGATTACGCCGGAAGGAGCCGTCTGGGTGGATGGTCGTCCGGTCGATGCCCATCGCATCGGTCAGGAAGTGGCCGGCATGCTCAGTGGCGATGGCTCGGTGGTCATCCAGGCCGATCGAGCGTCCACCACTGGACTGCTGATCGAAGTGATGGATCGCCTGCAGCAGGCAGGCGTAGAGCAAGTGGCGGTGGCGGCTAGTCGGAGTGCGCCATGATACGCCACGGGTTCTCGCTGCTGGCTGGTGCTGCGCTGGCGATGGGGCTGTTCTGGATGCTGGCGCTGCTGGTGGCACCTCCGGAGCGCAGCGTCGACGAGCCGGTCATGTCCATGGCCATGACCATGGTGGAAGCGCCTGAGCAGGCTGCCGAGCCGGAAACGCCGCCGCCAGAGCCTGCCCAGGCGGCTCCTGCGGCTCCCCCTCCTGCACCAGCGCCTGCCCCTGCGCCGGTCGCGACGAGTCAGATTGCGCTGCCCGATCTGGCTTTGCCGGATGCACCGGTAGAGCCGCTGGAGTTGGAGAGCGAGCTGCCGGAG
>NZ_LFGS01000012.1:76864-106559 GCF_002078135.1 Halomonas sp. BC1 | reverse complement strand
ACGGCCGAACGTGAAGCGGCGCCAGCGGCAGAGCCTGCGCCCTCCAATGAGCCGGCGAGTGTCGGGCAGGTAGCGCCCACGAGTCGCGTCACTCCCACGTACCCCACCCGTGCCCAGCGGCGTGGCATGGAGGGTTTTGTCGAGGTGGAGTTCGTCATTCGGCGTGACGGCAGCGTCGATAGCGGGACGATTCGCGTCGTCAACGCCCAGCCGCGCCGCATGTTCGAGCAGGCGGCGGAGGAGGCCATTGCGCGCTGGCAGTTCGAGCCGAGTCAGCAGCTGCGTCGTGCCACTCAGCGCATCGAATTTCAGTTGCGGTAAGCCCGTCGAGGGAGCGTTATGCAGCGTTTATTGGCAATGGCAGTGCTCTACGTGTGGAGCACTGTGGCGGTGGCGGATGTGCCACTGAGTGAAGATATCATTCTCGACCTGAACGGATTGCAGAGTCAGCTGGCGGCGCTGTCAGGCGCGGGTGCAGAGGATGAGTCGTTGAACGCGATCCTGAGTCGCGCGCGCGCCCAGGCTGCCAGGCTGGCCTCGGGCAATCGAGCCGATCAGTGGGCCAGTGCGCTATATCACCAATTGGCGGCCAGTGCGCTGGTGCGTCAAGAGGCGCCCGAGGCGGCAGCGGATGAGCTGGCCAGTGCCCGCCAGCGTACCAGCGTGCCGAACAGTCAACGGCTGCGCTGGTTACGTGACGAAGCCTCCCTGCGCCGCGCGGCAGGTCAGCGCTCTCAGGCCATCGAGCTTTACGCGCAGTGGCTCGGCGAGTCGGCGGGCCATGAGCGCTACCTTGAGTCGGTTTGGGCGTTGGTGCGCCTATTGGCAGAAGAGGAGCGCTGGGAAGAGGCCCTCGAATGGCTCACCCCTCAGTTGGCGCCGGGCAGAGAGCTGAGTGATGCCCAGCAGGCCCTGGTCAACGTCGTGCTGCGCCAGGCAGGCGAAGGCGAGCAGGCGCTGGCTTGGCTGCTGGAGAGTCTGAGCGAGCGCAGCAGCGCCGAGGAGTGGCGTCAGGCGGCTGGATTGGCGCAGCAGGCGGGGCTGCTGGGCGCTGCTGCAGGCGTCTGGGAAGCGGCCTGGCAGATGGGCAAGTTCACCGCCCCCGAGGATCGCTTGACCCTGATTCGGCTGCACCTGGCAGGCGGCACGCCAGCGCGTGCCGGTGAGCATCTGGAGGCAGCGCTGGAAGCAGGGGAGCTGCCTGATGATGAAGAGACGCTGCGCTTGCGAGCCACGGCCTGGCAGCAGGCCCGGCATGTCGAGCATGCCCTGAACGCTTGGCAGGCGCTGGCTGATACTACTCAAACGGCTGACGATTGGCGCCAGTATGGTCAGTTGGCCTACGCGTGGGGTAATGAGTCGCTGGCGAAAGAGGCGCTCTCGCGAGCGGCGGAGCTGGGCGACGAACAGGCCGAGCAGTGGCTTGGCTATTTCGATTGAGGGGGCTCAGGGGATGAGCCGTGCCGCCCGGGCGGGCGGCAGCCAGGGCGCAGGTCAGTCCGCCAGCGTCAGCGAAAAGTCGCTCCAGGTGGGCGCGTGATCCGAAGGTCGCTCCATGGCGCGCAGGGGATAGTCGATACCTGCATCGGTGACCCGCTGTGCCAGAGGGGGGCGAGACAAGGATGTAGTCGATGCGCAGCCCACGCTTGGGCTCCCGATCAAAGCCCTTCGAGCGGTAGTCGAACCAGCTGAACCATTCGCTGTTGTCGGGGTGGCAGAGCCGATAGCTGTCGCTGAGCCCCCACGCCTTGATGCCCGCTAGCCACTCCCGCTCGATGGGCTGAAAGCTGGCCTTGCCATCACGCAGCCAGCGTTTTCGGTTGGCTTCCCCAATGCCGATGTCCTGGTCTTCGGGGGAAATGTTGAAGTCACCCATGACGGCGAGATGCTCTTCCGGGGAGTGCTGCGTGGCCAGCAGATTGGCCAGCTGCTGGTAAAAGCGCTCCTTGTGCGGAAATTTGGTGGGGTGTTCGACGTTCTCGCCCTGGGGGAAGTAGCCGTTCCACACGGTGACCGGCTGGCCGTCGGTGGTCAGCAGGCGCACGCCGATCATGCGTCGCTGAGCATCTTCCTCATCATCAGGAAAGCCGTAGAAGACCTGCTGAGGTTTCTGTCGGCAGAGCAAGGCCACACCGTAGTGGCCCTTTTGGCCATAGTGAAAGGTGTGGTACCCCATGGCTTCCACATCGGCCAGTGGGAATTCGCTATCCTGCACCTTGATTTCCTGCAGGCCGATCACATCAGGGCGATGGGTATCGATGAGCGCTTGCAGCTGATGCAGCCTTGCCCGGATGCCGTTGATATTGAAAGACACCAGACGCATCAGGAGGGCTCTCCCGAAGAGGAGTCGCTCCCCTTGTCGGGGTGGATGGCAATGTTCTGGCCACTTTGCTGGCGTGCCAGCTTGCGCACGGCCTGCAATTTGCGCTGTTGCTGTTTCTTGGCCACGAAACGGCGTGATGAGGTCACCTGATCCGGGTTTTCATGGCGCCACTTTTTGTAATCCTTGCGGCGACCGGTGCGGATCGTCACCTTGTCTGCCAGTGAACGAGTCTTTTTCTTACGCGTCATCGTCGCGCTCCTTGAGTTAATTTATGCCTCATTCTAACAGGCAAGGGCGCTCCTTCGACAGCAGAGCGCGCTCTTATCGCCAAGCCCTGCTACAATGCGCGATTCGTGATGCCTAACCTCCACAGCAATGGACAGATACACAGCCTATGAGCGAGTCGGAACAGATCACAGCATCGGACCAGAACCGCAAGCCTAAACGCCGTCGTCGCAAGCCGCGTCGCCGTCAGTCGAACTGGGATCTTCGTCAGTTTCAGGTGCCCGCCGTTGCCGGCAAGTGGCGCTTCCATGACTTTGATCTGCCGCTGCCCTTGATGCGCGCTATTCATGCCCAGGGCTATGAATACTGCACCCCCATTCAGGCAGAGGCGCTGCGCCACACACTGCTGGGTGGCGACATTGTGGGCAAGGCCCAGACGGGCACTGGCAAGACCGCTGCCTTCCTGATTTCAGTGCTGGCCTACTTCCTGGAAGAGCCCGCGCCGGATGGCCAGAAGCCGGGGGCTCCCCGTGCGCTGATCATCGCCCCCACCCGCGAACTGGCGCTGCAGATCGAGAAAGACGCCAAGGCGCTCGCCCGCTTCACGTCGTTGAACGTGGCCAGCGTGGTCGGTGGCATGGATTACCAGAAACAGCGTGAGAGCCTCGGCAAGAAACTCGATATTTTGGTGGCCACGCCTGGACGTCTGCTCGACTTCCATCAGAAGCGCGATATCGACCTGTCCGAAACCGAAGTGCTGGTGCTCGATGAAGCGGATCGCATGCTTTCCATGGGGTTCATCCCGGATGTGAAGCGCATCATCCGCTATACCCCCAAGAAAGAGGAGCGTCAGACGTTCCTGTTTTCGGCCACCTTCACCGACGACATTCTCAACCTGGCCAGCCAGTGGACGCAGGAACCGGCCCATGTCGAGATCGAAGTCACGGTAGAGAATCAGGCCGATATCGACCAGCGCGTATACCTGGTGTCGGATGACGACAAGCAGTGCCTGTTGGTCAAGCTGCTGGAGCAGGAGAGCTTCGAGCGGGTCATGGTGTTCGGCAACCGTCGGGATCTGGTGCGCAAACTCGATGACCTGCTGAAAAAAGCAGGCGTGAGTGCCGCCATGCTGTCGGGTGACGTGCCCCAGAATCAGCGGATCAAGACGCTGGAAAGCTTCCGCGAAGGCGAGATCCAGGTGCTGGTGGCCACCGATGTGGCCGGTCGTGGCATCCATATCGAAGACGTCAGCCACGTGATCAACTACACCCTGCCGGAAGACCCGGAAGACTACGTGCACCGTATTGGCCGCACCGGTCGTGCCGGTGCCAAAGGGGTATCGATCAGCTTCGTGGGTGAAGAAGATGCCTTCTCGCTGCCGGAAATCGAGCGCTACATCAACGGCAAGCTGCCCTGCGAGCATCCGCCGGAAGGCATGCTGTAACGCACATGCTGGATAACGCGCTCAAGGCCGATATTCAGCAAGCGTACCGTAACGTGGTGGAGCAGTTAGCGCTGACCCCACGCTACGGCCAGCGGCTGATGATTGCCGAGATTGCCCGCACCCTGGGCGATATTCAGTGCGACAGCGATGGCAAGCGCACCAGCGACAGCCACGTCTGTGTGCTGGAAGCCGGTACCGGCACGGGCAAGACGCTGGCGTATCTGGTTGCAGGCTTGCCCATTGCCAAGGCGAAGGGCAAGCGGCTGATCGTGTCCACGGCCACGGTGGCTCTGCAGGAGCAGGTGTTGCATCAGGACCTGCCCTCGCTGGCCAAGCACAGTGGCATCGCCTTTCGCTACGCGCTGGCCAAAGGGCGCGGGCGCTATGTGTGCGTGGCGCGGCTGGATCAGGCCCTGGAGGGCAGTGAGCCAAACCCGACCATGTCGCTGTTCGAGCACTCCTTGCAAAGCGATAGCAGCGACTATCAGGTGCTTGCCAGCGACCTGGC
This sequence comes from Halomonas sp. BC1, assembly GCF_002078135.1. Lineage (NCBI taxonomy): Bacteria > Pseudomonadati > Pseudomonadota > Gammaproteobacteria > Oceanospirillales > Halomonadaceae > Halomonas > Halomonas sp. BC1. The sequence goes on along the minus strand of NZ_LFGS01000012.1, from coordinate 102,059 downwards.
CGATGCCTATGGCAAGGGCGAGTGGCAGGGTGACCGTGATACCTGGCCTGACACCATCGATGATGCCCACTGGCGTCAGCTCACCGTCGATCACCGCCAGTGTACCGGGCGCCGCTGCGGCCATTTCGGTGCCTGCGCGTTCTTCCGCTCACGTCGTGAGCTGGAAGATGCCGATGTCATCGTGGCCAACCACGATCTGGTACTGGCGGACCTGGCCCTGGGGGGCGGCGCCATTCTGCCGGACCCTGCCGACTGTATCTTCATCTTTGACGAAGGCCATCACCTGCCGGACAAGGCGCTGTCGCACTTTGCCCACCGCTTCGCGGTGCATGGCTGTCTACGCTGGCTCAAGACGCTGCGCAGCAGCTTGGCCGATCTTCACCAGGGGCTGGCGGTTCAGCCGACCGTGGCCAGACTGCTGGCCAGCCTGCCCGAAGTGCTGCATGGCCTGGAACCTGCGCTGGGGGACGTGTTCAGCCTGGGGCACCAGCTGGCCGGGCGCGAGCAGGGGCTGGCGGATGAAGAGGCCAGCCACCAGCAGCGTTTCGAGAAGGGCGAAGTGCCGGAAGCGCTGCGCGAGCAGGCGCGGCAGCTGCTGGTGATGTTTGCCACGCTATCACGCAGTCTGGAAAGCATTGCCGATATCCTGCGTGAGAGCCTGGACCCGGATAAGCAGACGGGGCTGGACCGCGATCAGGCCGAAGCCTGGCTGCCGCTGGTGGCGCTGCTGCATGGGCGCGCCCTGGAAGCCCACGCGCTCTGGCAGGCATTCAGCGAGCAGGACCCACCCAATGCGCCGCCCTGTGCGCGCTGGATCACGCTGAGTCGTGTAGCCGGTGAGCCCGAAATCGAGTTCTCCGCCAGCCCTGTTTCGGCGGCGCATACGCTGGCCAAGCATTTGTGGGGGCGTTGCCACGGCGCGGTGGTCACTTCTGCCACCTTGACGGCACTGGGGCGCTTCGAGCGTATTCAGGAGCGCGCTGGCCTGGCCAGCCGCTATCGGTACCAGGCGCTGCCTAGCCCCTTCGATTATGCCAACGCGGTGCTGCGCGTGCCCGCGGAAGCCACGGACCCCAGTGACCGAGAGGCCCATGAGCGTGCCATCGTGCGCTGTGTCTCCCAGTTGGGGGAGGACGAAGCGGTGCTGGTACTGTTTTCGTCCCGGGCCCAGCTCAGGGCGGTGGAAAAAGTGCTGCCAGCGGCTTTGAAAGAGCGCCTGCTGGCGCAGGATGCGCTGCCCAAGCGGGAGTTGATCGAGCGGCATCGTGCTGCGGTCGATAGCGGCAAGGGGAGCATCATCTTCGGCTTGGCCAGCTTTGCAGAAGGCATCGACCTGCCCGGGGATTACCTGACTCATGTAGTCATCACTCGGTTACCCTTTGCGGTGCCCGATGACCCGGTGGGCGCCACGCTGGCCGAGTGGATCGAAAGCCAGGGCGGCAACTCTTTCATGCGTATCAGTGTGCCCGATGCCTCCATCAAGCTGGTGCAGGCCTGTGGTCGGTTGATCCGCAAGGAGAACGACCGGGGGGTGATCACGCTGCTGGACCGCCGCGTGATCACGCGGCGCTACGGTCAGGCGCTGCTGGATGCCTTGCCCCCGTTCAGACGTGACATTCAGGCCTGAAATCGGCGGCGGGTGATGCCCATAAAAAAACGCCCCGCCGGAGGGTCCGGCGGGGCGTTGGCGGGTCAGCTTCAGGCAATACGCTTGGCCAGTGCCGGGGCCAGTTTCTCGTTCATGCGCGTGAAGGTTTCGACGGTCGTGTCCCAGTCGATACAGGCATCGGTGATCGAGACACCGTACTGCAGTTGACTCAGGTCGGCGGGCACTTTCTGGGCACCCCAGCCAATGTTGGACTCGACCATCAGGCCGATGATGGAGCGGTTGCCTTCCAGAATCTGGTTGGTCACGTTTTCCAGTACCAGCGGCTGCAGGGCCGGGTCCTTGTTGGAGTTGGCGTGGGAGCAGTCGATCATGATGTTGGCCGACAGTTTGGCCTTGCTCAGCTCCTTTTCGGCCAGCGCAACGCTGACGCTGTCGTAGTTGGGCTTGCCGTTGCCGCCGCGCAGTACCACGTGGCCGTAAGCGTTGCCCCGGGTGCGGATGATGGCGACCTGGCCCGCCTGGTTGATGCCCAGGAAGTTATGCGGGTTGGCCACCGACTGCAGGGCGTTGATGGCGACATCCAGGCTGCCGTCGGTGCCGTTCTTGAAACCGACCGGGCAGGAGAGGCCTGAGGCCATCTCGCGATGGGTTTGTGACTCGGTGGTACGGGCGCCAATGGCTGACCAGCTAATGCAGTCCTGTAGGTACTGGGGCGAGATCGGGTCCAGTGCTTCCGTGGCCAGGGGCAAGCCCATTTCGGCCAGGTCGACCAGCAGTTTACGGGCGATGTGCAGGCCTTCGTCGATTTCGAATGAGTCGTTCAGGTGGGGGTCGTTGATCAGCCCTTTCCAGCCCACGGTGGTGCGTGGCTTTTCGAAATAGACGCGCATCACGATGTACAGGCTATCGCTCACCTTGTCGGCCAGCGCGCGCAGGCGGCGGGCGTAATCCAGTGCAGCATCCACGTCATGGATGGAGCAGGGGCCAACGACCACCAGCAGGCGCGGGTCGTTGCCATCCAGGATGTTCTGAATGACGCGGCGGCCTTCCACGACGGAGCGCTCGGCGGCTTCGGTGAGAGGAATGGCTGCCTTCAAGGCATCGGGGGTGGTGAGAACGTCCTGAGCGAGGACGTTGAGATTGCTAACCTGTTGATCAGACATCTTGCTACCTGTACATGCGCGATGGGCGAAAAGTGGTCACTACTATGGCGTGTCGCGGTGGTAAAAATCAATTGTTACGGAACTTTGCATTAAGGAAAAATGTCAGCCGCAGGGTTTCAAGAAAGGGGGTAAGCGCTTGATGCGCTGCAAAGAACGCGTAACACTAGACAGCATTGGCGTTATGCCACCGAACGCCCTCCAGAACAGGTGGGGCACCCGGGCCTCGTCGCCCGGTGCTCTCCATGACGATTAATCAATGCCCAAGGGACACTATGCTGCTTGCTGTGAAGGCCCGATTAACAGGGCGACAAGAACATGAAGCGACCGGCGTGATGTCGGCGCGGAAGGAGCGTGTGAATGGGCACTCGTGAAACGGACCAGCAGTTGGTTGAGCGTGCCCAGAAAGGCGACACACGCGCTTTCGATCTTTTGGTAAAGAAGTATCAACACAAGATCATCGGCCTTATTGGGCGCTATGTGCATGATCACGCCGAAGTGCAGGATGTGGCGCAGGAAGCGTTCATCAAGGCGTATCGCGCGTTGGGCAAGTTTCGTGCAGAAAGTGCTTTCTATACCTGGATGTACCGGATCGCCATCAATACGGCGAAGAACCACCTGGTATCCAGAGGGCGTCGCCCACCCGGCAGCGACCTGGATATCGTCGATGCCGAAATCGTCGATCAAAGCGGCCGCTTGGCCGACTCCGAGTCTCCCGAAGCTTCCATCGCGCGGGACCAGTTGGAAGCCGCCGTGTTCGAAGCCATCGAGCGCTTGCCGGATGACCTGCGCACGGCTATTACCCTGCGTGAGCTGGATGGGTTGGCCTACGAGGACATCGCGCAAATCATGCAGTGCCCGGTGGGTACGGTGCGCTCGCGTATTTTCCGTGCCCGGGAGGCGGTAGACGAGCACATTCGACCGCTGGTCACCACGGCGCGCAACAGTCGTGAAGAGCCCTGAGCGTGGGGATGCTGCCTATGCATGGACACAAACATTTACGTTTTTGCTTTTTTTGTGAACTGTCTGGCGAGTCAGGCGTCATAAGGGCTGCCAGCGCTAATGAGTTGAGCCGTTGAGCAGCAAGCTCATGTTGCCTGCCAGTAGGGCCATGGCGTTGTGCAGACGGTGATAGATAATCCAAGTCTTGGCCTGCGAGGTTTTGCGGCTAAAACACGCACTAGCCGTGTTGTCGTGAAGCTTCTTCAAACACAGTGTGAGGGTGTGAAGTATGAGTCAAAACACACGGGAGTCACTTTCCGCATTGATGGACGGCGAAAGTGATGAGCTGGAACTTCGCCGAGTGTTGAAATCACTACCTGACGACGCCGACGCGGCTGAGACTTGGCGCCGCTATCATCTGGCGCGCAGCATGATGCAACGCGAACGCGAAGTGGATGTCAGCGTCGATCTTTCGGCGGGCATCATGGATCGGTTGCGTAACGAGCCCGTCCCGATGGCAGAGCCCGTCGCGGCATCGAACAGCCGTGTCGGCGGCGTCTCGTTTGCCCGCGGTGCTGGTGTGGCAGCGGCCGTTTCCCTGATGGTGATTACGGGCGTCCAGTTCTTCAATAGCGGCACGGGTACCAGCGGCCAACCTGATGGGAGTATTGCTGCGCAGCCCGGTACCGGCGTGGGTGCTCAGGTGCAGCCAGTCAGCTTGTCAGGTGCCCAGACAGGTGCCTTGGCAGCCTCCGATATGCCGATGTTCGAACCTACGCCGTTCCGGATCAATGGGCAGGCAGGTAATAGCGGCTTGATGAACGTCAGCGAAGCCGGTTTCGCGGCTCCGTCTGCGCCGCAAAGCGTCATGGCTCAGCAGCCAACGTCCATCGATATCGATCAGTTGCGTCTGTTGCAGTCCTACCTGGAGCAGCATGCTCAAGGGGCGGCTAGTGGCGGTGGTGACAGCTGGATGCCGCTGATGCGCTCTTCGGTCACCGAACCTCTGGGACAGCGTTAATGTTGGAGAGAGTGGCCTGAGCATTATGGCGATGGACAAGTGCCGACAGTGGAGAATCCAGACCGCAGCGTCTGCTGGGCTCGTAAGCCTGTTCTCCTTTTCCACGCCGGTCATCGCAGAGCAAGCGCCCGCATTCAGCTGCGATGACCTTACCTCCTTTACCGCGCCCGCCAACGTTCAGGATTGGCTTGTGCTCAGCAAGCAGGCCGGTCACTGCTACGACTTCCAGGCCAGGGCCGTCTCCATCGATGCTTTGGGAGTGCGTACCCTGGCGCTTTCACATCGTATTCGAGATGGCGTTCGGCAGCAGGTCGTTCAGCATCTGGATGGCCCTTCCGTGAGTGTCGAGCGTCAGTCCGCCGTGGGCTATCGCGCCCGCTTTACCCCAGAAGATCAAGAGACCAGCAGCGCAGCGGAAGCCTGGGCGGCGCACGTAGCCCATTATTATGAGATCGAGCTGCTCAACGATGATCGTGTCGCGGGTCGCGAAGCCGTGCAGCTCAAGTTTGCGCCGCAGGATGGCGAGCGCTATCAGCATGAGTGGTGGCTAGACAAAGAGACGGGGCTGCTGCTCAAGCATGTCATGCGTGATAGCCAATCGCGGGCGCTGGAAACGTTTCAGATTACTCAGCTGCAAGCCCCGGTTCTGTATGAAGGCGAGATTGCCCATCCTGCTTCGCCGGAGGAGCCTGCGATGAGTTGGCAGGCTGAGTGGTTGCCGGATGGCTTCGTTTCCCAGCCGGTCGAGACCGGCTCGTTATCGGGTCAGCGTGTTTACAGCGATGGCTTGGCGTCTATCAGTCTGTTTGCAGCGCCCGTCGAACAGCAGGCGCTGTCGGAAGGCAGCCACCAGTTAGGTGTTTCTACGGCCACGGTATCGCTGGTCGAGGTCGGCGATCAGCGCTGGCAGCTGGTCGGTGTCGGCGAGTTGCCGTCTGATGTCATGCGTCGTATCGTTCAGTCCATCGTGATTCAGCCCTGATGTCATTGACCGAGCACACGACGTGTACCTCGCTTTATCGCACCGGTCGCGTGGTGGGGTATGCCCAAGGGCGGCTGATAGTGGATGTGTCGGTGGCCAGCGAATGTGATGCCTGTGCCAAAGGGCGGGGTTGTGGCATGGGCCTGCTGGCGCGCCGCCAGCACCAGCGTGTCGAGGTGCGGCCTGAGTGTCTGGAAAGCCAATTGGCAGAGCGTTACCCTTTGGGCAGTGCGGTGACGCTGACGGTGGAACGGCAAGCCATTGGCTATCTGGCGCTTTTGGTCTATGCCGCGCCCATGCTACTGGCGCTGGTCGTGTCGGGGGCGATTGCCAGGGTGGCAGAGAGCCAGTGGATCAGCGCGGGTGCCTTTTTTGGTACCTTGGCGTGCGCCTTGGTGGCGCTTGGATTTCTTATGCGCGGGGGGATGGAACGCTTCCGTCCGCGTTTGGTCAGTTAGTTGTCCTGTAGCTCGCTAAGAGTTGCACTTCCATGCTGTCGTCCCTGCTTGACTAGGAGCTGTTTCATGAAGCGCTTGGTTCTCCCCTCAACGTTATGGTTATGCCTGGTTGCGCTGTTCATGGTGGGCCACAGTGCCCAGGCGCAAACCTTGCCCGATTTCACGGTGCTGGTAGAAGAAGCGGCGCCGGGCGTCGTCAACATTTCTACCTCGCGCACGGTGCAGCGCAGCAGCTCGCCGTCGGTACAAGGGTTTGGAGGTCAGGAAATTCCCGAAATCTTTCGCCACTTTTTTGGTGACAGTTTTCCAGCGCCGCCCAGTGGTGGTCAGGGGCGTGGCCAGGAGCGACAGTCATTAGGGTCTGGCTTCATCATCAGTGAAGATGGCTACGTGATGACCAACGCCCACGTCGTGCAGGATGCCGATGAAATTCTGGTGCGCCTCAACGACCGTCGCGAACTGCCCGCCGAGCTGATTGGCAGCGACGTGCAGACCGACGTTGCCCTGCTCAAGATCGATGCCAGCGACCTGCCGGTGCTCACGTTGGGGGATTCCGACGAGCTCAAGGTCGGAGAGTGGGTAGCGGCCATTGGCTCGCCTTTCGGCTTCGACCATTCGGTCACTGCGGGCATCGTCAGTGCCATCAACCGCACGCTGCCACGGGACGCTTACGTCCCCTTCATCCAGACCGACGTGGCCATCAACCCGGGTAACTCCGGTGGCCCACTGTTCAATCTGGAAGGTGAAGTCGTCGGTATCAATTCGCAGATCTTCACCCGTAGCGGTGGTTTCATGGGTCTGTCGTTCGCCATTCCGATCAACGTCGCCATGGACGTTGCCAGCCAGCTGCGTGAAGATGGCCAGGTGAACCGTGGTTGGCTGGGCGTGATGATCCAGCCGGTGTCTCGTGATTTGGCCGAGTCGTTTGGTATGAGCGAAGCCATCGGTGCGCTGATTGCCGATCTGGACCCTGAGGGGCCTGCCGCGCAGGGTGGCCTGCAGGCTGGGGATGTGATTCTGGAGGTCAATGGCGAAGAGGTCGATCGCTCCAGCACGTTGCCGCGCCTCATCGGGCGTGTTGCCCCTGGCAGCGATGTGGAGCTGACCCTGATGCGTGATGGTGAGCAGGTGACTGAAACCATCGAACTGGGTAGCTGGCCGGATGCTCAAGGCGTCGAGCAAGCTTCCAGCAGCAACAGTCAGATGCGACTAGGTGTCGCTGTGGCCGAAGTGGATGAAGCCACTCGCGAACGGCTCAATATCACAGGGGGTGTTGAAGTTCGTCAGGTAGAGCCAGACAGCGTTGCCGCTCAGGCCGGGCTTCGCCCGGGAGATATTCTGGTTAGCCTGGATCACCGCAGCGTTGCCTCTGCCGATGAGCTGGTGCGCATCGTCGAAAGCTTGCCCACCGACCGCGCTATTCCGCTGCGCCTGTATCGTGATGGGCGCTCGCTGTTCGTGGCGTTGCGTCTGGAATAACCACACCTTTCGTTCCTTCCAGTCCGGCTGTTCTCGCCGGACTGCTGTTCCTATCCCCCGCATATCGCTACAATAGCGCTTATCTTTTGACGAACTTTGGCAATGCAGTGGTGCGGTGTTCACGTTACGCCCTGTTGGCGCTGTCCCCAACACCATCGCTTGCGTACCAATAAGGCAGAACACACTCGATGTCTCATGACGTTTCCGGCGGAAAGCTCAAGCATATTCGCAATTTCTCCATCATCGCCCACATTGACCACGGTAAATCGACACTTTCCGATCGTCTGATCCAGACCTGCGGTGGTCTGACCGAGCGTGAGCTGAAGGAGCAGGTGCTCGACTCCATGGATATCGAGCGCGAGCGTGGCATTACCATCAAGGCACAGTCGGTGACGCTGGACTACACCGCAGCCGATGGCCAGGTCTATCAGCTCAACTTCATCGATACGCCAGGCCATGTGGACTTCTCCTACGAAGTATCCCGCTCGCTATACGCCTGTGAAGGAGCGCTGTTGGTAGTGGACGCCGCTCAGGGTGTCGAAGCTCAGTCGGTGGCCAACTGCTACACCGCCATCGAGCAGGGCCTGGAAGTGCTGCCAGTGCTCAACAAGATCGACCTGCCCCAGGCCGACCCGGACCGCGTCTCTCAGGAAGTGGAAGAGATCATCGGCTTGGATGCCACCGATGCCTGTCAGGTGTCAGCCAAGAGCGGTATTGGTATCGACGCGTTGCTGGAGCGTCTGGTACGCGATATTCCACCCCCCAAAGGGGACCCGGATGCGCCCTTGCAGGCACTGATCATCGACTCCTGGTTCGACAACTATCTCGGCGTCGTTTCGTTGGTGCGACTGTTCGACGGTACGCTGCGTAAGGGCGACAAGATTCGCATCAAATCGACCGGGCGGGATTGGAACGCCACCGAAGTGGGCATCTTCACGCCGCTGCGTAAGGAGACCAATATCCTGCGCGCAGGGGAGGTCGGTTTCGTGGTGGCGGGGATCAAGGAAATCCACGGTGCCCCGGTCGGTGATACCATCACCCATACCAAAACCCCGGATGTCGAGCGCCTGCCGGGTTTCCAGAAGGTCAAGCCGCAGGTGTATGCCGGTATGTTCCCGGTCAGCGCCGATGACTACGAAGACTTCCGCGATGCGCTGGAGAAGCTGGCGCTAAACGATGCGTCGCTGGAGTACGAGCCGGAAAACTCGGACGCCCTGGGCTTCGGTTTCCGCGTGGGCTTCCTCGGCACCTTGCACATGGAAATCATCCAGGAGCGTCTGGAGCGCGAATACGACCTGGACCTGCTCACCACCGCACCCACGGTAGTGTATGAGCTGGCCATGAAAAATGGCGACATCAAATACGTCTCCAACCCCTCCAAGCTGCCGGACATGGCCGACGTCGACGAGATGCGCGAGCCTATCGTGCGGGCCAGTATTCTGGTGCCCCAGGAGTACGTGGGCAACGTGATTGCCGAGTGCGAGCAGCGCCGTGGCACCCAGCTGGACATGCAGTTTCTGGGCAACCAGATTCAGCTCACTTATGAGCTGCCGATGTCGGAAGTGGTCATGGACTTCTTCGATCGTCTGAAGTCGATTTCTCGCGGTTACGCGTCGCTAGAGTATAACTTCGAGCGTTTTGAAGCCGCCAAGCTGGTGCGTCTGGACGTCTTGATCAATGGCGACAAGGTAGACGCGCTGGCGGTCATCATCCATCGGGATCATGCCCACACCCGCGGCCGTCTGCTGGTGGAGAAGATGAAAGAGCTGATTCCGCGGCAGATGTTCGACGTGGCCATCCAGGCTGCCATTGGCGGGCAGGTGGTCGCGCGCTCGACGGTCAAGGCGCTTCGCAAGAACGTGACCGCGAAGTGTTATGGCGGCGACGTCAGCCGTAAGAAAAAACTGCTGGAAAAACAGAAAGCCGGTAAAAAACGGATGAAACAGGTGGGGCGTGTCGAAATTCCCCAGGATGCCTTCCTTGCTGTGCTCAAGGTCAACGACTAGGGACTCGACCTCACATGGATTTTTCATTATTACTGGTACTTGCCGTCGTACTCTCCGGGGCCATCTTTCTGCTGGATGTGCTGGTGCTGCGGCCCAAGCGCCGTGAGCGGGTGGCCACTGCCGAAGCCGCCACGGTAGACGGGCTGGACGATGCCAGCCGGGAAAAGCTTCTCAAGGAGCCCTGGCCGGTCGACTACTCTCGCTCTTTCTTTCCCGTGTTGCTGGTCGTACTGGTGGTGCGTAGTTTCATCGTCGAACCGTTCCAGATTCCCTCGGGTTCCATGAAGCCGACGCTGGAAGTAGGCGACTTCATCCTGGTGAACAAGTTTGCCTATGGCCTGCGCCTGCCCGTGGTACACCACCGCTTTCTGGAAGTGGACGACCCGGAGCGTGGTGATGTCATGGTGTTTCGCTTCCCTGACGAACCCTCGGTCAATTTCATCAAGCGCGTAGTGGGCCTACCCGGCGACCGTGTTCGGTATGAAGGCAAGCAGCTCTATGTGAACGGCGAAGCAGTCAGCAAGGTGCTGGTCGAAGAAGGCCCGGCCTTGTCTCCTCAGCAGCTGTTGCTCGAAGAGCAGCTGGGTGAAGTGAGCCATTTCATTTATAACAATCCGCGTGATCCTGGCCCGCAAATGCGTGAGGTAGTGGTGCCGGAAGGGCACTATTTCACCATGGGCGATAACCGTGATCACTCCAACGATAGCCGCTACTGGGGCTTTGTTCCGGAAGAGAACATCGTCGGGCGCGCCTTTGCAGTCTGGATGCACTGGGATGGTGGTTTGCCCAGCTTCAGCAGCGTGCGTCGCATCGAATGAAGCACCTGTTAAACAACAAGGTCAGCGTGGTTATTTTGTATAACGTCAATGACGTAGGAGCACCGTGAGCAATTCCTTAACCGCTTTTTGCCGACGAATCGGCCATACCTTTGGCGACCCAACGCTACTGGAACTGGCCATGACCCATCGCAGCTATGGTGGTCGCAACAATGAGCGCCTGGAATTTCTGGGTGACTCTATCGTCAACTTTGTCATTGCCGAAGCGCTGTTTCAGCGCTTCCCCCAGGCGCGAGAAGGTCAGCTTTCTCGCCTGCGCGCGCGTCTGGTCAAGGGGCAGACCTTGGCCGAGCTGGCCCGTGAAATGTCGTTTGGCGAGTGCCTGCGACTTGGCTCGGGAGAGATGAAAAGCGGCGGTCACCGCCGTGAATCCATCCTGGCCGATGCCGTCGAGGCCGTGATCGGGGCCATCTACCTGGATGCAGGTATGGACGCCGTGCGTGACCGTGTACTGGCCTGGTATGCGGAGAGACTGGAAAACATCTCTCTTCAGGATACTCAGAAGGACCCCAAAACGCGCTTGCAAGAGTTTCTCCAGTCACGCCAGGCCGCGTTGCCTCGCTACGAAGTGGTCTCGGTCAAGGGCGAGGCGCATGCCCAGACGTTTACCGTGGAGTGCTATATCGATCTGTTGAGCGAGCATACCACGGGCAAAGGTCCTAGCCGCCGACATGCAGAGCAACAGGCGGCGGAAGAAGCTCTGTCCTATCTTGAACAACCCCCTGGAGACAAATCATGAGCCAAACCTGCGGATTCGTGGCCATCGTTGGCCGTCCCAACGTAGGCAAATCAACCCTCATGAACCGGATTCTGGGGCAAAAGATCTCGATTACCTCTCGGCGGCCGCAAACTACCCGCCATCAGGTGATGGGTATCAAGACCGTCGATGAGACGCAGTTCATCTACGTGGACACCCCGGGCATGCACATCATGTCCAAGGATCGCAACAAGGCGATCAACCGATTCATGAACCAGGCAGCCACCCAGGCGCTGCGTGACGTGGATTGTGTCGTCTTCATCATCGATCGTACGCGCTGGACCGAGGAAGACCAGGCGGTGCTCAAGCGTCTGGAGCATGTCACGGCGCCGGTGATTCTGGCAGTGAACAAGGTCGACCGCCTGCAGGACAAGGCCGACCTGCTGCCCTGGTTGGCGGAGGTGGGGGCACGGCGTGAATTTGCTGCCGTCATCCCCATTTCAGCGAAGCACGGCACTCAGGTCGAAGCGCTGGAAGATGAGGTGGCCAAACACCTGCCAGAAAGTATTCACTTCTTCCCTGAAGACCAGATCACCGACAAGAGTCTGCGCTTCATGGCCGCCGAGCTGGTGCGCGAAAAGGTCATGCGTCAGCTGGGCGACGAGCTGCCCTATCAGATGACCGTCGAGATCGAGGAGTTTCGCGAGACCGAGCGGGTGACCCATATCAGCGCGTTGATTTTGGTGGAGCGCCAGGGCCAGAAAGTGATTCTGATCGGTGAAAACGGCGATCGGATCAAGAGTATCGGCCGAGAGGCGCGGCTGGACATGGAGCGTGCCTTGGGCACCAAGGTCATGCTCAACCTGTGGGTCAAGGTCAAGCGAGGCTGGTCGGACGATGAGCGTGCCTTGAAGAGCCTGGGTTACGACCTGGATTGAGCGCGGCCATGACCCCCGAGCCTGCCTTTCTGTTGCACCGCAAGGCGTATCGGGAAACCAGCGCGCTGGTCGACCTGCTGACGCTCAACCACGGACGCATCCGTGCGGTGGCTCAGGGCGGGCAGCGCCCCGGTTCGAAATCGCGCCAGCGTTTGCAACCCTTTACGCCGCTGTTCATCGCTTGGCGCGGAGAGCGTGAGCTGAAGCGGCTGACCTTGATGGAGTCCCGGGGGCAGACCGCGCTGCTGGCGGGTGAAGGGCTGTTGTGTGGCCTTTATGCCAATGAAATTGCCACCCGCTTGCTGCCGCTGGAACTGGCATCCGCGAATGTGTTTGCCTTTTACAGTGCGCTGCTGGAGGCACTTCCGGTGCCCGCCGCGCGCGGGTTGGCGCTGAGACGCTATGAGTGGGCGCTACTGGAAGCCCTGGAAGCCACGCCGCGCTTCTGCACGCCTCAAGGTACCCCTCTGGACCCTCACGGGCGCTATCGATTCGAGGCGGCCAGTCGTGCATTCTTGCCCGCCGAGCAAGGGATCGACGGCCGTGCCTTGCGCTATATCGAGCAGGGTGACTGGGAATCAGAGAGCCTGGCCAGCGCCTTGAAAGCGCTCATGCGAGCAGCGCTGGCGCCCCACCTGGGGGCAGTGGCACTACGCTCGCGAGAGCTGATGATGGATTTGGCCCGCCGCCGTCAGCGCTAGGCGGGCCTCTCTCATACAAGCAATTCTCAGACAAGCAATACTCAGACAAGCAATGATGGCCTCTGTGTGCCATCCAATGGAGAGTCACGATGCATCCTCCTCGTATTCTACTGGGTGTCAACATCGATCACGTCGCCACCCTGCGCCAAGCACGGGGCACCCGCTACCCGGACCCCGTTCAGGCAGCGTTGTTGGCCGAAGAGGCCGGTGCCGATGGCATCACGGTTCACCTGCGTGAAGACCGCCGTCATATCCAGCCCCGCGACGTACGCCTGCTGGCCGAGATGCTCAACACGCGCATGAACCTCGAAATGGCCGTGACCGAAGAGATGCTGGCCCTGGCCGAAGAAGTGCGGCCTGCCCACGTTTGCCTGGTGCCGGAAAAGCGCGAAGAGCTGACCACGGAAGGTGGCCTGGACGTGGTGGGTGGGTTCGAACAGATTGCCGCTGCCTGCCAGCGTCTGGCAGCCGCGGGCTGTGACGTATCGCTGTTCATCGACCCCGATGAGTCCCAGATCGACGCGGCCAAGCGTGCTGGAGCGCCCACCATCGAACTGCACACCGGTGCCTATGCCGAAGCTCGGCCGGGCAGCGAAACGGCCAACGCCGAGTATGACCGCCTTAGCGCAGCAGCGGTCCATGCCGTCTCGCTTGGGCTGGTGGTCAATGCCGGGCATGGTCTGCATTACCACAATGTGGAAGCCATTGCTGCCTTGCCGGGTGTCAACGAGCTGAACATCGGTCACGCGATCATTGCGCGCGCGCTGTTCGTAGGGCTGAAAGAAGCCATTCAGGAAATGAAGCGGCTGATAATTGCTGGCCAGGAGGCGGGCTTGATGGCCGCGTTGGATGCCCATGAGCACGAGCACGCGCATGACGAGCATGATGGTCATCACGGCTGCTGCGGGCATTGAATGATCGTTGGCATCGGTTCTGATATTGCTCGCGTTGCTCGGTTTCGTCAGGCCCTGGAGCGCCACGGTGAGCGTTTTGCCGAACGCATTCTGGGCCAGCAGGAGCAGCAGGTATGGCGGGCCAAAGGTTGCCCGGTGGCTTATCTGGCCAAGCGCTTCGCGGCCAAGGAAGCCTTCGTGAAAGCCTTGGGCCTTGGCTTGCGCCAGGGCATGCAGTGGGGAGACATCCAGGTGCTTAACGACGCGCTGGGCAAGCCCGGATTACACCTGCATGGTGAGGCTCAGCGGCTCTTCGCAGCCAGCGGCGCCGCCACAGCGCATATTACCCTCAGTGACGAAGCCGAGTATGCCGTGGCGTTCGTGGTGCTGGAGCGCTGATCGCCCCCATCACATGCCGTTCTCCTTGTTTACTCCAGTAAGCCATCGCGGTATTGGGCAAGTCGCGTCATGGCGGCGTAAAGCTCCTCCAGCAGCGTATCGACATGGCGTAGCCCGCTGGTGCGTAGCCGAGTTTCCAGGGTTTCCACCAGCAGGGCCAGCTCTGGTGCACCGCAGTAGCGGCTGGCCCCGTTCAGCCCGTGCACCCAGTCCAGCAAGGTGTTCAGATCGTTTGCCTGGAACGCCTCGCGCATCTGTCGTTCGTGCTCTTCCAGGCTGTCGATCAGCCTGACCAGCTGCTGCCTGGCCAGGGACGCCTTTCCACCCGCCAAACGCGTGCCCAGGGCAAGGTCCACCGCGGGTAGCGTGCTGGGCAGAGGCGCGGGCGCTACCGGGGGAGTGGTATCGGCCAGGGGGGCGGTTGAAAGCGAATCGCCAAACGCCAGTTCGGGCGTCATGCCCAAAAAGCGCTGCATCAGCTGCTGCAACTGAACGTCATTGATGGGCTTGATCAACACGTCGTCCAGGCCTTCACTCAACCACTGCTGGCGTTCGTTGTTCAGCACGTGAGCGGTGACTGCAATGATGGGGCAGCGTGCCCAGCTGCCGCTGATACGACGCAGCGCCTTGGTGGTTTCGATACCGTTCATGTCGGGCATACGAATATCCATCAGCACCATGTCGGCAGTCTGCTGCCGCGCGAATTCCAGAGCTTCTCTGCCGCTGGCGGCCAGTACGATGCGTAGCGCGCTGCTTTCCAGCATGGCCCTGAGTAGTTCGCGATTGGCGGTATTGTCGTCAACGATCAGCAGCGTCAAGGGGGCGCTAGAAATGGGTTTGCTAGCCAGCTCAAGTGCCTTTGGTTCCTGGCCTGCAGGCAGTCCCGTGGGTTGTAACAAGCGTCGCACCGTCGTGACCAGCTGGGCGCGGGTGAACGGCTTGCAGAGCAGGTCGCCGCCATGGGGAAGGTCCCAATGGGGGAGTTCGAAGCTGGTGGTGTTGGCCAGAATGATCACCGGGCAGGGCGTCTGGGCGATGATGGATTGCCAATAGCCTTTGCGTTCGCCCTCGAAGTCGTCGTACTCGAGGCTGATCACCAACAGAGCCTCATTGCCTGCATCGATAAACGACACGGGGCATGCGCCCCAGCGTTCCAGCAAGTGTTCCAGCACGTTTCGAGTGGGCAAGTGAGGTTCGTGCAAGCGTACGATCGGATTGTCCAACACCAGTTCTGGAGGGCGTTCGTCTGCCTGGTGGGCGAGCAGGGGTAGCGTAAACGAAAAAGTCGACCCTCTGCCCAGCTCGCTTTCGACCCGAATCTCACCGCCCATACGTTGGATCAGTTGGCGGCAGATCGACAGACCCAAGCCGCTGCCGCCAAACTGTCGGGAGTGGCTGGGCTCTGCCTGAGAGAAGGCGCTGAACAGCTGCTGCTGGTGTTCGTCACTCAATCCAATGCCAGTATCACTGACGCTGATGTGCAGGACGACGTGCTGCCCCTCCTGATTGTCCAGCATGACGCGTATGATCACATCCCCTTCGTGGGTGAACTTGAGGGCATTGCCCAGCAGGTTGTTCAGCACCTGATGAATGCGTAACGGGTCGCCGCATAGCGGGGTGGGCACGTCGTCATACACCATGGCCACCAGGTTGAGCTGCTTGCGCTGGGCTTCCGGGGCGTGGAGGCCAATGACTTCATCGACCAGCGTCACGATATCCACGTCCACTTCTTCCAGGGTCAGACGGTCGGCTTCCAGTTTCGAAAAGTCCAGTACATCGTTGACCAGCATCAGCAGGTTGTCGCAGGCCCGGCGCACATGGTCCAGCCACTCCTTTTGGCGGCTGTCGAGAGGCGAGCGACCCAGCAGTCGACAAAAACCGATGATGCCATTGAGCGGGGTGCGTATTTCGTGGCTCATGTTGGCCAGAAATTCCGACTTCACGGCATTGGCCCTCAGGGCGCTGCGGTGCGCCAGATCGAGCTTGATATTCTGCTCTTCGATAGTCTCCATGGACTCCTGGAGTTCACTGGTCGCTTGTTCGATCTGCTCCTGCATATTGCGCCGTGCGTGTTGCAAGTACTCGGCCAGTCGGTTGATATGCTTTGCCAACTGGTGCAGCTCGACGGGCCTGGCGGGGGTGATCTGCAGACGATCATCGCCCCGCGACAGCCGATAAAGTGCCTGACTGGCTTCCTCGATGGGGCGGGTGGCATAGCGGCTGATGGCAAAGGCGATCAGAAACAGCAGCAGGCCCAGCAGCATGCCGCCCAGGCTGAGGCTGGCGATGAGTTTGTAACGTTCCAGTACCAGCGTGCGGCTATCCATTTCGGCTTCCAGCCAGCCATTTTGAGTGCGCCCACGACCGCTGAGCGACTCACTGGTCAGCGGTGTTTGTACGCGCCATCGATCGTCTTCCATGGAGAGGGTCGTCGTTTCCGGGGCGTGCAGTCGAGCCGGGGGTGGCAGCGAGGTACCCATCACCAGCAGGCGATTGCCTTGTTCATCGAAGAGGGTGACGGCTCGTAGGTGGCGTTGTTCGAGCAGTTTTCCCGCGAGGCTCTCCAGGCGTTGCGAGTCGCCATCGGCCATGGCCTCTCCCAGGCTAGGGGCTAACAGCTCTGCGGTACTGACCAGCCTCTCCTCGAGCACTGTGCGGCCCGTGGCATCGGCGTGAAGCACCAATAGAAACGCCATGATGGCGTACACCAACAGTGGCAAGCCCAGCAGAGCAAACAGCAGGCGCGTGTTTAAAGACATGAAAGAAGCTCATCGAATCCAGAAGGTTGCCTGTCCAGGCATGGGCAGCACCGATATAATGCAGCATAACGGTTACGATAAGGAATGTGTGATGAATTATCCCACGCTTGAAGATGTGGTCGGCAATACACCGCTGGTGCGTCTAAAAAGAATCACGGCAGGTCGCAACAACACGCTGTTGGCCAAGCTGGAGGGTAACAACCCGGCAGGCTCGGTCAAGGACCGCCCGGCGCTGTCGATGCTCAGCGAAGCAGAAGCGCGGGGTGACATTCGACCTGGCGATACGCTGATCGAGGCGACCTCGGGCAATACCGGTATCGCGCTGGCCATGGCGGCCGCCATCAAGGGTTACAAGATGGTGCTGGTCATGCCTGAAAATGCTTCCGCCGAGCGCAAGCAAGCCATGGCGGCCTATGGCGCCAGGCTCATCTCGGCGAGCAAGGAGGGAGGCATGGAAGAGGCACGCGATATCGCCGACGCCATGATTGCCCGGGGCGAGGGCAAGCCGCTCAACCAGTTCGCCAACCCTGACAACCCGCTGGCGCATTATCGCACCACCGGCCCGGAGGTATGGCGGCAAACCGACGGTGAGATCACACACTTCGTCAGCTCCATGGGTACTACGGGCACCATCATGGGCGTGTCACGGTATCTCAAGGAGCAGAACCCGGCCGTGCAGATCGTCGGGCTGCAGCCGGCCGATGGCGCCAGTATTCCCGGCATTCGCCGCTGGCCCCAAGAGTACCTGCCCGCCATCTTCGAAGCGCCGAGAGTCGATGTCACGCTGGACATCGCCCAGCAGGAAGCCGAAGAGCACATGCGTCGCCTGGCCCGGGAAGAGGGTATTCTGGCAGGGGTTTCATCCGGCGGCAGCCTGGCAGGTGCGCTGCGCATCGCCGAACAAACCGAAAACGCGGTCATCGTGTTCATCGTCTGTGACCGTGGTGATCGCTATCTCTCCACGGGCCTGTTCGCCCCGGAGGTTTAAATGGCCATGTTGGGTAAGCGGAGGCCCCCACGCCCCGCATCGGGCCATTCGGGCCTGGCACGCGCGCCAGGGCGAGCGGTGAAAAACCAGGCTGACGGCCTCAGTGATGCGCCGCTGGTCGTCGAGCGGCTGGCCCATGATGGCCGAGGGGTGGCCCACAATGCTGCCGGGAAGACCGTGTTCATCGACCGAGTGCTGCCCGGCGAGGAAGTGGAAGTCGCGGTCCATGTGACCCGCAAACGCTTCGATGAGGCGCATGTCAAAACTCTGCTGACTCCCTCGCCCCTGCGCGTGACGCCGCCCTGTGCCCACTTTGGCCAGTGCGGGGGGTGCGACCTGCAGCATATGGCGCTCGACACCCAGCGCCACCACAAGCTTGAGGTGGTCGCTGAGCTGCTGGCACGGCAGGGCCTGGCCCATGATGCCATCGGCTTGCTCCATGGGCAGACCACGGCGTATCGCCGTCGGGCGAGGCTGGGTGTCAAGGTGGATAGCCAGGGCAAGGTGCACCTGGGGTTTCGCGCCGCCAGTACGAATCGGCTGGTAGATATTGACACCTGCCCAGTGCTGGTGCCTGCCCTGCAGGCGCTCATTGCCCCTCTGCGAGCGCTGTTGGCGAGCCTGGAAGCGCCGCGCTCGGTCGGCCACCTCGAACTGCTGGCGACCCCGGATGCGACGGTCGTGCTGGTGCGTCAGTTGAAGGCACAGCCTGACGATGAGCTGCGCTGGCAGCGTTTCGCTGAGCAGCACCAGGTACATGTCGGTGCCTGGCTGGGGCGCGAAGCGCCCCAGCTGCACTGGTATGGTGCGCCACCTTTGCTGAGAGAGCGCGTTGACATGCAGGCGCTGGGCATCGACGCCAGTACACTGCCATCAAACCTGTCGCTTGACTTTGCGCCGGGAGATTTTTTGCAGGTCAATGCCGAGGTGAACCAGCAGATGGTGGCACAAGTGGTAGGCTGGTTGGCGCCCAAGCCCGGCATGGTGCTGCTGGACCTGTTTGCCGGCATCGGCAATTTCAGCCTGCCGTTGGCCGCTGCAGGCGCTCGCGTTCATGCGGTCGAAGGCAGCCAAGGCATGGTCGAGCGGCTGCGGGCCAATGCCCATAACGCCCGCGATGCTGATGCAGTCCTGGCGGTCAGCGCGGAACAAGCGGATCTCAGCAATGCCGAGGCCGTGGCCAAGGTGCTGCGGCAGCACCCCGTGGATGCACTGGTGCTGGACCCGCCGCGCAGCGGTGCCGAGGCGGTGTGTCAGGCGCTGGGCCGCCATCGCATTGCCCGGGTCGCGTATGTCTCCTGCGACCCGGCAACCCTGGCCCGCGATGCGGCACATCTTGTGCATGCAGGGTATGCTATCAAGCACGTTGTCGTGGCCGACATGTTCGTACATACGGCGCACATGGAAACGCTGATGCTGTTTGAATATACGGGCTAGCGTGCCATTTGCAGCAAGCCGCCACCCAAAAGGATGAGTCATTGTCATGGTGAAAGTGCGTGAAGACCAGCCGCTGACAGAAAGCGGAAAGGTGGACATACAACAATGGTTAACGCGCCTTCAGGAAGATGTGCGCCTGCGTGAGCCCGAGCGCCTGCTTCAGGCCTGCGAGCTGGCCGACCAGTTGGAGCGAGAAGCCCCCCGCACCCATCGTGTGTGGCTGTCGCCTGGTTCCAGTTTTCGCATGGGCCTGGAAATGGCCGATATTCTGGCGGACCTCAAGCTCGACCAGGCCACGCTGGAAGCCGCCGTGCTGTATCGCGCCGTGCGCGAAGGGTTGCTGAGCCTCGACGGGGTGACCAAGCGCTTTGGCGATGAAGTGGCGAAGCTGATTGATGGCGTACTACAGATGGCGGCCATCAGCTACCCCTTGGCACCCAACCATGGCATGAGCCAGCATAACCAGCAGGAAAACCTGCGCAAAATGCTGGTCAATATGGTGGGGGATGTACGGGTCGCGTTGATCAAGATTGCCGAGCGCACCTGCGCGCTGCGTCAGGTCAAGGACGCCCCCCGGGAAAAATGCCTTCAGGTGGCCAGGGAAGTGGCCGATATCTACGCGCCGCTGGCCCACCGCTTGGGCATTGGCCAGATCAAGTGGGAGCTGGAAGATCTTTCGTTCCGCTACCTGCATGAGGACGAGTACAAGGCGATTGCCAAGCTGCTGGCAGAGAAGCGCCTGGACCGCGACCGCTATATTCACGATGTGGTCGAAACCCTCAAGACCCTCATGGAAGCCCAGCATATCCATCGTTACGATGTCAGTGGCCGGGCAAAGCATATCTACTCCATCTGGCGCAAGATGAAGCGCAAGCGGATCGATTTTTCCCAGGTCCACGACGTGCGCGCCGTGCGCATTCTGGTTCCCGAAGTCACCGACTGCTACACCGTGCTGGGTATCGTCCACTCCCGCTGGCACCACGTGCCCAACGAGTTCGATGACTACATCGCCAACCCCAAGAAAAACGGTTATCAGTCGCTGCACACTGCGGTCATGGGGCCGGAAAACAAGGTGCTGGAAATTCAGATCCGCACCTTCGGTATGCACGATGAGGCCGAGCTTGGAGTGTGTGCCCACTGGCGTTACAAGGGCCACGATACCAATGCCAAGAGTCGCAGCTACGAAGAAAAGATCGCCTGGCTGCGGCAGGTGCTGGAGTGGCAGGACGAAGTGGGCGGCTTTGGAGACCTGCGCGAAGGGCTCTCCAGCGACGTGGCGCCGGACCGAATCTATGTTTTCACCCCTGACGGCCACGTGATCGACCTGCCCCGCATCGCTACCCCCATCGACTTTGCCTATCGGGTACATACCGAAATAGGCCATCGCTGCCGAGGTGCCAAGGTCAATGGGCGTATCGTGCCCCTGACCTACAAGCTCAAGACTGGCCAGCAGATCGAGATTCTCACCGCGACCAAGGGTGGCCCCAGCCGCGACTGGCTCAACCCCAGCCTGGGCTACGTACGCACCTCGCGGGCGCGGGCCAAGATCCAGGCGTGGTTCAAACATCAGGCCCGGGATCAGAACCTGGACGAAGGGCGTACGCTCTTCGAGCGTGAAATGCGTCGCCTGGATGTGGAAGGGCTCGACCTGCCAAAACTGGCCAAGGCGGTCAATTACCAGAACGCTGACGACATGTACGCCGCGCTGGGCGCCGGTGACCTGCGAATAGGTCAGGTACTGCATCAGGCGCAGCAGCTGTTTGGCGAGACCGATGACCAGGAGCAGTTGGACCGACTGCTGGCCAAGCCGCGTCGCCAGCCCAGCAAGGCCACTAAAAGTGATATTACCGTGCTGGGCGTGGGCAACTTGAAGACCAGCATGGCCAACTGCTGCCGACCGGTGCCCGGCGAGCCGATTGTCGGCTTCATCACGCAAGGGCGTGGGGTCACCGTGCACCGTCAGGACTGCACCAATATTCTCCAATTGCGTATGGAGGAGCCTCAGCGCATTATCGAAGTGGAGTGGGGCGAACGCGCCCATACCCGCTATCCGGTGACCATCGAGATTCAGGCCTGGGACCGTTCGGGTTTGCTGCGCGATGTCACGGGCCTGCTGGGCAATGAAAAGGTCAATGTGCTGGCGGTCAACACGCTGACCGATACCGACGAGGGCATTGCCCGCCTGCGCATCACCCTGGAGGTGGATGGCCTGGAGTCCCTGGGACGGCTGTTCTCGCGTATTCAGCAGTTGCCCAACGTGACCGAGGTTCGCCGCCTGCGTAACGCCGACCCCGAAAAAAGTGCCCGTAAAGGAGGGGTCTGATGCGCTACCGCCTGGAAGACCTGTTGACGCTGATGGCCGTGCTGCGTGACCCGCAGCAGGGCTGCCCGTGGGACGTCAAGCAGCACTGGGACACCATCGTGCCGCATACCCTGGAAGAAGCCTACGAAGTTGCCGATGCCATCGAGCGGCGTGCCTTCGATGAGCTGCCCGGAGAGCTGGGTGACCTGCTGTTTCAAGTGGTCTATTACGCCCAGTTCGCCGCCGAGGAGCAGCGCTTCGATTTCCACGATATCGTCCACACGTTGACGGAAAAGATGCTGCGTCGCCATCCGCATGTGTTTCCAGAGGGGACGCTGGCGTCTCGCCGCCCGCCTGGCATGAGCGCAGACGCCGTCAAAACCCAGCAGGTCAACAGCCGCTGGGAAGCGCTCAAGGCCGAAGAGCACGCGCAGCGCAGCGTCGAAGAGGTATCGGTGCTCGACGATGTACCGCGTAACCTGCCTGCGCTGAGCAGGGCGACCAAACTCTCCAAGCGTGCCGCCCGAGTGGGTTTCGACTGGCCCGATGCCCGCGGCGTGCTGGACAAGATTCGTGAAGAGCTGGCCGAGGTCGAAGAGGCGCTGGCCGCCGGCGACCGCCAGCATGCGCAGGAAGAAGTGGGTGACCTGCTGTTTGCGGTCACCAACCTGGCGCGTACCCTTGGGGCCGACCCGGAGCAGTGCCTGCGCCAGACCAACAGCAAATTCGAGCGCCGCTTTCGCCATGTCGAAGGCGCACTTGCCAGTGCCGAGCGACCGCTGGGTCAGGCGACCCTGGAAGAAATGGAACACCACTGGCAAGCCGCGAAAGCCCAGGAACAACGCTAATATCTCATAATATCAACGCGACCCCGCAAGGAGGCCCCGCCAATGAGCCATGATCTACACGAGTCGCTGCGCGATAATGTCCGTATTCTGGGTGACAGTCTGGGGCGTACCATCGCCGACGATCTGGGCCAGTCGTTCGTCGACAAGATTGAAACCATTCGTGCCCATGCCAAGCGGGGTCGCCAGGGCGACACCCTTCAACAGCGGCAGTTGATCGAGTATCTGCGCCAGCTTCCCGAGCGCGACCTGCTGCCGGTCACCCGTGCCTTCAACCAGTTCCTGAACCTCGCCAACATCGCCGAGCAGCATTACCGCGCCCGGTTTCGTCGCGTGGAGGATTACAAGCCGGGCACCCAGCCGGTGCTGGGCGAGCTGCTCAGTCGCGCCCAGCAGGCGGGCAATTCCCCCCGCAAGCTGGTCGAAACCCTGGCTAACATGCGCGTGGAGCTGGTGCTCACTGCCCACCCCACCGAAGTCATTCGCCGCACCCTGATTCAGAAGTATGACGCCATCGACGAGTGCCTGACTGCCATTGAAAGCTCCGAGGATTACCCAGAGCGTGGCGCCCGCGCTCAGGGGCGGCTGGAAGAGCTGATCAGCCAGGCCTGGCACACCGACGAGATTCGCCACGAACGCCCCACCCCGGTGGATGAGGCCAAGTGGGGCTTTGCGGTCATCGAGAACTCCCTGTGGCAGGCGGTGCCCGATTTTCACCGCGACCTGGATAGCCTGTTGCTGGAAACGGCAGGCGAGCGCCTGCCGCTGGACGCGGCGCCCATTCGCTACGCCTCATGGATGGGGGGCGATCGCGACGGCAACCCTAATGTCACGGCGAAGGTGACCCAGGAAGTCCTGCTGCTGGGGCGCTGGATGGCGGCAGACCTCTATCTGCGCGATCTGGAGCAGCTGAAGACCGAGCTTTCCATGTGGAAGGCCAACAGCGCCTTGAAGGCCGAAGTGGGCGATGTCGCCGAGCCTTACCGGGAGCTGCTCAAGCGTCTGTTGACGAAGATGGAAGCTACCCGTGACTGGGCCAAGGCACAGCTGGAGGGGCGCAACTACGATGGCGGGCCCATCATCGAAACCCGTGATCAGCTGTATGCGCCGCTGCTGGCCTGCTATCGCTCGCTGTGCGATGTGGGTCTGGACACTATCGCCAACGGCGCGCTGCTGGATACGCTGCGACGGGTCGCCGTGTTCGGCGTTACCCTGACCAAGCTGGACCTGCGCCAGGAAGCGGGCCGCCATGCCCAGGTCATGGAAGAACTCACCAGCGCCCTGGGCCTTGGTCATTATCAGGAGTGGAGCGAGCCCCAGCGCCAGGAGTTCCTGCTTTCCGAGCTGGCCTCGCGCCGTCCATTGATCCCGCGGCGCTGGGAGTGTTCCGCCGAATCACGAGAAGTACTGGATACGTTCAAGGTGATTGCCCAGGAGCATGCCGAAGCGTTGGGCACCTATATCATCTCCATGGCAGGCGAGCCTTCCGATGTACTGACCGTGGCGCTGCTCATGAAAGAGGTGGGCGGCCAGGTGACGCTGCCCATCGCGCCGCTGTTCGAGACGCTCAACGACCTGGACCACGCCGGTGCTGTCATCGATCAGCTGCTGTCGCTGCCGGGATACCGAGCGCTCACTCAGGACCGTCAGGAAGTCATGATCGGTTACTCCGACTCTGCCAAGGATGCCGGGCAACTGGCGGCGGCCTGGGCGCAGTACCGCGCCCAGGAAGCGCTGGTCAACGTGTGCGAGAAGCACGGCGTGGATTTGACACTGTTCCATGGTCGAGGCGGTACGGTAGGCCGTGGTGGTGGCCCGGCCCATGCGGCGATTCTCTCTCAGCCGCCGGGGTCGGTGAACGGCAGCCTGCGGGTAACCGAGCAGGGAGAGATGATTCGCTTCAAGTTCGGCCAGCCGGACATTGCGCTGCGCTCCATGGAGATCTACGCCTGCGCGGTGCTGGAAGCCACGCTGCTCCCACCGCCTGCACCAGAGCCCCACTGGCGCGAAGAGATGGACCAGCTGGCCAGGGTTGCCCACGCGGCTTACGTGGGCGTGGTGCGTGAAGACCCGGATTTCGTCCCCTATTTCCGCGCGGTGACGCCCGAGGGCGCGCTGGGCAGGCTGCCCTTGGGTTCGCGGCCCGCCAAGCGTCGCCAGGATGGCGGCGTGGAAACGCTGCGGGCCATTCCCTGGATCTTTGCCTGGACGCAGATTCGCCTGATGCTGCCCGCCTGGCTGGGCAGCGGTGAGGCCTTTGCCCGACGCCTGGAGGAGCCGGGCGGCCTGGAAGTGCTGCAGGAGATGCGCACGCAGTGGCCATTCTTTGGCACCTATCTGGACATGCTGGAGATGTTGCTGGCCAAGGCCGATGTGGCCATTGCGGCTTATTACGAACATCGCCTGGTCGACGAGCCTGCGCTGAAGGCGTTGGGCAAGCAGCTGCGAGAACGCTTTGCGCGGCTGGAGCTGGTGGTGCTGGACATTCTTCAGCAGGAGCGGCTGCTGGAGAATACGCCGCTGATACGCCAGGCCATCGATGTTCGCAACCCTTACATCGACCCGCTCCACGGCCTGCAAGCCGAGCTGCTGCAGCGTAACCGGGATGCTGACGGCGCCATTAGCGCCGATCTCTCACGGGCGCTGATGGTCACCATGGCAGGCATCGCTGCCGGGCTGCGCAATACCGGCTAGTCGCACCGTGGGCCAGCGCCGTCACTCCTCGGGTGGCGGCGCTTTTGTT
>NZ_LFGS01000012.1:34460-75568 GCF_002078135.1 Halomonas sp. BC1 | reverse complement strand
ACGACGCACTCCAGGGGAGGTGCACCATGCGCGCAGATGCGCAGGCCGTGATGGTCTTCTGGTTTCAAACGCTGGAGCCTGTTCTCTCCACGCCGGAAGAAGTCGCCTTCCTCCAGCAGCCGGGCTCCTCTTTTTAACCCAATGGGATGACGTAGCGCTTTATGCCGTTAAGAACCTCTACCCGTATCAACAAGTACATCAGTGAAAGCGGCCTGTGCTCCCGCCGCGAAGCCGACCGCTTCGTGGAGCAGGGCAATGTCTATATCAACGGTCGCCGGGCCACCACGGGGGATCAGGTGGTGGCGGGAGATCGGGTCAAGGTGAACGGCCAGGAGATCGAACCGCAGGAAGAAGAAGACCTGGTATTGATCGCGCTGAACAAGCCGGTGGGTATCGTCAGCACCACGGAGTCTGCCGAAAAGGACAACATCGTCGAGTTCGTCAAGCACGGCACGCGTATCTTTCCCATCGGACGGCTGGACAAGGACTCCCAGGGCCTGATCTTTCTCACCAACAATGGCGATCTGGTCAACAAGATTCTGCGCGCCAACAATCATCACGAGAAAGAGTACGTGGTGACGGTGGATAAGCCGATCACCGATGAGTTCATTGCCGGTATGCAGGGCGGGGTGCCCATTCTTGGCCAGGTGACCAAAAAGTGTCGCGTGGTCAAGGAGTCCACTTTCGTTTTCAATATTACGCTGGTGCAGGGGCTGAATCGTCAAATTCGCCGTATGTGCGCATACTTCGGTTACGAAGTGACGCAACTGGTGCGTACACGCATCATGAACGTCTCCCTGAAAGGCCTGGCGCTGGGCGACTGGCGCGATCTGACGCCCCGTGAGATCGAGACCATCATTGCCCTGACCGAAACCTCGCCAGCCGCACCGGAGAAGAAAAAAAGCGACAGGCCTGACTACAGCAGCAACAGACATGGCGTGAAAGGTAAACCACCGGCAGCGAAAAAGGCCTCACCGGGTGCTCGTGCGGGTGGCAAGAGCCGTCAGGACTCCAAGGGGAGAGTAGCCGCGTCGGGTAAGTCAGGCGCCAAAGCAAAGCCAATGGGAAAACCGGCTGCCAAAGGCAAGGGCAGGCCCGGCAGTAAACCCGGTGGCAGGCCGGGCGCGGGCAAGAGTGCCATCAAGGGTGGTCGACCTGGTGGGGGCAGAATAGCCGCCGGTAAGCCGTCTTCCCGGCGCAAATAGTCAGCCAGGGCCCATCATGAACTCATGGATGCTTTTCGGGCTGGTGCTCTATGCAGCGGCTAGCGTCGTGACCTATGCCACCTATGCATGGGACAAGCGGGCGGCGATCAAGAAGCGCCGGCGGGTGAGCGAAAAAACGCTGCACTGGCTGGCACTGTTGGGGGGCTGGCCTGGCGCGTGGTGCGCTCAGCAGCAGCTACGCCACAAGACCCAGAAAACCGCTTTTCGGCGAGTTTTCTGGGTCACGGTGGTGCTCAACCTGGCCTGTCTGGCAGCTGTTCTGGTGCTTACGCAACCCTGGCCGAGTTGAACAGGAAGTTGGCGATCAGTTCCTTGCCGCCTTCGGTGGCAAACGACTCCGGGTGGAACTGAATGCCGTGGATGGGGTAGTCGCGGTGCTTCACGCCCATCAGCTCGAACTCGCCGGCGGCCTGCCAGGCGCTGCGCTCGGCAAAATGCTCGGCGGTCAGCGCGCCGACCGTGGCGGTCACTTCCAGGCACTCGGGTAGGGTGGTGGCGTCGGCAATCAAGGAGTGGTAGCGCATCACTTCCAATTGGTCGGGGACGCCCTGGAACACCGAACGGTCATCGTGGTGAATGGGGCTGATCTTGCCGTGCATGGGCAGCGGTGCCTTGACCACCTTGCCACCAAAGACATGCACGATGCCCTGCATGCCCAGGCACACTCCCAGCAGTGGCGTCGTCTTGCCGAGTTTTTCGATGACCTCGGCACACACCCCGAAGTAGCGCGGGTCGTCCGGCGAGCCTGGCCCCGGCGAAATGATGATGCGCTCCGGGGCCATGGCCTCGATGGCCTTGAAGTCGATCTGGTTGTTCCGCTTCACCACGATCTCGAAATGCGGCAGCTCCCCGCGATTCTTTTCGGTGGTGAGAATTTCACCGATGAATTGGTAGAGGTTGTAGGTGAACGAGTCGTAGTTGTCGATGATCAGCACCTTCATGCGGGACTCTCCGTTTCCGTGCTCATAAAGGGGGCTAGCGCCTTGCGGGTACCAGCGAACTTGCGACGAATCTCCTCGTACTCATCCTCGGCATTGCTGTCGTAGACGTTGCCGCCGCAGGTTTGCACGTAGGCACGTTCACCGTTGACGAACACCGTACGAATCGGAATGGCGAAGGTGCAGTCGCCATTGAAGGAAAACTGGCCCACTGCGCCGCCATAGGGGCCGCGACCGTCGGTTTCCAGGTCGTCGATGATCTTCATGGCCTCGATCTTGGGAGCACCGGTCAGCGTTCCGGCAGGGAAGTTGCTGGCCAGGGCGGAGAACATGTCTTCGCCTTCGGCGATGATGCCGACGATCTCGCTGGAGATGTGCTGTACGTGGCTGAACCGCTTGATGTCCATCAGGCTGCGTACCTTCACCGTTCCAAACTGGGCCACGCGGCCGATGTCGTTGCGGTGCAGGTCCACGATCATGTTGTGCTCGGCGATCTCCTTCGGGTCGTTGAGCAGTGCGCGGGCCAGCTGCGTGTCTTCCTGGGGGGTCTGGCCACGGAGCGTGGTGCCCGCCAGCGGGAAGGTTTCCATTTCGCCCTGGCGCAGACGAAACAGCAGTTCGGGGCTGGCGCCGATCAGCTTCTGTTCACCGAATTTGACGTAATACATCTGCGGTGACGGGTTGATGGTGCGCAACTGGTCATAGAGCGCCAGGGTATCGCCCTGGATGCGAAAGCGCTTCTTGAATCCCACTTCACACTGGAACACCTTGCCGTCGATGATGTCCTGCTTCACCTTGGCCACGGCTTCGGCATGCTGGGCCTTGCTCATGGTGTCGCCCAGCGCGGTAATGCTGAGCGCCCCGGCAGGCTCGTCTGCTGCTTCGATCAGTGTCTGCAGAAAATCATAGCGGCTGTTGTCGTAGTAGAAGTAGGTGACTTCCCCGGTCATCTTGTCGAGGATCAAGCCATCCTTGTAAAGCCCGAAGCGGAACGTATCGAAGTCGTCGCTGGCTTTCAGCGTCAGCGAAGGCTCGAAGTATTGCATGGCGTCGTAGCCCAGATAGCCGCTGAGGCCGCCGGCGTACTTGCGGGAAATGATGTTCTGCGGAATCAGGCTGCGCAGCAGCTCGTAGGGGTTCTCGCTGGTGTACTGCTCGGCCTGACCGTCGCGGTTTTCAATGGTCAGCGTGTGGCCATTGGCGTACAGCGTATATTCGGGGTCGAAGCCAATGATCGAGTGGCGCGCCATATGGCTATCTTCGCCCAGCGACTCCAGCATGTAGCAGGTGTCGAAGCGGCGCTCGATTTTCTGAAACAGGGCGAAGAAGTCGCAGTCTGCCGCCAGCGTCACGTAGTGCGGTTTACGGGGCAGTGTAAACGGCGTTGGGCCAGTGGTGTTGGCCTGAGTGTGAGTGCTCATAAAGGGTCGTTCCGTGATGAAGATGACTGGTTCAGTGCGCGAGAGCCCCTGGATACCGTGGCAATACCGACCCCGAGGGTATCGGCAATCTTGCGGTGGGGCACCCCTTCGTTGAGCAGCTTGAAAATCTGCAGACGCTTGCTGATTTCCTGGTACTCCGCTGGTGTCAGCAGGCTGGCCAGCGCAGCGTCCATGGCCTCGGGGGTCTCGATGGCCACCAGATGGCGTACCAGCTCAGCCTGATAGTGTGACGGAGAGAGGGTCATGAGTGAGTCACCAGCGGTCGATGAAAATCGTGTTAATGTACTAGTACGCTAGTACATTAACACGAATAAGCGCAGGGTCAAGAGACATCGCGGCTGGCAGCATCGAAAACCGGGATTAAAACGGCAGGTGTAGCGAAGCGCTGAGCATATTGAGGTGGCTGAGCGTGGGCGTGTCGATACGCTCGTACTCGAAACGGCTGATTAACCGGTTGACGGTCATGGTGGCGCCGAAGCCTTGCAGCAGCGCCGTGCCGCCATCATCGGCATGGGGCTGGTACGCTTCACCCCGCCACTCGGTGAAGCCGGATTTGGCATAAACGCTGACGGCGCCCATGCGCACGCCTGCCACCAGGGCGCCACCCAGGCTCAGGGTATCCATGAGCAGCGGGCTCACCTGGGACGTAATGGGGACTTCTTCACTTTCGCGATAGGCGATCTCGGCACCGATATCCAGCCGTGGCAGCCGTTCGGGGCTGAAGCCTGCGGTCAGCCGAAAGCCGGTGGTGTTGGTGTCGAGGCTGCTCAGGTCGCTGCCTTCCAGCACCACGCCGTTATCCAGCCGAATCCACTCACCGTCGGGCGCTGCATACGCCAGCAATACCGTGTCGTCACTCGCCAGGGCGGTGGCGAAGGGCGCAGCGCTCACCAGCGTCAGGAGCAGGGTGCTTGCCAGGCGGTTCATTGGCGTTCCTCTTGTCCTTGATCGTGACCTTATCGTTATGCAGGCGGGTCGCAGTTTATCGAGTCAACCGTTACAGGTTAGCAACGGGCGCTGATTTCCACCACGTTAATTGCCTGTTGAGCGAGATTTTCCAGCAGGTGCTTGCCCATGGTCAGAAAGCGCTCGCCAAATACCCACTGGGGCGAGACGACCGCAGGCTGGGCGGTCTGCTCCTTTTGGCGTTGACGCTGGCGCCACGCCAGGGCGGTCTGGCTCCAATCCTCGTGGTGTTGCAAGGTGAAGCCTTGCCGTTGCAGCAGGGTAGTCAATGCCTCCAGGCTGAGCAGGTGCGAATGTTCGGGCCCTTCCGCCCAGGGCACCGGGAAGCGCAGCGCTGCCTGGTTCGAGCCGCCCACCACTTCGTGCATCACCAGCTGCCCGCCGGGGCGCAGCACTCGGCGGCACTGGGCCAGCACGCTTTCCGGGTCAGGCATGTTCATCAGGCTGTGCTGAAACACCACCGCATCGAAGCTCGCGTCGGTAAACGGCAGAGCGCTGGCATTTCCCGTCACCCAGCGCAATTTGCCGCCCATGGGGGTGGGCGTGAGTTGGCTGATGGCCCGGTTGAGCGCGCTGAAGCGGTGGGTGATATCCAGCCCGGTCATGTGCAGGCCCATGGCCGCGCCCTGGCGCATCAGCCCGCCCAGCCCGGCACCGATGTCCAGCACCTGGCTTTGCGGCTCAATCAGGGCCAACAGCCTGGCCGAGGCGGCCAGGCCACCGATATGCAGTTGGTCCAGTGGGGCGAGCTGGTGCAGCGTCGGACCCTCAGGATAATGGCTGCGCAACTGCTGGAGAATCTCCTGGTCGCGCAGCCCCTGATCGTAGTGATGCGCCAGGGGCTTTGCCATGGCGGCTACTTCTGCTCGTCCAGGCCCAGCTCTTCTATCGAGATTTCGCGCATCTTGAACTTCTGGATCTTGCCGGTGACGGTCATGGGGAACTCATCCACGAACTTGAAGTAGCGTGGGATCTTGAAGTGAGTGATTTTGCCCTTGCAGTATTCGCGCAGGTCTTCACCGGTGATCTCGCCCGCGGTGGCGTTGAGCTTCACCCAGGCGATCAGCTCTTCGCCATACTTCTTGTCGGGTACACCGGTGACCTGGACTTCGGAAATGGCCGGGTGGGCGTACAGAAACTCTTCGATCTCTTTCGGGTAGACGTTTTCACCGCCGCGAATCACCATGTCCTTGATACGCCCCACGATCTGGATGTAGCCCTCGTCATCCATGGTGGCCAGGTCGCCGGTATGCATCCAGCCTGCCTCGTCGATGGCTTCGGCGGTGGCTTTGTCGTTGTTCCAGTACTTGAGCATCACGCTATAGCCACGGGTGCACAGCTCGCCGATTTCTCCACGGGGCAGAATGCCGCCATTGCCTGGGTCGACGATCTTGCTTTCCAGGTGGGGCTGGGTACGGCCCACGGTGGAAACGCGCTTGTCGATGGTGTCGTTGGCGCCGGTCTGTGTCGACACCGGGCTGGTCTCGGTCATGCCGTAGGCAATCTGCACGCCCTTCATGTTCATCTTGTCGATGACCTGCTTCATGATTTCGGCAGGGCAGATGGAGCCAGCCATGATCCCGGTTCGCAGCGACGAAAAGTCGGTCGACGCGAAGTCGGGGTGTTCGAGCTCGGCAATGAACATGGTGGGCACGCCGTAGAGGGCGGTGGCTTTCTGCTCATGGACGGCTTTCAGGACTTTACCGGGGTCGAAGCCTTCGTCCGGGTAGATCATGGCGGCCCCATGGGTCATGCAGCCCAGGTTGCCCATGACCATGCCGAAGCAGTGGTAGAGCGGCACGGGGATCACCAGCCGGTCGGCGCTGGTAAAGCCCATGCTCTCTGCCACGAAAAAGCCGTTGTTGAGGATGTTGTGGTGGGAGAGCGTGGCCCCCTTGGGAAACCCCGTGGTGCCGGAGGTGTATTGAATGTTGATCGGGTCGTCGAACTGCAGGGTGGCCTGCAGGTCGTCCACTTCGGTCTGGCTGACGGTGTCGGCCTGGCCAATGAAGTCGGCCCAGCGCCACATGCCGCTGTGCTTCTCGTCGCTGAGATTGATGATGCACTGCAGCTGCGGCAACTTATGGGCGTTCAGCGCTCCTTCGGCGCAGTGGTTCAGCTCGGGAGCCAGCTCGTACAGCATGGCGGTGTAGTGGGAGCTCTTGAACTGGTGGGCGGTGATCAAAAAGCGTGCGCCGGATTGGTTGAGCGCGTACTCCAGCTCGTGGGTCCGGTAAGAGGGGTTGATGTTGACCAGAATGGCACCGATCTTGGCGGTGGCAAACTGGCTCAGCGTCCACTCGCTGCAGTTGGGTGCCCAGATGCCGACCCGGTCGCCTTTCTTGACCCCGATGGCAAGCAGGGCCCGAGCGCAGCGATTCACCTCCCGCTGCAGTTCTCGGTAGCTCCAGTGAATGTTCTGGTGAAGTGCGATCAACGCGTCGTTGTCCGGGTATTGGGCGGCAATCTGGTCGAACTTGTCGCCAATGGTCATGCCCAGCAAGGGTTTGTCGGCGGTGCTGCTGGTGTAGCTGGGCAGGGCGCTGGAAAGCGGTGCAGATGATGCCATGGTGAGTCTCTCCGAAATCTTTATTGTTGTCTGAACGGGAAGTGAAGCGTTTTTAATTATGAGCGCCGGGCCGTACTAGCCGGGAGTGCGCTGTGTGCACCCTCTGGCCAGCGCCACTTTGGCGCTGGGCTGGCGGCCCAACTGCCGCGTGATCCAGTCGCCGGTGTCGATCACCGCTTGCAGGTCGATGCCGGTCTCGATGCCGAGTCCTTGCAGCAGGTACAGCACGTCTTCCATGGCCACGTTGCCGGAGGCGCCCTTGGCATAGGGGCAGCCACCGAGGCCTGCCGTGGCGGCGTCGATGACGCCGACGCCCTCTTCCAGCACGGCGTACAGATTGGCGATGGCCATGCCGTAAGTGTCATGGAAGTGCGCGGCCAGCCGTTCGATGGGCACGTGTTGGGCGGTGGCTTCGATCATGCGTTTGGCGGCCAGCGGCGTGCCGGTACCGATGGTGTCCCCGAGGGAAATCTCGTAACAGCCCATGTCGTAGAGCGCTTTCGCCACCTCGGCGACTTTCTGCGGGGCGATGTCCCCTTCGTAGGGGCACCCCAGCACGCAGGAGACGTAGCCACGCACTCGCACGCCTGCCTCGTTGGCCCGTGCGAGCACCGGCTCAAAGCGTGCCAGCGACTCGGTGATAGAGCAGTTGATGTTCTTCTGCGAGAACGCTTCCGAGGCGGCGCCAAACACGGCGACCTCCTCGACGCCCACGTCCAGAGCGCCTTCCAGCCCCTTCAGGTTTGGCGTGAGGGCGGAATACACCACGCCGGGCTGGCGCTTGAGGCCGCGCATCACCTCGGCGGCATCGCCCATCTGCGGTACCCACTTGGGAGAAACGAAGCTGGCGGCTTCGATATGCCGCAGGCCGGCCGCTGCCAGGCGCTCGATCAGCGCGATTTTGGTGGCAGTGGGCACCAGGGTGCCCGGTTCGTTCTGCAGCCCGTCTCGAGGGGCCATTTCAAACAGCTTGATAGCCGTAGGCAGTGCCATGGAAAAGCTCCTATTCGCTGGGGGCAAAGTCGAGCAGCACGTCACCCTGGCTGACCGTGTCGCCTGCCTGGAAGTGGAACGTGGCCACGCTGCCGTGGGTCGGTGCCGTCATGGTGTGCTCCATTTTCATGGCCTCCATGACCATCAAGGGCATGCCTCTTTCTACCGTGGTGCCGGGTTCGACCAGCAGCGCCACGACGGTGCCGTGCATGGGGGCGGTAAGGGTCGCCTCGGTTTCCTGATGGCCGTGGTCGATGGCGTCGATACGCTGCCAGAGCAGGCGGGTTTCACCGCTGGGCTCGGCCATCACGACGACATTGCCATCCCGGTAGGCCTGCAGGCGACGGCGATGGCCGTCGAGGGTCACCGCCACTGCATCGCCTGCCAGCGGTTGCAGGCTGGCGCTGAGCGTGTGCTCGCCGATGGTCAGCTGCCACTGGGCGTCCAGGCTCGTGCGTTTGCCCTCCACCACGACCAGGCTGTCCCTCTCCGAGCCTTGCGCCGCGCTGGGGTCGCACAGCGTGATGCGGATGGTGTGCGGGGCATTGAGCCGGAAGCCGTCGTGGCGGTCCCAGGGCGAGTCGCTTTCGCACTCCTGAGCCAGCTGGTGCAGCCCGATCAGCGCAGCGCTGGCATAGTCCTGCGTGGTGTAGCGGCGTGGCGCGAATAGCGTCGCTTCGTTGCGTTCGATGAAGCGCGTGTCCAGCTCGACGTTCTTGAAGCCGGGGTGATTGGCCAGCCGCTGCAGGAAGGCGCGGTTGGTCACCACCCCCTGCACATCCAGCGCGGCCAGCGCCCGGTTCAAGGTAGCCAGCGCGGCGTCGCGGTCGACACCGTGCACGATCAGCTTGGCCAGCATGGGGTCGTAGTGCATCGACACGCGATCGCCGCTCTCCACGCCGCTGTCCAGGCGCACCTGGTCGGCGGCCAGGCCCGCACCTTCGGTGTCCAGTTCGAAGCGGGCCAGCAGGCCGGTGGCAGGCAAGAAGTCCTGCTCCGGGTCCTCGGCGTAGAGCCTCGCCTCGAAGCTGTGGCCGGTGATGGTCAGCTCGTCCTGACGACAGGGCAGCGGCTCGCCCATGGCGACTCGCAATTGCCACTCCACCAGATCCTGGCCGGTGATCATCTCGGTGACGGGGTGCTCCACCTGCAGGCGGGTGTTCATCTCCATGAAGTAGAACGAGCCATCGGCGTCCAGAAGGAACTCCACCGTGCCCGCGCCCACGTAGCCGATCTCCTTGGCAGCGCGAACGGCGGCGTCGCCCATGGCGGTGCGCAGCTCGGGCGTCATGCCGGGGGCGGGGGCTTCTTCGATGACTTTCTGGTGGCGACGCTGCACGCTGCAGTCGCGCTCGAAGAGGTACACGCCTTGGCCGTAGCGGTCGCAAAAGACCTGTACCTCCACATGGCGGGGCTGCACCAGATACTTTTCGATCAGCATGCGGTCGTCGCCAAAGGCGGCTTTCGATTCTCGGCGGCAGCCGTCCAGCGCTGCCTTGAAGCCTTCGCCGCTTTCGACCACGCGCATGCCCTTGCCGCCACCGCCTGCGCTGGCTTTCAGCATCACCGGGTAGCCAATCTTGTCGGCTTCGGCGCGCAGCAGGGCGTCATTCTGGTCGTCGCCATGATAGCCCGGTACCAGCGGCACCCCCGCGTTGGCCATGCGTGCCTTGGCCGCCGATTTGTCGCCCATGGCGGCAATGGCGGAAGCGGGCGGGCCAACGAAGGTAATACCGGCCTGTTCCAGCGCTTTGACGAAGGTGCCGTTTTCGGACAGAAAGCCGTAACCGGGGTGAATGGCGCCGGTGCCGGTGCGTTGGGCGGCGTCGATCACTGCCTCGATGTTCAGGTAGCTTTCCCGAGCGGCCGCCGGGCCAAGACGCACGGCCTCGTCGGCTTCCCGCACATGGCGGGCGGTGGCATCGGCATCCGAGTAGACCGCCACGGTTTTCAGCCCCAGACGGCGGGCGGTGCGCATCACGCGGCAGGCAATTTCACCCCGGTTGGCTACCAGTAGGGTATCGAAGGGGGTCGGGGTAGGCGTCATGAGCGTGGCTCCGCGGCGTGTTGGTGTTCTTCGGGGGATGTCCAGGCGGGGCGGCGCTTGTCGAAAAAGCTGGCCAGGCCCTCCTGGCCTTCTTCACTGACCCGCAGCTGGGCGATGACCTGGCAGGTGTGCTCGCGGGTGGCATCCGAGTCCGGGGCCTGGGCCACGCTGGCCAGCAGGGCTTTGGTTGCCCGCTGCGCCTGAGGAGAGCCCTTGGCCAGGGTGTCGATCATGGTATCGATGGCGTGATCCAGCGCATCGTGTTCGACCACCTGGTGGGCGAGCCCCAGCTGCAGCGCGGTGGGGGCATCCATGATTTCGGCGCTTAGCGCGTAGCGGCGCATCTGCCGTTGGCCAAGGGCGCGCTGGACGTAAGGGCTGATCACGGCCGGTGACAGGCCGATATTGACCTCCGACAAACAAAACCGAGCCTTCTCGGAAGCGATGACGATGTCGCAGCAGGCGGCAAGCCCGACCGCGCCACCGAACGCGGCGCCCTGTACACGGCACAGGGTGGGGCAGGGCAGCGTGTCCAGGCCGTGCATCAGCGCCGCCAGCTTGTGTGAATCGGCCAGGTTGTCGGCCAGGTCGTAATCGACTATGCGCTTCATCCAGTTCAGGTCCGCACCGGCCGAAAAGCTCTTGCCCTCGGAGCCGAGGACCACCACGCGCACGTCGCCTGCGCTGGCCAGATCGTGCAGGGTTTCCAGATGACCGTTCAGTTCGGCGATCAAGCGATCGTCAAAGGCGTTGTGCACCTCTGGGCGGTTCAAGGTCAGCCGGGCGACACCCGATTCGATAACCAGGGTTGAGTAAGCCATGTGATGCCCCTTACATCCGGAACACGCCGAAGCGCGTCTCTTTGATTTCTGCGTTCATGGCGGCGGCCAACGAGAGACCCAGCACGTCGCGGGTTTGCAGCGGGTCGATGACTCCGTCATCCCACAGGCGCGCGCTGGCGTAGTAGGGGTGGCCCTGGTGCTCGTACTGGTCGCGGGTGGGCTGTTTGAAGGCCTCTTCGTCTGCCTTGCTCCATTCCCGGCCTTCTCGTTCGTACTGCTCGCGCTTCACCTGGGAAAGTACGCCTGCCGCCTGCTCGCCGCCCATTACGGAAATACGCGCATTGGGCCACATGAACAGCAGATTGGGGTCGTAGGCTCGGCCACACATGCCGTAGTTGCCAGCACCGAAGCTGCCGCCAATCAGCACGGTGTACTTCGGTACGTTGGCGCAGGCCACGGCGGTGACCAGCTTGGCGCCGTGCTTGGCGATGCCTTCGTGCTCGTATTTGGAGCCCACCATGAAGCCGGTGATGTTCTGCAGGAAGACCAGCGGAATCTTGCGCTGGGCACACAGTTCGATGAAGTGCGCGCCTTTCACGGCGCTTTCCGAAAACAGCACGCCGTTGTTGGCGACGATACCCACCGGGTAGCCGTGGATATGTGCAAAGCCGGTCACCAGGGTGTCGCCGTAGTAGCGCTTGAACTCATCGAAATCAGAGCCATCGACAATACGGCCGATCACTTCGCGCACATCGTAAGGTTTTTTCAGATCGGTGCCGACGATGCCGTACAGCTCTGCGGGGTCGAGTCTTGGCGGCCTGGGGGGTTGCATGGCGAGCTGGCCACGCTTTTGCCAGTTGAGCCGGGACACGCAGGCCCGTGCCAGCTGCAGCGCATGGGCGTCGTTTTCGGCGTAGTGGTCAGCCACGCCGCTGATGCGGGTGTGCACATCGGCGCCGCCCAGGTCTTCGGCGCTGATGTTTTCCCCGGTTGCTGCTTTGACCAGCGGTGGGCCGCCCAAAAAGATCGTTCCCTGCTCCTTGACGATGATGGACTCGTCCGCCATGGCGGGCACATAAGCACCGCCTGCGGTGCAGGAGCCCATGACCACCGCGATTTGCGGGATACCCTCGGCAGAGAGCGTGGCCTGGTTGTAGAAAATGCGGCCGAAGTGGTCCCGGTCGGGGAAGACCTCGTCCTGGCGGGGCAGGAAAGCCCCGCCGGAATCGACCAGGTAGATGCATGGCAGGCGGTGCTTGCGAGCCACTTCCTGGGCGCGCAGGTGCTTTTTCACCGTCAGCGGGAAGTAGGTGCCGCCCTTGACCGTGGCATCGTTGGCCACGATCACGCACTCCACCCCCGATACCCGGCCAATCCCGGTGACCACCCCGGCGGCGGGCACATCGCTGTCGTAAACGTGATGGGCTGCCAGCGCAGAAAATTCCAGAAACGGCGAGCCTTCATCGATCAAGTGGTCGATACGGTCACGTACGAACAGCTTGCCACGGCTTTCGTGGCGGCTGCGGGCGTTGGCGCCGCCGCCCTGGGCGATGGCCGCGGTCAGCTCACGCAGCTTGTTCACCTCCCCCAGCATGGCGGCCTCGTTGGCCTGAAACACATCGCTGCGCGGGTTGATCTGTGTCGATAGTGTGCTCATGGCGCAAACCTTCCTGAGTCGATTAATGGCTTTCGGTGAAGAGTTCGCGACCAATCAGCATGCGGCGAATTTCGCTGGTACCGGCGCCAATTTCATAGAGCTTCGCATCGCGCAGCAGGCGGCCGGTGGGGTATTCGTTGATGTAGCCATTGCCGCCCAGCAGTTGAATGGCGTCCAGCGCGACCTGGGTGGCCTTTTCAGCACAATACAGAATCACCCCGGCGGCATCCTTGCGCGAGGTCTGGCCCCGGTCGCAGGCGCTGGCCACGGCATACAGGTAAGCGCGGCAAGCATTCAGCGTGGTGTACATGTCGGCCACTTTGCCCTGTACCAGCTGGAACTCGCCGATGGATTGGTTGAACTGCTTGCGCTCGTGGATATAGGGAATGACCACGTCCATGGCGGCCTGCATGATGCCGATGGGGCCGGCGGCCAGCACGGTGCGCTCGTAATCCAGCCCGCTCATCAATACCCGCACGCCCTTGCCTACCTCGCCCAGCACGTTCTCGGCGGGCACGCGGCAGTCCTGAAACACCAGCTCGCAGGTGTTGGAGCCGCGCATACCCAGCTTGTCGAGCTTCTGAGCGGTGGTGAAGCCGGGCATGCCTTTCTCGATGATGAATGCGGTGATGCCCTTGGAGCCTGCCTCCGGGTCGGTCTTGGCGTAGACCACCAGCACGTCGGCATCGGGGCCGTTGGTGATCCACATCTTGTTGCCGTTGAGCACGTAGTGGTCGCCATCTTCCTTGGCGCGCAGCTGCATCGACACTACATCGGAACCGGCACCTGGCTCCGACATGGCCAGCGCGCCCACGTGCTCACCGCTGATCAGTTTGGGCAGGTATTTGGCTTTCTGCTCGGCGGAGGCGTTGATCTTCAACTGGTTGACGCACAGGTTGGAGTGCGCGCCATAAGAGAGGGCCACCGACGCACTGGCACGAGAGATCTCTTCCATGGCAATGCAGTGCGCCAGATAGCCCATGCCGCTACCGCCATCCTCTTCCGGGACGGTAATGCCCAGCAGCCCCATGTCACCAAACTTCTGCCACAGGTCGTTGGGGAACTCGTTGTTACGGTCGATCTCGGCGGCTCTGGGCGCGATTTCGCTGGCGGCAAACGCATTGACCTGTTCGCGCAGCATGTTCAGCTCGTCATCGAGGCCAAAATTCAGTTCTGTGTAGTGGGAAAACATGCTCAATCACCTTGTCGTCGTTGCTTATTGATTGTTAATTGTTAATGGGCCGTGTCTGCTGGCGGTATTCGAGCGGCTTATTTGGAAGTGGTCGGGTGCTTCTCGTTCAACTCTTCCAGCGCCTGGCGGCAGCGGATTTCGGCACTCTCCAACTCCAGTTGCACCATGGTGATGTCTTTCATCTGCTGCTCCAGCGCGGCCCTGCGTTCGCCGATCTTGCTGAGCATCAGGTGCAACTGCTTTTCGCTACCGCTGCGGGTTTCGTCCCACAGCTCGAACAGTTCGCGAATCTCGGCCAGTGAAAAGCCCAGCCGTTTGCCGCGCAGGGTCAGCTTCAGGCGTACGCGGTCCTTACTGCTGTAAATGCGTGTTTGCCCACGGCGAGAAGGGTGCAGCAGCTCCTGATCTTCATAAAAACGGATGCTGCGCGTGGTGACATCGAACTCGCTGGCCAACTCGCTGATCGTGTAGGTTTTGCTCATGATCGTTATTCTCGTCGATAGGGGAATGTCCCTATGGAACACTGACCATGAGGCTAAAACAAGTTTACGTTAACGTAAAGCAGCGAATGGCTATCGTTGGCAAGCATTTAAAATTTACAAGCTGTTGAAATTTAGTGATTTCAGCGTTTTCAAGCGCTGTGCTATCGTGGTGCATAGACCAAAGTTGTAATTGTAATACCCGGTGCTGGGTTGCTAGTTTGCACCTACAGCTTACGTTCAGGTAAGGATGCGTTGTCGGTTACTCCGCCGCGCTTCCCACTCAACAAGAACAACAAGAGGCGTCCTACCTCATGCGTGCAGATGAAGTGACCCAGAGGCCAGTGCTCGAAACGCGAGGGCTGACCAAAGAATTTCGCGGCTTTACGGCCGTGGATAACGTCAACCTACAAGTGCAGGAAGGGCATATCCACGCCCTGATCGGCCCCAACGGTGCCGGCAAAACCACGGTGTTCAACCTGCTCACCAAGTTCCTCCCTCCAACGCGCGGTGAGATTCTCTACCGTGGCCAGCCGATTACCAGCAAGAAATCCAATGACATTGCCCAGCTGGGCCTGGTGCGCTCGTTTCAGATTTCGGCGGTGTTTGCGCACATGACAGCGCTGGAAAACGTACGCGTTGCGCTGCAGCGCCAGTTGGGCACGTCGTTTCATTTCTGGAAGTCCGAAAAAACCCTGGATCACCTCAATGATCGTGCGCTGGCCTTGCTGGATGAAGTGGGGCTGCGCGAGTATGCCGATACATTGACGGTTGAAATGCCCTATGGCCGCAAGCGCGCCCTGGAGGTAGCGACCACTCTGGCGCTGGACCCCAGCATGATGCTGCTGGACGAGCCCACCCAGGGCATGGGTGCCGAAGACGTGGACCGCATCGTGGCGTTGATCAAGCGCGTTTCCCAGGGGCGTACCGTGCTGATGGTGGAGCACAACCTGAGCGTGGTAAGCCGCTTGTGTGACCGCATTACGGTATTGGCCCGAGGCGCGGTATTGGCGGAAGGCGACTACGACAGCGTTTCCCGCAACCCGCTGGTACGTGAAGCCTATATGGGCAGCGAAGCTGCCAGTGAGGAGGCCGCCGTATGAAGACCGCAGAAGCCCTCGAACATCCGGCCGCAGAGACTCAAAGCCTGGAAATGCTCCGCGTGCAGGACCTGCATGCCTTCTATGGCGAGTCGCATATCCTTCATGGGGTCAATTTCAACGTCAAGCGGGGCGAGCTGGTGACGCTGCTGGGTCGCAACGGTGCAGGGCGTAGCACCACGCTAAAGTCCATCATGAACATGGTGGGGCGCCGCACCGGCTCCATCGTCATCAATGGCAGCGAAACCCTGCGCATGAAGCCTCACCATATTCCTCGTCTGGGTATTGGCTACTGCCCTGAAGAGCGCGGCATCTTCGCCAGCCTGGACGTGCACGAAAACCTGCTGCTGCCGCCCACGGTGCGCTCCGGTGGAATGAGCCTGGATGAGATCTATGCCATGTTCCCCAACCTGTACGAGCGGCGCAAGAGTCAGGGAACTCGACTCTCTGGCGGTGAACAGCAGATGCTGGCCATGGCGCGCATTCTGCGTACCGGTGCGCGGCTGCTGCTGCTCGATGAAATTACCGAAGGCCTGGCCCCGGTCATCGTGCAGAAGCTGGGCGAAGTGCTGGTGCAGCTGAAAGAGCGGGGCATGACCATCGTACTGGTCGAGCAGAACTTCCGTTTTGCCGCGCCGCTGGCCGACCGCCATTTCGTCATGGATCACGGCCAGATCGTCGAAGAGATCACGGCGGCGCAGCTGCCTTCGCGCCGCGAGCATTTGAACAGCATGCTGGGGGTATAGACACCGCACACAACATATCCTTTAACCGCACTACTCAGGCTCCACTCGAACACCACTATTGAATGTCCGCATTACAACAGCGTCCGCATCACAACAACAAAGGCCCCCAGGGCCAGGAGACGAACATGATCTTTACCAGAAAAACGTTGGCCGCCAGCATTGCCGTGGCTGCCACTGCCAGCATGATGGCGTCTGCCGCCCAGGCCGAGATCAGCGACGGCGAAGTGCGCATTGGCTATCTGGCCGATATGTCGGGCACCTACCGAGACCTGGCGGGCCCGGGCGGCCAAACGGCCATGGAAATGGCCGTGGCCGACTTCGGCGGTAGCGTCAACGGTGCCCCCATCGTGATTTTCAGCGCCGACGACCGCAATAGTGCGGACGTTGGCGCCAACACCGTGCGCGAGTGGATCGACCAGCGCAACGTGGACATGGTGGGCGGTCTGGTGGCTTCGTCGGTGACCATTGCGGTCACCAAGGTATTGGAAGAGAACAACGGCCTGGGGATCGTGTCTGGGTCGGCAGCCTCCAGTATTACCAACGAGCACTGTACCCCCAACCATATTCATTGGGTCTACGACACTTATCCTCTGGCCAACGGTACCGCCAAGGCGGTCGT
Source organism: Halomonas sp. BC1 (assembly GCF_002078135.1). NCBI lineage: Bacteria > Pseudomonadati > Pseudomonadota > Gammaproteobacteria > Oceanospirillales > Halomonadaceae > Halomonas > Halomonas sp. BC1. The sequence goes on along the minus strand of NZ_LFGS01000012.1, from coordinate 58,812 downwards.
CGAGCAGGGCGGCGATACCTGGTTCATGCTGACCGCTGACTACGCTTTTGGTCATGCTCTGGAAGGCGACGTGACCCGAGTGGTAGCCGTCAATGGCGGTGAAGTGGTGGGCGGTGTCCGCCATCCGTTCCCCACCAGCGACTTCTCCTCCTACATTCTTCAGGCCCAGGGCTCCGGTGCCAAGATCGTGGGCCTGGCGAACGCCGGGGCAGACACCGTGAATGCCATCACCACGGCGAGCCAGTTCGGCCTGACCCAAAGCGGCCAGCAACTGGCGGGCCTGTTGATCTTCCTCAACGACGTGCACGCGCTGGGTCTGGAAGTCACCCAAGGGCTGCTGCTGACCACTGGCTGGTACTGGGACATGGACGACGAGTCGCGTGAGTGGGCCGAGCGTTACTACGATCAAGTGGGTCGCATGCCGACCATGGTTCAGGCCGGTATCTACTCTAGCACCATGCATTACCTCAAGGCCGTAGAAGCCGCTGGTACCGATGACCCGGAGACCGTTCGTGCGCAAATGGCCGAGATGCCGGTAGAGGACTTCTTTGCCCGCAATGGCCGTATTCGTGAAGATGGCCGCATGGTTCACGACATGTACCTGGCCCAGATGAAAACGCCGGAAGAGTCTACCGGTGAGTGGGACTTGTACAACATCCTCAGCACCATTCCCGCCGAAGAAGCCTACCGCCCGCTCTCTGAAAGCCAGTGTTCGCTGGTGAACAACTGATTGGCACGTCACGCTGAACAGCACCAGGCGGGCGGACCCCGCCTGGTGACAAGGAGAATCACACCATGACGATGATATTCGGCGTGCCATTGGCCGTCTTCATGGGCCAGCTAACGCTTGGGCTTGTGAATGGAGCCTTTTATGCGCTGCTTAGCTTGGGCCTGGCGGTTATCTTCGGGCTACTGAAGATCGTCAACTTTGCCCATGGGGCGCAGTACATGCTGGGCGCCTTTGCGGCGCTGCTGGGCTTTCGCTATCTGGGCATCAATTACTGGTTGGCGCTAGTGCTGGTGCCCGTAGTGGTGGGGGGGGTCGGCATGCTGATGGAGCGTTTTCTGCTGCGTCGCATTGCCCACCTGGACCACCTGTACGGGTTGTTGCTGACGTTCGGGTTGGCACTGATTTTTGAAGGCACTCTGGTGAACTTTTTCGGGGTTTCCGGGGCGCGTTACGCCACCCCTGAGGCGCTGCAGGGTGGTCTCAATCTCGGCTTCATGTTCCTGCCCACCTACCGTGCCTGGGTGCTGGTGGCGGCGCTGGCCATGTGTCTGTTCACCTGGTTCATGATCGAGCGTACGCGGCTGGGTGCCTACCTGCGGGCAGGTACCGAAAACTCGCAATTGATGCAGGCGTTTGGTGTCAACGTACCGCTGTTGATCACCTTGACCTACGGGTTTGGCGTGGGCCTGGCGGCCTTTGCCGGGGTATTGGCTGCACCGCTTTACCCTGTCTCACCCACCATGGGCTCCAATCTTTTGATCGTGGTGTTTGCGGTGGTGGTCATTGGCGGCATGGGGTCGATTCTGGGGGCTATCGTGACGGGATTGGGCATGGGAATCATTGAGGGGCTGACCAAGGTGTATTACCCGGAAGCCTCCAATACGGTCATTTTTCTGGTCATGATCCTGGTGCTCATGTTACGCCCCGCTGGGCTGTTCGGTAAGGAGGCTTAACCATGGCAACGCCGCATACTTCATCAGCCGTCGCGCTGCCCTCCGCCGTGCAGGAGCGCCAGCGTCGGGCCAGGCTGCGCCGCAACATGTTCTATCTGGTACTCATCGTCGTGGGGTTGGTGGCACCCTTTGTCGCTTACCCTGTGTTCTTGATGAAAATCCTCTGCTTTGCCCTGTTTGCTTGCGCCTTCAATCTACTGCTGGGGTATGCCGGGCTGCTCTCGTTTGGCCACGCGGCCTTTCTGGCGACGGGGGGCTACGTGACCGGGTATCTGCTGGCCAGCTATCCGGGCCTGACCCCGGAGCTGGGCATATTGGCAGGGACCCTGACCGCCACCCTGGTCGGTGCGGGCTTCGGGCTGCTGGCCATTCGCCGCCAGGGGATCTACTTTGCCATGGTCACGTTGGCGCTGGCCCAGCTGGTGTACTTCGTGTTCGTGCAGGCGCCCTTTACCGGGGGAGAAGATGGCCTGCATGGCGTGCCGCGTGGGCATCTGTTCGGCTTCATCAGCCTGCGTAACAACCTGAGCATGTACTACTTCGTGTTTGCCGTGTTCCTGTTGGGCTTTGCCCTGGTGCAGCGCACCGTGCACTCCCCTTATGGGCAGGTACTCAAGGCCATCCGCGAGAACGAGCCTAGGGCGATTTCGCTGGGTTACAACGTCGATGCCTATAAACTGTTGGCGTTCGTCCTGTCGGCGGCGCTGGCCGGGCTGGCCGGAGCGACCAAGACCGTGGTGTTCCAGCTGGCGTCGCTTACCGATGCTCACTGGCACATGTCTGGCGAGGTGATCCTGATGACCCTGCTGGGCGGTGTGGGCACGCTGCTCGGGCCGGTGATGGGGGCGGGTCTGGTGGTCAGCCTGCAGCATGTTCTGGCCCAGTCGCCGCTGGGCAACTGGGTAAGCGTCATCCTGGGCATCATTTTCGTGGTGTGTGTACTGAGTTTTCGCAGCGGTATCGTGGGCGAGCTGGCCAAGATATACCGCAAGAACTTCAAGTAGCGCCCGGAAAGGGTCGGGAAACTGCGTCTGTCTGTGGATTTGGGTGCCTTCGCGGCACCCTTTTTTGTGGGTGCGGGCGCTGGCCTGAGTTGCGTGGGCCTTTGGCGAGGGGGAGCGTTGTCTTTCTACGCCAAAGGTCGTGGGGGATTTGGTTGCGCAAATCTGCCCAAAAATATAAGTTAACGTAAACGTCAACGTGACCGATAACGATAATAGTGGGTGAGGCTTCTGACTGGGTTCAGGGACTCACCGCAGCGGAGACCGCCATGAATTTTGAGCTGAGTGAAGACCAGGTTGCCTTTGCCGATATGGCGCGGGGGTTTGCCCAGAACGAGCTGGAGCCCCACGCCGCCAAATGGGATGCCGAGGCTTTTTTCCCGGTGGACGTGATTCGCAAGGCAGGCGAACTGGGGTTCTGCTCCCTGTATGCTCCGGAGCGTGTGGGCGGGCTGGGGCTTTCGCGGCTGGATGCCAGCATCATTTTCGAGCAGCTCTCCATGGGCTGTACCTCTACTACGGCATACCTCACCATCCACAACATGGTGACCTGGATGCTGGCGGATTTTGGTACGCCTGAAGCCGTGGAGCAGTGGGGAGAGCGTTTGGCGACCGGTGAGCTGCTGGGCTCCTACTGTTTGACCGAGCCCAACGCGGGCTCCGACGCCGCATCGCTCAAGACCACCGCCCGGCGCGACGGTGAGCACTACGTGCTGAATGGCAGCAAGATGTTCATTTCCGGGGCAGGCAGCACCGATTTTCTGGTGGTGATGGCCCGCACCGGCGGCGAAGGGGCGGGCGGTGTGTCTGCCTTTGCCGTGGATGCCCAGAGTGACGGGATCAGCTACGGCCGCAAGGAAGACAAGATGGGCTGGAATAGCCAGCCCACTCGGATGATTACCTTCGAAGACGTGCGCGTGCCTGCCAGCCAGCTGCTGGGTAAGGAAGGCGACGGCTTCAAGATCGCCATGAAGGGGTTGGACGGTGGACGCATCAATATTGCCACCTGCTCGATCGGCACCGCCCAGCAAGCGCTCAACAAAGCCCGTGAATACCTGCTGGAGCGCAAGCAGTTCGGCAAGCGGCTGGCCGATTTCCAGGCTCTGCAGTTCCGTTTGGCCGACATGGTGACCGAGCTGGTGGCTGCCCGCCAACTGGTGCGCATGGCCGCGGCCAGGCTGGACGCTGGCCACCCGGATGCCACCGCCTACTGCGCCATGGCCAAGCGGTTTGCCACGGATGTAGGGTTCAAGGTGTGCGATGAAGCCTTGCAGCTTTACGGTGGCAATGGCTACATCAAGGAGTACCCCATGGAGCGCTACGTGCGTGACACCCGCGTGCACCGCATTCTGGAAGGCACCAACGAGATCATGCGGCTGATCATATCCCGCCGTGTGTTGGCCGATGGCGCCGCCGAACTGTAGCCTTGGCACCCGAGCAGATAAGGAAGAGGCAATGAGTTGCGTACTGTTTGAAGAGCACACGACCCAGGACGGCCATGTGATCGGCGAGATCACGCTCAACGCCGAGCGTTCGCTGAATGCGCTGACCCTGGAGATGATCGACGCGCTGCTGCCCCGCTTGACCCAGTGGCAGGAGGATGAGCGTGTGGTGGCCATTCTACTGGACAGCACAGGCGAAAAAGCCTTCTGTGCAGGGGGCGACGTGGTCAATCTCTACAAGGCCATCACCGGCGATGGTGAGCCGGACTTCCCCGAGCGTTTCTTCGAGCGCGAATATCGGCTCGACTACCTGATGCACACCTTCGCCAAGCCGATTATCTGCTGGGGGCATGGCATCGTGATGGGCGGTGGCATGGGGCTGCTCAGTGCCAGCAGCCACCGTATCGTTACCGAAACGTCGCGACTGGCCATGCCGGAAGTGACCATTGGCCTGTACCCCGATGTGGGGGCCAGCTGGTTTCTCAATCGCCTGCCCAATGGTACCGGGCGTTTTCTGGCCATGACCGGTGGCCAGATCAATGCCCCCGATGCGCTGCATCTGGGTCTGGCAGATCGAGCAATTGCCAGCCACCACCGCGAGGCGTTGGCCCAGGCGCTGCTGGAAGCCCGCTGGGGAGAAGGGGAGCAAACCGACGCCCATGGCGTGGTCAACCGCGTATTGCGCGAGTTGGAGCAGGCTTCTCAGGCGGCGTTTGCCGAGCTGGAAGCGCCTGTCTACAAGACGTCTTCACTGATACGCGAGCTGATGGACCACGACACCGTCGAGCAGCAGGTGGCGGCGGTGCTGGGAGTCGACAGCGACGACCAGTGGTTCAGTAAAGCCCAGCGCACCCTGGCCCATGGCAGCCCGGTCTCTTTGCGGCTGATCGATGAGCAGCTCAAGCGCGCCCGGCACATGTCGCTGGCCGAAGTGTTCCAGTTCGAGCTGGCGCTTTCCGTGCAGTGCTGCCGCCATGAGGAGTTCCCCGAAGGCGTGCGTGCACTACTGGTCGACAAGGATGGCCAGCCGCGCTGGCGTTTCCCGGACGTGGCCTCGGTGCCGCCCAGCTTCATGGAAGAGTTGCTGTCATCCCCCTGGGAGACCAGCCCTCTGGCGGATCTTCAATAATGTGTGCTGTCTCTTCCGAGAGCGCTATCCAATCGACTGCTGACCAATCTCAACAAGGATAACAACATGACCAGCGTAGCCTTCATCGGCCTGGGTAATATGGGCGGCCCCATGGCAGCCAATCTCGTGAAAGCCGGTTTTCAAGTGCGGGCCTTCGACCTGGCCGCCGAGGCCTTGGAAACCGCCCGTGCTCAGGGCTGCGACACCGCCGCCACCGCCCAGGCCGCGGCAGCCGATGCCGATTTCGTGATCTCCATGCTGCCGGCGGGCAAGCATGTGCGGGGGCTGTACATGGAGGGCGACGCGCCGCTGTTCGACGTCATCAAGGCGGGCGCCCTGGTCATCGACTGCTCGACCATCGACGCCGACACCGCGCGTCACGTCGCCGCCGCTGGCGCTGAAAAGGGCATCGGCTTCGTGGATGCGCCAGTCTCCGGTGGCGTGGGCGGTGCCCAGGCGGGCACGCTGACCTTCATTGTGGGCGGTTCGGGTGCCCAGTTCACTCAGGCGCAGCCCGTGTTGCAGGCCATGGGCAAGAACATCTTCCACGCCGGAGACCACGGGGCAGGGCAGGTGGCCAAGGTGTGCAACAACATGCTGCTCTCGATCCTCATGGCGGGCACCTGTGAAGCCATCAACATGGGCGTCAAGAACGGCCTGGACCCCGCCGTGCTGTCGGAAATCATGAAGCAGAGTTCCGGCGGCAACTGGGCGCTCAACGTCTACAACCCCTACCCCGGGGTCATGGAAAACGCTCCCGCCTCCAAAGGTTATCAGGGCGGCTTCCAGGTGGACCTGATGATCAAGGACCTGGGCCTGGCCATGGATGTCAGCCAGCAAAGCGCCGCTGCCATTCCCATGGGCTCCGCTGCCCGAGCGCTGTTCACCTTGCACAAGGCGGGTGGCAACGGCAAACTCGATTTCTCCAGCCTGCTCAAGCTGTATCAGGATAAAAGCGAGTAGTGAGTGGTAAAGAGTGAGGAGTGAGTCGTAAAAAGTGAGTCGTGAGTGTGGGCATATGGGTGGTGTGGGAGGCAGTTTTAGCTCGCGACCTGTTGGCTAAGCCTCTCGACTAAGTCCTTGACTAAGCCCCTTGACCCGTAAGTGTGCCATTCACCACTCACCACTCACCACTCACACCCACCCACCCAAGGCATACTCAACAACCGATTGAGCCAAACACAAGGACTGCCATGATTACACTTTGGGGCCGCAACAACTCCACCAACGTCAAGAAAGTGCTCTGGGCACTGGAAGAGCTGCAACTGCCGTACGAGCAAATCATGGCAGGCCTGCAACACGGGGTAAACGATACGCCGGAATACCTCGCCATGAACCCCAGTGGCCTGGTACCCCTGCTCAAGGATGACGTCACTCAAAGCCTGCTGTGGGAGTCCAACACCATTCTTCGCTACCTGGCGGCGCAGTACGGCCCCAATCCGTTATGGATCGAGGCACCCGCCCAGCGGGCACGCATGGAAAAGTGGATGGACTGGTCGACCAGCCTGCTCACGCCTGCCCATCGCACCATTCTGATGGGCTATGTACGCACTCCACCCGAGCAGCGCGACAGTCAGGTACTCGATCCCGCCATCGCCACTTGTGAAAAACTTTTCGCTCAACTGGACACCACGTTGAGCCAGCAGCCCTGGTTCTCCGGCGAAGACTTCGGCCTGGCCGATATCGCCATCGCCCCGTTCACCTATAACCTCTTCAACAGCGGCCTCTCCTGGTCATCCTACCCCCATCTACAGCGCTGGACAGAGCAGCTCGCCGAACGCCCCGCGTACCGTAAGGTCGTGATGATTCCTGTGACGTGAAGGAAGGGGGGCGCAACTGCCGGGGCCGCTGTCGCAATGCTCAATCAATCTATTGGCCGTTGGTACAGCACTCACATTGGGTGCGTTTGTGGGAGGACGCTTTAGCGCGCGACGATCAAACCACCCAAACCCAATTAAAACCCCGCCTCCAGCAACACCAGCTCCTGATCCAACCCCTTCAACACCTCACACCCCAGCCCATGCCGCTCCGCGCTCTCAATCAACGGCCCCAAAATAGCGCCGCGTTCGGTAAGCCGCTTCGCCTCCACATCCTGCAACATCGAAGCCTTGTTATTTGCGGTGTTTTCTACCACCTGCCACACCAACGCCAGCCAAGCGGCTTTCCCTTCACCACCGTTTGGCGGTGCAATACCTTCTTTTTCTAGAATCGTCGCCACTTCCTCTACCACAGCTATCACACGCCCTGAGTAGGCATCGCTGCGCAGCGCTCCATTACGTACGCCATGCAGCGCTACCAACGGGTTGATTGCTGCGTTTACCGCTAATTTCTGCCATAGGCGGCTGCGAATATCACCTACCGCCGTGGCGGTAAATCCGGCGTTACTCAGCAGTGCAGCCAGGGTGGTCGCTAATGCTGTGTGCTGATTGTCCAAATCCCCGACAAACGTAGGCCCGCGACCAGCGTGGACGACACTATCATCGCCGGTTACATAAGCGCCTTGCGTGGTCGTCGCGCACAGTACCGGGCCGTGCCATGTTTGGCTGATGCGCGGCTGGGCATAAAAACCGTTTTGCCATAGCACCAGGGGAGTCGAGGAGGGCAGTACGCAGGCGACACTCGCCAGCGCCGCCTCGGCAACCATCGCTTTGGTGGTGATGTGCACGAAAGCTGGCGGTGCCGCCGCACCAGCCGCCAATCGTTCAGCAGTGAACGAAGGCAAGTGTTGCACACGTGTTTCGCCTTCCGGCGTGGTCAGTATTTGCTGCCCAGGCAGTGGGCGGCGGCCAATGACGGCCACCTCAGCAAGCGGTGCCAGTGAATGTGCCAACAAGCGGCCAATGGCCCCGGGGCCAAGAATCCAGTGGGTGGTCATGGTACAAGCCGTCATCGAGGGTGTGCGTCAAGCTTATCGTGTTGAGAGTCAGGTAGCTCGCATAGTGGATGGACGAACGCTGGAAACGTGGAAACCTCGTCTAACCTTATGCGCGGCAAGCAGTGTATCGTAAGCCCAAACCGCAGGCGCAGTAGGGGAGCCTGCATCGTGATTTCGTGAGCCATTTTGGCCGATACATGCACGTATCGGCCCACAATAATATGGCCGCGATACTGAAGGGAGTGGCGGAGTTGGCATTAAAACAACAATATCGCGTACATGAATGGACGGGGCAATTCTGCGACGCCATGCTGGAGCAGGATTATCGTCGCACCATGATGGAGGGGGCACGGCATACGTTTAGCCTCGCTGTCAGTGTGGCGGCGCTGGTATTCGCCATGTTCGCTATTTCTGATTACTTTTTGTTGGGACCCGGTGAGCGGTTCCAAAGAATAATGGCCATGCGTGCGGTGGTGGTCGGGAGCTGTTTGTGGGTGGCATTTTTTGTGAGGCATTGGGGTGGGAATGTCTACCGCCACTGGCTGCATGCGCTGCCATTATGGGTGCTGGCCACTGGCGTCATCCTGATCGTTCCGCTGCGCCCTGAAAGCCTGCCTACTCAAATCACGGCGGTGGTGGTCGCTACCATGGCGTTTTTTCTGTTGATCCCTAATCTGCTCACCGTGGCGCTGCCCGCTAGCCTGTTCTTGAATATTGGATTTCTTTTGGCGGCACTGCAATTTACGGGTATCGATGCCATTGTTGCATTGCGTATTGCGCTGCTATTGATCATGGGCGTCGTGGTGGGGTTCTGCGCCCTGTTGCGCCTGGAGAGCCTACAGCGCAAGCAGTATGCCCTGCTTTGTGAAGAGCGTGGTCAGAACCAGCTACTGCATCAGGAAATAGCTCGCCGAAAAGCATTGGAAGAACAGTTGCGCCACGTGGCCGAGCACGATGCGCTGACGCTACTCAATAACCGTGCGCACTTCATGATGCTGGCCAACAAATCGTTGCAGCGCTGTGGCGTCGAGAAAGCGCCTTTTAGCTTGTTCATGATCGATGTGGACCATTTCAAGCGCATCAACGATACCTGGGGACATCTCTATGGTGACTGGGTGCTGACGCGTATTGCCGAGGTATGCGAGCAGTTGCTGTGGCCGGGTGATGTCATCGGCCGCTTTGGTGGGGAAGAGTTCATCGTCGCTTTGCCCAATACGACTGCCAGCGATGCGCAGCAGGTAGCCGAACGCTTGAAGCAGCGGGTAGCGGAACTGGCCAGTACGGGCGACATGGCATCGCTGCGCCCGAGCGTGACTATTGGTGTAGCCACTGCCCAGGATGGCCATAGTGAACTTGACGACCTGATCCAGCGCGCCGATGAGTTGTTATATGTGGGCAAGCGAGCAGGGCGTGATCGGGTAGTGGTATGTACGGATGGCTGAGGTGATAAGGTAAAATATATTTGATGCTTAAACAACGTCGAGGCGGTGAGTGGCTTGTTGAACTTAAAATGTCATATTAAAAGCATAGGATGGCTCTAGTAATATTGTCTGATGGTCAAGTTTTTGGCTGATTAGATTTCCTAAGTTTTGGTGAGTGATAATAAATGAGCAATTTAATAGTTGAGAGTCTTCATGAAGCGCAACTAGGGCTAACTGCGCTATTAGAAAATGCTGTTGCCCTATCTTCCATTGAGCAGGCTGCCTGCTTGCTGGTAAAAACGTTGAAAGAAAGTGGGCAGGTGTTTAGTTGTGGCAATGGGGGCTCAATGTGTGATGCCATGCACTTTGCCGAAGAGCTTTCAGGGCGTTATCGGCTTGACCGCCGTGCTCTTGCTGCTAGCAGTATTAGCGATGTTGCCCATATTAGCTGCGTTGGAAATGATTATGGCTATGAGTATATTTTTTCACGTTACCTGGAAGGCCATGCCAAAGCAGGGGATTGTCTGTTGGCAATAAGCACCAGTGGGACCAGTCAAAATGTCATAAAGGCCGCCCGTTATGCGAAAGAAAATGGCGTAAATGTGATTGCGTTGTGCGGTAAAGAAGGCTCCCCTTTGGAACGTGTTTCGGATGTGACTATTTGTACACCTGCAGGTTCATATGCGGATAGAGTGCAAGAACTGCACATTAAAGTTATTCATATATTGATAGAGCAGGTGGAGCGAGAGCTTTTTCCAGAGAATTATCTGTAAAGCCGTATTTCAGTTACATAAGTTGTTATGAACAAGCCAGCAATGCTGAATTCGAAGATTCGTTTAGAATACAGGCGAATGGCCTAACGTGCGCTAGCGTGTTTGTAGAAAATGGAAGGTGTTCCAAGCGCTCACCGTCTGCAACTGGATGTTACTTCAGGTATGCATATGCTGTGCGTTGCGGCATCGAATTAATACGGGAGATGTCTTGCAGGGTCTGTAACGACGCGAACCCCTGAAAGGCGCTGAATCGGCGTTTCTTTTTGAAACGAATCTGGCATCATTGATAATTATTCTTATGTTGATGTTGGCAACATATTCTATCGAGAGGGCTAGGCATGGCGTTAAGCACAAAGGGATGGGGCGTGGCGGCAGCAGGCGTGGTGGTGGTTGGCGCTGGTGGGTATGTCGCAGCTCAGGCGATGGTGGGCAATCAGGTGGAGCAGGCGCTGGTCGATAGCTTCGCCGAGCTGGATCAGTCGGTCTCCTACGAGGTGCATGATGTGCAGATCGACAAGGGCCTCTTCGATACTCGAGCCACGGCCACGATCGCCATGCGCGGGTTCGAAGACGCTACGGCGGACGTCAATCTGTTCGTCAAGCACGGGGCGCTGAGCGCCGATATTACCGGCGAACTCGTGCCCAATCAGGCACTGGTGCAGGGCATCATCGATATCGACCTCAAGGCAACACGTTCCGCCATCGCAGGGCAACTGAGCGCCACCGAGCTGGATGGCGTGGCGCTGGATGTGCTGGTCGACCAGCTGGTGGTGGGGCTCGATCGCGGTGCCGACGGGCATTGGCACCTGGATACCCGGGCTCAGGAAATCACCTACCATGGCGACAATGAAACCGTGCGCATGGTGACGCCACGGCTGATCCTGAACACTCGTCATCACGAAGGCGAACCCGTGCTGCTGCAGAGTCTCGACATACCGCGCACGGAAATATTCGTGGAAGGCGTGCGGGTCTACCTGGAGGGCATGGAGTCGGAGAGCGAGTCACGAGGGGAGACCATTGTCCACCAGAGCGGCCATTTCCGGATTGCCGAGATGGGCGTGGATGATACGTCCTTTGGTAGCCTGGCCTTCGAGGTGAGTGCCGACAACTGGGACCTGGAGGCGCTGCAAGCCTTTCAGGAAGCCTATGCCCCCCTCATGGCCATGCACCTGGATGCCGAAGAGCGCGGCGTGCCGGTGGATGCCGAGCAAGAGCGTGTGCTGATGGCCGAGGCTCTGGAAAGCAGCTACGCCATGCTGGTTGCCAGCCCCACCATGGCCATCGACCCCCTGCAGGCCCATATCGTACTGCCCGACCTGGGCATCGACTTCAAGCCTCGGCTCACTACGCACATGGCCTTCGACGGTCAGGACCTCGCCAAAGGCGCGCTCTACGGTGCCTTCTGGCCGGTTGGGCAGCCGTTACCCCAGGGCCTGATGAGCGAAGAGCAGATGATGAGCCCCTTCGAGGCTCAGGAGTATCTCAGCCGTCGCCTGAGCCTGGCGTTGACCGTAACCACACCTCCCGATCTGGTATTGGGCTTTATTCCGATGCCATTTGCCGCCATGCTGGACAGCGAGGCGGAAGAGCAGGAAGTGCTTTGGCAAGAAGGAAGCCTGATGATCAATGGTCAGCCGATCATGTAATGGGGCACACCCGCTCTCCATGAATCTGGGTCTACGGAAGGAAATATCATGATGCTCACTGTGGTTATCGTGCTGGTGGTGATAGCTCTGATCGCCGTCTATATGGTGTCGGTGTACAACCGACTGGTGTCGCTGCGCAACCGCTTTCAAAACAGCTTTGCGCAAATCGAGGTGCAGCTGAAGCGGCGTCACGACTTGATTCCCAACCTGGTGGAAACCGCCAAGGGCTACCTCAGTCATGAGCGGGAAACGCTGCAGGCGGTGATCGAAGCGCGTAACACCGCCGCCGCTGGCCTGAAAGCCGCCGCGGCCAATCCTGGCAGTGCCGAGGCCATTGCGCAGCTAGGAGGCGCAGAGGGCGCGTTGACTCAGGCCATGGGGCGGCTGAACGTGGTCATGGAAGCCTACCCGGACCTGAAAGCCTCGCAGAACATGCAGCAGCTATCGGAAGAGCTGACCAGCACCGAAAACAAGGTGGCGTTTGCCCGTCAGGCGTTCAACGACGCGGTGATGCACTACAACACCTATCGCCAGAGTTTCCCACCGATTGCCGTGGCGGGCATGCTGGGACATGGGCAGGATGCCACGCTGCTGACCTTCGAAGACAGCGCCCAACTGCAAACGGCGCCGAGCGTCTCGTTCTAGACGTGATGCCCAGGCCCGGGTGACCACAGGGAGGCCAATGCCATGGATTTCTTTACCGCACAAGACAACGCCAGGCGCAGCACGGGCCGCTGGGTGGTGCTGTTGCTCCTCGCCATCGTCTCGTTGATCGGCGTGACCACGCTGGTGGTGGCCATTGCGCTGTACATGATGGGCGCCAGCGGCAGTCAGGCTCAGCCGGTCGAGCAGGGGGTGTTGACCATGCTCTCCTGGCAGCTGCTGGCGGCGGTGGCCGTCGGCGTGCTGGCGCTGGTGGGGTTCGGGGGGCTGTACAAGCAGCGCCAGCTGCGTCGAGGTGGCCGTGTGGTGGCGGAAGCGCTGGGTGGCCGTCTGATCAACCTCGACACGCGCGATCACGACGAGCGGCGGATCCTGAATGTAGTCGAGGAGATGGCCATTGCCTCCGGAACGCCGGTGCCTGCGGTATACGTGCTGGAAGAGGAGGGGATCAATGCCTTTGCGGCCGGTTATCAGCCTGCCGATGCAGTGGTGGGCATTACCCGAGGCGCCATTCGGCAGCTCACCCGCGATGAGCTGCAGGGGGTGGTCGCCCATGAGTTCAGTCATATTCTGCACGGCGACATGCGCCTGAACATCCGGCTGGTGAGCCTGCTGCATGGCGTGCTGCTGATTGGTCTGGCAGGCGGCATGATGTTGCGCAGCTTGCGCTTTCGAAGAGTCAGCAACAACAAGCGCGACAACTCGGCGGCGGTAGTGCTGGGCCTTGGGCTGGCGCTCACCTTGATCGGCTACGCGGGCACTTTCTTTGGCGGGCTGATCAAATCGGCGGTGAGCCGTCAACGGGAGTATCTGGCCGACGCGGCAGCCGTGCAGTACACCCGCAACCCACAGGGGATAGGCGGTGCGCTGGTGAAAGTGGGTGCCCATGCCAAGGGCTCGCACCTCTCGGCACCTCAGGCGGCCGAATTCAGCCACCTGTTTTTCAGTCAAGGAGTGTCGTCGGGGCTAAGCCAGCTCATGGCGACGCATCCGCCGCTCAAGTCGCGCATTCAGCGCGTTCTGCCCGACTGGCACGGTCGTTTCGAAGCCTTGCAGCCAGCGCCTTCGCAGCAAGAGCCCGACACCCCTGGTGCCGAGGCAGACCAACGCTCCCATGGCCGCCGGATGGGAGGTGTGTCCACGTCTCCCGAGGCGCTGTTCAGTATGGCGGCCATGCAGGTGGCGCTGGGGGCCATGGGGCAGCCCGATCCACGCCATTTGCAAAAGGCCCGCGACGTGATCGATGCCTTGCCCGCCACCCTGGTAGAGGCCGCCCATGAACCCTACAGTGCCAGGGCGCTGATCTACGCCATGCTGCTGAGCGACGATGATGCCGAACGCACACAGCAGTTGGCGGCGCTGGAGGCCGTGGCGCTGCCGGATGTGTTCGCAGCATTGCATACCCTCAAGGAGCAGGTGGCCCGGCTCGACGTACAGCTGCGCCTGCCGCTGATCGAACTTGCCCTGCCTGCGCTCACCTCGCTTTCCACACAGCAGGCCCAGCACTTCAGGCTCTGTATGGAGCGTTTGATCCATAGCGACGGCAAGGTCAGCCTGTTCGAGTGGACGCTCTACCAGCTGCTGCTGAGCCATCTGAGCGAGCGTCACGGCGGTGCTGAAACCCTGACGTTGGAACAGACCCAGGCCGAATGTCAGCGGTTGTTGGGCGTGTTGGCTGAGGCGGGAGTGGCACCAGGGCAGGCGGGTGACGAGGCCGTGGCTGCCGCGCTGCGGGCTGCCCAGGCCTCGCTGCCTTTCACGTTGTCTTCCCTGCAAGACGCCGATGACATGCAGGCGCTCAGCCTGGCCGTAGAGCGCTTGCGCCGCTTGAAACCGCTGCATAAAGCCCGCTTGCTGAACGCCATGACCCGCTGTGTAGAACACAGTGGCGTGATTCGCGCCGCCGAGGCAGAGCTGTTCCGCGCGGTGGCCGATATGCTCGGCTGCCCAGTGCCGCCGCTGTTGGAAGAGCACGACAGCGATACTCACTCCATGGGGTGAACGCCCATGCCTTCATCGCTCCTACTGTTACTGGCCGATGCCGTGTTGCTGTTGCATGTGCTGTTCGTAGCCTTCGTGGTGCTGGGGCTAATGGCTATCTACCTGGGCGGTATTCTGGGCTGGTACTGGGTGCGCCACCGCCGGTTTCGGCTTGTTCATCTAGGCGCCATTGGTTATGTGGTCGTGCAAGCGTGGCTAGGAGCCGTCTGCCCGCTCACCACCCTGGAAATGGCGCTGCGTGCCGAAGCCGGTTCAGCCACTTACGCTGGTTCCTTCATTCAACACTGGCTCCAGCGGCTGCTCTACTACACGGCACCGGAGTGGGTGTTCGTGGCGGTATATACCCTGTTCGGTAGCTTGGTGCTGGCCAGCTGGTGGGTGGTGCGGCCCGTTGCCCGCCAGCGGGGGTGAGGTTTGCAGGGGCCTGCCGTAGTCCGTAATGCGTTGCAGAGTCGTGCTGGCAGGGAACGCGAGGTGCGTTAGGCTGAGGGGTACGTACGCCGTTTCGCCAAAGGGCCTGCCAGGGCAGGTGTCTGCTGGAGAAAGGGCGATCATGCAGAGTGCCAAGCGTAAAGAGGTGCAGGATGACCAAACGACCAAATGGACAGGGTGACGCTTCGATAGCGACCGTTTCGTGCAAGACCGAGCAGCTGCTGCTGGCAGCGTTGGAGCGGGGTGGCAGCTGCCTGGAAACAGGGCGTTACTTGATCAGCTATCGAGACGGCCAGGTGGAAGAGGGCATCAAGGCACTGCAGCCCTTAACTTCCGTATTGCCGACGCGCGCGATTTCAGCGAGCAAGCGGTCAGCCTGGACGAAACCGGTGACGCCGAGGCGCTGGTATTTCCAGAGCTGGGCGTAGCCTTGGTGGGGGGCGATGCCTTGCAGCACCATGGTATGGACGTACTGGATAAGCTCGCGGTGAATAGCCCCATCGAGATCATCGAGCCCGAATATTTTGCCTTTTCGGAAAACTCGGAGTACTTGCGCGGTTTTCTGCGTGCCGCGACCACCATTGCCCGTGACATGGGGGTGGAGCTGGAGATGGAAAACGCCGTCGAAAAGCCAGAACAAGAGGGCCGCACCACCACCTGGGGGTGGGGCAGGTATCAAGGTCGCCGTGCTGGATACCGGGATGGACCTGGGCCACCCGGAGTTTGCGGGCCGTGAATTTGTCTCGCGCAGCTTCGTCGGCGAGCCGGTGCAGGACCTCAATGGGCATGGTACACACTGTATTGGAACCGCCTGCGGCCCGAAGTCTCCCCGCGGTGATACCCCCCGTTACGGGGTTGCCTTCGATGCCCAGGTGCTGGTGGGCAAAGTGTTGACCAACTCGGGCGCAGGCGTGTTGGCGGGGTTGAACTGGGCGATTGCCAATCGCTGTGAAGTGATCTCCATGTCACTGGGCAGCCAGAGCCCGGTACAGGCCGCCTACACCCATGCCGGTGCGGCAGCGCTACGCAACGACTGCCTGGTGATAGCAGCGGCGGGCAATTCAACCCTGCCAACCGGCGCCCCGGCGAACTCGCCCACGGTGATGTCGGTGGCTTCCCTGGACCCCAACCTGTCGGTGTCCAGCTTCTCCAATCATGGCAAGATCGAGCTGGCCGCTCCAGGGCGCGACGTGTTGTCTGCCTGGCCTCGGCCGACCTGTCACAAGGCCATCAGCGGTACCAGCATGGCGACTCCGCACGTGGCGGGCTGTGCGGCCCTTTGGGCCCAGTCGGATGCTTCATTGCGAGGCCGAAAACTGTGGGATCAGTTAATAGCCTCTGCTCGGCCTTTGCCGCTATCGCAAGAGCAGGTAGGCGCGGGGCTGGTACAAGCCCCTTAGGTTGCGTGGTGCGCTGGCGGTCTTCTCCGGCCGTCCAGCGCATGCCCATCAACACGTGTGGCATTGATTTTCGGGAGATACCTGCAATGGCAACGGTAACGCTCTGGCTGATCACGATCTCCAGCGATCAGCCCATCCATGACATCGCCACGCGTCTCAGCGCCGAAGGGCTCACCGTCCGCGAGGTGCTGGAGGAGATCGGCTGCATTACCGGCGCCGCCGATGACGCTACCGTCCAGCGGCTCAAGCGCGTGCAAGGAGTGCTAGACATCGCCCCGGATACGCCGATGGATGTGGGGCCACCAGGTACGGATGAGACGTGGTGATCATGGCTTTTTGCGGGCTCATCAATCGAATGTGGCCGATTTAGTCAGTTCGCCTTGAGCGCACTCGCTTCCCCGCCGTGCTACTGCGGCTTCCCGTACTTTTCTTGCTGCCCGTCTTGCTGCCGGTACTCTTGCGCCGTGCGTAGCTCTTTTTGCTGGTTCCGCTGCGTTTGGCGGGGCCTGCGGCTTCGCCCTGAGCGGTTTGCAGGCTGTGGCGCAGTTTGCTGGCATCGCTTTGGCGCAGCAGGGTGTGCAAGTCTTCCAGCAGGGCGTGTTGGAAGGCGTTGGGGTCGTCCTGGCGTTCGGAGATCGCGCGCAGGCGCTGCTCCCAGAGAGCGGTGCGTTCGGGAGTGCTGACGGCGCTGGGCAGCGCGGCGATGAGGGCGACGCCAAGCTGAGTGGCGCGCAGGGCTTTTTGCTGGCGTACCAGGTAGCCGCGCTGCACCAGGGTTTCGATGATGCCTGCTCGGGTGGCTTCGGTGCCCAAGCCGTCGGTGTCGCGCAGGGTGCGGCGCACTTGCGGGTCGTCCACATAGCGGCCAATGTTCATCATCGCCTTGATCAGGCTGGCGTCGGTGAAGGGTTCTGGCGGTCGGGTCTCTTTCTCTTCCACGCCTGCACCGAGGGCCTGGCAGGCTTCGCCCTGGGTCAGTGGCGGCAGCGGCGGGGCCTCTTCTCGGGTGGTGAACAGCGGCTTCCAGCCGGGGTCGAGAATGCTCTGGCCCCGCGTGCGGAAGGCTTCATCCAACAGGGTGAACTCGGCTTTGACTTCGAAAGTGCGCAGCGGGCGATAGAACTGTGCCATGACGTTGCGCACGATCAGTCGAAACACATGCCCTTCGGTGGCGGAAAGCTGGCTGAAATCGGCGGGTTTGCCGGTGGGGGCCAGGGCGTGGTGCGCGCCTACCTGTTTGTCGTTCCATGCTTTTGAACGCAGGGTAAAGTCAGCCCCGTGGAGCCACCCGCGCAGGGTGTCGTCGTGCTGGCAGGCGCTGGCCAGGGTTTGTCGGGCCAGCGGCAAATGCTCCTCGGGCAGGTAGCGGCAGTCGGAGCGGGGGTAGGTAATCAGCTTGTGCTGCTCATACAACCGCTGGCAAATATCCAGCACCATCTGTGCAGAGAGGCCATGACGACGGGCGGCATCTACCTGCAGTGCAGAGAGCGAGTAGGGCAGCGGCGGGGCCTGGCGCTTCTCCTGCTGGTCTAATGTGGTGAGCGTGCCGCGGGCGCCGGGCAGTTGAGCGGCCAGGGCATCGGCGGGGGTGCGGTCAATCAAGCGCCCTTGTTCATCCAGCGGCTGGTGCTCTTTGGGTGCCCACCAGGCGCGCAGCTGGCCCTGGGCCACCTGAAGGTCCACCCACAGCGGGTAAAATGAGTGGGGCACAAAATCACGAATGGCGTTGTCGCGCCGCACGATGAGCCCAAGTACCGGGGTTTGCACACGGCCCACGGAAAGCACGCCGTCGTGGCCTGCCTGGCGGCCGGTAAGGGTCCAGGCACGGGTCAGGTTGATGCCGTACAGCCAGTCGGCGCGAGCGCGTGCCTGGGCCGCTTCGAACAGCGGCTGGAACTCGCTGTTCGGCCGCAGGCTGGCCAGGGCGCGGCTGACGGCGGGTCGGTTGAGGTCACTGACCAGCAGTCGCTGTACCGGGCCACGGTATTTCAGGTGCTCGATCACTTCCTGTACCAGCAGTTGGCCTTCGCGGTCCGGGTCGCCCGCGTGCACCACGCTGGTGGCTTGCTTGATCAGTTTGCGAATCACCGCCAGCTGGCCACGTGCCTTGGGGCGCGGGACCAGCTGCCACTGCCGGGGCACGATGGGCAGCCTGTCCAACCGCCACTGTTTGTCGGCCGGGTCGTAGGCTTCCGGTGGGGCTTGCTCCAGCAGGTGGCCCAGGCACCAGGTCACGATGGTATCGCCGCATACAATCGCGCCATCCTGGCGTTGGCCGCCGGGCAGGGCATCGGCAATGGCCCGCGCCAGGCTGGGTTTCTCGGCGATAATCAAGCGCATGGGGTGTGATCCTGGAGGCAGTGAAGAACGAAAGGGCATGGTAGCAGAAGTGGCCAACGGGTTAGAGTTCTGATACATGAAAATGTATACAGGTGTCGTGGACATGCGGTAAAGCATCCGAAAAGGCGATCTCCATGCGCGAACGCGGCAGAACACGACGTTTACTGGGGCTGGGTGCCCGCACCGGCGGTGCACTGCTGAAGACTCGGCTGGGCGGCCAGGCAGATTGGCAGGCACTGGGCGAAGCGCTGTTCGAGGGGCTTTCCGAGTTGAAAGGCCCGGCCATGAAGCTGGCGCAGATCATGTCGCAGTGGGACGATTTGTTGTCGCCAGAGCTGGCCAACGAGCTGGCGCGCCTGCAGCGTCAGGCAGAGCCGATGCCGTGGCCCAAAATTCGCGAGGCGTTGGTGTTGCAGTACGGCGATATCGACAAGCACTTTCACAGCATCGAAGAGCGCCCGTTCGCCAGCGCCTCCATGGGCCAGGTGCACAAGGCCGTGACCCATGACGGTGAAACCGTGGTCCTCAAAGTGCAGTACCCCGGGCTTGCCGAGGTGCTGGAAAGCGACCTGAAGCAGGTCAAGCGGATCATGGGGCTGGGCCGCTGGTTCAAGGTGCCCCAGGCACGGCTGGATGCGCTGTTCGAGGAGTTGGCGGCGGGGCTGCGCGACGAACTGGATTACCATGCCGAGGCCCAAGCGCTGGCGCGCTATCGCGAGCGCTACCTGAGCAACCCGGCGCTGGTGATTCCCGAGCCGCTGTTCGAGCTTTCCGGGCAGCATGTGCTGGCCATGCGCTATGTGGGCGGAACGCCGCTGCGTGAGCTGGAGAGCGCCGACGATGCCACTCGCCAGCAGGTGGCCGTTGCGCTGGCCGACTGGATCACCGAAGAGCTGTTCACCTACCGCGAGCTGCATGCCGACCCCCACGCAGGCAACTTTGCCTGCGACGAGCAGGGCAGGCTGGTGATTTATGATCTGGGCGCCGTGATCCCGGTGCCGGAAGCGCACCTGAAAGCCATGATGCAGCTTCTGGATGCCACCCTGGCACAGGACCCCATGGCCATGGACGATGCGCTGATGAAGATGGGCGGACGCCAGGGTCAGGGCGCTCCGCTGGCGCTCTATAAAGAGTCGGCAGAGTGCATCACGCCGCTGTTTGCGCCCGGCGAGCAGGACTTCAGCGATGTGCGTGTACACCGCCGACTGCGTGAGCTGACGCCCAAGGTATGGGCAGCCATGGACCGGCTGCAGCCGCCAGCGGATACGCTGCTGCTTTCCCGAGCCCTGAACGGCCATTACTGGAATCTGGTAAGGCTGAGGGCGCGCCTCGACATGCACGAGCGCACGCAGCCGCTGTTGGCCTGGGCGCGCACCCCCTGATGGGGCCTTCTCCCTGAGCGATTGTCGCTGCGGCAGCGTGGTTAGCCATGCTAGACTACGGCGCTTTGAAAACGCGTATTGAAGACAGTGGAGACGGCAATGCTGGCGGTATGGGTCGATCAACTGCTGGGGTTTGCCTCTGGGGCACTCTCGGCAATCAGGCGGCAGGAGCACTACCCGGATTTCATGACCTGGGTGCGTGCCGAAGGTGCTGCATCCTTTAACGATAACGTGGCCACCGCGCAGGCGCTGGCGCCCATTTTATGGTCGCAGACACCGCTGGAGCGGCTGAATTTCGCTAGCGAGCCGCTGGCCACGCCTGGGCGCAACGAACCCTGCTGGTGCGATTCGGGCCGCAAATACAAGCAGTGCTGCTACCGCGTCAACTTCCCCACCGACATTCCCGAGCAGATGATGTGGATGCTCTCGCTGCGCGAGTGGAAAGGCGCCACCCTCAAGGCTGCCCTGGAGAGCCAGCAGGCACCGCCCCAAGCGCTGCTGGAAGCCGGGCTGATCGCGGCAGAAAGTGGCCAGACCGGCCGCGCCATGCAGATACTGGAGTCGCTGTTCGATGGCAGCGACTGGTCGCGGCTGCCCGAACAGGCCGAGCCCGCCTTCGAAATTCTGCTCGATATCTACCAGGAGCGCGGGTTCACCCGCAAACGCGCCGACCTGCTGGACGAGGTGATGGAGCGGGGGCCGCTGTTCTTGCGCGGCGTGGCCCTCGAGCGGCTGTGCCTGATGCACCTGGATAACGACGATCTCGACAGCGCTCGCGGGGCCTTTGTCAAAGCCCAGCAGGCGCTGCCTGACTCGCCGACGCTGGCCTATATCGAAGCCATGCTGCTGCTCCACGAAGGCCATGAGCAGGAGGCCAAGGAGCGAGCCGATTTCTGGTATCGTCGCCTGGCACGCCAGGGCGGGCTCGATGACGAGCAGCTCGATTTTCTCGCCGCCCTGGCCGATAACCCTGGGGCCACGCTGGCCGACCAGCTGCTGAGCGCCGAAGAGGATATGGCGACGCCGCTGGTGGCCCTGCAGGCGCTGCTGGCTGCGCTGCCCACTGCGCCGCTGTTGACCCTTACCCGCGACGACGAGCGGGGCCGCTTGCTGTATACCACCACCGCCCGTGAAGAGACGCTGTTTGCCGCTTGGCACGAGCAGTTCCAGGTGCTGGTGGACGAAGAGGTGGCGCTGGGTTTTCGGGACGACCCTTGGGTCAACGCCATCGACTGGATGTCCGAGCTGTGTGCCCACCCCGAATGGCTGGATGCCCCTCAGGTCGTGCAGGATTTGACGCTGGCGCTGACCAGCCGCTTTGGCAGCCTGCCGTGGATGGCACCCAGCCTGCTGGAGCCTCTGGCGCTGCGCCTCTCGCGCTGGCTGGAGCAGGCTCGGGCCGCTGGTGAAGGCAGCCTGTGCTGGGACGATGCCGACAATGCCATGCTGCTGCGCACCGGCTTGGCGCTGGTAGTGGGCATGGAACGGGGCGCGCGCCAGCACTCTCGGGAGCTGGCCGAAGAGCTGCTGGCCATCGACCAGGAAGATAGCCTGGGGCTACGTGAATTGGTGCTGGACCAGTTGCTGCGCGATGACCGCAACGAGGAGGCCCTGGCGTTGACCAACGAGCCGCAAAAGGACGACGGCTCGCTGGTGCTGGGACTGTTGATGGGACGCACACTGGCGCTTTATCGCCTGGGCCAACAGGAAGCCGCAGAAGCGGCGCTGGCCGATGTGATGGCCCACAGCCGCTATGCGCTGGAATTGATCTGCGCGGAAAACCCGCGCCCCTCCATGCCCCATCCGGATGGCCAGGTAGACCCAGGCTCCCGTGCGGAAGCCTGGCAGTACCGCACCCTGATGCGTGACCAGTGGCGCACCACGCCAGGCGCACTGGCCTGGCTGGAGCGCCACCGCTAGCGGGAAGCGATATTGGGCGTGGGCACCAGCTGCTTGTCGCGGCTGATCCAGATGGCCAGCAGGATGGCGGGCAGGCCCAGCAGGGTGGCGACCACGAAGAAGGTGGCGTAGCCCTGCGCCGTGACCACCAGGCCGCCAAAGCCGCTCAGGAATTTGCCTGGCAGCGTCATCAAGGATGAGAACAGCGCATACTGGGTGGCGGTATAGGCCCGTGAGGTGAGGCTGGAAAGAAACGCAATGAACACTGCGCTGGCCAGGCCATTGGCCAGGTTGTCACCAATAATGGTGATGACCAGCATCGGCACCTGGTTACCGATCAACGCCAGCACGGCAAACAGCAGGTTGGTCAGCGTGGCGGCCGCCGCGCCGAGAATCAGCACTGGGCCAATGCCGTAGCGGGCCACCAGTAACCCTCCCAGCAAACCACCGGTAATGCTCATGGCGATGCCGAAAATGTTGGTGACGCTGGCGATGGTGCCCAGTGAGAACCCAAGGTCGATGTACAGCGGGTTGGCCATGGAGCCCATGGCTAAATCACTGATGCGAAACACGCCGATAAATACCAGAATACCGAGTGCCTTCACCCCGTAGCGGCGAAAGAAATCGGTGAATGGGCAGACAATGGCCCCAATCGCCCAGGCGGTGATGCGCCGGAATACCTTGGGTTGACCGCGGCTGGCGCGGAGGAAGGCGCGCACCCTGGGCTCATGGATCAACTGCACGCTCAGCGACGCGCGCTGGGGCTCGGGGCGAATCAATACCGTCAGCACCCCGATACCCACCAGCGCCGCCATGCTCAGGTAGGCGGCGCTCCAGGAAAAGGCCGACGCCACGTAAAGCGCGCCAGCCCCCGCCGCGATGAGTCCCCCGCGATAGCCAATGATATAGGTCGACGCCATGGCCGCCTGAAGGTCGTCGTTGGCCGATTCGATCCGGTAGGCATCGATGGCGATGTCCTGGGTGGCCGAGCCAAACGCTACCAGCAGCGCAAAGGCCGCGACCCAACCCAGATTGTTTACTGGGTCGAGCCCGGCCAGCCCCACCAGCCCTGCGGCAATCATCCCCTGTGCCAGCAGCATCCAGCCTCTACGCTGCCCGAAGGTGCGGGTCAATAGCGGCAGGGCCAGCCGGTCGACCACCGGCGCC
Source organism: Halomonas sp. BC1 (assembly GCF_002078135.1). NCBI lineage: Bacteria > Pseudomonadati > Pseudomonadota > Gammaproteobacteria > Oceanospirillales > Halomonadaceae > Halomonas > Halomonas sp. BC1. Next base: position 35,558 of record NZ_LFGS01000012.1, on the reverse strand, counting down.
CAGAAGAACTTGATGGAGTAGAGCATGCCGATCCAGGCGAAGAAGCCAATGGCGGCGACTTCCACGCCATCGCTGCGTAGCCACGCCGAGAGGGTCGAAAATACCAGCAAAAAGGGCAGGCCAGCGGAAAAACCAAGAAACAGCATGGTGATGACCGGCGCCTTGAGATAAATGGCAAGTGCCGCCAGCCAGCTACGCTGGGGGGTAGGGGTGGGCATGGGGTGTTTCGCTCCAAAAGAAAACCAGGCCGCAAGGCCCGCTAAAAACCGGTCGGTGGTAAACTGGGCCCGACATCCTATCAAGCCGACAGCTTACCGGAGAGGAGTTTTCCATGTCGATTACCGCCCATCAGGTCGTCACTTTGCATTATGTCCTCAGCGACGTGCTCAGCGATGGCAGTACCCGTGTGCTGGACGACTCCCGCGCGCGTGAACAGCCCCTGGAGTACCTGCATGGCCACGATAATATTCTGCCTGGCTTGGAGCGTGACCTGGAAGGGCGCTCTGCTGGCGATGAGCTGCGGGTCACCTTGACCCCGGCAGACGCTTATGGCGTTCGCAATGAAGCGCTGGTGCAAGAGGTGAGCCGAGCATCGTTTGGCAGCGCGGAGCTTGCACCGGGCAGCCGTTTTCAAACCGAAGGCGAGGCCGGTCCGCAGATTGTCACCGTGCTGAGCATCGAAGGCGATACCGTCACGGTGGATACCAATCACCCGCTGGCCGGGCACACACTGCGTTACCACGTGACGCTGCTGGACGTGCGCGAGGCGACCCGCGCCGAATTGGCCAAAGGCCATCCGCTGCCGCCGGGTACCGAGCACAGCAAAGTCGAAGACCGCAAAGTGCTGTGACTGCTCCCCGCCCTGACGGGCGAGGCTTCCCACGTCTTAGGCCGCTGCCGGTGCGTGACCGGGCTTACACAGGCCTCGATGGGCAGAGACCGACAGTCCTTCGGCCTTTAACGTTAAAATGCCTTGCTGGCGAATGTTGATCGCGGCGTTTATGTCGCGGTCGATGCCTTGCGTGCCGCAGCCGGGGCAATCCCAAGTGCGAACCGTTAGCGGCATTTGTTCGACCTTGTGGCCGCAGCCTGCACAGG
>NZ_LFGS01000012.1:11690-33151 GCF_002078135.1 Halomonas sp. BC1 | reverse complement strand
CCTGTGGTAAATCAGTTGACAGCCGTTGAAGTGTTTTGGCCTGATGCTCTGGTAAAGTGTGACCACTTGAACGCCTACCCTTACCAGGAACCGAACGGCCATGAACGCTGTGCTGCCACGTACTGCTGTAACGCCCCGCACTTCTTTGAAACCTCTCTGCAACATGGTGCTGGGGCTGCTCCTTGCGCTATGTCTCCCGACCTTGGCCCAGGCGCAGGCGTTGAATCTGGTCAATGGGGAGACCACCGAGAACAATCGCCATCAGTGATCTGCGTGAGCAGCCCAATACGACCTTTACCGTTTACGACCCTTATCAGGGGCGCGACGTGGAAATGCAGGGAATTCCGTTTCGTGAGTTTCTGGTGGAACACTTCGGGTCGGTACCCCCGCAACTGCACTTCACTGCCTGGGATGATTACGAAGTGACCCTGGGGGGCTGGGATAACCCGGTCTGGTATCTGGTCACCGTCGAAGATGGTGAGCCGCTGACGCTGCGCTCGCGGGGCCCGGTGCGTCTGGTGGAGCGTGAATACTCTGGCCGTGATACCGAAAACCTGCGTGAATTCAACGACTGGATCTGGATGATTCGCAGCATCGAGGCGCAGTGGTGAGTGCAGCGCCACCAGGAGAGCCAAAGCGTCGCCCCCGCTACATGACGTGGCTCTCCTTGAGCTTGATGAGTTTCATGGGCCTGATGGTATTGATCGTCTATGAGTCTCGTTGGGTCTACCCGGAAATCCAGGCCTACTTCAGCCAGACCGGCAGCCTGACCGGGCAGCAGCTGGCGACTCGGGCGAGAGGCTACGTGCAGAGCGCCCAAGAGTCGCTGCTGGTGGCGACGTCGCCACTGGACATCAGCGAGGCCAACCATGCGCTGGATCTTGCCTATGGGCTTTTCGATGTCAGTGTATACCGTCAGAACTACTCCTGTACCCTGCCCAGCTTGGCACTGGTCGACGAGATGACCGAACGCCTGGAACAACAGCAGATCGAACCCATCGACGCGGTCCACGCGCTATTCATCGCCGTGGACTGCCTGACGCGTATCGAAATGCACCAGTTGGATCGGCGCGGTATGGCGATCAATGATTTTTCCGAAAGCACCCGACGCCACAACCAGGTGTTGACCTACTCCAGTCTGCTGATCTTCGTGCTGGGTCTAGGGTTTTGGGCGATGCATGAGCGGCAGCTGCGTCAGACGGAAAACGCCACTGCTGAGAAACTGGACTGGATGGCCCGCGCCATGCGCGACCCGCTCACGGGGATCGGGAATCGCAGTGCACTGCATCAGGACGTGGTGAGTCGCGAGGGTGAGTCGTTGGGACTGATCTTGATCGACATCGATTTTTTCAAGCAGTACAACGATGCGCTGGGGCATCCTCAGGGCGACCGACTGCTGCGCCAACTGGCAAGCATGATCGAGCAGGCGCTGGGGCCGACGGCCCAGCTTTATCGATTGGGCGGCGATGAATTTGCGGCGTTGCTACCGTGCCCTTCCAATAGCGTACTGGCACAGCAGTGCGAAGCGCTTCAGGCGGCGCTCGATGCGGCCGAGTACCCGCACCCTGCTCACCCGGATAAAAAGCGCGTGACGCTCAGCGTGGGCGCCACGCGTTTCATTGCCATGGCAACGGCCTTTGCCGGTGCGTATGAAGCGGCGGATAAAGCCCTGTACCAGGTCAAGACCGCCGGACGTGATGGCTGGCAGATTACTGCAGGCGCATGACGTTGGCATACATGGGCGCCAGGCGGCCCAGCATGTCGTTACGTGCGGCTAGCGGTATCCCTTCCTCTATCATGGCCTCGTTCAAGTACTCTACTACCCGGTTGAAGTGAGCATCGGTGATGCCCATGGTCTGGTGGGCACGGTCCATGGGCCAAGCCGCGTTAAAACGCCGCCTGTAACGAGAGATAGCCACTGCGCTGAGAAGGCAAACCGGCGATGTCGCCCAGGTCCAGCCATGCCCCTGTCAAGGAAACGTGCTTGTTGAAGAAGTAGGCGCTATAGATGCTTTGCCAATCCTCTTCGTCGGCCACGCTCGTGTCACGGCGGCAGTGACGCCCACTTCATCGTCACTGGCCGTGCTGGCGAGCACTGCCCATGGGGAAAGCCCGCCGCCTGCTGCCCCTTCGATGGCGGTGACCGCTCCGGTGCCCATGATGTCGCCTCCCGCTTGGCGATGGCTTCCTGCATCGTGTAGAGCGTGCTGGCCAGCTGTTGGGTCTCGGCCACCGAGCCCTCTTTGGGCAGCGCCATCCGTTCTCCACGGCCAATGCGCTGAGCGGCCTGGGCCAGCGCAATCAGCGGCTGACTGATGCTGCGGGCGCTCCATAGCGCGGCAGCCAACGTCAGCAGCAGTATCAGTATCACAATGCCGAACAATTGCCACTGCAGTCGACTATAGGCGCTCAGCAGCTCATCGCGAGAGAGCTGAATCAATACGTGGGCCTGGTATTGCTCGGTGGACAGCAGCGACGATGAGTAGGCCAGATAGTGTCGGTGACGCTGACACTGGCTGCGAAGACTGAAAAGCTGCACAGCGACGCGGCAATGCCAAGTGGCCAGGCAAACGTGCGGGGTCTCGCAAATTGACGCAATGCAGGCATGGGGGGGTACCTAAGTGGGGTCAGGGAAGTGGCCTTATGATCTATTTATTATGTTGAAAAGTCATGTTTTTGCTCTAACGATAAAACCTTGAAAGGTAAAAAAGAGTAAACAATGGGGAAGTCGTCATGGGCATCTGGTGTCGGTAGGTCGCCTTGGCTAGAGTAATTTGAGAAACAGTGTTCGTTAACTTGAAGATCATCTTGACGAGGAGAACCACCATGTCCCATGAAACCGAAGAGGTGTTGCAGAAGCGCCGCTCGCGCCGCCAGGTACTGGCCAGCCTTGGGCTGGGTGCCGCAGCGCTCTACGTTGCTCCCACGTTCCTGTCGATGGGGCAGGCAGAAGCGCGCGGCCGTCGCTCACGGCACAGCCGTTCGCGGCCCAGCTACTCACGCCCCAGCTACTCACGCCCTCGGCACAAGCATCATGCCCGTCGTGATGAGCGATACTACCGCCCTCATGATCGTCGCCGGGCTGGCTATTCGCGTCCGCATCGATCCCGCTGGGAGCGCGATGGTGTCATCGAAATTCGCTTGAGCCGCGTACTGCCAAGGTGGTAACGGCCGATGACAACCCACACCACTCACGATATCAGCCTGCCCAGTCTGGGCCCCTGCCTGCGCCTGGTAGAGGCGGAGGAGCTGTTGCCCGTGTTGCAGCAGGCCATGCCAGGCTGGCCCATCGAACGCTGCCCGGTGTTGCCGGAAGCCCCGGACATCTGCGTTTGGCAGCACCCCGACGGCTACTGGCAGGAAGCGCCCGCGCTGCCCCAGGGGGCCTTGTTGGACACCGATGTTGGCACTGCCTGTAGCGTCGTCGCCGATTTGGCCGGGGCGTTCCTGCATCGCCACCCTGAGCTGGTGGGCTTGCACTGTGGCTCGGTGGAGCTCAACGGGCAGCTGGTGATTTTTCCTGATGCCCACCGTGCTGGAAAAAGCACCTTGACCTCGGCATTTGCTGCCGCAGACTGCCGTGTATTCGGGGATGATGTGCTGGCGCTCAATCCTGAAGGTGAAGGCATCGCGCTTGGCGTGGCACCGCGTTTGCGGTTACCGGTCCCGGAGGCCTTGTCGGTAGATTTTCAGCACTTCGTGGCCTGCCATCTTGGTCCTTTCGACGACCGTTACGGTTATCTGAACTTGTCGAGTTCCCAACTGGCAGCCCATGGCGACCGCTCCCCGCTGGGGGCCGTGCTGCTGATCGACCGAGACCCCACGTTGACGGCCCCCCAACTGACACGCCTGCAGCCCGGCGATGGCCTATGGCAGTTGTTGCAACAGAACTTTGCCGAGCACGAGTCGGATCAGGCGCTGATGGATCGCTTCCTGCCGCTACTGCAGCGGCTACCGTGCTTTCTGCTGCGATACTCGGATGCTTATGAGGCAGCCCTGTGGCTGGCACAGCGCTGGGAGGGTCAGCCGTTCTCAGCAGATCGGCAGCAGGGGCAATCGGTGGCAAGTGCTGAACGGGCGGAGGTGCCTGCGCTGCTGTTGGATGACGCCCGCTACTGGCACACCAGCCCGGCAGCCTTCGAGTGGTCGCTGGGCGATGAGCTGTTCGTGATTGGCCAGAACGGGGGTGATATTCATCGAATGAACGCGACCAGCCGCGCAGTATGGGCTCTATTGCAGCATGAGCCGATGAACCTGCAGGAATTGAGTGAGACGCTCGTGGCGTTCTTCGAAGGGGCGTCGCTGCCGCAGGTAACGCGTGACGTGGCACAGTTGCTGGCCAATCTGGCTAAGGCGGGCTTGCTGCACAGTGTTGAAGCAGGGGTTGACAGGGTGACCGGCTAACGCCAATGGTCGCGCTAGGCCTTCAATACCCGCTCGGGGTACCAGGTTTGCCCAAGGCTGCCGTTTTAGCGAGCCAGAGCGCGGGTGAAGTCACCCCGCTCGACGGCAAGATAGTGGGCCAGAATGGTGCTGCCGTAGCGCAGATTGCGGTTGGGTTCGGTCAGGTCGTCCATGGGCAGGCCCAGCTCGGCGACCCAGAAGGGCATGATCTGGCCCCTACTGCGAGCCCCAGGATCAGGGCTCGCACCAGGCCGTGCAGCATGAGGGGGCGATCAGCACTGTGCCAGGCCCGCTTTTTCACGCAGGAACTCGACGATCGTGTCGGCGGGCACCATGGTGGCGTCGCTGTCGCGGCGGCCCTTGTACTCCAGCTCGCCGTTGTCCAGGCCACGGTCGCCGATCACCAGGCGGTGCGGCACGCCCATCAGTTCCAGGTCGGCGAACTTGACGCCGGGACGAGTGTCGCGGTCATCCAGCAGCACGTCCAGACCTGCCGCCGTGAGTGCCTGGTAGAGGCGCTCTGACTCTTCACGCACCCGCTGGGACTTGTGGGCGTTCATGGGCACCAGCGCCACCTGGAAAGGCGCGATGGCGTTGGGCCAGATGATGCCTGCATCGTCGTGGTTCTGCTCGATGGCGGCGGCGACCACGCGGGTCACGCCAATGCCGTAGCAGCCCATGAACGGGTGGCTGGTCTTGCCGCTGTCGCCCAGTACGCTGGCATTCATGGCCTGGGAGTACTTCTGGCCCAGCTGGAACACATGACCCACTTCGATACCGCGTTTGATCAGCAGGGTGCCCTGACCATCCGGCGAGGGGTCGCCCTCTACCACGCTGCGCAGGTCGGCGACCTGGGGCAGGGGGGCGTCGCGCTCCCAGTTGATGCCGAAGTAGTGCTTGCCATCGACGTTGGCGCCCGCGCCGAAGTCGCTCATCAGCGCCACGCTGCGGTCGATGATGATCGGCATGTCAAGGCCCACGGGGGCCCAGGGGAGCCCGGGCCGGCTCCTACTGCTGCACGAATCTCTTCTTCGCTGGCCATGGTCAGGGGTGCCTTGACCTGCGGCAGGTTCTCCGCCTTGACCTCGTTCAGCGCGTGATCGCCACGCACCAGCAGAGCAATCAGGCCACCTTCTGCGGCGTGGACCATCAGCGTCTTGAGGGTCTTTTCGATAGGCAGGTTGAACTGTTCGACCAGAGCGGCAATGGTCTTGGCATCGGGGGTGTCGACCAGACGCATCTCTTCGCTGGGCGCGCTGCGCTCTACCTGACTGCCCAACGGGGCAGGCAAAGCTTCGGCTTTTTCGATGTTGGCGGCGTAGTCGGAAGCGTTGGAGAAGACGATATCGTCTTCGCCGGAGTCGGCCAGCACATGGAACTCATGAGAGCCGGTGCCACCGATGGAGCCGTTATCGGCAATCACCGGGCGGAAGTCGAGCCCCAGACGCGTGAAGATGCGCGTGTAGGCATCGTACATGGCCTGATAGGTCTCTTTCATCGACGCTTCATCGAGATGGAAAGAGTAGGCATCCTTCATGATGAACTCACGCGAGCGCATCACGCCGAAACGGGGGCGAATTTCATCGCGGAACTTGGTCTGAATCTGGTAGAAGTTCACCGGCAGCTGCTTGTAGCTGGAAATTTCCCGGCGCACCAGGTCCGTGATGACCTCTTCATGGGTGGGGCCCACGCAGTAGTCGCGGTCGTGGCGGTCCGTCAGGCGCAGCAGCTCGGGGCCGTACTGCTCCCAGCGGCCCGATTCCTGCCACAGGTCGGCGGGCTGTACGGCGGGCATCAGTACTTCCTGGGCTCCGGCGCGGTTCATCTCTTCACGCACGATGGCTTCGACCTTGCGCAGCGTGCGCAGGCCCAGCGGCAGCCAGGTATACAGGCCCGAAGTCAGACGGCGAATCATACCGGCGCGCAGCATTAACTGGTGGCTGATGACTTCAGCGTCGGCCGGGGTTTCTTTCAAGGTGGCGATCAATAGTTGGCTGGCGCGCATGGGCGTGAGCATTCCTTGGGTTGTCGATGGTGCTGAGTATGAGAAGCGCGTTGCGCTTAATCCAGCGTTGAAAGCGGCATTGTACGGCCAAGCGGGGAAGGCGGCAAAATCCTGTGTAGACGTCAGGGCGTGTGCTTAGCACGAAATATGCTAAACTCGACCCGTTTTGTAACGCGATAGCCTGCGCCTATAACAAGCGTGTCACTTCATACGATGGCTATCGTTACATTGAAAATTCCGAGGGAACCTCCATGCAGCAAGCAGTGCGCCGTTGGTTGACGGGGGCGGTCGTTGGTGTCTCCATTGTGGCATTGAGTGGGTGCGGTACGCTTTTCTATCCGGAACGCAAAGGCCAGCTGAGCGGTGATGTCGACCCCGTGGTCGCCATTGCCAATAGCGTTGGCCTGCTGTTCTTCATCGTGCCGGGCGTGATCGCCTACGCCGTGGACTTCTCCAACGGCACTATCTACCTGCCCAGCGAGAACAGTGCGTCCGTGGATATTCATCATCTCGACGATGCCATGGACGTGGCCTCGCTGGAGAAGTTGCTGTCCGACAAGGCCGGTCAGCCGGTAACGCTGGAGAACGAGCTGCTGGTCATCGAAGAGATGAGCAGTCTGGATGAAGCGCTGGCCATGGTGCGCATGTCCGGCGTGCTCGATGAAGAGCGCCTGGCCAACATGGAACCAGCGGTGATGTAACCACCGTACACCGCTGGCCGATAGACATAGACGCCCTGCCATCCACGATGGCGGGGCGTTTTTTTAGCGATCCTTCTGGTGCGCGCGGGCGCTGAATGTGCTGATCTTGAGTACCACAAGCCCCGCCACCAGGCCCCAGAAAGCCCCGCCCAGTCCCAGTAGCGTCACGCCGGAACCGGTGAGCAGGAAGGTCACGATGGCGGCATCGCGCTGTTCGCTCTTCTCGAAAGCGCCCGCGAGGCCCGTGCCCAGCGTGCTCAGCAGGGCAATGCCCACCAGTGCCATCACCAGAACGCTAGGCAAGGCGCTGAACACCCCGGTCACGGTGGCTCCGAAGATGCCCATGGCGATATAGAAGACCCCGGCAGCCACCCCGGCGGTGTAGCGCCGCCTGGGGTTGGGATGGGCGTCTGGGCCCAGGCATACCGCCGCACTGATGGCCGCCATGTTGAGCGCGTAGCCGCCAAACGGCGCCAGCAGCAGGGTGGCGCCACCGGTCCAGGTGATCAGCGGTGAGCTGTTGGGGCGATAGCCTGCCGCCCGCAAGACGGCGACGGCGGGCAGGTTCTGGGTCGCCATGGTGATGACGAACAGCGGAATGCCGATGCTGATCAGTGTCATCGGGTTGAATACCGGGGCGGTAAAGACCGGCAGCGTAGGCGCCAGCGGGATCGGCTGGGTCGAGATCTGGCCTTGCCACAGGGCCAGCCCCACGCCCACCAGCAGGACTCCCGGCACCGCCAGTGAGGGCCAGCAGCGCCGCCCCGCGACCCAGGCAGCCAGCATGGCCAGCGGCAGCAGCCACTGGCTTTCCATGACGTTGAACAGCTCCAGCCCGAAACGCAGCAGAATGCCCGCCAGCAGGGCCGAGGCGATGGCACCAGGAATATGGCGCATCAAACGCTCGAACAGCCCGGTGACACCGCACAGCGTGATCAACAGCGCCGAAAACAGAAACGCGCCGATGGCCTCTTCGATAGGAATTCCCGGCAGGCTGGTGGCCAGAAAGGCGGCTCCCGGCGTCGACCAGGCGGTCAGCAGCGGCATGCGGTAACGCAGCGAAAGCCCCAGCGAGGTGATGCCCATGCCGATGCCCAGCGCCCATAGCCAGGAGCTGATCTGGGCCGTGGAGGCGCCCGCAGCGGCGGCGGCCTGAAAAATGATCGCGGCGGAGCTGGTATAGCCGATGATGACGGCGACGAAACCGGCAATCAGCGTAGACAGGCTCATGTCCCGCCATAGATGAGGCGAGGCAGATGATGAAGAGGGCAGCGTCGTTGGCGTGTCCATGGGTGGCTCCCACGTGGTTATGTTGAGCGTGCGCTATAGCGCACGGATGGCTACGCTAACATTGTGCGTTATGACGCACAACCTTTTTCTGGCATGATAGTCATCCGACCAACCCCGCTATCTGAATCCGACCGTCAGGAGAGTCGCATGGCTTTAACGCCGCATACCATTGCCGAGCATATTTCAGGAACGGTGAAGCAGCTGCGCAAGGAGCGGGGCTGGAGCCTCGATCGCGCGGCCAGTGAAACCGGGGTCAGCAAGGCGATGCTGGGGCAGATCGAACGTGGGGAGTCGAGCCCCACGGTGGCCACCTTGTGGAAGATCGCCAGCGGGTTTCGGGTGTCGTTTTCTACCCTGTTCGACAGTGACAAGCCCGCGCTGGGCGAGCTGCATCGGGATGGGTGGGAGTCGGTGTGGGGGGATGACAGCGCGGGCATGCAGGCGCGCCTGCTGTTCCCCTACGACCCCCTGCTGGGGTTCGAGATGTTCCTGATCGAGTTGGCCCCGGGGGCCATGAGCGAATCCACGGCCCATGCCAGCGGCGTGGTGGAGCACATCGTGGTGGTGGAAGGCGAGATGGAGCTGCGCATCGACGAGCGCTGGCAAACCCTGGGCGTTGGCGAGGGGCTGCGCTTTTTCGCGGACCGGCCCCACGCCATGCGCAACAACGGTACGTCGCGGTTACGCTTTCACGATGTGATTCACTACCTGCCGGGGGCGGCCTCCGGGGCCTGAGCGCGCAGCCAATTCAGCTCGTCGGCCCAGATCTCGGGCTCGATGGTTTCGAGAATCATGGGAATACCATCGATGCGCGCATCCTGCATGATCGTGGTGAAGGCCGCCAGGCCAATGTTGCCTTGCCCCAGGCTGTGGTGCCGATCCACACGGCTGGCGAAGTCGCTTTTGGCATCGTTGAGGTGCATGCCGCGCAGATATTCGAACCCCACCACGCTGCCCAGTTCGTCCAGCGTGGCGCGGGTCGCTTCGGCGCTGCGCAGGTCGTAGCCTGCGGCAAAGGCGTGGCAGGTGTCGATGCAAACGCCGACCCGGCGCTTGTCGTCCACCTGCTCGATGATGCTGGCCAGATGTTCGAAGCGCCAGCCCAGGTTGGTGCCCTGGCCTGCGGTGTTTTCGATGACCGCGGTCACGCCCTGGGTGGCATCCAGAGCCAGGTTGATGGATTCGGCAATGCGCGACAGGCAGTCGGCTTCGCTGATCTTGTTCAAATGGCTGCCGGGGTGGAAGTTCAGCAGCGTCAGGCCCAACTGCTCGCAGCGCTGCATCTCATCGATGAAGGCGGCCCGCGACTTGTCGAGGCCCTCCGCCTCAGGGTGCCCCAGATTGATCAGGTAGCTGTCGTGGGGCAGGATCTGCGCTGGCGCGAAGCCATGGATGCGGCACGCCCGCTTGAAGGCTGCGATGGCCTCGTCAGTGAGCGGTTTGCCCTGCCACTGACGCTGGTTTTTGGTAAACAGGGCAAACGCCGTCGCCCCGATCTCCACCGCGCGCAGCACGGCCTGATCAGCGCCACCGGCCGCGCTGACATGGGCACCAAGATACTTCATTGTCATCCTTCTTTTCGGTTGTCGAGATAGCGCTGGAAAGCGGCTGGTTCGTCGGTAATGGCACTGTTGATGCCCCAGGCCCAGCGGCTTTGAAACGCACTGGGATCGTTGGCGGTATAACACAGGATCTGATAGCCATCCCGGCGCATGGCAGCGGCCTGGGTGCGCTTCAGCCGGGGCCAGTGGGGGTGAATGCTGAACGCCTGGATGGCGGCACATTGGGCGCGCCACTGCTTGGGTAAACTGCCGTAAAGCGCGCCCAGGGCGAGAGCTTCTCGGGGCGCATGCCGACGGCTGTGAGCCAGTGCGGCCCCGTCAAAAGAGGAGACGATGCAGCGCTCGGCAGGTAGCGCTGTCAGCAGCATGGGCAGCACCGCATCGACCAGGGCAATGGGGTCGCGCCCCTTGTTGACCTTGATTTCCAGATTGACGCCCATTTCCAGCTCATTCAGCAGCGCCAGCATGGCCTCCAGGTTGGCCATGCGTTCCCCCGCAAAGCGGTCGCCGAACCAGCTGCCCACATCCAGCGCCTGGGCCTGGCGCCAGGTCATGCTGGCCAGCTCGCCGCGCCCGTCCGAACAGCGGCTTACATCGCTGTCGTGCCAGATCACGGGCATGCCGTCCCCCAGCAGTTGAACATCCAGCTCAACCCAGCGCGCCCCCGCCTGATGAGCGGCGCGCACGGCGGTGAGGGTGTTTTCGGGGGCGGCCGCAGAGTAGCCGCGGTGGGCAATCAGAGTGGGTACTTCAATGGCAGGATGGGTCATGGACGATCCGTCTTGTGGTGACCAGGCGTGTTATAAAATGGCCCTTAGTCTAGCATGTACCCGTGACAGGCGTGTGTCGGCCAGAGGGTTGGACGACTTGATTTCAGCGCCCTGACGCGGTTGGATAGCGGACCCGTGCAGACTCCGTCATCCGTTTTCGGTCAGCGATGCTCAACGCGATCATTCACGGCAAACGATAATTCATAACAAGCGATACCCCATCGCCAATAACAGGAGTTTTTTGATGTCCAAGCGTATTCAATTTTCCACTACCGGTGGCTCCGACGTACTCGAGTGGGCCGAGGTCGAGCCTGTCGCACCGGCTGCCGGTGAAGTCCGTATCGCCAACAAGGCCGTTGGCCTGAACTTCATCGATATCTATTTTCGCACGGGCTTGTACCCGGCCCCCAGCATGCCTTCTGGCCTGGGCACCGAGGGCGCAGGCATCGTCGATGCGGTGGGCGAGGGCGTCACGCATCTCAAGGTAGGTGACCGCGTGGCGTATGCCCAGGGCCCGCTGGGTGCCTACGCCGAGTTGCACACGCTGCCCGCGGCCAAGGTGGTCAAACTGCCGGATTTCATCGACTTCGAAACGGCGGCGGCCAGTATGCTGAAGGGCTTGACGGTGCAGTACCTGCTGCGTCAAACCCAGCCGCTCAAGGGCGGCGAGACCATTCTGTTCCACGCGGCGGCCGGGGGCGTGGGCTCGATTGCCTGCCAGTGGGCCAAGGCGCTGGGCGTGAAGCTGATCGGCACCGTCAGCTCTCAGGAGAAGGCTGACCTGGCCATGGCCAATGGCGCCTGGGCCACCATCAACTACACCGAAGAGAACGTCGTCGAGCGGGTGCGCGAGCTGACCAACGGTGAAATGTGTGATGTGGTGTACGACTCCGTGGGCAAGGACACCTGGGAGATGTCGCTGGATTGTCTCAAGCCGCGCTCACTGATGGTCAGCTTTGGTAACGCGTCCGGCCCGGTGGACGGCGTCAATATCGGTATCCTGAATCAAAAGGGAGCGCTGTTCGTTACGCGCCCCAGCCTGAACGGCTATGCGGATACCCGCGAGCGGCTGGAAATGATGTGCGAAGAGTTCTTCGCCATGATCGAAAGCGGCAAGATTCGCATCGATGTCGCCAACCGCTACCCTTTGCAGGAAGCAGGCAAGGCCCAGGATGCGCTGCAGAGCCGCAAGACGACCGGCTCGACCATTCTGCTGCCCTGAGTCGCTCGCCTGAGCCGGGGGCTAGTCCACGTCGACATAGGCCCCCAGCTGGCGCATGCGCCGCTCGAAGCTGGCCACGTTATCCACCAGCTGGTCGGGGCCGACGGCCACGCACTCGGCCAGAATCGCTTCGCTGAGCGTGATGGCCGAGAGCAGCGACGGAAAGAAGTGAGGCGTGGCGTTGGCGACGGTGAACGTCACGCTGGCGCCAGGCACCAGCGGTGAGCGCAGGGTGTCGGTGACCACGATGGCCTGCACGCCGTTGGCGCGGGCAATCTCCAGCGCCTTGACCGTTTCGGCGCAGTAAGGCTCGAAGCCGAAAGCCACCACCACGTCCTGTTCGTCGAAGGGCGCCAGCTCCGTCAGGAGCCCGCCCTCCTGTCCGCGAATCAGCGTCACGTCGGGCATGGCGATACGTCCCACGTAGGCAAAGTGGTAGGCGCAGGCAAAGGTATCGCGAAAGCCGATCACGGCTACCCGGCGAGCCGCCAGTATGCGCTCGGCGGCGTCTTTTACCCGCGCTTGATTATCCGCCGTGAAGAGCCTGCCAATGTTGTCGAAAGCGGCATCACCCACCTCCACGAACAGCGCCTCTTGCGGGTTGCGCACCTGCTGCTTGAGCCGACTGGCACGGCCGCTCAGCTCGACCGGTGCGGCCTGCACCGCCGATTGAAAAACCTCCCGAAACGACTCGTAACTCTCGAAGCCCAGCCGCTTGGCCAGCCGGACCAGAGTGGAAGGCGTCACCGACGCGGCCTGGGCCGTTTTACGCACTGACTGAAACGCCATTTCCGTCGGGTGTTCCAACACATAGCTGGCCGCCCGTTTGAGCTGTGGGCTGAGCGTGGCGTAGTGCTCGGCCAGCTGCCGGTGGACGCTTTCCAGGTCGGGCGCAGGGCGGGTGGCGTGGTCAGGCATGGGGCTCTCTTTGATGAAGTGTAAAACGTTTGTGCCAATGATAAATGTTTTTGTCACGAATGTATTGATTATCCCCCAGCAGTGTCCTATCGTTCGGCAGTACGTTTGTTTCTCTTTTTCTATTTAAAGGAACAATCGTTTCCTTATTTGTTTTTTCCGAACGAGGTTACCAACAGCATCATGTCTGCCGACGCGCCCGCGCTGCCCACCTATGAAACGCTCCTGATCTCTCTGGATGAACACGTGCTGACCCTGCGGTTCAACCGACCCCACCGGCTGAACGCGGTGATTGAAACCCTTTATGAAGAGCTGCTCGATGCCCTGCGCTTTGCCCAGCGCGCAGCGCAGGTAAGAGCGGTGATCCTGACCGGAGAGGGACGCGCCTTTTGTGTCGGCGCGGACATGAAAGCCCATGGCAGTGCACAGCGCTCGCTGTTTCAGCGGCGGGCTTATCTGCAGTTGGGCAATGATGTCTGTGAAGCCATCGACCAGCTGGGTAAGCCGGTGGTGGCGGCCGTGAATGGCTATGCCTTGGGGGCGGGGGCAGAAATGGCCGTGGCCTGTGATTTCATCGTCATGGCTGAGGATGCCCAGATCGGCTTTCCGGAAACCAGTATTGGCACCTGTGTCGGGGGCGGTGTTTCGAAGCGTCTGCCGCAGTGGGTGGGTCTGGGCCAGGCGCGCCGCCTGCTGTATCTGGGCGACCGCATCGATGGCGTGGAGGCCACTCGGATCGGTCTGGCACTGGCCAACCATCCGGGAGCCGAGCTGATGGCCCAGGCCCAGGCGCTGGCTACTCGGCTGGCCGGGCAGGCGCCGGTCTCCATGGCGATGCTCAAGCCGCTGCTCAATCGCGCCAGCGAAACCAGCATGGAAAGCCAGCTTCAGCAGGAGCTGGACGCCGTGTTTACCTGCTCGATCACCGACGATTGGCAAGAAGGGGTCGATGCCTTTGCCGCACGACGTGCCCCGCGTTTTCAGGGCAAATGAGCCGGCTGCCACCTTGCAATCCTTTTATCGTCCGTTTTGCCCTACAGGTCACGTCATGAACTGTTTCAACGAATCACACGGCTCCCGCAGCCCGCTGCACACACTGCTTTCCCCAACGGGTATCGCTATCGTCGGTGCCTCTGCCGACCCGACCAAGCGCGGCTATAAAGCCCTGCTAGGGTTGATCAAGGGCGGCTATGAGGGGGCGATCTACCCCATCAACCCCAAGGCGGAGCAGATCCTCGACATTCCGGCCTGGCCCTCACTGGCGGACATGCCGGGTACGCCGGAGCTGGCTCTGCTGTGTACCCCGGCTGCCAGCGTACCGGCGCTGATCGCCGAGTGTGGCCGTCAGGGGATCAAGGGCGCGGTAGTGCTGGCCAGCGGGTTCGGCGAAACCGGAGCGGCAGGGGCTGCCCTGGAGGAAGCGATGATGGCGGCGGCCGAGGCGCATGGGGTGCGCATCATCGGCCCCAACACCTCCGGTCTGTTCAACCTGCATCAGCGCATCAACCTGCTGGACCTGACCAATGTCAGGGCAGGCGACATCGGTATCGTCTCGCAATCGGGCAATATGCTGCTGGCGCTGGCCCTGGAAGCACAGCATAACGGCCAGGTAGGGTTCAGTAGCTATATTGGCCCCGGTAACCAAAGCGACATTGGTTTCAACGACTACCTGCGCTATCTCGGTGAGGACCCGCATACCCGAGTGGCGACCCTGTACGTGGAAGGGTTTCGGGATGGACGGCGCTTTCTGGACGTGGCCCGTCAGGTCACGGCGCACAAGCCGGTGGTGGTGTACAAATCCGGCGCCACCGAGCAGGGGCAAAAAGCGGCCAGCTCGCACACCGGCGCCCTGGCAGGCAGCTACCAAATGACGGTAGACCTGCTGCGTCAGGTGGGTGTCAGCGTGGTGCAGTACTCCGACGAGATCCTGCCGGTCGCCGAAGGCCTGGGGCAGTTGCAGCAGGCGCCCGGCAAGCGGATCGCGGTGATTTCCGACGGCGGCGGCCAGGCCACCATCGCCGCCGACCGGCTCGCCGAAGCCGGGCTGAGCCTGGCGATGCTGGCACCGTCCACGCGTCATGCTCTGGAGGAGGTGCTGCTTCCTCAGGCGGCGCTGGACAACCCTGTGGATGTGGCGGGCTCCTCGGATGCCCGTCCGTCGCTGCTGGCTCGCTGTGTCGAGATCGTGATGGCCGACCCCGGCGTCGACAGCGTCTTCCTGGTAGGCATGTTGGGTGGCTACAGCCTGCGGTTTTCCGAGTCGCTGGCCGACGATGAGCTGCAGGGGGCAAAGCAACTGCTGGCGTTGGCCCAGGGCAGCGAAAAGCCGTTGGTGGTGTACAGCCTGTACGCGCCCATCAAGCCGCCTGCGCTGCGCCACCTGCATGAATCAGGGCTGCCGGTGTATGCCTCCATCGAACACGCGGTCAGGGTGTTGGCGGCGCTGGGCGAGCGAGGCGAGTACCTGACGCAGGTTCGACGCCTGGAGACGCCCTGGCAGCCCACGGCCAAGGGAGCCGCGCTGCTCGCCGGGGCCCGCGCGGAAGGGCGCGACCTGTTCGAGTTCGAAGCCAAGGCACTGTTGGCCGAACACGGCATTGCCGTGCCCCCCCAGTGGTGGGTCAGCCAGGCTGATGAGCTGACATCGGTCATCGAGCAGGCAGGCCAGCAGCCCTTGGCCATGAAGGTGGTGTCGCGGGACATTCTGCACAAATCCGATGCGGGCGGCGTCAAGCTCCACCTGAGCGGGGAAGAGGCGCTGCGCGAGGCGTTCCAGGCCATCCAGCACAATGCCCATGCCTACGACCCCCGGGCCCGCTTCGAAGGCGTGCTGGTGAGCCCCATGGCCCAGCCAGGGGTCGAAGTGATCATCGGCATGTTCCGTGACCCGGTATTCGGGCCGGTGGTGATGTTTGGCCTGGGCGGCATTTTCGTGGAGGTGCTGGAAGATGTTGCCTTCCGGGCTCTGCCGCTGAGCGAGCGGGACGCCTACGCCATGGTGGAACAGATCAAGGCGCAGAAAGTCCTCGACGGCGTGCGCGGCGCTGCCGGTGTGGACAAACCGGCCCTGGTGGCTCTGCTGATGCAGGTCTCGCGGCTGGTGGAGACCTACCCCGAGATTCAGGAACTCGACTTGAACCCCGTGCTGGCCTATCCGCAGGGGCACCCTACCGGGTATGCCATCGTGGATGCCCGCATTATCGTGGAGCGCGACCAATGACGATGACGTTGCCCAGCTTGACCGATGCCACCCTGACGCTGCACGAGCGGGTCGCTACGCTGACCTTGAACCGCCATGACGTGCGCAATGCCTTGACCGGCACGGCACTGGTGGATGACATCGTGGCCACGGCTCGGTGGGTCAATGCTTGTCCAGAGGTATCGGTGCTGGTCATCACAGGGGCAGGCAGCGCCTTCTGTGCAGGCGGCAATGTCAAGGACATGGCCAACCGCAGCGGCGACTTCGCTGGCAACGTGGCAGAAGTCGCCGAGCGTTATCGTCAGGGCATTCAGCGCATGCCGCTGGCGCTTGCCCAGGTGGAAGTGCCGATCATTGCCGCCGTGAATGGTGCGGCCATCGGTGCCGGGTTCGACCTGGCCAATATGGCGGATTTACGTATTGCTTCCCGCAAGGCGAGCTTCGGCGAGACGTTTCTCAATCTGGGCATCATTCCCGGCGATGGCGGTGCCTGGTTCCTGCAGCGCCAGATCGGCTATCAGCGTGCCTTCGAACTGACCCTGTCGGGCCGCGTGATCGATGCCGACGAGGCGCTTGCCTACGGCGTCGTGCTGGAAGTGGTCGAGCCTGAACAGCTCATGGAGGCTACCATGGCCCATGCAGCGCGTCTGGCCAGCCAGCCCCCCAAGGCCACGCGCCTGACCAAGCGGCTGATGAAAATGGCACCGGACATGGAGCTGAAAGCCTTTCTGGACGTTTGCGCCGTGTTCCAAGGGCTGTGCCATAACGAGCCCGAGCACCTGGAGGCCGTCGAACGCCTGCTGGCGCGCCTGCATCGCCCCGCCTGACGCTGAACCTGCACATCCCCTGGTACGCCTCTAACGCTCGGTTTTGCCGAGCGTTTTGCGGTTCTCTGCGCAGTGAATGACGGTTGTTCAGAGGCTGTACGGCCTGCTTGTGATCGTCTAATGTAATGAGAAGATGGCGGAGGGAGTCGCGCCGCTGTAACGCTCAGGGAGATGGCACTCTATGTCCATGGAAAGTTTGGGGCTTGCGCCCAGCACGTTGGTGTTTGTGGTTCTTGGACTCACCCTGGCGGCGTTTGTCTGGGGGCGTTTTCGCTATGATCTGGTGGCCCTGGCGGCCTTGCTCGGCTCGATCATGCTGGGGCTGGTACCCGCAGACGATGCGTTCATGGGCTTTGGCCACCCGGCGGTGATCACCGTTGCCGCCGTGCTGGTGCTGAGCCGTGGTTTCGAACGCTCAGGGGTGGTGGACGTCATTGCCCATCAGGTGCTCAAGGCCGGCGAGCGCCTGATGCTGCAGCTGCTGGTGCTGGTGGGCACGGTGGTGCTGTTGTCGGGGGTCATGAACAATGTTGGGGCATTGGCACTGCTGCTGCCGGTGGCCATGCGCCTGGCGCGAGAACACGATACTTCGCCCTCGCTGCTGTTGATGCCGCTGGCGTTCGGCTCGCTGCTGGGCGGCCTGACCACCCTGATCGGTACTCCGCCGAACATCATCATCTCGGCGTATCGTGGCAATATCACGGGCGAAAATTTCGGCATGTTCAGCTTTACGCCCGTGGGTGCTGCGGTGGCGTTGGTGGGTCTGGCCTTCATTGTGCTGGTGGGCTGGCGATTCACCCCCAAACGCAATGCCCAGTCGGCGGGTGATGACATGTTCGATACCGCCAATTACCTGGTCGAACTCAAGGTCAGCGAGGCCTCCAAAGCCAATGGGCTGACGCTGCAACAGCTGCGCGACGAACTGGAAGAGACCATTCCCGTGCTGGCGGTGGTGCGCGACGATGATCGGCGGGCAGGCTACCGTTTCCACGGCGTACTGCGCGAGGGCGATATCCTGCTGCTGGAGGCAGGCCCCGATGAGTTGAGGCTGCTGGAAGACAAGGTGGGCCTGAGCGTCATTGCCGAGCCTGACGATGCCGAAGAGAACGAAAGCGACGAGCAAGCGGCGAAGGAGCGCCAGCCCGTCGATACCGAAGGGCTGCAGTTGATCGAAGCGGTGGTGCGCAACGACTCGATGATGGTCAATCGCAGCGTGCGCCAACTGCGCCTGCATCATCAGTTTGGCCTGCATCTGGTGGCGGTGGCCCGCGACGGCGCCCGGCTCAAGCAGCGGCTGCGCGACATTCGCTTTCAAACCGGCGACGTCCTGCTGCTGCAGGGCAGCGAAAACGAGATCGCCGACAGCCTGGCCACGCTGGGCTGCCTGCCGCTGGCCAACCGCGAGCTGAACCTGGGCCAGCCGCGCAAACTGTTGCTCTCGATCGGTATTTTCGTGCTGGCTATTATCGCCATGCTGCTGGATCTGCTGCCCGCTGCGGTGGCCATGAGCACGGCGGCGCTGGTGTCGCTGTTGATCGGCGTGCTGCCGCTGCGAGAGGGGTATCAGGCCATCGACGGGCCGGTGATCGTGCTGCTGGCGGCCATGCTGCCCGTGGGTGAAGCGCTGGAAACCAGTGGCGGGGCGGCGATCATTGCCAACGCGCTGCTGACCTTTGGCCTGGAGTGGCCGGTGATCGTCTCCCTGGCGGGGCTCTTTCTGCTCTCCATGCTGCTGTCGAACGTGGTCAATAATGCCGCTGCCGCGCTGCTGATGGCGCCCATTGCCGCCAGCCTGGCCAATGGATTCGACGTTTCCCTGGACCCCTTCCTGATGGTGGTGGCCGTCAGCGCCTCTTGTGCCTTCCTCACGCCTATCGGTCATCAGTCCAACACCCTGGTGCTGGGGCCAGGGGGCTACCGCTTTGGTGATTACTGGAAGCTGGGGTTGCCGCTTTCGCTGGTGGTGATGTGCGTGACGATACCGATGATTCTGTGGGTCTGGCCGCTATAAGTGACGTTTCATCGGCTTTGGGTCATGTTCGCGTGATTGGATATCGAAAATTTTGCTAATCTATTACGCACATGGATCAACCAATAACGAACAGGCCGGGCTTATGAACCAGCAGTATCGCCAGGATGCCATTGTCGAGCTGGTGCGCCAGCATGGTTACATGAGCATCGAGCAACTGACCGAACATTTTGCGGTAACGCCCCAGACCATCCGGCGTGATCTGAATACCTTGGCCAATGATGGGCGCGTCCGGCGCGTGCATGGCGGTGTAGGGGTCGAGTCGAGCACGGTGAACACCGCCTACAGCACGCGCAAGACGCTGCACCTGGAAGAGAAAGAGCGGATTGCCCGCTGCATGGCCCAGCATATTCCTCACCATGCTTCACTGTTCATCAATATCGGTACCAGCAACGAGATGATTGCCCAGGCGCTGCTGGAGCACCAGGGGCTGGAAATCATCACCAACAACCTGAACGTGGCTGCCATCCTGCAGCACAAGGAAGACTTCACGGTGATCATCGCCGGGGGGCAGGTGCGTTCGCGGGATGGCGGCATCATTGGTGAAGCCACCATCGACTTCATCAATCAGTTCAAGGTGGATTACGGCATCATCGGTATCAGTGGTATCGATGAAGATGGCTCGCTGCTGGAGTTCGACTACCAGGAAGTGCGCGTGGCCCAGGCCATTATCGCCAATTCTCGCCGGGTGTATCTTGCCGCCGACTACTCGAAATTTCACCGTAACCCGGTGGTGCGTCAGGGCAATCTTTCGCAACTGGATGCGCTGTTCACCGACCGTCGGCCGCCGGAGTCGATTACCCGTCTGCTTACCCAGCACGATGTGGCGCTGCACATCGCCTGACCCAGCGGGAAAGGCGTCGCCACCTTGGCAAGTTTCATACTTGAGCATTGCGAGCCGCTGGCGTAGCCTTGTAGTATAATAAAACGAAACAAAACCGTCAAAATCGAAAGAACCCTACAACAAAGTGAACACGATATGTCCTCCTTCATTCTTGCCATCGATCAAGGTACCACCAGCTCGCGTGCCATTCTCTTCGACCGCCAGGGCCAGGTAGCGGCCGTTGCCCAGCAGGAGTTTCCCCAGCACTTTCCCCAGGATGGTTGGATCGAGCACGACCCGGAGGATATCTGGGACTCCGTGGTGGCGACTTGCCGAGAGGTGCTGGCCAAGGCCCAGGTCAGTGCCGAACAGATAGACGGTGTCGGCATCACCAACCAGCGAGAAACCACGGTGGTATGGGATCGCGCCACGGGCAAGCCACTCTATAACGCCATTGTCTGGCAGGATCGGCGCACCTCCGAACGCTGTCAGGCGCTGCGGGACGCGGGCCATACCGAGGCGGTACAGGCCAAAACCGGGCTGCTGATCGACCCCTACTTCTCTGCCACCAAGCTGGCCTGGATACTCGATCAGGTCGAGGGCGCCCGCGAACGGGCGGCCAAGGGGGAGCTGGCCTTCGGTACCATCGACAGCTTCCTGATCTGGCGCTTGACCGAAGGCCAACAGCACGTGACCGATGCCACCAACGCCTCGCGCACGGCGCTGTTCAACATTCATGAGCAGCGTTGGGACGATGAGTTGCTGGCGCTGTTCGATGTGCCCGCCAACATGCTGCCAGGCGTGAAAGACTCCAGCGACGACTTTGGTACGGTGGCAGCCCACTGGCTGGGGGCTGCCTTGCCCATCGCCGGGGTTGCCGGGGACCAGCAGGCAGCCCTGGTTGGGCAAGCCTGCTTCAAGCCCGGCATGGGCAAAAGCACTTACGGCACGGGCTGTTTCATGATCGTGAATACCGGCGATACACCGTCGGTTTCCCGCAACCGCCTGCTGACCACCGTGGGTTACCGGATCAATGGCCAGCCCACCTACGCCATGGAGGGCAGTATCTTCGTGGCCGGGGCGACTGTGCAGTGGCTGCGTGACGGGCTGAACCTGTTTGCCGATGCCTCGGAAACCGAAGCCTTGGCCCAGAAAACCCGCAGCGGGCACAGCGTGTACCTGGTGCCTGCCTTTACCGGGTTGGGTGCCCCCCATTGGGACCCCAAGGCCCGCGGCGCCATTTTTGGCCTGACCCGAGACACCGGGATCGCCGAAATCGTCGCGGCCGGGCTGCAGGCGGTGTGTTACCAGACTCGAGACCTTCAGCTCTGCATGAACGATGACATGGATGCCGCGCCAGGCAACCTGCGTGTCGATGGCGGCATGGTGAAAAATAGCTGGGTGATGCAGTTTCTGGCCGACATGCTCAACGTGCAGGTGGATCGACCGACGATTCTGGAAACCACGGCGCTGGGGGCGGCGTATCTGGCTGGGCTGCGGCTGGGGTGGTACGCCACCCTGGAAGAGATAGAACAGCTGTGGCGCTGCGAGAAGAGCTTCACGCCCAGCATGGAGGAGGCGACTCGCGAACAGCTTTATCAGGGCTGGTTGGATGCCGTTTCCCGCGTGCGCTCCACGTAGCCTCTATATCGCGCCTATTTGCTGCCTGGATTCAAACAATAAACGCTGCCCAAACAAGGGTGGCGTTTTTTAT
>NZ_LFGS01000012.1:0-8537 GCF_002078135.1 Halomonas sp. BC1 | reverse complement strand
TCCGTATACCCGTATTTTTCCATCAGCTCATCCTTGCTTTCGACATGGGCAGGATCCAGCGGAATGCAATCCACCGGGCACACCTGCTGGCACTGGGGCTCGTCATAGTGGCCGACGCACTCGGTGCACAGGTTGGGGTCGATCACATAAATCTCTTCGCCCTGAGAGATGGCGTTGTTCGGGCACTCGGGTTCACAGACATCGCAATTGATGCAGTCATCGGTAATGATCAGGGCCATGCAAATGCTCCGGAAAAGCGGGTGTTATCAGCCGTGATAGCGTTTGAGCAGGGCATCATGCACTGCCGGATGCACAAACTGGGAAATATCGCCGCCAAGGGAGGCAATTTCACGCACCAGGGTGGAAGAAATGTAAGAGTACTTTTCCGAGGGGGTCAGAAACAGACTTTCCACCTGGGGCGCCAGTTGGCGATTCATGTTGGCCAGCTGGAATTCATACTCGAAATCCGATACCGCACGCAGGCCACGCAGCAGGATATTGGCATCGACTTCCTTGACGAAATGCGCGAGCAAGGAGGAAAAGCCGACCACTTCCACATTCGGCAGGTGGCTGAGTACTTCGCGCGCCAGCTCAACCCGCTGCTCAAGCTCGAAGGCCGGGTTCTTCTTGTTGCTGGCGGCAACGGCAACCACTACCCGGTCAAAGAGTTTGGACGCCCGCTCGGCCAGATCAGTATGGCCTTTGGTGATGGGGTCGAAGGTACCAGGATAGAGTGCGGTATTCATCGGGCAATTCCAGAATCGAGGACGTGGACTGCAGATGGTAGCCCAACGTCTGGGCAGGGCCAAGCGGGCAAGACGGAATCTGTCGGGCACAGGCCCTGACAGATTCAGGTTGCTCGGCGTTTCAGGCCGTCAACTCGTCGCGCAGCTGGGTTGCCAGGCGACCGACCAGGCCGTAGATAGAGAGCTGCGGGTTGGTGCCAATGCTGGTCGGGAAGAGCGAGCCATCGAGCACCGACAAGTTACTCAACTGATGATGCCGGCCCTGACTGTTGACCACTGCTTGCTGCGGGTCCTCCCCCATGGCACAACCACCCATCACGTGGGCGCTGGCCAGGTTGACGTCATAGATGCGGTAGCTCAATTGCTCGACCTGGGTCTTGAAGTCAACAAAGGTGCGACTCAGGCGACCATGCGCATGCGCCGGCAACACCGCCTTGGCACCCGCAGCAAACTGTATCTCACCCATCGCCAACCAGGCTCGTCGCGCGCTTTCCCACAGGTAATCGTTCAGTGGGTAGTCCAGTGTCGGGCTGCCGTCCTTGCGAAGTTGCACGCTGCCACCCTGGCTCTGCTCATCAAAGCCATCACGCATCAGCGCGATCATCACATTGCTGTAGGCCAGGCGCTGCATGCGCTCGAAACTCTCCCGGCCATGCCCGCCAATGGTCGCGGCAGTGATACTCGGGTGGGTGGGTGGCACTTCCAGCTTGAAGCCCATGGGCCCAGTGGTGCCATTGTTCCACTGGAACTCATCGGAATAGATCGACTGGGGTGCCCCGTAAAAGCCATCAATGCGCTTGTCGAACTGCGCCACCGAGAAATTCACCGGGTGCAGGAAGGTACGCTTGCCCAACCGGCCATGGGGGTCGGGCGCGTCCGAGCGCAGCAGCAGAGCGGGCGAATTGATACCACCACCCGCCAGCACCACATGCTTGGCACTCAGGGTAACCCGTGGACCATCGGCGCGGGTCAGGGTGCTGTTCATACCCCGGGCCTCAACGCCGGTAACCTGATCGCCATTGAATAGCAGACGTTCGGCGCGCAGCCGATGGATCAGGTGCGCACCAGCATCCAGCGCCGCCGGCACGCTGGTTACCAGCATCGACTGCTTGGCATTCAACGGGCAGCCGGTACCGCAGTAGCCCAGGTTGGCGCAGCCGCGCACATTGCGCGGAATCACCGCCCAGTGCCAGCCAAGCTGCTCGCAACCGGCTTTCAGCACATCATTGTTGGCATTCGGCGGCACGGCCCAAGGCGAAATGCCCAGCCGCTCTTCGGCACGCTGGAACCAGGGCGCCATGCTGGCGCTGTCCAACCCGGCGACCTGATGCGCGTCGGCCCAGTGCTCCAGAGTCGCGTCAGGGGTGCGGAAACTGCTGGTCCAGTTCACTGTGGTAGTGCCACCCACACTCCGGCCCTGCAGAATCACAATGCCGTTGTCGCTGGTCGCACGCGCAGCGCCTTCCTGATACAGCTCGGCATAGGCCTTGGCCTCATTGCCCTTGAAGCTGCTGGAGGTAAACAGCCCACCTTCCTCCACCATCAGCACGCGCAGCCCAGCCTGGGCCAGAATCTCGGCGCTGGTCGCGCCGCCGGCACCGGTACCGATGATCAGCACATCTGCATCGAATCGGCTGTCGTTGTCCAGACTGGTCGCGTCAGTGACCTGCCAGCCGCGGGCAATGCCCTGGGTATAGATATCGGGTATCGACATGGAAGTATCCTGATCAGATGGCCGGCGGGCCGGGGTATTCGATGCTGTCCCAGGTTGCCGGCAAGGCATACCAGGCCACCAACAGCAGCTGCGTCAAAGCAGCATGGCCTTCACGCAGCAAAGCCAGCCGGCTATCGCGCCAGCGTGCCAGAAACGCAAGAACCTGCTCCGGTGAAGCATGCTCGAAACGGCCCCAGATACCCGTCATCGGCCCACGGGTAATGCCCATGCTGAGCAGGTCGAGCATCTCGTGAATGTCCTGATGAATCTGCGTGGACATATGCGCCAGGCTCCAGTCGAGCTGGCGCAGGGCCGCCGGGATCTGTGCCGGCATGGCAGGGTGCGGGCCGACCAGAGCGGGAAGAATCGCGCCCAGAATCGGCAGGTCGCTAGTGCGCAACACCTGGTAATCCGTGGCAGGTTCACTACTGCTGCAGCCGGTCAGGGTGGCCGTCATGCCGGCCGTGGTCAGTACCAGACTGGCCCCGGCGCCCAACTTGAGTAACTCCCGGCGGCTAAGCCGGGCCTGGGTGATGGAGGACATCGTTACCTCGCTAATGTGGCTGGGCCACTGTTATTGTTTTTTATCGATCTGCGGTTTTTTCGCTCAGAGCGCACATAGGTTACTGCGCTGTTGCATCAATTCGCTCACCAGCGCCATCTCAGCGAATAAACAACTTATAAACCCACTGCAGCATCTTTCCACCATAGGGTGGATAGATCGGCCGCGCACCATTGAAGCGTTGCTTGATGTAAACGCCCTTGGCCTTGCTGAAGGTCAGAAAACCCTCATGCCCGTGGTAATGCCCCATGCCCGACGGGCCGATGCCACCAAAAGGCATATCATCCTGCGCCACATGCAAAATAGTGTCATTGATGCACATCCCCCCGGCATGGGTAATCTGCATGATGCGCTGCTGATCGCTGCGGTCATAACCGAAGTAATACAGCGCCAATGGGCGCGGGCGGTCAGCAATATAGTCCAGCGCCTGCTGCAGATTCTGGTAGGGCACGATAGGCAGAATCGGACCGAAAATCTCCTCCTGCATCAGCGTCATCCCATCCGCAGTATCCAGCACCAGCGTCGGCGCAATAATCCGCGTATCAGCCAGATCCTCATTCGCCGGATTGATGGTAATCAGGCGCGCACCCTCACGCTCCGCCTGCTGCAACCAGTTACTCAAGCGCTGGTACTGGCGCTGGTTAATGATCCATGTGTAATCCGGGTTATCCCGCAGCGTCGGATACATCCTGCTCAGCCGCTGATGCAGCGCATCAACCAAAATATCCAGCTTATCTTCCGGGCAGAGCACATAATCCGGCGCCACACAGGTCTGGCCCGCATTGAACCCCTTACCAAAGGCAATACGCTCAGCGGCATCGGCGATTGGCATATCAGGGGCAATCAACGCCGGCGACTTGCCACCCAATTCCAGCGTCACCGGCGTCAGATTCTCCGCCGCCGCCCGCATCACATGACGGCCAATCTCGGTACCACCAGTAAACAGCAAATGATCGAAGGGCAACTTCGAGAAGGCCTGACCAACCTCTACCTCACCGGTAATCACCGCGACCTCATCCTCACCGAAACAGCTGGCCAGCATCTGTCGCAGAACAGTAGCCGTTGCCGGCGTGGACTCGCTCATCTTGATCAGCGCCCGGTTACCCGCGGCCAGTGCACCGACCAGAGGGCCAATGGCCAGATACAGCGGGTAATTCCACGGCACCATGATGCCGATCACCCCCAGTGGCTGATAGACCACCCGCGCTTTGCCTGGCTGAAAGGCTATACCCACCTGTCGACGCGAAGGTTTCATCCATCCGCGGAGTCGTCTAGTGGTGTATTTGATGGCTTCTACCGAAGGGAGCAGCTCGGCCAGCAGGGTTTCATCCGCGCTGCGGCGGCCAAAATCGCTATTGATTGCACTGATCAGAGGCTGTTGATACTCGAGCAGCGCCTGTTTCAAGTGCTTTAGTGCCTTGATGCGCTGCTCTGCCGATGGCATGGGCGCGGCGCGAAAAGCCTTTTGCTGCTGTTGGAAAACCCTGTGCATGGCCTCAATGGCTGCGGTGCTCTCGGGCGTTGGCTGCGCGGCGTTCATAATATCTCCGGTAGGCGGGTAGCAGCCTTGAGCAGCGCCGGGTTTCAGCGTTGGCACAGGTGCTGTATTGTTATGCTGAAAATTAGTCTAGAGTAAATGCTCTAACCTGTCAAACCGGTGCAAAAGCCCAGATGAAAACCCGTGAACGCATCCTGCAAGCCAGCCTGTCGCTGTTCAATGAGCAGGGCGAACGCCAGGTCACGACCAATCATATCGCGGCCCACCTGGGTATCTCGCCGGGTAACCTGTATTACCACTTCCGAAACAAGGAGCAGATAGTCGCCGAACTGTTCAACCGCTACGAAGCGCAAATTGCTGACAGCCTGGCACTGCCAGGCGAGCGCAGCCTGGTTGCCGAGGACAAGGTGCATTACCTGGAAACCCTGTTCCAGGGCATCTGGGACTACCGCTTCCTGCACCGGGAGCTGGAGCATCTGCTGCTCAGCGACCCTGATCTGGCGGCGCGCTTCCGTCCCCTTGCCCAGCGCTGCATTGCCCAGGGCCGGGCGATCTATCAGGGGTTGGTGGAGGCCGGCATCCTCTGCGCCGAGCGTACCGACCCTCAAGCGCTGGCAATCAATAGCTGGCTGCTGTTGACCAACTGGGTGTCCTTTGTCTGTTCGGTGGTCAGCAGCGAGCCGGGCCAGCCGCTGGACCAGCGTCTGTTGCGCCGCGGGGTGCACCAGGTACTGGCGCTGGAGCTCGGCCTGCTGACTCCCGAGGCCGCCGTCGTGGTCGAGCAGGCCATGGCAGACTTCTACCAGCCGTTACCGGGGCTCGACTGAGGTCGTCCTGGTTGCAGCTTTGCTGAGTGAGAGCCAGTCCTGCTCGGCCGTGGGCAGGAAGGCGCCGGGGGCCAGAATATCGCCACTGGCGGTCTGCCAGCGCAGCAAGAGTTCGCAGTGTTGACCACCACTGGCGCCTGCCAGCGGTATTATGGGTTGCGCATAGAGAACAAACTCATGGTCGCGCAGTCCAGCCTTGATGGCTTCTTGCAGAGTTTTTTGCCGCAGGCGTTCCTGGTTGGCATGTTCAGCGTGGTGCAGGCGGCAGAATCGGCTACCCGTCATACTGGCGGCCATGGCCAGGCCCTCCACCGCCAGGCGCAGCTCAGCGCTTCCGGCCTTGCCCTGCGGCATCAACACCATGCTGGGGCGCAGCAGCAGATTGGCGTGCTCAGCGCAAACGGGGCGACTATCCAGCTGCTGATAAAAGCTGAACACAATGGGCTCAACCTGAGGCATAGGCTCTTCCAGTGCTGCCGCATACAGGCCACGGCCAAGGCGTGCGTACTGGCCCAGACCAGCATGGGCACTAGCAGATAATTGGCAATCCAGCGGTATTCCGGGCTGGCCAGAAAGGCAATCAGGAGTACGGGTAACAGGCAGGCCAGCCATTGCCGCAGGAAGCGCCAGTCATCACTCTGGATGCGCAACCCCTGTTGCCGCAACGCTATAAGTAGAGGGGTGAACAAGAGCACCCCGATGGCGCTGGCAGTCCAGTAAAAGGCCGCGATATCCAGCCAATGGAAGTCGGCAAAGTCGCCGCTGGTTACAATCGCCAGACTGCCGAACAGGGCAGCACTGGTGGCGCCAGGGAGCAGGCCACGCAGATACAAGTTGCTCAGGTTGCTCAGGGCGCGATGGCTGCTCAAGGTCCAGCGGCCCGGCCAGTACCAGGCCAGCAGCCCGGGCAGGCAGGCTTCAGCAAACAGCAGTGGCCAGGTCCCGGGTGCCAGCCCTTGCAACCAGGCCCAGCCGATCATGCCGAGCCCGACGCTCAGGGTGCCAGGCGGCCCCAGAGCAGCGCCACCGCAACGGACAGCCCGGTAACCGGCCAGATCAGCGAGATATCACCGGCCACCGAGGTAAAGCGCGATAGCCAGGCCACAGCTAGCGTCAGCAGGGCAATGCCAATAAAGCGGATGATGCTGGCGAGTCCGGGAGACTGCATGGGCCGATCCTGTCAAAAGTTACTCGGCAGTATAGAAAAGCCGAAACTGGCTGACCACCGCTTGTTCAGGTACGCCCGCTCAAGACCGTATCCAGCCACTCTGGCATACGTCGCTCGAGATAATAGCTTGGTCGCCAGGGTGGCCCTTCGATAAAACCGACATGCCCGCCTTTGGGGTACAGCTCCATCTCGGTGCCGGGGGCCAGTTCAGCCAGTTCCGGCACTGTGTGGGGAAACACAAAAGGATCATCCAGCGCCTGGATGATCAGCGTGGGCACGCGTATAGCGGAGAGAAAATAGCGGCTGCTGCAGCGCCGGTAGTAATCCTCGGCGCTGGCAAAACCATGCAGCGGGGCAGTAACCCGGTGATCGAAATCCCAGAAACTGTCCATACCTTCCAGTGAGCCGATGGCGCTGAGCCGGGCGTGCTCGGCGTGCAGGCCCTGATGGGCAAAGAGTCGCTGCTTGTTGCGCGTATAGGCCAGCAAGTCGCGCAGAAAGCGCGTCTGGTAAACGCGGGAAAAGCCCTGGCGGATGCGGTCGGCGCACTGATCGAGACGAAAAGGCACGGAAATCGCTGCTGCAGCACGCAGTCGGCAATCCGAACCGGTTTCGCCGAGGTATTTAAGCAATACATTGCCGCCCAGCGAATAACCAACGGCAGCCAGGGTGCGCTCGGGTTGTTGCTGGCTGAGGTAAGCAACCACCTCGGCAAGGTCTTCGCTGGCGCCGGAATGGTAGCTGCGTGCACGCTGGTTGGGTTCCCCCGAGCAGCCGCGCCAGTTGACCGCCACGCTGGGCCAGCCCTGGGCTGCCAGCGCCCGTTGCTGGCCGAGAATATACAAGGAGCTGGAGCTGCCGGTCAGGCCGTGCAGCAGGATGACCAGCGGCGCATCCGGGCTATCTGGCCCGTACCAGTCCAGATCGAGAAAATCGCCATCGCTCAGGGTCAGGCGTTCGCGCCGGCGTTGCAGTCTGGGTGCGCGCCGGAACAAGACGCTGAACAGGGTCTGGCTATGCCCGCCAGGCAGCCAGCGTGCCGGGCGGAACAGGCTCATGCCTGGCGCTGCCACAGGCTGTAATGCACCTGGCCGGCGCGCTTCTCGCGGTGCAGATGCCAGCTGGCCGGCAGTGCCAATTGTGCCGGGCGCTGCTCGCTTTCCAGGTAGATCCAGGCGCGGCTGGTCAGCCAGCCATTGGCTTCCAGCGCCTGGCAGGCAGGCAGCAACAGATCCTGATGGAAGGGTGGGTCGAGAAAGGCAATCTCATAGGGCGCCGCTGGTGGCGTGGCGAGCAGGCTGAGGGCGTCCTGCTGACGCACCTCACCGCGCTCGCAGTGCAAGGTCTGCAAATGGCCGCGCAGGGTATTGACCACGTCGCGGCTGAGGTCACAGGCCAATACCTCGGCAGCCCCGCGCGACAGGGCCTCCAGCGTCAGCGCACCGCTGCCGGCAAACAGATCCAGGCAACGGGCATCCTCGACCTGGCCGCTGAGCCAGTTGAACAGGGTTTCACGCACCCGGTCCGGGGTGGGTCGCAGCCCGGGCAGGGCGTTGAAGGCAAAGCGTCGGCTGCGCCACTCACCGGCAATGATGCGCAGCTCGCCACGCTCGGTGGGCGAAAAGGCCCTGGATTTCTTTGCCCGGCTCATGCCTCATCCTCCGGTGTCTGGCCCAGGGTGATGATCAACCGCTGGTCGGCAGGCAGGCGCTGCTGCAGCACGCTGCGAATCTCCTCCAGGGTCAGGCTTTCGATGTCACTGATCAGTTGCTGGAACTGATCGGGCGGCAGGCCATAGAAGCCGTTGGCCGCCAGTTGACCGACGATGGCGCTGTTACTGGCGGTGCCCAGCACAAACTGGCCGAGCAATTGACGCTTGGCGCGGGCCAGTTCGTCCTCGGTCGGGCCTTCGGCGATAAAGCTGTCCAGGGTGTCATTGATCACCTCGAGCGCCTCGGCGGTCTGGTCACTGCGCGTTTGCATGCTGATCATGAAGGGCCCGTTGCTGGCCATGGGAATGAA
>NZ_LFGS01000011.1:125238-167275 GCF_002078135.1 Halomonas sp. BC1 | reverse complement strand
AGGTGATGATTCACCCTCATCGGCAAGCGCCCACATGAATTACCTGATCAAATTGTTAAAGAGCAACTTTCTTGAGTTCGCTGCGACGGGCTCGGTGACCTGAACCGTGTTGCCTCAGCGAGGAAGGCGTATTCTACGCATTCCGTGGTGTTTGTCAAGGGCTGCTTTCAGCGCGTGAAGCGAGCGATCAATCCAACCAGCAGATGACGCTAACTTCCTGACAAACCGAAGGTTTTTCAACCTTCTTCACCGCTGGTAACGCTTGGCGTCCCCGGCAGCGGATGCGTACTTTACGGATTCGCTACCGGGTTGGCAAGGGCTTTTTTAAAATAATTTCAGCTCAGTGCTTGGGCTTGGCCTTGACCTTGGCCTTGCGCATGACGGCCAGCATCGGCCCTGAGCAGACGTAGGCACCAAACAGCAACAGCAACATGACCGAGGGCTGTACCGAGATCATTACGAATCCAAGCACCACCGCCAGCAGCACCACGAAGGGCACGGGCTTCTTGAAGTCCAAATCCTTGAAGCTGTAGTAACGGATATTGCTCACCATGAGAATACCCGCCGCGCCCACCACCACCAGCATCAGCAGCTTGAAGCCGAAGGCATCGGCGTCGAAGCTGTGGAATGTCCACACGCTGGCGGCGACCAGCGCCGCAGCCGAAGGGCTGGGCAAGCCGATGAACCACTTTTTGTCGACGCTGCCGATCTGTACGTTGAAGCGGGCCAGACGCAGGGCAGCACACGCCACATAGAGAAAGGCCACCACCCACCCGGTCTTGCCGATATCTTGCAGTATCCAGGTAAAGGCGACCAAGGCAGGCGCCATACCAAACGAGATCATGTCCGACAGGCTGTCGTACTCGGCCCCAAAAGCGCTTTGCGTATTGGTCATGCGCGCCACGCGACCATCCAGGCCATCCAGCACCATGGCGATGAAGATGGCCGCCGCTGCCGACGTGAACTCGCCATTGATCCCGGCCACCACGGCAAAGAAACCAGAAAACAGTGCCGACGTGGTAAACAGGTTGGGCAGCAGGTAGATGCCCTTGCGGCGAATCTTCTTGCCGTTTTCGACGGCCTCCTCCACGACTTCGGTTTCACGAAGAAAAGCAGCGGCAAGATCCTCGTTCCGCACGATTTCCTCTTCCTTCGACGAAGGAGTAGCCGCGCTGTCCGCGCCTGCAGCGGACGAAGGGAGCGATTCCTGCTCTGGGTCGCGAGCATCCTGAGTCATAAGTGTCATCCATTTAGAGTGAAGTCACGTTCACAAGTAACCCTTCTCATTCTACACGGTGAACCCTTGCCGACCACTCCTGGCAGACGGAATGCAAAACGCCCCGCAGCACGCAGAGGCGCTTCGGGGCGTTTTCATGACGCTGGTCGATCAGTTTTTGGACTTGTCGACCAGCTGGTTGGCAGCAATCCACGGCATCATGCCGCGCAGCTTGGCACCCACCTGCTCGATTTCGTGCTCGGCATTCAGGCGACGGCGTGCAGTCATGGAAGGATAGTTGGTGTTGCCTTCCTGGATGAACATCTTGGCGTACTCACCGGTCTGGATGCGCTTGAGTGCATTGCGCATCGCGGCACGGGACTCGTCGTTGATGACCTCAGGGCCGGTCACGTACTCGCCGTACTCCGCATTGTTGGAGATGGAGTAGTTCATGTTGGCAATGCCGCCTTCGTACATCAGGTCGACGATCAGCTTGAGTTCGTGCAGACACTCGAAGTAGGCCATTTCCGGTGCGTAACCTGCTTCGGTCAGAGTTTCGAAACCGGCCTTCACCAGCTCGACCGCGCCACCACAAAGGACCGCCTGCTCGCCGAACAGGTCCGTTTCGGTTTCATCCTTGAAGGTCGTCTCGATGATACCGCTGCGGCCACCGCCAACGCCTGCAGCGTAAGAGAGCGCCAGCTCTTTGGCGTTGCCAGAGGCATCCTGGTGGATCGCGATCAGGTCGGGAATACCGCCGCCCTTGACGAACTCGGAGCGCACGGTGTGGCCCGGTGCTTTCGGCGCGATCATGATCACGTCGAGGTCTTTACGCGGCTCGATCTGGTTGTAGTGGATGTTGAAACCGTGGGCAAACGCCAGGGTCGCACCTTCTTTCAGATTCGGCTCGACTTCCTGCTCGTAGATGGCTTTCTGGTTTTCGTCCGGCGCCAGAATCATCACGACGTCGGCGGTCTTGCACGCTTCCGGCACGCTGGCGACTTTCAGGCCCGCTGCTTCTGCTTTCGCCGCGGACGAGGAGCCTTTGCGCAGCGCTACGGTGACATCGACACCCGACTCTTTCAGGTTGTTGGCGTGGGCATGCCCCTGAGAACCGTAGCCAACGATGGTGACTTTCTTGGCCTGAATGAGGGAAAGGTCGCAATCTTTATCGTAGTAAACGTGCATGGCGAGACTCCAGAAATCGGTTGAATCAGATCGTTATCGTGTATGTGTCAGCGTTGATGGCCACCCGTGCTGTCTAGTGCAGCACTGGGATTCGGCGTTGAAGTCACTCTACGCCAGCAGCACCATTGCGTAAAACGCTATATTTGCAACATACTATTTCATAAAATGAAATCACACTCAGGGCATCGACCCCATGGATTTTCGTCTTCTCAAACACATGGCCACCCTGGCGGATACGCTGCATTTCGGGCGCGCCAGCGAGCTGTGCCATATCAGCCCTTCCACCTTGAGCCGCTCGATTCAGCAGGTGGAGAGCGAACTGGGCACCCGACTGTTCGAACGCGACAACCGGCATGTCACGCTGACTCCGCAAGGGGTCGCTTTCCTGCGCTACGCCAAGCAGACGCTGGAGCAGTGGGAAACCCAAAAGCGTACGCTGGCCACCAGCGCGACACAGCTCAGCGGGGAAATCAGCATCTACTGCTCGGTCACCGCCAGCTACAGCTTTTTGTATGAGCTGTTGAGCGATGTGCGGGTACGCCACCCCGGCATCGAGCTCAAGCTGCATACGGGTGACCCGGCAGACGCCATGAACCGCGTACAGGAAGGGGCCGATGACATGGCCATTACCCCCAGGCCTCGCATTCCTCCCAGCGCCCTGGCGTTCAAGTCGCTCACCCGCTCGCCGCTGTTGTTCATCGCCCCGACGGAAACCCATGCCTGGCTGCCTAGCCATCCGGAAAGCTCGACCGCCGAACAGTGGCGGCATGTGCCCATGATTCTGTCGGAGGCAGGCCTGTCGCGGGAGTACGCCAACACCTGGTTCAAGGCCATGGGCATTGCGCCCCGTATCTATGCCCAGGTGGCGGGGCATGAAGCCATCGTCAGCATGGTGGGGCTAGGGTTTGGGGTCGGTGTGGTGCCGCGTATCGTGCTGGACAACAGCCCGCTGGCAGAGCGTGTGCAGGTACTCAACGTCAAGCCCGAGCTGCCCCACTACGATGTCGGCCTGTGCGTGCTGAACCGGCGGCTGCAGAATCCCATGATCGATGCTTTCTGGACCACGGTGGCACCTCGCTAGCGGTATCCGCCTTGCGCCACTCAAAAACAAAAAACCGCCCGGCGAAGGGCGGTTTTGGGGTGGGTACTAACGCGCGATCAGAGCGACAGCACCTTGTCACCGCGGGCAATGCCGGAGACGCCCGTGCGCGCCACTTCCAGAATGCCCACCGGCGCCATGGCCTGCAGGAAAGCATCCAGTTTGGAGGCATCGCCGGTGATCTGAACGGTGTAGAGGCTCGGTGTCACGTCCACGACCTGGGCGCGGAAGATATCCACGGTACGCTTCACTTCATCACGGGCAGCGCCCAGCGCCTTGACCTTCACCAGCATTAACTCCCGCTCGATGTGGTTACCTTCGGTCAGGTCGACCAGCTTCACCACGTCGATCAGCTTGTTGAGGTGCTTGGTGATCTGCTCGATCACCCGGTCGTCACCGATGGTGGTGACCGTCAAGCGTGACAGCGACGGGTCTTCCGTCGGTGCTACGTTCAGCGTTTCGATGTTGAAGTTACGCTGAGAGAACAACCCGACTACACGTGACAGCGCACCCGGTTCGTTTTCCATCAGAATCGAGATGATATGACGCATCAGGTACGCTCCGTTTTGGACAGCAGCATGTCACGCATCGCGCCTAACGGCACTTGCATCGGGTAAACGTGCTCAAAGGGGTCGACCTTCACGTCCAGGAATACCAGCTCATGCTTGTTGGCAAAGGCACGCTCCAGCGCTGGCTCCAGCTCGTCCAGGGTAGTGACCGTGATGGCGGTAAACCCGTAAGCTTCGATCAGCATATGGAAGTCGGGCAACGACTCCATGTAGGAGTGCGCATGGCGGGATTTGTAGTTCAAGTCCTGCCACTGGCGCACCATCCCCAGCGACGCGTTGTTCAGGTTGACGATCTTGACCCCCACCCCGTACTGCTTACAGGTGGAAAGCTCCTGCATCATCATCTGGAAGCTGCCTTCCCCCGTGACACATACCACGTCGTCTTCGGGGAAGTTCTGCTTGATGCCCATGGCGGCCGGAAAGCCGAAGCCCATGGTGCCCAGGCCTCCGGAGGTAATCAGGCGGTTGGGCTTGTCGAACTTGTAGTACTGCGCAGCAAACATCTGGTGCTGGCCCACGTCGGTGGTGACGTACGCTTCGCCCCGAGTGACGCGGCACAGTGCCTCGATGACTTCCTGGGGCTTCAGCGCCTCGCCGGGCTTGGAGGGCTCATAGAGCTTGCCTTCCCGCTCGGCGCGCCAGCCGTCGATCTTCTGCCACCAGTCGACCAACGCTTCGGGGTGGGCAATCTCGTGCCCCTGCACCAGGCTGATCATCTCGTTGATGACACTGGCGGCTGGACCGACGATGGGCACGTCGGCACGCACGGTCTTGGAGACCGAACTGGGATCGACGTCCACATGGATGATCTTGGCCGTGGGGCAGAATTTCGACGTGTTGTTGGTCACGCGGTCGTCGAAACGTGCGCCGATGGCAATGATCAGGTCCGCGTGGTGCATGGCCATGTTGGACTCATACGAGCCGTGCATGCCCAGCCAGCCCAGGCACTGGCGGTCGCTTTGCGGGTAAGCGCCAATGCCCATCAGCGTGGTGGTGATCGGATAACCAAGCTGCTTCACCAGATCGGTCAAGCCTTCGCTGGCCTTGCCGGTGACCACACCACCGCCGGTGTAGAACACCGGGCGCTTGGCCTTCAGCATCATCTCGACGGCTTTCTTGATTTGCCCGGTATGCCCCCGGGTCACCGGATTGTAGGAGCGCAGTTTGACCTTCTTCGGGTACACGTACTCGTAGCGCTCGGTGGGCGCGGTCATGTCCTTGGGAATATCGACGACCACGGGGCCGGGGCGACCGGTAGAGGCCAGGTAGAAGGCCTTTTTCAGCACTTCCGGGATTTCAGAAGGGTGACGAATCGAGAAGCTGTGCTTCACGATGGGCCGGGTCACGCCGACGATATCGGTTTCCTGGAAGGCGTCGTCACCAATCAGGTGGCTCATGACCTGACCACACAGCACGACCATGGGAATGGAGTCCATGTAGGCAGTCGCGATACCCGTGACTGCGTTGGTCGCACCGGGGCCGGACGTCACCAGCACCACACCGGGCTTGCCGGAGGCACGGGCATAGCCGTCAGCCGCGTGGGTGGCCGCTTGCTCGTGACGCACGAGGATGTGCTTCACTTTGTCCTGGCGGAACAGCGCATCGTAAATATGCAGTGCCGCACCGCCAGGATAACCATAGATGTACTCTACGCCCTCATCTTGCAAGAAGCGGGCGATCATGTCTGCGCCGGAAAGCAGTTCCACTGTATTTCTCCCCTGGAGGTCTCGAGTGCGATCCGCAGGACATCCTGCGGGGTCGAGTGCGGCGGTATGCCGCTGCCGGCCCATGCCGGCACCTGATGCCAAACCCTGGCAATATGGCCCGGTTAGGGCCTGCACTCTCATCGGGAGCACGCGTTGCTGGTCACCATGGCCTGTCTGGACGTGGCGAGCTTGACGCGTGCCTCCCTTACACGGCGGTTTGCCGTGTCGGGGCGTTGGCCAGGTCAGGCGGTTAGCCCGAGCCCGGAAGTCCTTCGGCGGGTAGAGGCGTGAGCCTACCCTTCGCGCGGTGATGAGGGATTGCCCGCTGGTTCCGCGCCCGCAAATCAGGAACCCACAAGATTCCATTAGCGCCCTTGGCGTGTCAACCACCTATCCGAGCAAACGCAACAAAGGTCGCAGTCGCTGCAAAAAAATGCCCCGCCAGCGTCACTGACGGGGCATTCGCCCTATTTGATTGCGCAGCAAGCCCTTCCGGGATCAGCCAAAGATCAGCTTGCCTTCACCCGCGCTGATGCGAATGGTATCGCCCGGGGCGTACTTGCCAGCCAGCAGATCCTGCGCCAGCGGGTTTTCGATGCGGCTCTGGATGGCACGTTTCAGCGGCCGTGCGCCAAATACGGGGTCGAAGCCAACCACCGCCAACTGCGCCATGGCGTCGTCACTGATTTCCAGGCTCAGGTCGTGCTCTGCCAGGCGAGCCTTCAGGCGCTCCAGTTGAATACCGGCAATCGCTTGAATCTGCTCCTGGCCAAGGGCATGGAATACCACCACTTCATCGATACGGTTGATCAACTCAGGGCGGAAGTGATTGCCCACTACTTCCATGACTGCCTGTTTCATCAGCTCGTAGTCGCTGCCGTCGTCACTGCTGGTGTCGCCTCCCATGCGCTGGATGATGTCCGAGCCCAGGTTGGAGGTCATGACGATGACCGTATTGCGGAAGTCAACGGTACGCCCCTGACCATCGGTCAAGCGCCCATCTTCCAGCACCTGGAGCAGGATGTTGAACACATCCGGGTGGGCTTTTTCCACCTCATCCAGCAGCAGCACCGAGTACGGCTTGCGGCGCACCGCTTCGGTCAGATAACCGCCCTCTTCATAGCCGACGTAGCCAGGCGGTGCGCCAATGAGACGGGCCACGGAGTGCTTCTCCATGAACTCGGACATATCGATGCGCACCATGGCCTCTTCGGTATCGAACAGGAAATTGGCCAGCGACTTGCACAGCTCGGTCTTGCCCACCCCGGTGGGGCCCAGAAACAGGAACGAGCCGTTGGGGCGGTTGGGGTCGGAGAGACCCGCCCGGGAACGCCGCACCGCGTTGGCCACTGCTTCCACGGCTTCGTGCTGACCGATGACCCGTTCGTGCAGGGCATCTTCCATGCGCAGCAGCTTGTCACGCTCGCCTTCGAGCATTTTGGACACCGGGATGCCGGTCCAGCGGGACACGACTTCGGCAATCTCCTCTTCCGTCACGTTGGAGCGCAGCAGCTGATGGCTGGTGGTATCGGCTTCACCCTCACCCGCTTCGCTGATCTTTTTCTCCAGCGCGGGAATCTTGCCGTACTGCAGCTCCGACATGCGCCCAAGATCCCCCTGGCGGCGCGCCTGTTCGAGGTCGATACGCGCTTGCTCCAGCTCGGCCTTGAACTGCGCTGCACCCTGGATGCTGGCCTTTTCCGCCTTCCAGATTTCATCCAGGTCGGCGTACTCGCGCTCCAGCTCATGGATGTGCTGATTGAGGGCTTCCAGACGCTTTTTCGTGGCGTCGTCGGTCTCTTTCTTGAGCGCCTCCCGCTCCATCTTGAGCTGGATCAGACGGCGGTCGAGACGGTCCATCTCCTCCGGTTTGGAGTCCAGCTCCATACGGATGCGCGATGCAGCCTCGTCGATCAGGTCGATGGCCTTGTCCGGCAGCTGGCGGTCGGTGATATAACGGGTCGAGAGCTTGGCCGCCGCGATGATGGCCGAGTCGGTGATATCGACACCGTGGTGAACTTCGTAACGCTCCTTCAAGCCGCGCAGAATGGCCACGGTATCCGCTTCCGAGGGCTCGTCCACCAGCACTTTCTGGAAGCGCCGCTCCAGGGCCGCGTCTTTTTCGATGTACTGACGGTACTCATCCAGCGTGGTGGCCCCGACACAGTGCAGCTCGCCTCGGGCCAACGCCGGCTTGAGCATGTTGCCTGCGTCCATGGCGCCTTCCGCCTTGCCTGCGCCCACCATGGTATGCAGCTCGTCGATGAACAGGATCACCCGACCTTCTTCCTGGGAGAGCTCCTTGAGCACGGCTTTCAGCCGTTCTTCGAATTCCCCGCGGAATTTCGCGCCCGCCAGCAACGCCCCCATATCCAGCGAGAGCACACGCTTTTCCTTCAGGCCTTCGGGCACTTCCCCATTGACGATACGCTGGGCCAGGCCTTCGACGATCGCGGTCTTGCCCACGCCCGGCTCACCGATCAGTACAGGGTTGTTCTTGGTGCGGCGCTGCAACACCTGGATGGTGCGACGAATTTCGTCGTCACGACCGATCACTGGGTCGAGCTTGCCTTCCAGCGCTCGCTGGGTCAGATCGAGGGTATATTTGTTCAGCGCTTCACGCTGATCTTCGGCGTTGGGGTCGTCAACGCGGGAGCCCCCACGCAGGCTGTCGATGGCCGCCTCGAGACTTTTGCGCGTCAGCCCGGCCTCTTTGAGCAGTTTGGTGATGGCACCGTTCATTTCCAGCGCTGCCAGCAGCACCAGCTCGGAGGCAATGAACTGATCACCGCGCTTTTGCGCTTCGCGGTCGGTCAGGTTCATCAGTTTGACGAATTCCCGAGAAGGCTGGACCTCGCCGTCGAACTGGCTGACTTTGGGCAAGTCTTCCAGTTGGCGCTGCAAGCCGTCGCGCAGCCGGGAACCGCTGCCTTCGGCTTTTTCGATCAGCGCCTTGATGCCGGTATCGCGCGTGTCAAGCAACGCCAGCAGCAAATGGGCAGGGTCGAGTTGATTGTGGCCACGCCCCACGGCGAGGGATTGAGCCTCGGCAATGGCGGCCTGCAACTTGGCAGTAAATTTATCGAATCGCATGGAGTGCCTCCTGGGGGGGGTGCCGTGCGTTTCGACCCACGGCGCACCCCGATAACCTGTCGTTGAACGTGCTAAAGACGATTAGCTTGACAAGTAACATGGCGGCAGTTATGGCCATTTCAAGAGGCGTGCGATATTAACCAGCCGCTGCCCGACTGCTCACTTGATCCAGATCACGCTTGCCATGCGGCCGGTGTTGCCGTTATCCCGCCGATAAGAGTAAAAGCGCGATTCGCAGGCCGTGCAGAAGTGACCACCGCTGATCTGATGGATGCCCAACGCCTCCAGGCGAAAGCGCGCCAGGCGGTACAGGTCGGCCATGTAATGGCCCAGACGATAAGGGCTATGATCGAAGGCTTCTGCGGTGTCGGGCTGGATGGCCACGAAGGTGCCGTACACTTCCGGGCCCACCTCGAACTGGGCATTGGAGATCGCCGGGCCAAGCCACACCAGAATGTCTTCGGGGTCGCAGTTCATCGCTGCCACCGTGGCTTCCAGCACACCACCGGCGAGCCCGCGCCATCCGGCGTGGGCCGCCGCTACCTGGGTGCCCTGCCGATTGCAGAACAGCACCGGCAGGCAGTCGGCGGTCAGTACCACACAGGCATAGTCGCTGCTGCTGGCCACCGAGGCATCGGCTTCTGGCACGCTTTCCTGATACTCCTGCTGCACCCGTGCCCCGTGGGTTTGATTGAGCCACAGCAGCGGACGGCTATCGCCGATTTCCTTGTGCAGCAGCCGACGACAAAGCGCCACGTGGTCGGCGTTATCGCCCACGTGGGCTGCCGGGTTGAACGCCGCGAAGTCGTTCTGGCTGGGGCCTGTCTCGCGGGTGGTCACAAAGGCCTGCACGTTGGCAGGCGCCGCCCAATCAGGGCGCAGCAGCGTGGGGCGCAGGTCTATGGCATCGCTCATCGCATGGTCTCGCTATCTTCACGCAGATAATCCAGCAGCATCAGCAAATCGTCAGGCAGCTCCGCCTTGAAGGTCAGCGTTTCTCCACTGGTGGGGTGGACGAAGCTCAACTGGCGCGCATGCAGCGCCTGACGGGGAAATTCACGCAGAATCTCCTTCAATGGCCCGGCTGCCCCCGGCGGTAGCTTGGCGCGACCGCTGTACAGCGGGTCGCCCACCAGCGGAAAACGCGCATGAGACATATGCACGCGTATCTGGTGAGTACGCCCGGTTTCCAACTGGCAGCGCACGTGGGTGTGCGCGCGGAACCGCTCGACGACACGAAAATGCGTCACCGCAGGCTTGCCCGAGGCGGTCACGGCCTGGCGCTTGCGATCCTTCGGATGCCGACCAATGGGGGCGTCGATCGTGCTGCCCGACACCGGCTTGCCGAGCACGACCGCATCGTACTGGCGTGACACGGTCCGCGCCTGAAGCTGCTCCACCAGCGCCGTTTGCGCGGGCAGGGTCTTGGCCACCATCATCAGGCCAGTGGTGTCCTTGTCCAGCCGATGGACGATGCCCGCTCGGGGCACTTCTGCCAGCGAAGGGTGATGGAACAGCAGCGCATTGAGCAGCGTGCCATCGGGATTGCCTGCGGCAGGATGTACCACCATTCCCGCAGGCTTGTTGACCACCATGACGTCGTCGTCTTCATAAACGATGTCCAGGGCGATGTCCTGGGGCGCAAAGCGAGTGTCTTCTTCGATGGTGGCGTGGAGCGCCAACACTTCGTGACCGTGCAGCTTGGCCTTGGGCTTGGCCTTGGCCCCATCGACCGTAAGCTCTCCCGCATTGATCCACGCTTTCAAGCGCTCGCGGGAATAATCGCTGAACAACTCCGCGGCGGCCTGGTCCAAGCGTGCGCCCGCCAGGGTGGCGGGGACGCGCTGCGTGGCTTCCACAATTCGAGACATGAATGACCTCTTTATGACACAAACACGCCTACTTCTGGATGATACGACACCGCTAACCCCTTACAGCAAAGTATCGCCAAGCCTGCGTTTTGCGCTCAGGTGTTTTATAGTGGGCTGACTGCGACCTATTCTACCATTTCTACTTATGGCCATCGTCGCTTTTCGGTGATTGAGGCTTGTTTGCAACGAGGATGATGATGCGCGTTTTTTCCGCTGCCAACCGCTTTGGCGCCCTGGCCCTGAGTCTTGCCCTGTTAGCAGGCTGTGCCAGCAATGACACCACTCCGGAAGACGAAGACGAGCTTGCCGGTGTTCAAGAGCGCGAGCTGTATGAGCTGGCCCGTACGGCCCTCGACAGCAATCGCTACCCTATCGCCATCGAGCGCCTGGAAGCCCTGGACACCCGCTACCCGTTTGGCCCTCATGCCGAACAGGCCCAGCTCGAACTGATCTACGCCTACTACGAGAACAGTAACTGGGAAGAGGCCCGCGCGGCGGCCAGCCGATTCATTCGCCTGCACCCTGACCACCCGCAAGTGGATTACGCCTATTACCTGCGCGGGCTGTCCGCCTGGCAAGCAGGGCGCTTCAGCCTGGAACGCCTGCGCCTGATCGATATTTCCAAGCGCGACCTGGGCGCCTCACGGGATGCCTACAACGACTTCCGCGAGCTGATTCAACGCTATCCGCAAAGCCAATACGCCCCGGATGCCCAGCAGCGTATCGTCTACCTGCGTGAGCTGCTGGCTCGCCATGAGCTGCATGTCGCCGACTACTACCTGCGTCGTGGCGCCTTCCTCGCGGCCATCGAGCGCGGTCGCTGGGTCGTTGAAAACTATCCGGAATCCAACGCCACGCGGGATGCTCTGGCCACCATGGTAGAAGGTTACCAGGGCATGGGCATGCAAGATCGCGCCAGCGAAGTCCTGGCCGTGCTGCGTGAAAATGCGCCTGACCATGAGCAGCTTCAGGGCAGCCGTTTCGTGCCTAAATATAACGGTGGCCGCAACTAAATGACCTGTTAGTGAACATTGATCGCGGCATTCAGGACGCGGTCAATGTCTTACAAGCCGCAGTGACGACAACGGGCCCAGGGCTGGCCGCTGCTGGCAGCAGGCGCTATTCGCCTGGCTGCCAGCCATTGACGATGGGGTAACGCCGGTCACGCCCGAAACCACGCGGCGTGACCCGTACGCCTACCGGAGCCTGGCGACGCTTGTACTCGCAGCGGTCCACCAGCTTCACCACTTTGTAGACATCCTCCTCGTCGTAACCCGCCGCAATGATGGCTTCGGCGCTCATGTCCCCTTCGATGTAGCGCACCAGAATCGCGTCCAGCACATCGTAATCCGGCAGGGAATCGCTATCCTGCTGGTCAGGCGCCAGCTCTGCGCTGGGCGGACGCTCGATGACCCGCTCTGGAATGGCCAGCGACTGGGTGTTACGCCAACGTGCCAAGCGGTAGACCCAGGTCTTGTAGACATCCTTGATGGCGTTGTAACCGCCCACCATGTCGCCATAGAGCGTGGCATAGCCCACGGCCATTTCGCTCTTGTTGCCGGTGGTCAGCACCATCAGGCCCTTCTTGTTGGAAATGGCCATCAGCAGCACGCCTCGGCAGCGCGACTGCAGGTTTTCCTCGGTGGTGTCACGCTCGGTGCCCGCAAAGCTATCCGCCAGGGTCGTCATGAAGGCTTCTACCATGGGCTCAATGGGCATCACGTCATAATGCACCCCCAGCAACGTGGCCTGCTCGGCGGCGTCCTGTTTGGAGATGTCGGCAGTGTAGTGGTAAGGCATCATGACCGCCTGCACGCGCTGCGGCCCTAGCGCATCCACCGCAATCGCCAGCGACAAGGCGGAGTCGATACCGCCGGAAAGCCCCAGCACCACGCCTTTGAAGCCGCTTTTATTGACGTAGTCACGTAGTCCGGTGACCAGCGCACAGTAAAGGCTCTCTTCCGGCATGACCTCCGGCTCGATCTCTCCGGCCTGGGGCTCCCAACGCTCGGCGCTGGTTTGCAGCAGTTGAACGGGCATCAGCCCGGCTTGCCAGTAAGGGGCCAGCACCTTGAGCTGGCCCTGCTCATCCACACAGCAGGAACCGCCGTCGAACACCAGCTCGTCCTGGCCGCCAATGGTGTTGACATAGAGAATGGGGCGCTGAACGTCCTGAGCCCGCTGCTCCAGAAGGCGTAGCCGCTCGGTGGGCTTGTCCTGGTGGTAGGGCGAGGCATTCAGGCTGATCAATACTTCCGCCCCGGCCGCCTGCGCCGCCTTGACCGGCGAGCCTTCCCACAGGTCTTCACAGATCAACAGCCCCAGCTTGGCGCCCTTGTGCTCGTAGACCAGCGGCTGGGTGCCGGGGGTGAAGTAGCGCTGCTCATCGAACACCTGGTAGTTGGGCAGCGCCTGCTTGGCGTACTCCGCTTCCCACTGGCCGTTGTACAGCACGCCCGCCATGTTGTAGCACTTGCCTTCACGCACGCCGGGATAACCAATGATGACCAGCACGTCCCGGGCCACCTTCTCGGCCATTTTGGCGCGGGCTTCGCGCAGGCGCGCCTCCATGGAAGGCCTCAACAGCAGATCTTCCGGCGGGTAGCCGGAAAGAAACAGCTCGGGAAAGACCACAATGTCCGC
Source organism: Halomonas sp. BC1 (assembly GCF_002078135.1). NCBI lineage: Bacteria > Pseudomonadati > Pseudomonadota > Gammaproteobacteria > Oceanospirillales > Halomonadaceae > Halomonas > Halomonas sp. BC1. Next base: position 153,890 of record NZ_LFGS01000011.1, on the reverse strand, counting down.
CCCATGCTCGATCCTCGCCTCACGCACGGCCTCGATGGCGCGCGCGGCATTGCCGGGAATATCTCCCACTAGCGGGTCGAGTTGGGCCATTACCAGCGTTAAGTCTTGCATGGGCGTCAAAATCTCTTGAGAATCTTCAGAATACGATGGCACTTTGGGCATTGTCCCGCAAGGTGCGCCTGCTGGCAAAGGCCATACGGCTACAGGCGTACTGCCCGCTTTTTCCCGGTATGGGAGTTATCGAGGATGAACCTGTTGATCATTCGGCTGATTATTTTTGCGGTGCTGTTTTATGCAGGCCTGAAACTCTACGGCATGTATCGCCAGCACCGCCTTTCCCAGCAGCAGCCCCCCGCTCCTCGCCATGAAGGCGGGCAGATGGTGCGCTGCCGCTGGTGCGACGTCCACGTGCCGGAAAGCGAGGCACTGCGTGACCATGAGCAGTGGTTTTGCTGCAGCGCCCACCGCGACCGTTTCCTGCAGGAACAGCGTGATCGCGACGACGGTAATGCTTGATGCGCTACCCCCGACGTAGCGCCACCGGCAAGTAAGGCGCTGGGTCGATCAGCGGCTCACGGTCCAATAGCTGGTCGACCAGCAGATGCGTCGAGGCGGGAGCCAGTACCAGACCATTACGGTAGTGCCCTGCATTGACGAACACGTTGGGAAATTCCGGCAGCGCCCCGATGAACGGAATGCCGTCCGGGGAGCCCGGACGCAGCCCCGCCCAGTGATACGCCACGGGGTACCTGGCCAGCGCAGGAATGATGTTTTCAGCACTCTGGCGCAGCGACGCCAGGGCGTCCTGGTCGGTGGTTTTATCGAACCCGGCCTCTTCCAGCGTCGAGCCCACCAGCAGCAGACCATCGTTACGCGGAATCACATAGCGACCATCTTTCAGCACCACCCGCTGCACCAGCCCTGGCGGGGTCTGATAAGCAATCATCTGCCCTTTCACGGGCCGAACGGGCAACTGGACACCCAGGCCTTCCAGTAGCTGGGCTGCCCAGGCTCCGCCACATACCACTACTCGCTCGGCATGCAGCTCGCCCGACGCCATGGCCACCCCCACGACCTTGCCCTGACGCTGGAGGAAGCCGGTGACCTGACACTGCTCGACCAGCGTGACGCGCGGCATCGCCGCCAGCCGGGCCCGCAGCGCCTGGCCAAGGCGGGGGTTACGAATGCTACCCAGCGTCGGCATCCACAGAGCGCTCCCGCCAGAGGCCGGCGCGGCGGGCTCTTTCTGCTGCACGACCTCTGCCTCGACCCGTTCGAGCGGCTTGCCCATTTGCCGAGCCCACGCCAGCGCCTGCTCGTCATCTTCCACGTTCAGGTAAAGCAGGCCTTTCTGGCGATACTCGGGGTCGATGCCCGTTTCTTCCAGCAGCCGTAGCGCCAGCGTGGGGTAGACCCCTTCCGACCAGCGCGAGAGCCGCGACACCGGCTCAGCGTAACGCCAGGGGTAGAGCGGCGAGACGATACCCCCACCCGCCCAGGAAGCCTCCTGGCCACACTGCCCGCGCTCCACCAACGTGACCTGCTGCCCTGCATCAGCCAGCTGGAGCGCGGTCATCATGCCGATGACACCGCCGCCAATAATTAAGATATGGCTCACAAGCTTTGTCCGTTTTGGCTTACATAAAAAGAGCACAAGGCCCTCTAGGATAAGTCCCATGACCGTACACAGAGGGTCTCATGATGATATGCGATACCGCTGCACACCCACAGCCTGGCTCGGTTCAGCGAGGCTTTACGCTCCTCGAACTGATGGTGGCCCTGGTGCTGATGGCCGTCATGACTGCCTGGCTGGCCCCAGGTTTTCAAGCCTTGGGGCACCACAGCATGCTCAACAGTGAAACGACGCGGCTGCAGGCTGCGTTTGCCTTGGCGCGCAATACGGCCATTACCCAGCGCACGGCGGTCACCGTCTGCCCAGCCAACCCACAACACACTGCCTGCACTGCGAGCTGGCACGACACCTTGATGGTGGTGAAAGGACGCGCCACGGATACCGTCGAGCCAGAACACGTACTGCGCACCTTTCCCGGCCAGTTGGCCACCTACACCACCTATAGCCGTGGCTGGCATCGAGTGACGTACACGCCACTCGGCCATGCCAGCGGCTATAACGGCAGCTTCGACGTGTGCGCGACCGGTGAAACGGGCAAGCGGCTGGTGCTGAGCCAGTTAGGCAGACTGCGTATCGATACGTCGCCTATCGCCTGCTAGTCGGGTCAGCCTCAGGCAATACCGTCCAGGTAACGCTCTGCATCCAGCGCTGCCATGCAGCCACTGCCCGCCGAGGTGATGGCCTGGCGATAGATATGGTCCATGACGTCGCCACAGGCAAACACGCCTGGCACGCTGGTGGCCGTGGCGTTACCCTCGCTGCCGGACTGCACCTTGATATAGCCACCGTTCATTTCCAGCTGGCCTTCGAAAACGCCCGTATTGGGGCTGTGGCCAATGGCGATGAACAGCCCAGGTGCGTGGATCTCCTTGGTGCTGCCGTCCTGGGTCGACTTCACCCGCACGCCGGTGACGCCGGTATTGTCGCCCAGCACTTCTTCCACCTCGTAAAACCATTCCAGGGCGATCTTGCCTGCCTCTGCCTTCTCGAACAGCTTGTCCTGCAGGATCTTTTCGGCGCGAAGCGTATCGCGGCGATGGACCAGCGTGACCCTGGAGGCAATGTTCGACAGGTAGAGCGCTTCTTCGACCGCCGTGTTGCCACCGCCAACCACGATCACTTCCTGATTGCGGTAGAAGAAACCGTCGCAGGTAGCACAGGCAGAGACCCCCTGGCCCATGAACTGCTGCTCTGAAGGCAGCCCCAGATAGCGAGCGCTGGCGCCGGTAGCCACGATCAGGGCGTCGCAGGTATAGACGCCGCTATCGCCCTTCAGGGTGAACGGCTTCTCGCCCAGGCTCACCTCGTGGATATGATCGAACAGCACTTCGGTGTTGAAACGTTCGGCATGCTGTTTCATGCGCTCCATCAGCTCAGGCCCTTGTACGCCCTCGGCATCGCCAGGCCAGTTGTCCACGTCGGTCGTCGTGGTCAATTGGCCACCCGCCTGCATGCCGGTAATCAGCAGTGGCTTCAGATTTGCCCGAGCGGCATAAACCGCTGCCGTGTACCCCGCCGGGCCAGAGCCTAGAATGATCAAACGTTCATGACGCGTTTCCATGACACCACCTTTGTGACAATTGAGCAGAGTTCGTCGTCGACATTCGTTGCAGGGCCGACATTCGCAGAAGAGTCTGCCTGAAATGGCGTCGAGTACAAGTAATTACAAGGGTTGGTCTACGCTATTAGGCCAGGATAGCTTGAAAGGCGAGCCAGCCACACCCATGTGCTCTATATGGGCCATACTATTGATTAGCGCTATCCAGACAGTGGCCGTTGCGATACCCATAAGCGATCGAGAGGAGAATGGAATGAGCAAGATACCCAGCACGCTTCATACCCTGACGGCAGGAAGCCAGGAGTATCACTACTACAGCTTGCCCAAAGCAGCCGAAACGCTGGGCAACATCGACCGGCTGCCCAAGACACTCAAGATTCTGCTCGAAAACCAGCTGCGCTTCGCTGACGACGAGAGCGTCGAACAGGCCGACATGCAAGCCCTGGTCGACTGGCAAAAAGAGGGGCGGTCCAGCCGCGAAATCGGTTACCGCCCTGCCCGCGTTCTGATGCAGGACTTCACCGGCGTACCGGGGGTCGTGGATCTCGCCTCCATGCGCGCAGCGGTCGAGTCCCTGGGCGAAGACCCCGCCCGCATCAACCCGCTCACTCCGGTCGATCTGGTCATCGACCACTCGGTCATGGTCGACAAGTTTGGCACCCCCACGGCCTTTCAGGAGAACGTGGATATCGAAATGCAGCGTAACGGCGAGCGTTACGAGTTCCTGCGCTGGGGCCAGAAAGCATTCGACAACTTCAGAGTTGTGCCGCCCGGCACCGGCATTTGCCACCAGGTTAACCTGGAGTACCTGGGCCGCACCGTCTGGACCAAACAAGAAGACGGCAAAACCTTCGCCTACCCGGACACGCTGGTAGGCACCGACTCCCACACCACCATGATCAACGGCCTGGGCGTACTGGGCTGGGGGGTAGGCGGCATCGAGGCCGAGGCGGCCATGCTGGGCCAGCCGGTATCGATGCTGATTCCCGAGGTTATCGGCTTCAAGCTGACCGGCAAGCTGCAGGAAGGCATTACGGCCACCGACCTGGTTCTCACGGTCACCGAGATGCTGCGCAAGAAGGGCGTGGTCGGCAAGTTCGTCGAGTTCTACGGAGATGGCCTGAAAGACCTGCCGCTGGCCGACCGCGCCACCATTGCCAACATGGCCCCCGAGTATGGCGCCACCTGCGGCTTCTTCCCGGTGGACGATGAAACCCTCAATTACCTGCGCCTGACCGGCCGTGAAGATGAGCTGGTCGCGCTGGTCGAAGCGTACAGTAAGGCCCAAGGGCTCTGGCGTGAGCCCGGTGACGAGCCCATCTTCACCGATACCCTCAGCCTCGACATGAGCAGCGTGGAAGCCAGCCTGGCAGGCCCCAAACGCCCGCAGGATCGCGTCTCTCTCAAGAACATGCCCAAGGCGTTTGCCAGCGTCATGGAGGAAGATGGCAAGCCCTACCCTGCTACGGAAATGGGCAAGCTTTCCTCGGAAGGCGGCCAGACCGCCGTCGGCATCGACCGGAGCTTCGAGCGCTCGTTTCAGCATAACGATAGCCAAGCGGTCAAGATGGGTGAGCAGGATTTCAACCTGGACCCCGGTGCCGTGGTCATCGCGGCCATCACTTCTTGCACCAATACCTCCAACCCCAGTGTCATGATGGCAGCGGGCCTGTTGGCACGTAACGCGCGTCAGAAGGGGCTGACCACCAAACCCTGGGTCAAGACGTCCCTGGCGCCTGGTTCCAAGGTGGTCACCGACTACCTGGCCGCTGCCGAACTGGATGATGACCTGGATGCGCTGGGCTTCAACCTCGTGGGCTACGGCTGCACCACCTGTATCGGCAACTCCGGCCCACTGCCCGACGCCATTGAAAAAGCCATTCAGCAGGGGGACCTTGCCGTCGCCTCCGTGCTATCGGGTAACCGCAACTTCGAAGGCCGCGTGCATCCGCTGGTCAAAACCAACTGGCTGGCTTCACCGCCGCTGGTGGTGGCCTATGCACTGGCAGGCAACGTTCAATGCAACCTGTCCACCGACCCGCTTGGGGAAGACAGCGATGGCAACCCGGTGTACCTGAAAGACATCTGGCCCTCGCAGGCGGATATCGCCAATGCCGTACAGAAGGTCAACACCGAGATGTTCCGCAAGGAGTACAGTGCCGTTTTCGAAGGCGACGAAACATGGCAGTCGATCAAGGTGCCGGAAAGCAACGTCTACGAGTGGCCCTCCTCCACCTACATTCAGCACCCACCCTTCTTCAAAGGCATGCAGCGCGAGCCCGATGCCATCGAAGATGTCCAGAGTGCTCGAGTACTGGCGATGCTGGGTGACTCCGTCACCACCGACCATATTTCCCCAGCAGGCTCCATCAAGCCCGACAGCCCTGCTGGCCGCTACCTGCAGGAGCATGGCGTCAAACCCGTGGACTTCAACTCCTACGGCTCACGCCGAGGCAACCATGAAGTCATGATGCGCGGCACCTTCGCCAACGTGCGGATCAAGAACGAAATGCTGGACGGCGTGGTCGGGGGTGAAACGCGCCATGTGCCCAGTGGTGAGCAGATGTCGATCTATGACGCCGCCATGAAGTACAAGGAAGAAGGCACGCCGCTGGTGGTGGTGGCAGGCAAGGAGTACGGCACCGGCTCTTCCCGCGACTGGGCAGCCAAGGGAACCCGGCTGCTGGGCGTACGGGCGGTGATTGCCGAATCCTACGAGCGGATCCACCGCTCCAACCTGATTGGCATGGGCGTCGTACCGCTGCAGTTCCCCGAAGGCGAGAGCCGCACGAGCCTTGGGCTCACCGGTGACGAAGAGATTTCAATTGCGGGATTAAACGACTTGAGCCCAGGCGGCACGGTCAAAGTGGTCATCAAACAGGGCGACCAGGAGCGTACCATTGATGCCAAATGCAGAATTGATACCGCCAATGAGCTGGCTTACTACCGCCACGGTGGTATCCTTCACTACGTGCTGCGCAAAATGATCGGCGCAGCCTAACGGTAAAAACTTCCAATGCTTGCATCGCCCCCACCTTGGTGGGGGCTTTTTTTGCACCGCGCCTTAGAAAGCGCGGCGACGGTAGAAGCGATACTCCGGCGACCAGCAGGACTTTTCGATACGCTCACGCAGCTCCGAGCCGCTGGTTTTCAGCGCCACGCCGTTTTGCTGCGCCTGGGCAGCCACTTCGAAAGCAATCGACTTACTGATTTCACGAATGCGCGACAGCGGTGGCAGCAGCGCACCCTGCCCCTCCCTGACCAGCGGTGCTTCACGGGCCAGAGCACGCGAGGCGCTCATTAGCATCTCGTCGGTCACGCGGTGGGCGTCGGCGGCAATCACCCCCAGGCCAATACCGGGGAAAATATAAGCGTTGTTGCACTGGGCAATGGGGTAGGTCCGCCCGTTGTAGACCACCGGCGCAAAGGGGCTACCCGTGGCTACCAAGGCCTGGCCGTCGGTCCAGCGAATCACGTCCTCAGGCACGGCTTCTGCCTGGGAGGTGGGGTTGGAGAGCGGCATGATGACCGGGTGTTCACAGCCTGCATGCATGGTACGCACGACCTGTTCGGTAAAGATGCCCCGCTGGCCACAGACCCCAATCAGGATGGTGGGTTTGATCTGGGCGATGGTCTCTTCCAGCCCCTGACCGTTCCAGTTGGCTACCAGCGCAGGATCATGGGCCAGACGACGCTGGAAATCCCGCTGCCAGGTCTGGTCGCTGGTCATCAAGCCATCCCGGTCGACGATGAAGATGCGTGCTCGCGCCTCTGCTTCGGTCAAACCTTCGGCCTCCATGGAGACCACTACCTGCTCGGCGATACCACACCCCGCCGAACCACCGCCCACGAACACCACCCGCTGCTGCGCAATGGTTTCGCCCCGCGCCTGGCAGGCAGCCATCAGCGTACCCACCACTACAGAGGCCGTTCCCTGCACGTCGTCGTTGAAGCAGCACAGTTCGTTGCGGTAGCGCTCCAGCAACGGCACGGCGTTGGCCTGGGCAAAATCCTCGAACTGCAGCAGCACATTCGGCCAGCGACGCTTCACGGCGCAAATGAACTCGGCCATGAAGGCATCGTACTCTTCCTGGCTGACCCGCTCGTGACGCCATCCCATGTACATGGGGTCATCCAGCAGCGCTTGGTTATTGGTGCCCACGTCGATCATGATCGGCAGCGTGTAGGCAGGGCTGATGCCGCCACAGGCGGTATACAGCGCCAGCTTACCGATAGGAATGCCCATGCCGCCGATGCCCTGGTCACCCAGGCCAAGAATACGCTCGCCATCGGTTACCACGATGACTTTCACGTTGTCCTTGGTGGCACTGCGCAGGATGTCGTCCATATGCTCGCGGTCCGGGTAGCTGATGAACAAGCCCCGGTGGTTACGATAGATATTGGAAAACTCCTGGCACGCCTGACCCACAGTAGGGGTGTAGATGATCGGCAGCATCTCTTCCAGATGCTCGGACACCAGACGGAAATAGAGCGTTTCGTTATCGTCCTGAATGGCGCGCAGATGAATATGACGCTCCAGGTCACTATGGCACTGCTGGTACTGACGATAGACACGTTCGAGCTGGTCGTCGATGGTTTCGACTTTTTGCGGGAGCAGGCCGATCAGGTTGAACGCCAATCGCTCCTCTTGAGTAAACGCGCTGCCTTTGTTCAATAGCGGCATTTCAAGCAGCGAAGGACCGGCGTAAGGAATGTACAGGGGGCGTTTACTCTTCGTAGACATAGGCACTCTCTTTTTATGTCAATTGCTGTTGCAATGCAGCAACGCTGGGCGTTGGCGACGTTTGTGCGTAATGTAACATGGTCGTGCGACAAAGGTAGAAGCAGCGCCAGGAATGGCCATAAAAAAACACCCCGGCCATGGCCGAGGTGTTCATCGAATACACCAAAACGCTATCGATCAGCAGCTCTTGGCCGTGGGGCGACGCCCCTCTTCCCCGGCAAAGAAAAACGGCCGCAGTTTCACGCCGATCATGTTGCCCGCAAACGCCGCTGCCATCCAGACCCAGCCATGCAGGCTACCCGACGCAATGCCGCTGAAGTAAGCACCGATATTGCAACCAAACGCCAAACGCGCACCATACCCCAGCAGTAGGCCACCAATCACAGCGGCCAACACCGAGCGCAGCGGAATACGGAAATTCGGTGCGAAACGCCCGGCCAGATGGGCGGCTGCCAGTGCTCCCAGCATGATACCCACGTTCATGACCGTCGTGATATCGCTCCATACGCTGGCTTCCAGCGCGGCCGCGTTACCCGGTGCTTGCCAATAACCCCACTGGCTCACATCGCCGCCCACCAGCTCATACGCCTTGGCGCCCCACAGCGCAAAGGCCGAGGTAATTCCCCAAGGGCGACCCGCCAATGCCAGGGTGGCAAAGTTGAGCAGCGCCAGGGCCACGGCCCCCGCCACCAGCGGCCAGGGTCCCGTGAGCCAGCGCTCCACGCCGGGCTTATCGACCGTAGGGACCTGCTCCAGCTGGCCATGACGGCGCTTCTCCATGATCACCGTAAAGGCGGCAATGGCAGCGAACAGCACCAGGCTGATGCCGATGCCGCCCCCCACACCAGCCACATTGACCAACGACACCGGCTGGAAGGCGGGCAAACTTTGCCACCAGGTGAAATGCGCGGAGCCAATGACCGAGCCCACGATAAAGAACACCAGGGTAATCAGCATACGGGCATTACCACCGCCAGCGGTAAACAGCGTGCCCGAGGCACAGCCGCCTCCCAGCTGCATGCCGATACCGAAGATGAACGCACCGAACAGCACCGAAATGCCGATCGGCGAGACGAAGCCACTCACCGGCGTACCAAACAGCGACCCCGCCCCCAGCGCCGGGAAAAACAACACTACGGCAATCGCCAGCATGATCATTTGCGCCCGTAAGCCACGCCCACGACGCTCGGTAATGAACACCCGCCAGGCCGCCGTAAAGCCAAACGCTGCATGATAGAGCACCATACCCAGCAGGCCACCCACGATCATCAGCAGCCCGATATTGGCGCCAAAGATGACGCCAATCACGAGCGCCCCCAGCACAATCGCTGCCACGGCCAGAAGGGGCACGCGGTACGAGCTCGAAGCCACCATTGAGGTAGTCGCCATAATTCACCTGTTAGCAACGCCAAAAGCGCCTGCAACAGCAAGGCGCTTGGCTAAGTTGGACAATAGTTATAAGCCTAACGGCGAGGCGTAAACGCCGGAAATTCTTTATTAAAAGGTTAATATTCCAAAAGTGAATAATTAAACAAAACGCCCCAGCCCAACCACCGAACGCAGCTTATCCATGGTAATGGATGCCTCGGCACGGGCACGCTCAGCGCCTTTCTGCAATATGGCTTCGATATGGGCTGGGTCTTCCATCAAGGCATTATAGCGTTCACGCGGCGCGCTGAGATGGGCATTGAGGTATTCGAAGACCTGATCCTTGGCCTCTCCCCAGCCAATACCTTCCTCATATTGTTGACGCATGGTGGCGGTTTCGGCATCGCTGGCAAACGCAGCATAGATCTGGAACAGCGTACACGTGTCGGGGTCTTTGGGCTCACCAGGTTCCAGAGAGTTGGTCTTGATCTTGCGCACCAGCTTTTGCAGCTTTTTCTCGCTGACAAAAAGCGGAATGGTATTGTTGTAGCTTTTGGACATCTTGCGACCGTCCAGGCCTTTCAGCACCTCTGCCTTTTCGTTGACCTCGGCTTCCGGCTGAGCAAAGTACTGCCCTTTGAACAGATGGTTGAAGCGCCCTGCGATATCACGTGCCATCTCGATATGCTGGATCTGGTCGCGCCCGACCGGCACTTTATGGGCATTGAACATCAGTATATCGGCGGCCATCAGTACCGGGTAGCTAAACAGCCCCATGGTAATGCCCTTGTCCGGATCCTGGTCGCCAGCCTCTTCGTTTTCGGCCACGGCGGCCTTGTAGGCATGGGCTCGGTTCATCAGGCCCTTGGCACAGACGCACGACAGCATCCACATCAGCTCGGGAATTTCGCTGATATCCGACTGGCGATAGAAGATGGCGTTATCGGTATCCAGACCCAACGCCAGCCAGGTAGCGGCGATCTCCATGCGTGACGCCTGAACACGCTTGGGATCCTGACACTTGATCAGGGCGTGAAAGTCGGCCAGGAAGTAGAACGACTGCACGTTAGGGTCCTGGCTTGCCTCGATGGCAGGCTTGATGGCCCCGACGTAATTGCCGAGGTGAGGCGTCCCCGTCGTGGTAATTCCGGTCAGCACGCGGGTTTTGGCTATCTGACTCATGATCTGGATCCAACTGAATAAAGGTGAAAAACGATACGCTATTGTACGCCTATTTCCAAACAACGGCTGCCTGCCCATCCTCATGCAGCTCCAGCCGCACGAACACGGGCTCACTCTGGGCCACGACGCCATCATTTTCAGACAGCACTGCCCCCAGCGCCATGACCCACGGCTCGCCCTGAAACATCACCGGCACGAACAGACAGCCCTGGGAGGGGCAATTCTGCGACACACGATAGGCAAGAGGGTTGCCAAGGTAGTCGTCGAAGCGCACCGTGGCGGGAACTTCTATCTGCGGCGCGCCCTCCCACGATAGTTCGTCGAATCGCCATACCGCGTGTGCCGCCGCACTCCCTGAGTTCATTTGAGCCTGCAGGGAAGCACGGAAATTGCCCGCGAGCCGCTCGTCCACCAGGGCGGACTGCATGCCCATCATCGCCGTGACCAGTGCACTGGCCAGCAATACCATGACAATGACCAGCGCAGCGCCTCGCTGAGTGTTCATCTGCTCGAGCCCCCCAGGCTATTCATCCGGATGGAATAACGCTTCACGATGGGCCACATGAAAAGTGACTGCTTGACCACTGGGTCCTAACGGCAACACTACTTGATACACGTCAGACGCCTGTCCAACGACGGTGCCGACGGGTTCATCGCGTGCACAGGAGGCACCCTCTGCAGCCTGGAAGGTCACCAGCGGCTGCGCTCGCGACATATCCTGTAGTGTGCAGCGACACTCACTGGCTGACGGGACGCACTGTAACCGGTAGTACGGCTCTCCCGTATCGTCGTATGCCCCGTGGCGCTGTAACGTGGCCGTAATGTGGGCAACGGAGAAAATCAGCGCCTCCTGCTGGCGCCCGAGACTTTCTGTCTGCCTAAATGTGTGCAGAGTGCTCAAGAAGAGCTGCCCTGCCCCTATCACAATGGTGACGCCCACCACCATGGCCACCATCATCTCTGTCAGGGTGAAGCCGTTTTGCCTCTCCATAGGCGCCGCCACACTCTTTAAAGAGGGAGTTGAAAAGGATAAACAAGCGACTGGGCGCTTGCGTCCAACGCGCTGTCCAGCCCGACCGTCACCTCGAACAGGCAATCTTGCCGGGTAATGGTGCTATCAGCCGCCCTGGCATGGCGGATAAGCGGCCCACCTGAAGCAGCGAACCAGGCCGCGTGCCAGGCACGCTCGATCTCGGCAAGCGGGATATCCTGACAGCCCTCGGCATGACGCGTTGCCGCCCAGACCCGTTCCTGGGCATCCAGCGCCGCTACGCTCACCAGCGTTTGCTGATAGCCGCGCTGCACGGCCTGCAAGGCTTTCAGCTGCATGGCAGCAATACTGATCAGGCCAAGTGACAGCACCACCAGCGCCACGAGTGCCTCGACCAAGGAGAAGCCGCCTTGCTGCCGGTGCTTACCAGCAGGCAGCAGGCAGCCTTTCGCCACGGGCGTTGTACTGCAAGTCTTGTTCGCAGCCATCGTCTCGCTCACTGGAAGCCGTTAGCAGGAAACCACCGTCTTCGTCACCACCATTGGCGACCGTAATGGCGTAGTTACCATCGGGCGAGGTGGCCGTGACGGTGCAGTCATTGTAGGAGTATTGACGTGAATAGCAGCGCTCCATCTCGGAGGCGGCCTGAAGCAGGCCCGCATGCGCATCGGTGCGCAGGGAACGCTCGACATAGCGGTTATAGCTGGGGTAGGCGATACCGACGATGATACCGATGATCGCGACGGCGATCAGCAACTCGATGAGGGTAAACCCCTGAGGGGGAAATTTGCCACCCACAGGGGGAATAGAGCGATCTGGCACGCGCGGTGCTCCCGTATCAACTGAACCATACTTCGAGTATGTCCCAAACCGATACGCTTTGCACCTCCATGAACAGCTCAGGTGTTAACGCTGTCTCACTGATGATTATTCACTAACGATCACACGCTCGCGTAGCTCTTTGGGCATGGAGAAGGTGATGTTCTCCTCACGCCCCTGCAGCTCCACGGGGGCTTCTGCGCCTAGCGTCTGTAACTGGTCGATGACGCCTTTCACCAGCACTTCCGGGGCGCTGGCACCAGCAGTGACGCCAATGCGCTTGACGCCTTCGAGCCAGGCAGCCTCAATCTGCTCGGCATTGTCGATCAGATAGGCGGGGGTCCCCATGCGCTCGGAAAGCTCCCGCAGGCGGTTGGAGTTCGAGCTGTTGGGGCTGCCCACGACCAGCACCAGGTCGCTGTCCGCTGCCAGCTCGCGCACGGCATCCTGGCGGTTTTGAGTGGCGTAGCAGATATCGTCCTTGCGCGGCCCCTGGATCTCGGGAAACTTCTCCCGCAGCGCGTCGATCACTTTGGCCGTGTCGTCCATGGAGAGCGTGGTCTGGGTGACGAACGCCAGCGCCGCAGGGTCGTTGACGACCAGATTGGCAACGTCCTGTTCGTCTTCCACCAGATAGATCTTGCCCCCATGGGAAGTGTCGTAGCGCCCCATGGTGCCTTCGACTTCGGGGTGGCCTTCATGCCCGATGAGAATGCACTCCTGGCCGCGTTTGGCGTAGCGCAGCACTTCCATGTGTACCTTGGTGACCAGCGGGCAAGTGGCATCGAAAACTTTCAGACCACGCTGTTCGGCATCCTGCTGAACCGCTCGGGAAACGCCGTGGGCCGAGAAGATGACGATCACATCGTCGGGCACTTCATGGAGTTCTTCGACGAAGACTGCCCCGCGCTCGCGCAGCGTTTCCACCACGAAGCGGTTGTGCACGACTTCATGGCGCACATAAATCGGCGGGCCGAAGACATCCAGCGCGCGATTGACGATATCGATCGCACGGTCGACCCCGGCGCAGAACCCGCGCGGGTTAGCCAGCTTGATCTGAATGGGCTGAGATGACTCTGATGACTGCATAAATGCGCCTTGATGCAACCTGCATCGCTCGGGAAATTAGTGTTTGGTGATCGGCGTGACGTTGAGCACTTCGACCTCGAACGTCAGCGTGCGCCCTGCCAGCGGGTGGTTGAAATCGACCTCCACGCGGTCACCTTCTACTGTTTTGACCACGCCCGGCAGTTCCGTTCCCGCCTTGTCGGCAAACGACATGACCATACCCACTTCGGGCTCGTCGTCACCAAAATCGGCTCGCTTCAAGGTCTGGATATTCTGCGGATTATGCTGACCGAAGGCATGCTCCGGGGTAATCTGGAATGACCCGCTCTGGCCAGCAGCCATGCCCTTGATGGGGTGCTCGAAACCCGGCGGCAAGTTGCCATCGCCATATTGAAACGTGGCAGCCGCTTTCTCTTTGGTGGAATCCACCACCGTGCCGTCCTCCAGCTTCAACGTGAAGTGGAGGGTAATTTCCATGCCATCGTCAATTAGGTAGTCCATAGTTCCTCACAGGTAGGTGCGGGGGCGTTCAGGCCATTTTTTTACGGCGTCGATCGCCCATGAACGACTCCCAGATAAGCCCCACGGCACCCAGCGTAATACCAATATCGGCCACGTTGAAAGCCGGGTAGTACCAGCCCGCCACGTGGAATGAGAGAAAGTCCACGACATAGCCGTGAATGAGCCGATCATACAGGTTGCCCAGCGCGCCACCGATGATCAACGGCAGCGCGATGGCCAGCAGCTTTTCGTCTGCCCGCACCCTGGAGAGCCACACGGTCAGCCCTATGCTGGCGCCAATGGCCACCGTGGCAAAAAACCAGCGCTGCCAGCCCGGATGGTCAGCCAGGAAGCTGAAGGCCGCGCCGGTATTGTGCAGCAGGGTCAGGTTGAAAAACGGCAGTACTTCAACCGGCTGTGCATAACTCAAAAAATGGCTGGCGGCGTATTTGGTCAGCAAATCCAGCACGATCACCGCCACCGCCAGCCATAGCCAGCGCAGCGGCCGCCGCATGGGCGGACGCTGGTGGGTCGAGGCTTCCGTGCCGCTCACGGTGTTAGGCATAGTAACGAATCTCTCCACTGCCTTCGGGCAAGTTGCTCACACAGCGGCCACACAGGTCCGGATGGGCGGCAAAACTGCCCACATCGGCGCGGTGGTGCCAGCAGCGCTCGCACTTGGCATGCTCACTAGCGTTGACGGCTACCTTCAACCCCTCAAGCTCGGTACTTTCGGCACCGGCCGCATCGGCCAGCGGTGCCAGATGCACTTCACTGGTGAGCATCACAAAGCGCAGCTCGTCGCCCAGCTTGGCCAGCGCCGTGTGCAGTTCGTCGTTCACGTAAAGCGTGACTTCTGCCGCCAGGCTGCCCTTGATCACTTTGGCGTTACGGGCATCTTCCAGGCACTTGTTCACCGAGTGCTTCACTTCCAGCACCTGCTCCCAGAACGCCCGGCCCATCTCGGCACCCTCGTCCAGCGTGGAGAGGCCTGTGTAATAAGTCTCCAGCAGCACGCTGTCGCCACGCTGGCCGGGGATATGCTCGAAAATCTCTTCGGCGGTGAACGATAGAATCGGGGCCACCCAGCGGCTCAACGCTTCCACCACGTGATACAGCGCAGTTTGCGCACTGCGACGGGCCAGCGAGTCGGTTTGCGTGGTGTACTGGCGGTCCTTGATGACATCCAGGTAGAAACCACCCAGCTCCCGGGCGCAGAAACCGTGCACCTGCTGGTAGACATCCAGGAAGCGGTACTCTTCATACGCTTTTTCGATACGGCCCTGCAGCTGAGCCGCACGGTCCACTACCCACTGGTCCAGCGCCAGCATATCGCCGAACGCCACCTGATCCCGAGCAGGGTCAAAACCGCTCAGGTTGGACAACAGGAAGCGGGCCGTGTTGCGAATACGGCGATAGACGTCGGCCGTACGCTTGAGAATTTCGTCGGAGACGGCCATCTCGCCGGAGTAGTCCGTCGAGGCGACCCACAAGCGCAGAATGTCCGCCCCCAGCTTGTCCATCACGCTTTGCGGGGCCACCACGTTACCGATGGACTTGGACATCTTGCGCCCCTGGGCATCGACGGTGAAGCCGTGGGTCAGCAGCTGCCGGTAAGGCGCATGCCCATCAATGGCCGCGCCGGTCAGCAGCGAGGAGTGGAACCAGCCCCGGTGCTGGTCCGAGCCTTCCAGGTAAAGGTCTGCCCGGGGGCCACTCTCATGGCCATGGGGGTGCGAGCCGCGCAGCACGTGGCGGTGGGTGGTGCCCGAGTCGAACCACACGTCCAGCGTGTCGGTGACTTTTTCGTAGTCGGCGGCTTCCGCGCCCAGCAGCTCGGAGGGTTCCAGCTTGAACCACGCTTCGATGCCCTCTTGCTCCACGCGCTTGGCGGCCTCTTCCATCAGCGACACGGTGTTCGGGTGCAGCTCACCGGTCTGCCTGTGCAGGAAGAAGGGGATCGGCACGCCCCAGTTACGCTGACGGGAGATACACCAATCCGGGCGGTTGGCAATCATGCTGTGCAGGCGCGCCTGCCCCCAGGCAGGGGTGAACTCGGTGGCTTCGATACCGGCCAGCGCCCGTTCGCGCAGGGTCTTGCCATCCTTGCCTTTGATATCCATGCCGACGAACCACTGGGCCGTGGCACGATAGATGACCGGCGTCTTGTGGCGCCAGCAGTGCATATAGCTGTGCGTGATCGGCGTATGTGCCATCAGCGCGTTTACGTCACGCAGCTTCTCGATGATGTTCGGGTTGGCTTTCCAGATCATCTGGCCGCCAAAGAACGGCAGGTCATCGGCATAAACGCCGTTGCCCTGCACGGGGTTCAGCATGTCGTCAAAGCTCATGCCGTGCTCACGGCAGGTAACAAAGTCATCCATACCGTAAGAAGGGGCGGAGTGAACGATACCGGTGCTGCCGACTTCAGACTCCACGTAATCCGCCAGATAAACCGGCGAGAGGCGGTCGTAGAACGGGTGGCGGAAATTGATCAGATCCAGGTTGTTGCCCTGAGTCGTCGCTACCACCTCACCTTGTAAACCAAAACGCTCCAGGCAGCTCTCGACCAGCTCTTCGGCCAGCAGCAGCAACCGCTCGCCGGTATCCACCAGCGCGTAGGTGAAGTCGGGGTGAACGTTCAGCGCCTGGTTGGCGGGAATGGTCCAGGGCGTGGTGGTCCAGATCACCACCGCCGCAGGCTTGGCCAGCTCGCTCAGACCGAACGCCGCTGCCAGCTTGTCGGCATCTTCCACGGGGAAGGCCACGTCGATGGCGTCAGATTTTTTATCAGCGTACTCGACTTCCGCCTCGGCCAGCGCCGAGCCACAGTCGAAGCACCAGTTGACCGGTTTAAGCCCTTTGAAGACGTAGCCCGCTTCGACCATATCGGCCAGGGCGCGGATCTCGCCCGCCTCGTTGGCGTAATCCATGGAGCGGTAGGGGTGATCCCAATCACCGATGATCCCCAGGCGCACGAAATCCACCAGCTGGGTTTCGATCTGGGCACCGGCGTACTCACGGCACAGCTCACGGGCTTTATCGGCCGGAAGGTGCTTGCCATGGGTGGTCTCGACCTTGTGCTCGATAGGCAGGCCGTGGCAGTCCCAACCCGGCACGTAGGGTGCATCGAAGCCCGCCAGGTTCTTGGACTTGACGATGATGTCCTTGAGAATCTTGTTGACGGCGTGACCGATATGGATGCTGCCGTTGGCATAGGGAGGGCCATCGTGCAGGACGAACAGCGGTGCCCCCGCACGGGCTTCGCGCAGGCGCTGGTACAGGTTCATGTCCTGCCACTGGGAAACGCGCCCTGGCTCCTGCTTCGGCAGCATGCCGCGCATGGGAAAGTCGGTTTCTGGCAGGTTTAGCGTGTGCTTGTAATCCATAGTTCCGGTCAGCCGTCGTTAGCATCGGCGTCGTTATCCGCCGAAGTGAAATCAGAAGAAGCGGTCTCACGCCCAAGCGGGGCCGAGGCCAGCGGAAGAGTACGTGCTACGCCAGCCTCAGCCGCCGCAAAATAGCGGCGCGCCCTGGCCTGGTCGTGTTGAATCTGCGCCTTCAGCGCGTCGAAATCGTCGAACTTCACTTCCCCGCGCAACCGTGCGCAAGGGTAAACCGTCAGCCGCTGACCATACAGGTCGCCGGAAAAGTCCAGCAGATGCACTTCGAGGGTGGGCCGTTTGGCCCCCACGGTGGGCCGAAAACCGACGTTGGCCACGGCGGGCAGGCGAGCACCGTTCGGCAGCTCGGCCACCACGGCAAACACGCCGCGCAGCGTCAGCGGCTGGGGCAGTAGCGGCAAATTGGCCGTGGGCACACCGATGGTGCGCCCCAACTGCTGATCGCGCACCACGCGGCCATGCAGCGAATAGGCCCTGCCCAGCAGGCGCGCCGCCACCTCGAAATTGCCGCTGGCCAGCAAGGTACGCACCCGGGTGCTCGATACACGCTCCCCTGCCACCGTGAAGGTGTGGGTATTTTCGACGCCAAACCCATGGTGACTGCCCACGGCTTCCAGCAGCTCGAAATCGCCCTGGCGATCACAGCCAAAACGGAAATCATCCCCTACCACCAGATGGCGGACGTTCAACCCCTGGATCAACACCTGGTCGATGAACTGGCGGCCGGTCAGGCTGCGCAAGGCGTCGTTGAACGGCAGGCAAAGCACCTGTTCCGCACCGTGGTCGTGCAGCAAGCGCACTTTTTCCCGCAGCCGCGTCAGACGAGGCGGCGCCTGGTCACCCGCAAAGAACTCCCGTGGCTGCGGCTCGAAGACCACCACGGTCAAGGGCACTCCCAGGCGGGCCGCGTGCTCTCGGCACTGCTGCAGGATCGCCTGATGGCCGCGATGCACGCCATCAAAATTACCGATGGTCGCCACGCAGCCACGCTGAGAGGGTGTCAGATTGTGCAGACCTCGAATGACGTGCATGGCACCTCTGCCGTCTTGAAAGCGTTTGATTATAACGAACGTGCTGGCCTGGTGCAGGTCAAGATTGCCATCGGGCCATCTTGACCAACGCCCCGCCTCAGCCTAGCTATTCATCCTGAAATGCCGTGGGCGCAGCCCCAGCGCCGTCAGCCACAGGAAGTAGAGTCCACCGCCAAGCACCACCAGTCCGGACACCCAGCGAATCCGCTGCCACATGTCGAACTCCAGCCACACCTGCCAGTGGGGTGACACAAAATAGAGCGCCGCCCCCATCAGCAGGCTGCCCCCACCCAGCTGCACCGCGTACCGCCCCCAGCCAGGCTGAAACACCAGCACGCCCTGACGATACAACAGGTAGCCCAGCAACCCCGCGTTCAGGAACGCCGACAGCGCCGTGGCCAGCGCCAGCCCTGCGTGCGCCAGCGGCCAGATCAGCAGCAAATTGAGCAGCATGTTGGCGACCATGGCGACGATCCCGACCTTCACGGGGGTTTTGGTGTCCTGGCGGGCAAAGAAGCCAGGGGCCAGCACCTTGATCAGCATGAAGGCCACCAGACCAAACGCATAGGCGCGCAGACTCATGGCTGCCATCTGAATATCCACCTCGGTCATCGCCCCATAGTGGAACAGCGTGATCAGGAAAGGCTCGGCCAGCACCGCCAGCGCCAGCGCCGCAGGCACGCCCAGCAACAGCACCACGCGAATGGCCCAGTCCAGCATGGCAGCGAAATGTTCGCTGGACTGCTCTGCGTGGCGCTTGGAAAGCGCGGGCAGGATGATGGTACCAATGGCTACCCCAAACACGCCCAGCGGCAGCTCCACCAAACGGTCCGAGTAGTAGAGCCAGGAGACGCTACCGGCTACCAGCAGCGACGCCAACACCGTATCCAGCAACAGGTTGATCTGCGACACCGATACGCCAAACAGCGCCGGAGCCATCAGCTTGAGAATACGCTTGACCCCATCATGGGCGAAGTTGGGCCATGGCGTTGGCAATAGCCCCAGGCGCAGCAAAAACGGCACCTGAAAGGCGAGCTGGGCAGCACCGGCAATCAGCACCCCCCAGGCCAGCGCCATGGCAGGCTCTTCCATCAGAGGCATTAAAAACAGCGCCGCCCCGATCAACGAAAGATTGAGCAACACTGGCGTAAACGCAGGAACGGCAAAGCGGTTCCAGGTATTCAGAACACTGCCGGAAAAGGCCGTCAAGGAAATCAGCAGCAGGTAGGGGAAGGTCAAGCGCAGCATGTCGGCGGTCATGGCCAGCTTGTCGGGGTCACGCCCAAAGCCTGGCGCAAACAGCCATACCAGCCAGGGCGCACCGAGCATGGCAAACGCCGTGATCAGCGCCAGGATGGTGGTCAGGCTGCCCGCCACCGCATTGAGCAGCTCACGAATTTCCTGCTTGCTGCGCTGGGTCGAGTACTCCGACAACACCGGCACAAAGGCCTGATTGAAGGCCCCTTCGGCGAACAGTCGGCGCATGAAATTGGGAATCTTGAACGCCACGAAGAAGGCATCGGACCCGTTGCCCGCCCCCAGGAAGGTGGCAACCACCACATCCCGCACCAGCCCCATGACCCGCGAGATCATGGTCATGGCGCTCACCACCAGTCCAGAGCGCATCAGCCCTCGGCGCGGCGGCGACATATTGGCTTGCGGCGGTGTCTTCGCACTCATCACTGGTTCCATACTGAGAAAAGGGGGGCTCAAGCAGCACGGGCAACGTTTGGACACAAAAAAACCGGCCGCAGCCGGTTTTTTAGGGCGACTGCCGGCTTACGCCGCCAGAGCCTTGATGCGCTTGTTCAAGCGGCTTTTCAGGCGCGCTGCTTTCTTCTTGGAAAGCACGTCCTTGTCAGCAATGCGGTCAACGACCGGCTGCATGACCTTGAACTCTTCCATGGCCTTGCCATGATCGCCAGTGTTGATCGCCTTGATCACGCGCTTGATGTAAGTGCGGACCATGCTGCGCTGGCTGGATTTCAGGACGCGACGAGTCTCGGCCTGGCGGGCGCGCTTGCGTGCTTGCTTGCTGTTCGCCACAGGTATCTCCTTGGAGAATAAAGGTTGCCCATCAACGGCAACGGATTAACTATGTGTCTGTCGGCTGGCAATTGCCTTGGCACGACATTTCCGTACGAATCTTTCCACAACAACCGATTGATTTGGCAGCACTTTCAATTCTGCCAAATAGTGTAACGAGCAGTCATTTCGCTGCCCGTTCACGGGTCTTGTCTGAGAGGATGGCGTAGTCTATCACGCGTCAAGCGTGCTTGCTAGCCGTTGTCAATGGTTTCAAGCTGCGACTTCAGCTTCTCAAGCCGCTCGTAGGACTTGCGCAACCACTTGCATGCCTAACTCATTGAGTAAGTCAGCCGCGCATCCTACGTATCGACGCGAAGCGTGATGCGCTAGTTAAGCGGCGAGCCTTGGCGAACGTCAAGGCAAATACTGGATAAATATCAGGTAATGGCTTAGGCTTTTTCCATGACTCGAACCATGATTCGCACGGACAAGTGGCCACTACAAGCCACGACGCAGCAGCGACACCTGATGCGTTTGACGCTGGCGGAGTATCGCCAGTTCTGCCGTGCGTTGTCGGTGGTGGTCCTGGCCAACTGGCCGTCGCTGCAGCAGGCCCCTAGCTTTGCCGCTGCCGTGGAGCGGCTGATGCACCCGACCAAGAAGAACCCCTCGCCTCGCCACCACTACTTCGTGAAGCGTTTCTACAAGTTCCCGTCCTACCTGCGCCGAGCCGCCATCGAGTTCGTCAAGGGCCAGGTATCGAGCTACCTGACCCGCTATTGGGCCTGGCAGTCGGGAGATCGCCAGCGGAAACATGCCCAGCCACCGCGTTTCAACCCCGTGGCCGGCTGCTATCCGGCGATGTATCGCGGGCAGTTGGTCAAGTTCGATGCCGACTTCACCACCGCCAGCCTGAAGCTGTGGGATGGCAAGGAGTGGCTGTGGCATAACGTGGCGATCAAGGCGGTACGTCAGCGCCATCTTCTCGGCACTGTGAAGTCGCCCACCCTGGTGCTCAATCGACGCTGCCACCTGGCGGTGCCGGTGGCGTTGGCGCCTCAATCCCTCCCTGACCAGCAGCGCGTATGCGCCGTGGACGTGGGGATCAATACGCTGGCCACGGCCAGCATCGTGACACCGGACGGCACTGTCGCAGCGCGTGGATTCTTCCACCCCGCCGCGGACATAGACCGTCGCGACAAGCGCGCCACGCTGATTCGCCGCAAGGCGCGCAAGACCGCCAGGCTCTCGAAAGGGTTCGGGCGGATGTGGTACCGCAAGGCCCAGCACATCAACGAGCAGATTGCCCAGCAGACCTCCCGTCGACTGGTCGACTTCGCACTGGCACAGGGCGCCGATGTGATCGTGCTGGAAGACCTGAAGGGCTGGCGCCCCAAAGCCGGCAAGAAACGGTCGGGACTTCGCCAGCGCTTCCATCAGTGGCTACATCGCCGGCTGACCACGCTGATCGAGCAGAAAATGGCCGAGGCGGGTGGTCGGGTTGTCTACGTCTATGCCCGGGGCACGTCTTCCTGGGCTTTCGATGGCTCGGGTCGCGTCAAGCGGGACAAGGCACAGCACGAACTGGCTATCTTTCCGAACGGCAAGCAGTACAACGCCGACCTCAACGCCAGCTACAACATCGGTGCCCGCTATTGGGCCTGGAAACACAAGCTGACCCGCCGCAAGGACGGGCAGTTGTCAGCGGGCAGAAGCTCCCTTGGCAAACCGAGAACACCGGTCACGCTCTCAACGCTCTGGCGGCGAGAGCCTGAAGCCCCGCATCAATGCGTCGCATGATGCGTGGGAGTGTTCACCAGACCAAAGACATCGGTCTCCTCGATCCAGCGATTGATCGGCTGCGCCGACTGAGCCGCCAGATCGATGACCAGGTCACGTTCGGGGTGCTCTTTCACGGCAGAGGCGTATGCCCAAAGGGGAATCTAGCAGGAAAAGCAGAGCGAAAAATAGACAAGGCGCAGAAATAGTCGCGGGCATTGCCGTAAAGCCAACCTGCATCAGGCAAAAAGCCCGATCCCTCTCGGGCTCGGGCTTTTCAGCGTTAGGCGGTGGCACTAAGTAGCAGCACCACCCAACAAGCTCACATCATGCAGCGATGGCAGCATCACCCATTTTCTGACGAAGCTTTTTCATGGCGTTCTTTTCGAGCTGGCGAATACGCTCGGCGCTCACCCCGTAAACATCGGCCAGGTCATGTAACGTGGCTTTGTCATCGGTTAGCCAGCGGCGCTGGAGGATATCCCGAGAGCGGTCATCCAGTGCCTGCAAGGCCAGCTGAAGGCGGCGCGTCGAATCCTCTTCGAAGTCGCTATCTTCCAGCTGCGTCGCCGGGTCTGCCGAAGCGTCATCGAGGAAGTAGGCAGGTGCCTGATAAGCGCTCTCGTCGTCATCGCCGGGCGCTGCGTCGTAACCAGCGTCGAATGCCGACAAACGGCCTTCCATGTCACGCACGACTTCCGGCTTGACGTCCAGGTCCTTGGCGATAGCGTTGACTTCGTCGTTGTTCAACCAGGCCAGACGCTTCTTGGCGCTGCGCAGATTGAAGAATAGTTTGCGCTGTGCCTTGGTGGTAGCAATCTTGACGATACGCCAGTTGCGCAGCACGAACTCGTGGATTTCTGCCTTGATCCAGTGCACTGCAAAGGATACGAGGCGCACGCCCTGGTTAGGGTCGAAGCGCTTGACGGCCTTCATCAGGCCAACGTTGCCTTCCTGGATCAGGTCGGCCTGGGGCAGGCCGTACCCCGAATAGCTGCGCGCGATGTGGACAACGAAGCGCAGATGCGACAACACCAGACGACGCGCCGCTTCCAGGTCGCCTTCGTCATAGAGGCGAAACGCCAGCTCACGCTCTTCTTCGACGCTCAAGACGGCAATGCCGTTGACCGCCTGAATGTAGCCGCCCAGGTCGTTACCTGGCGACAGCTGTCCCACCGGTAGAAGACTAGTGCTCATGTGCAAACGGTCTCCCTTAAAATCTTTTATAGTCGACGCGTAGGCTATGCTCGGCCAGCGCATCTGGAATTGACTGATAAGACCCCGGCCAACCGTCAAGGTTCACTAGGCCAGTTCATCAGCGGTAGCACCTCTTTCAGGCGTGTCACTGGTCCATTAACCTGAAATGACATGACCGTGACTACCCGATGTCCTGCGCCGTGAACCTAGCGCGGGCGGATACTGGAAAGGTGGCGGGTCACTGCCAGCCATGCTCCTAACCACCCCAGTAGTATACTGCAAGATAGCAGAATTGTAGAGCCCGTCACATCCAGCTGCGGCAAAGTGAAGCTGGCGCCATAGCTGGCTGCCAGGGCCGCTACTGGCAGCGATAGCCAGTGATTTCCCAACCCCAGCAACCCGAGCGCAATCACGCCTCCCCCAATGCCGTACCAGGCACCACTGTAGAGAAATGGCCGCCTGACAAAGGCATGGGTGGCCCCCATGAGCATCACCACCTCGATCTCGCGGCGGCGGCTTTCTACCGCCAGGCGTATGGTGTTGCCCACCACCAGCAAGACGCCAAAGCCGAACAGAACGCCCAGCGCCAGCGCCACCCGGCGCCCCAGCTCGGCCAAATGGCGCAGCCGCTCCACCCAGGCCAGATCGACACGAACTTCGTCTACGCCAGTGAGGGTTTCGAGCCGATGGGCCAGCTCCGCCATGGCATCGGGGTCGACGCTTTGCGGTGCAATCACGATGCTGGTGGGCAACGGGTTGTCATCCAGCCCCGCCAAAGTGTCATCGATACCCAGCGACTGCTGGAATTCGGCCATGCCCTCTTCCGGGCTGATCATGCGTGCCTGCGCCACGCCTTCGTCTGCCACGACCGCCTCTTCTATACGCGCCGCCTGCGCTTCGTCCACGGCAACGTCGAGGTAGACCGTCAGCGTCGCGCTTTCATCCAGCTCGGTATTCAGCAGGCGAGCGCTATCCAGCGTCAGCCAGAGCGCAGCCGGGAGTACCAGCGCAATCGCAATGGCCAGCATGGTCAGCAGGTTGCCCAGCGGCTGGCGCACCAGCCGGTACAGGCTGTCGATGGCCATGGCACGATGGTGCCTGCCCCAGGCACGCAGGCGACCGCTGAAACGTGTCTGCTGCGAACGCGCCCCCTTGCGTGCTGGCGCTTCGCTCGGTGAGGGCGGAGTGGGCGCAGCGCGTTTGGCTCGCGGGGCAGCGCCGCCCTGGCGCGGCGTAGCAGGGTGGCGAGGTGTCGAACGCTTCATAAGGCTCCCTCGTCACCCACCAGACGACCACCCTGCAAACGCAGAATGCGGTGACGCAACCGGGCAATCAATGCCAGGTCGTGGCTGGCGATCATGATGGTCGTGCCAATCCGATTGAAATCCTCGAAGAGCCCCATGATATCCGCCGACAGCTGTGGGTCGAGGTTACCGGTGGGCTCGTCCGCCAGCAGCAAGGCAGGCTTGTTGACCACTGCCCGCGCAATGCCCACCCGCTGCTGCTCACCACCAGAAAGTTCGATGGGCAGCGCTTTCTCGCGATGCAAGAGACCTACCTTGTCGAGGGCGGCACGCACCCGCCGGGCGGCTTCTCGTGGCTCGACACCCTGGATTTCCAGCGGCAGCGACACGTTGTGGAACACGCTGCGGTCGAACAGCAGTTGGTGGTCCTGAAACACCACGCCAATCTGGCGGCGGTAGAACGGCACCTGACTGGGGTGCAGCTGGGCAATATCGTGCCCCGCCACCACCACCCGGCCCCGGCTAGGAGTCTCAAGACGCATGATGAGCCGCAGCAGCGAACTTTTGCCTGCCCCCGAGTGGCCGGCCAAAAAGACCATTTCACCTCTGGCCACGCGGAAGTTCAGGTGCGCCAGCGCATCAAAGCGCCCTCCATAGCGCTTACCCACATGCTCGAAGGCAATCATGCGCGGCTATCATCTCCCTGGCGGTCAAACAGTGCGTTGACGAAATCATGGGCATCGAAGGGGCGCAGGTCGTCCAGACCTTCACCCACGCCAATGAACCGGATGGGCGTCTCCAGCTGTTTGGCCAGCGCGAAGATGATGCCGCCCTTGGCGGTACCGTCCAGCTTGGTCAGCGTGATGCCACTGATCGGCACCGCTTCATTGAACGTGCTGGCCTGGGAGATGGCGTTCTGGCCCGTGCCCGCATCCAGCACCAGCATGACCTCGTGGGGTGCGGTATCATCCAGCTTCTGCATGACACGGTGCACCTTCTTGAGCTCTTCCATCAGGTGGCTCTTGTTATGCAGCCGCCCGGCCGTGTCGGCAATCAGCACGTCCACCCCACGGGCCTTGGCCGCCGCCACCGCATCGTAAATCACCGATGCGCTGTCCGCGCCGGTGTGCTGAGCAATCACCGGGACGCTGTTGCGCTCACCCCAGACCTTCAACTGCTCCACGGCGGCCGCCCGGAAGGTATCCCCCGCCGCCAGCATGACGCTCTTGCCTTCGCGCTGAAAACGCTGGGTGAGCTTGCCGATGGTGGTGGTTTTCCCCACCCCATTGACCCCCACCACCAGAATGACGAAGGGCCCGCCATTGGCGCTCTGGACATCCAGCGGCGTGGAGACCGGCCCCAGCAGCGCGGCCAGCTCTTCCTGCAAGCCGCGATACAGCGCCTCCGGGTTGTTCAGTTCCTTGCGGGACACCCGCGCTTCCAGGCGCTCGATGATCTCGCTGGTGGCTTCGATGCCCACATCGGCCATCAACAGCTGGGTTTCCAGGTCTTCCAGCAGCTCGTCATCGATATGCTTCTTGCCCAGAAACAGATCGGCCAAGCCATCGGTCAGGTTGGCGCGGGTCTTGCCCAGCCCCGATTTGATGCGTGCAAACCAGCCCTTCTTCTCGCCCTGCTCGGCCACCGGCTTCTCTTGCAGCGCGGGCTTGACTGGCTCTGGCTCTGGCTCTGGCTCTGGCTCTGGCTCTGGCTCTGGCTCTGGCTCTGGCTCTGGCTCTGGCTCTGGCTCTGGCTCTGGCTCTGGCTCTGGCTCTGGCTCTGGCTCTGGCAGCGTATGTTCCACAAGCTCACTGTGCACCGGCTCTTCGTCCTGGGGTAGCGGCGCCTCTTCCTCGGTGGCTGGCGGAGATAGCGGCTCATCCAGCGCCAAGGCGCTGGCGGGCGCGTCTTCGCGAGGCGCCTCTGGCGCGGCCTCTTCCGCCGCGGGAGCCGGTGTGTCACGCTCGCTGACGGGGGGTTCAGCGCCTAGCGACGGATCCTGACTTTCCTGCGGCTCCGGCTGGGAGTCGTGCTTTTTCTTGCGTTTGAAAAAACCGAACATAAGGGTCATCCGACTGAATAGGTGAACATTGCGATTATCCTACCACCGCAGGCCAAGACTTTGGATAAGTTGCCCGCTACAATCCGCGTCATGAAACGACAACGCTCCTCTCGCTCAACGCCTCGCGGCGCTTCTGCATCCCGTGGCCCGACTCGGCCACCGGGAAAATTGCGCATCATTGGGGGTGACTACCGCCGCCGTTTGCTGCCGGTACTCGACCAGCCGGGGCTGCGCCCCACGCCGGACCGGGTGCGTGAAACCCTGTTCAACTGGCTGGGCCAGGCGCTTTACGGCCAGCGCGCCCTCGATCTGTTCGCAGGCACCGGTGCGCTGGGTATCGAAGCGCTCTCCAGGGGAGCGGCTGCCGTGACCTTCGTCGAGCGCACCCCGGCGGTGGCGTCACTCATCGGCGACAATCTGGCCACTCTGGGCACCCTCAAGGGGCACGTGGTGACCCAGGAGGCGCAGGCATTTCTCGCCCAGCCCGGCGACCCCATGGCGCTGGTGTTTCTCGACCCCCCCTTCCATCAGGGGCTGGCAGCACCTTGCTGCGCCCAACTGGAGGCAGGTGGCTGGCTGGCCAACGATGCCATGATCTATCTCGAAACCGAGCACACGCTGACCCCGGAAGTCCCGGCCAACTGGCAATTACATAGAGAAACCCGAGCGGGTGAAAGCGTTGCCCGACTCTATCGTCGCGGGCCTGCGTAAAGCGCTTGCCGACGACTCGCCGCAGCGTTACGCTCGGCGCATCGACATCGTTATTCATTCCCATGTCGGCAGGCCGCTGCCTGCCGATCGTCACCGGAGGTAGGCATGAGCCTGGAGCTTTTCAATCAGTTGGAGCAGAAAGTCACCGACACCGTCGAGGCGTTGGAGATGATGAAGTTGGAAAACGAAGAGCTTCGCAATGAAAACAGCCAGCTGAAGCAGGAGCGCGAAGAGTGGGAGCGTCGCCTGCAGGGTGTCCTGAGCAAGTTCGACGGTATCGAAGGGGGCAGCGCCTCTTAAGGCAACGCCCGCGACATCAGCAGCGCATCTTCTCGCCCGGTCGTCCCTTCAGCGGCCGGGTAGTAGCCTTTACGGCACCCATCCTGTGCGAACCCCGCCCGCCGATAAAGCGCTATGGCCCGCTGGTTGCCAGCGCGCACTTCCAGCAATAGCCGCTCGGATGACCACTGCGTGGCCGCGGCCACGCAGGCGTCCAGCAACTGCCTCCCTACCCCTTGCCCCTGTGCCTCCGGGCTTACGCCAATGGCCTGCAACTCGGCATCGAAGGGCAGCCTGACCAGCAGCGCATAGCCCAGCAGAACACTCTCTTGCCAATACCCTGCCACCCAGGCTTGTTCGTCCTGCAGCGCTGCCAGCAACTGAGCGCGACTTGCTCCGCTGCGCGCCTGCGCTTCGAGCGAGCACACTCCTTCGGCGTGCTGGCCATCAAGCCGAGTGATCATGCAGGCTCCACTGCTGCCCCAATGCCACCAACCGTGGCCACAGGGCACGTTTGGCCCCGGCCTGCTGCATCAGTGCCGACAACCCTGGCGCCTCCCATACCGGCAAGGACAAGCTGCGGCTACGCCCATCGGTCAGGGCCATCACCTGCGCCATGGCCGATGCCTCGACGGCATCGCTCGCGCCCCACCAGAGCACGTTTTCCAACGCCCAGCCCTGACGGCTGGCCGCGCCGGAGACGAAGGCAGCCAGCCCCTCCCGGGCTTCTTCCAACGGGTCCTCTGGGGTAAATGCAGTGGCCATCGGCGGCCATTTGAAAGTGACCACCGTGGGCAGCTCACCTTTCAAAAGTCCTGCCGCACGCAGCATATTGGCCAACAGCTGCTGCTCGGGAGGTGACATGTCGCCTTCGCACAGGCTGAGCCAGCGGCCATCGAGACAGACGCAGGACAGGCTGAACTCCAGCGGTTTGGCCACTGCCTTGGGGGTCTCGGATACGGCATCGTCTGGCACTTGCGGCGCTGGCGCTTCGACAGGTTGGCCGCCCAGCAGCGCGCGCACCGCCTGGGGGGCGGCATGGGAACTGGCAGG
>NZ_LFGS01000011.1:122327-124572 GCF_002078135.1 Halomonas sp. BC1 | reverse complement strand
AGCATCGTCCAGCAGGGCGTGCAGGCGCTCGCGCGGTGGCGCCTTGGCAGGGGCGTCTTCCCATTCACAGGCTTGCGTGGGGAGCGCGTTGGGCAGTTGATAGCGGGAGGCCCAGGCGGTAATGCCCATGGCCTCCAGATAGTGCCTTCGCGCGGCTTCCGGTGTCACTTTCCGCCGCCACGACAGTGGGGCGAATCGGGGCGCGCACCGCCCCGGGCCTGCCACTCGGCGGGCGTGTAGAGGTGCAGCGCCAGAGCGTGCACCGGCCCCGACAGCTCGTCGGCCAGCAGCGCATAGATCTGCTGATGGCGTTTCACCGGCATCATGGCTTCGAAGCTATCGCTGACCAGCGTGACCTTGAAATGCGTTTCAGAGTTGGCCGGCACGTTGTGCATGTGGCTTTCGTTTTCGACCTGGAGCAGCTCAGGGGTCAGCGCCGCCAACTTCTGCTCGATCTGTGTCTGTATCGCCATGGGGCGTTCTCCTTCTGTCCGCAACGTCACCATTGTACGCCCTTACTTGCCAGCCGACGATGCCCGCCGCGCCAATAACGCCTGCTGCGCCACGCGAATACGCGACAGGCTGGCCAGCAGCGCCAGAAGCGTGGTGGCCGCTCCCAGCCAAAGGGTCAGCTGAACGGGCGCCCCTAGCGCCAGGGCAGCCCCCACCAGGGCCACCCCGAAAGACTGCCCGACCGTGCGCATGGTGCTCATGACTCCCGACACATTGGCGCTACGCTCCGGCGGCAGGCTGCCCATCATTTCGCGGTTGTTGGGGGGCTGAAACAGGCCAAAACCGATGCCGCACAGCGCCGTGCGCCACAGGCTTCCCGCCACGCCCGTGCCTTCATCGACCTGCGCCAGCGCCACCAGCCCGATGATCAGCAGCACCAGGCCCGTGCTCGACAGCAAGCTAGGGTTGATACGGTCTGCCAACCTGCCTGCCAGCGGCCCCACCAGCATGATAGCCAGCGGCCACGGGGTGAACAGCCAGGCCGTTTCCAGCGGTGAAAAGCCCATCTGCTCCTGATAGAAAAACGACAGCGCCACGAAGGTCAGCCCTTGGCCGATAAACGCCAGTCCAGAAGCCGACACGGCCAGGGTAAAACGCTTTTCGGCAAAGACGCTCAGCGGCAGCAGCGGATAAGGGGCGTGCCGCTGGCGGCGGATAAACAGCCCGCAAGCCAGTACGGCCAGCAGTGCCCAGCCCCCGCTTTGCCACAGGGGCGCAGCGTGCCCGACGGCGTCCATGGCCACGAAGAAGCTGGCCAGCATCAGCATGGAGTAGAGCGCCCCCAGGGTATCGAAGGCGCCTTGCCGGGGAGTGTCGCGCGGCAAGGCCCGGCCCGCCAGCCAGAGCGAGCAGAGCCCCAGGGGCACGTTCAGCGCAAACAGCCACGGCCAATCGGCGAACGACAGGATGACGCCACTCAAGGTCGGGCCTGCCGCGTAGCCCCCGGCCACCACCAGCGCACTCAAGCCGAGCGCGCTGCCCAACAGCCGCGACGGGAAGATGGCTCGATAGAGCGATGGCCCTATGGAGAGGGTGGCGGCAGCGCCCAGCCCTTGCAAGGCGCGAAACACCAGCAATGACTCCCACTGGCGGGATAACGCCGCCCCCAGCGAGGCGGCCATGAAGAGGCCGATGCCGAACAGATACAGTCGCCGCCGTGTGACCAGCTCACTAATACCGGCAAACACCAGCAAAAAGGCGGCGCATACCACTTGAAACAGGTTGGTGATCCAGACGGCCCGAGACGCCGGGATATCCAGGTCGGCGGCAATCGTCGGTAACGCCAGGTTGATCATGGTGGTATCCATAACCGCCATCAAGGTACCGGTCACCAAGGCCAGCACGGCCAACCGTCGCTCTGGCCCGGGCAGGCCGTCGTCACCGGGGCGAGTTTCGAACAGTCGCATGGTCATCACTTCCTGAACAACCCCCTCTGAAACGGCGAAACCGGCCGAAGCCGGCTTCACAGTGCGCTTACGGTGACTGCTCCCCGCCCTGACGGGCGAGGCTTCCCACGTCTTAGGCCGCTGCCGGTGCGTGACCGGGCTTACACAGGCCTCGATGGGCAGAGACCGACAGTCCTTCGGCCTTCAACTGGATGATGCCTTGATGCTTGATGTTAAGCGCCGCATTGATGTCGCGGTCGATGCCCTGGGTGCCGCAGTGAGGACAATCCCAAGTGCGAACCGTTAGCGGCATTTGTTCGACCTTGTGGCCGCAGCCCGCACAGGTC
>NZ_LFGS01000011.1:77935-121263 GCF_002078135.1 Halomonas sp. BC1 | reverse complement strand
TTGGGCGAGGGTTTACGCGGAATTTTGCTAAAAATAATAGCACGCTAATCTTGTTCGTTGTCGAGCAGCAGGGCATCGTCAACGTCAGAGATCTCGAGGGCCGTCTCGTCATCCAGGTCGATGGCCAGATAGCTGTGCTCGACGCGCAGGAAATCCTCGAACAGCGCCCAGTCGAGCTTTTCGGGCCACTGGCGCTCATCCTCTTCCCAGGCGCGCAGCTCGGTTTCCAGAATCTCCACGTGCCGGTCGCGGACAAACGTCTCCAGCGCCTCCGGGGTATCCATTTCGGGAATCAGATACACCGTGCTTTCACGCTCGACGTCGGCCAGGGTCAGGTCGTCGTCTCCCATGGTGGGTTCGAGCGCATTGATCCAGTCCACGAAGGTCTGGGTCGGCCTGACGCTCAAGGCAGAGCGATTTAGCAGTTTCATGGGATTCTCCTCGCCGTCGAAACGTTGACCATTATGGGCGCTAAAACGCGCCCTTACCAACTTTTCGTCCGCCCGTGCGACGTTTAACGTTAATCAACCTCGGGGCGCATCGCCGGGAACAACAACACGTCTCGAATGGAGGGACTGTCGGTAAACAGCATCACCAGCCGGTCGATCCCGATGCCTTCGCCTGCCGTGGGCGGCATGCCGTACTCCAGAGCACGAACGTAGTCGGCATCGTAGTACATGGCTTCCAGGTCCCCGGCGTCTTTTTCGGCTGCCTGCTCACGGAAACGCTCCGCCTGGTCTTCGGCGTCGTTCAGCTCCGAGAAACCATTGGCGATTTCACGCCCACCGACAAAGAACTCGAAGCGGTCGGTGACGAACGGGTCGGCGTCGTTGCGACGCGCCAAGGGGCTCACCTCGGCGGGGTATTCGGTAATGAACGTGGGCTGGTCGAGCTTGTGCTCGGCCACTTCCTCGAAGATCTCGGTCTGCAGCTTACCCAGGCCCCAGCTCTCTTTCACCTTGATACCCAGCTTCTCGGCAGCCGCGCGAGCAGCGTCCAGCGTCGCCAGGTCGGCCTCGGTAATGCCGTCGCCGTGATCCAGAATCGCCTGGCGCAGGGTCAGGCGCTTGAAGGGCTGGCCGAAGTCGTAGCTGGCCCCCTGGTAGGTAAGCGTGGTGGTGCCCAGCACTTCCTGAGCCGCCGTGCGCAGCATGGCTTCGGTCATGTCCAGCAGGTCGCGGTAATCCGCGTAGGCCCAGTAGAACTCCACCATGGTGAACTCGGGGTTGTGGCGCGTGGAGAGCCCTTCGTTGCGGAAGTTACGGTTGATCTCGAAGACCTTCTCGAAACCGCCGACCACCAGACGCTTGAGGTACAGCTCGGGCGCGATGCGCAGGTACATGTCGATGTCCAGCGCATTGTGGTGAGTAATGAAAGGGCGCGCCGCGGCTCCACCGGGGATCGGCTGCAGCATGGGCGTTTCCACTTCCATGAAGCCGCGCGCTTCGAAGAAGCGCCGCATGGAGCTGATCACCGCCGCACGGGTTTCGAATACCTTGCGCGACTGCGGGTTCATGATCAGGTCTACATAACGCTGACGATAGCGCGCTTCCTGGTCGGTCAGGCCATGGAACTTGTCCGGCAGGGGGCGCAGGCTCTTGGTGAGCAGCTGCGCTTCCACCATCATGACGTAGAGGTCGCCCTTGCCGGATTTGTGCACCGGGCCGCGGGCCGCGACGATATCGCCGATGTCCCAGCCCTTGATGTCCTCCAGCACGTCTTCCGGCAGCCCTTTCTTGTCCACGTAGAGCTGAATCTGGCCAGCCACATCCTGAATCACGATGAAGGGGCCACGCTGGCGCATGACACGACCCGCTACCGACGCCTGATGGTCAAGCGCTTCCAGCTCGGCCTTGTCCTTGTCACCCAGCAGTTGCTGTAGCTCTACGGTCAGGCTGTCGCGGCGAAAGTCGTTTGGAAAGGCACTCTTGCCCTGCTCTGCCGCCCGCTCACGGCGGGCGGCGAGCTTGGCACGGCGCTCGGCGATCAGGTGATTTTCATTGTCGAAAGAAGACGCGTCTTGGTTGGTCATCGGGCACCCTATTCAAATTCACACGCTAAAAAGATTACAGACCCTGCTTCAGGCTGGCGATGATGAACTGGTCCAGATCGCCGTCGAGTACCTTGTCACAGTTGCTGGATTGAACGCCGGTGCGCAAATCCTTGATGCGCTGATCGTCCAGTACGTAAGAGCGAATCTGGCTACCCCAGCCGATATCGGCCTTGGAGTCTTCCGCTTCCTGCTTGGCAGCGTTGCGCTTTTGCATTTCGAATTCCCACAGCTTCGCTTTCAACTGCTTCATGGCGAAGTCGCGGTTGGCATGCTGGCTACGCTGGTTTTGACAGGCCACCACGATGCCGGTGGGCTCGTGGGTGATCCGCACCGCCGAGTCGGTGGTGTTGACGTGCTGGCCACCCGCACCACTGGAGCGGTAAGTGTCCACGCGCAGGTCCGACGGGTTGATCTCGACCTCGAAGCTGTCGTCGATTTCTGGCGACAGAAAGACGGAGGCAAACGAGGTGTGGCGACGACCACCCGAGTCGAAGGGGCTCTTGCGCACCAGACGATGGACGCCGGTTTCGGTACGCAGCCAGCCAAAGGCATGGTCACCCTGAATATGCAGCGACGCCGACTTGATACCCGCGACTTCCCCGGCAGAGATTTCGATGATCTCGGTCTTGAAGCCGTGGCTTTCGGCCCAGCGCAGGTACATGCGCAGCAGAATGTTGGCCCAATCCTGAGCTTCGGTGCCGCCCGATCCTGACTGAATATCCAGATAAGCGTTGTTCTCGTCCATTTCTCCCGAGAACATGCGGCGAAACTCGAGTTTTTCCAACGCATCTTGCAGCCCGGACAGCTCCTTGCGGACTTCCTCGACCGTGGCCTCGTCTTCTTCCATCTCGGCCAGCTCCAACAGGTCGCGGCTATCCGCCAGGCCCTGCTCCAGCTCGTCGATGGTGGCCACGATGGCTTCCAGGGAGGCCCGTTCCTTGCCCAGTTTCTGGGCGTATTCCGGGTCGTTCCAGACGTTGGGGTCTTCGAGCTCGCGGGAAACTTCTTCTAGCCGATCTTTACGCTCGGCATAGTCAAAGATACCCCCTAAGAACGTCTGTCCGCTCAGACAGGTCCTTGATCTGGTTGTGAATCGGGTTGGTTTCCAGCATGGATGGCCCTAATCTTGGTCGGTAAATAAAGCTCGCTGACGCGGGGTCGCCTCGCGCCGCAAAAGAGACAGTCGCCGTTGGGACGGCCTGGCCACCTGAGACGGTGCCCGCCACCCCAACGGCGACATTCTGGCAGGCATTGTAACCAAACCCGCTGCCAATCGCACCCACCCTGAGAAAGCAAAAAACCCGGCCGAAGCCGGGTCAGTCGATCAGTAAGCGCGAGCCGTCACATCAGAACCGATAGGTCAGCTGAGCACCGAAGCCATGGGCTTCGTTCTTGTAGTCAGCCGAGTAGTTCACCCCGCCAATGGGCTGGCCGCCGGTTTGTGCGCTGGCCAGCAGGTCGCGCCGTTCTTGCTCGACGAAGGTGCCACGCTCGGTCAGGTAGGAGTAGGCGAAATCAAGCGTCAGGTCTGGCGTGGGGCTCCAGCCTGCGCCAATCGAGAAAATGCGCCGGTCATCTGACGGAATACGTACGCTGCGGAACTCATCGCTGGTGGGCGTGAAGTCGAGCGTGACGCCTGCACGCAGGGCAAGCTGCGGTGTCAACTGGTACTCGCCACCGGTCGCGAACGCCCAGGCGTTGGAGTAATCCTGCTGCTCCTGGGTAATGGTATCGCCCTGGCTGCCCTGGACCAGAATCTGATCGAAGCGACTCCAGCGTACCCACGAAGTGCCAAACATCAGCTTCAGCCGATCACTCATCTGTTGCGTCAACGAGAAGCTGATGGTTTCAGGCGTGGTCAAATCCAGCGTTGCATTATCATCCGCCCGCACCACGTTGCCCGCAGGGTCACGCGCCACGAAGGTGCCATCCAGGGTGTAGTCCACCTTGGAGCGATAGGTCAGGCCGAACGTGGTTTCAGGAACAGGCTGATAGATCACCCCCAGGTTGTAACCCCAGGCATCGTCATCCCCTTCCACGCGAGAATCGACATCCGTGGCCGGGTCGAACCCAGGCCCCGTGGGCAGCTGACGACGCAGCTCACCGTCGACGCGGTTATAGGTCACACCGGCACCTACCGACCACTGGTCGTTGAAGCGGTAGGAAACCGTGGGTTGTGCACTGACCACGCGGATTTCGGTGTAGTCGCCAAAGTAACGGCCCTGGAAACTATCTTCGTAGTCGGTTTTAGCACCAAAGGGAGCATACACGCCAAAGCCAAAGGCCAAGCGGTCATTGACCGGCTGAGCATAGAAAGCAAAGGGTATGAGAGTGCCTGGCACCATGTCGCCATCGTTGGTACCGGGTACGCCACCAATCGGCACCTGCACCCCGGCAGGTGCGCCACCCATCGCCACGCCCGCATCAAGCGTGCGGCTGGCTTCCACGTTACGAATGTCTGTATTCACGTTCAGATAAGTGCCGCCCGCCGTCACCTGAGCGCGATCCAGGAACGACATACCCGCAGGGTTACCAAACACGATGGTGGCGTCGTTGACGTTTGAGCTACGGCCTGCGTGACCATACCCCTGGCCGCTAACGCTCTGTTCGTTGATTTGGTACCCGCCTGCGTTAGCTTGGCTGGCAAATGCTACCGCTGCTACTGCAGCGGTCAGGGTGAGCTTTTTAAAGTTATTATACATAGTGGGCCTCTCTCCCGATGATCCGTCGGACGGTCGTTTGAAATCAGTGTTTTAGTCATTTCGATGGAGATGAGGGCGGCCCTTGACCTATGGGTTACCCAAGGGTTTT
Source organism: Halomonas sp. BC1 (assembly GCF_002078135.1). Classification (NCBI taxonomy): domain Bacteria; kingdom Pseudomonadati; phylum Pseudomonadota; class Gammaproteobacteria; order Oceanospirillales; family Halomonadaceae; genus Halomonas; species Halomonas sp. BC1. The sequence continues at coordinate 116,399 of NZ_LFGS01000011.1, read as the reverse complement.
ACACTATCTTTTTCGAAAGCGATGTCAAAAAGGAGGCTTCGTGAGCGCCATCAAAGTCGGTGAACTGGCCAAACGCGGTGGCGTCACGGCGGAAACGGTGCGTCACTACACCCGTGAAGGCCTCTTGACGCCGAGCAGGCATCCAGACAACGGCTATCAGCTCTACACCGCTGGGGACCTGGAGCGCCTGCACTTCATTCAGCGCGCCCGCAAACTGGGTTTTAGCGTGGCCGAAATACGCGACATTCTGGCCCATGCCGACCAGGGCGACTCGCCCTGCCCGCTGGTACGCGACCTGCTGGCCCATCGCCTGCCGCAAATCAGGGCGCGCATTGCCGAGCTGGAAGCGCTGGCGCACCGCATGGAGCAGGCGCTGGAGAGCTGGCAGGCCATGCCCGACGGCACCCCCGATGGCCACAGCCTGTGCCGCTTGATCGAAAGTTTTCCCGAGGAGGCAGCATGCCCCAACGCCCCGCACCGCCCGCACCGCCCACAACGCTGACCCGCACCGTGCCCGGCATGAACTGCCAGGGCTGCGTCAAGCGCATGCGGGAAACAATTCTCGCCGAGGACGCCACTGCCGAGGTGACCGGCTTCCCAGCCGACAAACGCCTGGAGGTCACCACCACCCTGAGCATGACGGCTCTGGATGACGCCCTGGCAAAGGCAGGCTACCCTCCCAGCGAGCTGGCCCCGCCAGCTGTTGACGACACCAAAACCGAGGCCGAAGGTAACGACTCGACGGCAGCGGCCCACACGGCTGACACGCCACGCTCCCACCAGGGCAGCCAGCGAATACGCCTGGCCATCACCGGCATGACCTGCGCCAGCTGTGTCAAAAGTGTCCAGAAAGCCTTGGAACGCGCACAAGGCGTGGATACGGCCAGCGTCAATTTCGCGACCCATACCGCCCAGGTGTTTGGCCACGTCGATGTAGCAACGCTGCTGGCCGCCGTCGATGCCGCAGGCTACCGCGCCGAACCGATTGTCGATATGCGCGCCGCCGAAGAGACGCGTGCAGAACAAGAAGCGCGGCTCTATAAAATCCGCCTGAAGGGTAGTGCCTACTCGCTCGCCTTGGCGCTACCGCTCATGCTCAGTATGTTTTTCTATCACCCACACCCGGTGGGGATGGGGCGCTTGTTCTGGCTGGTGATTGGCCTGCTCACCCTGGCCATTCTGGTCTTTCCTGGCCGCCACTTCTTTGTGAATGCATGGAAGAACCTCAAGCATCATCAAGCCAACATGGACACCCTGGTGGCCATGGGTACCGGCACCGCCTGGCTCTACTCCATGATGGTGGTGCTCTTTGCCCCCTGGTTGCCTGAGGTGGCTCACGGCATCTATTTTGAAGCCTCTGCCATGGTGATCGGCCTGATTTTGTTGGGCAATGCACTGGAGCTCAAAGCCCGCGGTCGCACCAGCAACGCCTTGAAACGGCTGCTCGACCTGCAGGAGAAAACCGCCCGGGTGATACGCGACGGCGTTGAACAAGAAATCGCGGTGGACGATGTAGCGCTGGATGACCATATTCGCGTGCGCCCCGGTGAGCGGCTGCCGGTGGATGGCGTAGTGCTCGACGGCCAGAGCTATATCGATGAATCCATGCTTACCGGCGAACCGGTGCCCGTGCATAAAACAGCGGACGATGACGTAAGCGCGGGCACGGTGAACGGTAACGGTAGCTTGGTGTACCGCGCCACGCGCATCGGCCGCGATACCCGTTTGGGGCGCATTACCGAGCAGGTGGCCAGCGCACAAAACTCCCGCCCACCGATTGGCGAGCTGGCCGATACGATCTCAGGCATATTTGTACCCGCCGTGATGATTATTGCGGTGCTAACGGCCCTTGCCTGGTACAACCTCGGACCCGCTCCGGTGGCTATTCATATGCTGGTTACTGCTACTACGGTGCTAATTATCGCCTGCCCCTGCGCGCTGGGCTTGGCCACCCCGATCTCTACCATGATTGGCGTGGGCAAAGCCGCCGAGCATGGCGTGCTGGTGCGCAGCGGCGAAGCGCTGCAAACCGCTAGCCGCCTGAACACACTGGTCGTCGATAAAACGGGAACGCTGACCGAAGGCAAACCGCGCGTCACCGAGGCAACGGTGCTGCACGATGATAGCACCCAAGTACTGGCCTGGGTGGCCGCCTTAGAGAGCCGCTCCGAGCACCCCCTTGCCAAAGCGCTGACGGCCTACGCCGAAGAGCAAGGCGCCCGACCCGATACGCTGGCTAGCTTTGATAGCGTGACCGGCGGCGGTGTTAAAGGCACCAGCCAAGCTAATGACACGCTGCTGCTAGGCAATGCGCGGCTACTGGATGAGGCTGGCGTTGATCTTTCCCCAGCAGACGAGAGCATTCGCCAGTTGGAAGCCAAGGCGCGCTCGCTGGTTTATTTAGCGGTGAATGGCAAGCTGGCCGCCCTCTTCGGCGTTAGCGACCCGCTGCGCAAAGATGCCGCCGCCGCCGTGAAGCGCTTGCAGGATGATGGGTTAACCGTGGTGATGTTGACGGGCGATAACGAGCATACCGCTGCTGCGGTGGCCCGCGAGGTCGGCATTAGCGAGTTCAAGGCAGGTATGACGCCTGACGACAAGCACGCAGAAATTGAGCGCCGCCAAGCGGCGGGCGAAGTGGTCGGCATGGTGGGCGACGGTATTAACGACGCCCCCGCGCTGGCCCGAGCCAACGTGGGTTTTGCCATTGGCCAGGGTACCGATATCGCCATGGAGAGCGCCGGTATTACGCTGATGCGCGGTTCACTACACGGCGTGGCCACGGCGATTGAACTGAGCCGTGCCACGCTCTCTAACATCAAGCAGAACCTGATCGGCGCGTTTGGCTATAACGTGCTGTGCATCCCGATTGCCGCTGGCGTGCTCTACCCCATGACCGGCATGCTGCTGTCACCCATTATTGCGGGCGCGGCCATGTCGCTCTCCTCCATCACCGTGGTCAGCAACGCCAACCGCCTGCGGTTATGGAAGCCCACCCAGCAGGAGGCCGTATGAGTTTACTGATCAATCTTGCGGGTATCGCCGTCATTGGCTTGATCGTCTGGTGGTTTTGGCTTAACTAGCAACCGCTTAGCTAACCCCGATATAACGCCCTGGCTTGTGGTTCAGGGCGATAATCAAGTTGAGCATCAGCGCCCCCAACACCGAGTAGCCTACTCGATCCAGCGGAAGCTGGGTCAGGGCGATGAGCAGAATGACGGCGTCGATTCCCAGCTGCACAAAGCCTGCCCGCAGGCCATGCTTATCCTGCAGGTAGAGCGCTAGAATGTTGATGCCGCCGAGGCTGGTACGGTGGCGAAACAGCATCAGCATGCCAATGCCCATCAGCGCGCCGCCCATCACGGCGGCGTACAGCGAAGGGACGCTTTCAAAACTGACCCAGCGCTGGGTCAACTCGGAAAATAGCGAGACCAGGCCAATGGCGGCAAAGGTACGTAGCGTAAAGCTCCAGCCCATGCGCTTGATGGCCAGATAGTAAAACGGCAGGTTGATGGCAAAGAACCACACACCGAACCCCCATCCGCTCAGGTAATTCAGCAGCAGCGCCATCCCGGCGGTGCTGCCTGTCAGCAGCACCGCGTGGGTATACAGGGTGACTCCCAGCGCCACGAACAGCGTGCCCAGCAGCATCGCCATCACGTCCTCGTAGGGCTTGTGGGGGTCCTTGGGAAGATCTTCCATACGCATCGATGCGTCCTTTTTAGGATTGTTGGAGCGGCCGGGGCATCGGCCAAGGACGCGAGGATAGCGGAGCGCGTCAAACGGGGCTAGCGTGCTCCACCATCAATTGCAGTGCCTCGCGACCGCGCCAGCGGTTGCGGTTGAGCTTGTAGGCACAGTGCAGGGTGTCGCCCACCCCAAACGAAGGCAGCTCGCCCGGCGTCAGGGCGCGAAACCAGATCGCCTTGCTGGTCACCGCTCCCATGGAAAGCTCCATCATCAGATGCGAGCCTTCGGCCCCCACCGGGCGCAGCGCCTCCACGATGAAGCGTCCTTCGAACAGCGGAGGTTCGAACTCCCGGCCATAGGGGCCCAGGGTCTCGATCTCTTCCAGCGTGGCCAGGCTAAGCTGGGCCGTTGACAGCTCGCCATCGGTCCATAGGCGAGGGTAGAGCGGCATGTTGCCCAGTTGCTCGCCAACGGCCTGCAGAAAAGCCGCCTTGAAGGCCACCAGCTGCTCCCTGGGCACACCGACCCCTGCGGCACCGCGGTGCCCGCCAAAGCGCGGCAGCGCCTCTGGTGCCAGCTCGAAGGTTCTTTGCAGCGCGTCGCGCAGATGCAGGCCGTCGATGGAGCGGCCAGAACCGGTCAGCATGTTGGGTGCAGCGGCCCGCGTCAGTATCAGCGCCGGACGGCCATAGGCCTGTACCAGGCGGGAAGCGACGATCCCTTGCACGCCGGGGTGGCCGTCTTCCAGCACCACCACGATAGCGGGCTCATTGGCCTCCAGAGCCGCGACCGCCAGCGCCTTGGCTTCCTCGGTCATGTCGGCTTCGATGGCCTTGCGCGACTGATTATCCTGATCCAGCACCTCCAACTGCCGATTGGCGACGCCGTCGCTCTCGGCCAGCATGAAGTGCAGCGCCGCATAGGGGTCGTCCAGCCGCGAGCGGGCATTGATGCGCGGGCCCATCTGAAACGCCAGGGTTTCGGCGTTGAACGGGACACTGTCGGCCCCTAACCGCGCGGCCATGGCGCGCCAGCAGGCGGCATCCATACGGTTGATCAGGGTCAACCCATGGCTGACCACCGCTCGGTTGGCAGGGCTGCCCCCCAACGAGACGCAGTCGGCCACCGTGCCCAGGGCCACGTAGGAGAGCCAGGGCGAGAGCTTGGGGGTGGCATCCGGCAGCGCGCCCCACTCCACCAGCACGCTACGGGCCAGTGACATCAGTAGCCACGCCACCATGCAGCCTGCGATGGTTTTATCCGGATAGCGACAGTCGCTGCGGGTGGGGTTGACGCAGGCGTAAGCCGAGGGCGGCGGGCCTTCCAAGGGCAGCGCATGGTGGTCGCTGACCACCACGTCGATCCCCGCCGCTTTCAAGCGCGCGATCCGCGGCTCGTCGGAGCTGCCACAGTCGGCGGTGATCACCAGCGTGGGCAGCGGCTTCAAGCCGAGCGTTCGCTCCACCAGCGGCAGGCTGATGCCGTAGCCGTCGTGAATGCGGTGACCAATTAAGCTGTGTAGCTTGTGCTCGGGCACGCCAAACAGCTCGACCAGCGTACGCCGAATGACCACGTGAGAGGTGATGCCATCGACATCGTAATCGGTCAGGATGCCGATGGACTCGCCTTCGGCGACGGCCTGGGCGATACGCTCCGCGGCGCGCCGACCATCGGCCAGCTTTTCAGGGTGCACCAGATAGCGCAGGCTGGGCGACACCAGCGGCGTCAGTTCGCCGGTATAGCCGGGCAGCCGCGACGCCAACAGGCGCGCCTGCAGCTCGCTTAGCCCTTGCGCCTGGGCGCGCATGTAAACAGCCTCGTCCAGAGGACGAGGCTCGAGGCGAGGGTGACTGGCTGAGAGGGGTGACACTGTCGTCATGCCACCTCAGCGACGGTTGTCGGCAACGAACTGCTGCACCGCACCCAGCTCTGCCGGCAGCACGGTGTAGCGCTCTTCACGCTCCAGCAGGTCGTTCATGTGCGTGGGTAGCGGCACGCCCTGGAAGCCCGCCTTGACCACGGCTTCGGCAAATTTCGCCGGGTGGGCCGTGGCCAGGGTGATCATTGGCGTGGTGGTATCCTGACGCGCCCGCTCCGCCGCGCGATAACCGGTGGCGGTATGGGGGTCGAGAATCTCACCCGTGCGGCGATGGGCTTCGCGAATGACTTCCAGAATCGTGGCGTCATCCACGCTGTAGCTGGCGAATTTTTCCCGCAGCTTGGCCAGCGGCGCATCGGCCAGCGCCGTGGGCTCCTGCTGGAAGCGCTCCAGCAGGGCGGCCACGGCGTCGCCATCACGCTCGTAGGCATCGAACAGCAGACGTTCGAAGTTGGACGACACGACGATATCCATGGAGGGCGCTAGCGTGGCAGCCAGCTCCTTTTTGGAGAAGTCGTTGGCCGCCAGGGTACGATGCAGAATGTCGTTGGCATTGGTGGCAATGATGAACTGCTTCACTGGCAGCCCCATCTTGTAGGCCATGTAGCCCGCAAAGACGTTGCCGAAGTTGGCCGATGGCACACAGAAGCTCACTTCCCGCTGCGGTGCGCCCAGTGCGACCCCGGCGGCCACGTAGTAGACGATCTGGGCCATGATGCGCGCCCAGTTGATCGAATTCACCGCCACCAGCCGGGTGCCGTTCAGGAAGCCCTGGTTGGCAAAGCTGGCCTTGACCATGGCCTGGGCATCGTCGAAGTTGCCCTCGATGGCCACGTTGAACACGTTGTCTGCCAGTACCGTGGTCATCTGACGACGCTGCACTTCCGACACGCGGTTGTGGGGGTGCAGAATGAAGATATCCAGGTTGTCGCAATGGCGGCAGCCTTCGATGGCCGCCGAGCCGGTATCCCCGGACGTGGCGCCCATGATCACCGCACGCTCGTCACGCTTTTTCAGGAAGTGATCCAACAGCCGCCCCAGCAGTTGCAGTGCCACGTCCTTGAACGCCAGCGTGGGGCCGTGGAACTGCTCCAGCAGGAAGTGGTTGGCGTCGAGCTGCTTCAGCGGCAGCACCGCGTCGTGATTGAACGTGGCGTAGGCATCGGTGACCAGGCCGTGGAACGTCTCGTCGTCGATCTCGCCGTTGACGAAGGGCTTCATGACCCGGAAGGCGATCTCGGCATAGGAGAGCCCGGCCATGCTGGCCAGCTCTTCACGGCTGAAGGTCGGGACGCTTTCCGGCACGTAGAGGCCGCCGTCGCTGGCCATGCCGGTGAGCACGACTTCCTCGAACGAAAGCGCGGGGGCCTGACCGCGAGTACTGACGTAGCGCATGCTCACTCTCCTTCGTCCAGAGCTTCCACACGAATGCGGGTGACGGGGCCTGCGATATCGGCCATGGCCTCGATTTCGCGGATCGCTGCGTTCATCTGGCGCTCTTTGGTGCGATGGGTCAGCAGAATGATCGGCACCAGCTCGCCTTCGGTGGCCTCTTTCTGGATCAGCGCTTCGATGGAGATGCCCTGCTCGGCGAGAATCGTCGCCACACGCGCCAGCACACCAGGACGGTCCACTGCCAGCAAGCGCAGGTAGTAGGCCGTGGTGATCTCTTCCATGGGCATGATCGGCAGCTGGCTGACGTCTTCGTCGATGCCGCTGAACGCCAGGTAAGGCACTCGATAGTGGTGGTCGGTGGCGATATCACGCGCCACGTCCAGCAGGTCGGCCACCACGGCCGAAGCCGTTGGCTCGGCCCCGGCACCGGCGCCGTAATAGAGCGTCGGGCCGACGGCATCGCCCATGACCGCGATGGCGTTTTTCACCCCGTGGACATTGGCCAGCAAACGCTCTTTTGGAATCAGCGTGGGATGCACCCGCAGCTCCAGCCCTTGATCGGTACGCTTGGAGATGCCCAGGTGCTTGATCACATAACCGAGGTTGTCGGCTTGCTCCACGTCTTCGGCGGTGATCCGCGAGATGCCTTCGGTAAAGGCTTTTTCAAACTGCAGCGGCACGCCGTAGGCGATGGAGGCCAGAATGGTCAGCTTGTGCGCCGCATCGATGCCTTCCACGTCGAAGGTGGGGTCGGCTTCCGCGTAGCCCAGCGCCTGGGCTTCGGCCAGCACGTCTTCAAAGGCACGGCCCTCGTCCCGCATGTGGGTCAGGATGAAGTTGCCGGTGCCGTTGATGATACCGGCCACCCACTCGATACGGTTGGCACCCAGCCCCTCACGCAGGGACTTGATGACGGGAATGCCGCCAGCTACCGCCGCCTCGAACGCCACGATCACGCCCTTTTCGTGGGCCGCACGGAAGATCTCGTTGCCGTGCACCGCGATCAGCGCCTTGTTGGCCGTCACCACGTGCTTGCCATTGGCAATGGCCGTCAGCACCAGCTCACGGGCGATGTCGTAGCCACCGATCAGCTCGACGAGCACGTCCACGTTGGGGTTGTTGGCCACTGCGAACACGTCGGTGGTGGCGTTGATGCCGGTAATATCGCAGTCAGCATGAATACTGCGGTGAGCGACCTGTTCGATGACGATGGGACGGCCCGCGCGGCGACTGATATCGTCCGCATTACGCGTCAGCACGTTGAACGTGCCACCACCGACCGTACCTAGCCCACAAATGCCTACTCTTACCGGTTTCAAAATACTTCCCCTTTCGTGTTGGGCGCCCTTGGGCACCGCCTCGTGATTCAGTGTCTCAGCGCTATGTTCGTCACTCGGGTGACGTTATTCATCTTCCAAGCCTAACATGGCCACCAGCCGCTCGGCAGGCACAAAACCCGGCACCATCTGGCCGCTGGGCAGCACGATGGCAGGGGTACCTTGAACCCCAAGCGCCTGGCCCAGCGCATACTGCTCGGCCACCGGATTGTCACACCGCGCACTGGCGCCAATGGCCAGCCGCTCCTTGGCCTGATTCATCGCTTCGCTGCGATTGTCGGAGCACCATACCTGCTGAAGCGTTTCCGCAGCGGCGCTGCTCATGCCCGCGCGCGGGAAGGCCAGATAGTGTACCGCAATCCCGCGCTCGTTGAGCTCTGGAATCGTCTCGTGAAGACGCTCACAGTAAGGGCAGGTAGGGTCGGTAAACACGATGACCGTTGCCTTGGGCTCACCGACGCCGCGAAAAATGACACGCTCGTCTTCGGGGACCGCGGCCAGCGCCTCGGCCCGCTGCTGATTGCGCGACTGCTCGGTCAGGTTGACCAGCCCATTATCGGCGTTTTCAAACAGATCCCCCACCAGAAAGTGGCTGCCATCGGCATTGGAGTAGAACGACTCACCGCTCTCCAGGCGCACATGGTAGATGCCCTCCATCGGCGTGACGCTGACCTGCTCTACCGGCATCGGCTGGCCATTGACGCTCAGGCTTTCGGCCAGGCGGTCGGCCGTGGCGTCCGCCAGGGCCAGCGCGGGCAGCAGGCTGATTGCCAACACCCACCAGGGGGCACGGGACGCTACACATTCAGGCATACGTTGACGCATTGTTTTCTCAACCTCTTGGATGGTGGTCGGCATGCAGTTGCTCCAGGCGCGCCTGGGCGACGTGCGTATAAATTTGCGTGGTCGATAGATCGCTATGACCCAGCAGCAGCTGTACGACACGTAAATTGGCACCATGATTCAATAAGTGGGTGGCAAACGCATGACGCAGCGTATGCGGCGACAGTGGCCTCGAGATGCCGGCCGTGATGGCGTGGGCCTTGATACGGTGCCAAAAGGTCTGGCGAGTCATGGCACGGTCACCCCGGCCGGGAAACAGTGCGGGCCGCGTCGGGTCCTGCATCAAGGCAGGACGCGCCGTGCGCAGGTAGCGCTCCAGCCACTCGGCAGCCTCTTCTCCCATGGGCACCAGGCGATCCTTGTCGCCCTTGCCTCGCACTCGCACCACCCCTTGGCGCAGGTTCACCGCATCGCCGGTCAAACCCACCAGCTCGGAAACCCGCAGCCCACAGGCGTACAGCAACTCCAGCATGGCGCGGTCACGCACGCCCAGCGGCGTTTCGATGTCCGGCGCCAGCAGCAGCCGCTCCACTTCGTCCTCTTCCAGCGTGTTGGGCAGGCTGGGGCGCACCCGTGGCAGCGCCACGCGGGCCAACGGGTCGACATCGATATGCCCGTACAGCCGCGCCCAGCGATAGAAGCTGCGCAGCGACGACACCAGGCGCGCATTGCTGCGCAGCTGATACCCCTGCTCACGGCGATGGTCGAGCCACACGCCCAGGCGATCCGGCGAGGCCGTCAACAGCGTCTCGCCCTCCTCCGCCAACCACTGCTGCCAGGCCGTCAAGTCGCGCCGGTAGGCCGCTAGCGTATGGTCACTGGCACCCTGTTCCAGCCAAAGGGCATCCAGATAGGCATCGATCATGCTCATACGCAAACGGTCTCATGCTAGAACGATAAACAAAAACCCCGCTCCGCAAAGCGGTAACGGGGTTTTCCGTATCCGAGCGCCAAGCGCCCGTGAAAGCGTGGTGATTAAACCAGCTTTTCCTTGATACGTGCAGATTTACCGCTACGCTCACGCAGGTAGTAAAGCTTGGCTTGACGAACGTCACCGCGACGCTTGACTTCGATGGAGTCAACCAGCGGGCTGTAAGTCTGGAAAGTACGCTCAACGCCAACACCGTGAGAAATCTTGCGCACGGTGAAAGCGGAGTTCAGGCCACGGTTACGCTTGCCGATGACCACACCTTCAAACGCCTGCAGACGCTCGCGAGTACCTTCTTTTACTTTAACCTGAACGACAACGGTGTCGCCCGGTGCAAAAGCAGGAATCTCTTTGCTCATTTGCTCGGCTTCGATCGCCTGGATCACCTTGTTCTTGCTGCTCATCTTCATGCTCCTAAATAACGTAGTGGTTTGCCGCGCAGTTGTGGAAGGGGCAAACCGTGATCCCGGCGCTCGAAGCGAGCCACGCGGGAGTCGTTATGGGTGACACAGGTGCGCTGGCCAACGCCTTCGCCCTGCACCGCCGCCATCCTCTAGGGTGTCGTTGTCGACACCACAGACGAGGCGTGTTCCTCGATGAACTCATCCAGCAGCCGTTGCTGCTCGGCATTCAGGGTACGTCCGCTCAGCAGGTCGGGTCGACGCTGCCAGGTACGCCCCAGAGACTGCTTCAACCGCCAGCGCTTGATGGCGGCATGGTTACCGCTCAACAGCACGTCAGGCACTTTGCGCCCGTCGATCACTTCCGGGCGAGTATAGTGCGGGCAGTCCAGCAGGCCGTCGTTAAACGAGTCCTCGATAGCGGAGTCCTGATGACCCAGTACACCGGGTATCAGCCTTGCCGCTGCGTCGATCAGCACCATGGCCGGCAGTTCGCCGCCACTGAGCACATAATCACCGATCGACCACTCTTCATCGATGTCACTCTCCACCACACGCTCATCGATACCTTCATAGCGTCCGGCAACCACCACCAGGGGTCCTGCGGCGGCCAGCGCCTGAACTCCCTGCTGATCGAGCTTGCGCCCCTGGGGCGACAAGTAGATCACGGTGGGCGTAAAACCGGTTGCCTGCTCCGCGCGCTGGCGGGCATCGGCAATCGCAGCCCTGAGGGTATCGACCTTCATCAGCATGCCGGGGCCACCCCCGTAAGGGCGATCATCGACACTGCGATGGCGGTCGGTGGCGTAGTCGCGTGGATTCCAGAACTCCAGGGCAATCTGCTGCTTCTCGACGGCTCGACCGATCACACCCTGCTGGGTAATCGCATCGAACATGTCAGGGAACAGCGATACCACGCCAATCCACATGGCGGGCGCGTCTGTCGCACTTTCCACGGGTGCCGGTGAAGTCATCGTCGCATCCGTTTCCGTTCGTTCCGTCAAAGCGTTCTGGCTCATCAAAACTCGGGGTCCCAGTCGACGACCATACGGCCCTCTTCCAGGTGGATCTCAACGATCACGTCATCGGGCAGGAAAGGCAACAATCGCTCTCGCTTGTCGATTGCGTCGTCGTCTCCACGTACCACCATGACATCGTTTGCGCCGGTCTCGAACAGGTAGCTGACCCGTCCCAGCCGCTCGCCTGACTGAGTAAAGACCGCGAGGCCCTCGAGCTCATGCCAGTAATACTCATCGTCGGAAAGCTCGGGCAGTGCGTCCTTGGGCATCAGAATATCCGCCTGGGCCAGCGCTTCGGCCGCCGTACGGTCATCGACCCCTTTCAGTTGCACAACCAGTCCCTTGCCCTGCCGACTGCCCTGAACGACGCGCATGGGGGTCAACGTATTACCTTGACGCACCCACCACTCAGGGTATTCCAGAATGCTGTCCATGGGATTGGTATAGGAGTAGACCTTCAGCCAACCTTTGATCCCGTGAGGGCTGGTCAGCTTACCAAGCACAACGTGCGTGTCGTCAGTCGGGCTGGTTTCAAAACGCGTCATTGACGACCACTCCACAACAGCATTGATGAACGGCGATATCTCACACAACGCTCAGGCTTACGCCTGCTTGCGTGCTTCCTTGACCAGCTCGGCAACGCGACCAGACAGCTGGGCGCCTTGGCTCTGCCAGTGAGTCACACGGTCCAGATCAACGCGCAGACGCTCTTCCTGACCACGGGCAACCGGGTTGAAGAAACCGATACGCTCGATGAAACGGCCGTCACGGGCGTTGCGAGAGTCGGTCACGGTCAGGTGATAAAAGGGACGCTTCTTGGCGCCACCACGTGCCAAACGAATGGTAACCATACGATAACTATCCTTCGGTTGAGGTTACGCGAGTGGGGCATAGCGCCAATGCGCTATCAGAACACTCGTCATACTGTTTTCTTGGTGCTCCTGCCTCACCAAGGCTTGCGAAGCGCTTGCCTGGCCCAGCAGAGGGCACCTTCAGGACCTTCATCCATGGAATATCGCCCAGTGCCAGAGCACTTTTCAGCAACACCCAAACATGAAGAGGCCGCATTCTACGCAAATGCGACCTGCTTGGAAAGCCTGACAGCCAGAAAACTCACAGGCCGTCAACCTTGCAAAGGGGCATCAGGCGGGCTCAGCGCCAGGGCAAACCACCCGGGCCACCCATTCCGCCCATGCCCCCCATACCGCCGGGGCCACCTGGGCCGCCGGGGCCTTTGCCCCCCATCATGCCGGACATGCCACGCATCATCTTCTGCATGCCGCCCTTCTGGCCGGCTTTCTTCATCATCTTTTGCATCTGCTTGTGCTGCTTCAGCAGCCGGTTCAGGTCCGGCACCTGCAGTCCGGCACCTGCCGCAATGCGGCGTTTGCGCGAACCGTTGATGATGTCGGGCTTGCGGCGCTCCTTGGGCGTCATGGAGTTGATCAGCGCCTCCAGCTTGCCCAGCTCCTTTTCTGGCCCGGGGCCCTGGGCCATCTCTGCCATCTGACCCATGCCCGGCAGCTTGCCCAACAGGCCGCCCATGCCGCCCATTTTCTTGAGCTGCTGGAGCTGGTCGCGGAAGTCTTCCAGGTCGAAACCATCGCCTTTCTTGACCTTACTGGCCAGCTTCGCGGCCTTGTCCTTGTCGACGGTGCGCTCGGCTTCTTCGATCAGCGACAGCATGTCGCCCATGCCCAGAATGCGCGAGGCTACGCGATCAGGATGGAAGGGCTCCAGGGCATCGACCTTTTCACCCACCCCCATGAACTTGATCGGCTTGCCGGTCACGTGGCGCACCGACAGCGCGGCACCGCCACGGGCATCGCCGTCGGCCTTGGTCAGAATGACGCCGGTTAGCGGCAGCGCTTCATGGAAGGCCTTGGCGGTATTCACCGCATCCTGACCGGTCATGGCGTCGACGACGAACAGCGTTTCCTGGGGTTCGATGGCTTTATGCAGGGCCTGAATTTCGGCCATCATGGCGTCGTCGATGGCCAGGCGGCCAGCGGTATCTACCAGTACGACGTCATGGAACTGAATTTTGGCGTGTTTGATGGCTGCCGTGGCGATATCCACCGGCTTTTCGTCAGAGCGCGACGGATAGAAATCTACCTGCACCTCTTTGGCGAGGGTTTCCAACTGGTCGATGGCCGCAGGGCGATAGACGTCTGCCGAAACCACCAGCACTTTCTTCTTTTCGCGCTCGCGCAGGTAGCGGGCCAGCTTGGCCACCGAGGTGGTTTTACCCGCGCCCTGCAAACCTGCCATCAGCACCACGGCAGGAGAGCCTTTCAGGGAGAGGCCTTCATTGGCCTCGCCCATGATGGCTTCCAGCTCCTGCTGGACGATCTTGACGAACTGCTGACCCGGCGACAGGCTCTTGGAGACTTCCTGGCCTACCGCACGTTCACGCACCCGCTCGATGAACGCCTTGACCACGGGCAGCGCCACGTCGGCCTCGAGCAGCGCCTTGCGCACTTCTCGCAGCGTGTCTTTGATATTGTCGTCGGTCAGGCGCGCCTGACCCTTGATAGACTTCAGCGTCTGGGATAGACGCTCGCTCAAATTCTGAAACATGGGGCCTCTGCCTCCGTCGCTGTCGCCGGGTGTCTTCACCGGACGAATGTGACATCGATTATACGCGCTCACGCCGCGAGTCTCCATGGCCGCAAGCGTTGGCTAGCCATGACTGTGCGATGCTGCCATGATTCGTTATAGTAGCAGTACCGCTTTAGAAGAAGCGGCAGTGACCGGACCCTGCGACGTTTTGCAGAAACGTTTGGCCGGTCGCCACGTTTACCCCATGACGCGCTGCCAGGCGCACGGATAGCATCATGCAGGCGCTACCTTTCGCCACGATTGCTTTTGTACTCTATGTTGCTGCTGCCATCTGGCAGGGCATGACGCTGTTTCGCCGCGTGCCGCCACGCCAGGGCATGGTGCGCCTGTTGGGCGCCCTTGGCCTGCTGCTGCATATTCCCGTGGTGGTCAAGCTGGTGGGCGCCGCCCCCGGCTTGCTGCCGGGCTTCACCACCAGCGCCACGCTATTGATGGCCGTGGCGGTCAACGTGGTGCTGGTGGCCAGCCTGTTCAAGCCCGTCTTGAACGCCGGTATCGTGCTGTTTCCGCTGGCGGGCATCGCGCTGATCGTCGCCACTTGGCTGCCCAGCCAGGGGAGCCACAGCGGCTTGACCCCCGGCATCCTGCTGCACGCGGTCAGCTCGGCCCTGGCCTTCGCCGTGCTGGCCATCGCCGCCGTACAGGCGGTACTGGTGGGGCTACAAAACCAGGCCCTGCGTCATCACCACATACGCGGCATCGTGCAGTCACTGCCACCACTGACCACCATGGAGCGGGTGCTGTTCGAGCTGGTATGGGCGGGCATTCTGCTGCTCACGATATCCATCGCCAGTGGTCTGATCTTCCTGGACAACCTGTTTGCCCAGCACCTGGCTCACAAGACCGTGCTATCGCTGGGAGCCTGGGTCATCTTCACGACGCTGCTGGTGGGCCGCTACCGTTTCGGCTGGCGTGGCATGCGCGCCGTACGTTGGACCCTGGGTGGCTGTGCTCTGCTGCTGCTGGCGTATTTCGGCAGCAAGTTCGTGCTGGAAATCCTGCTGAACCGCTAGGCGCGCCTTGACACATCACCTGCATGACTCTACAAATCGAGCCTGACACGCCATAAAGGAACATTCGACTTGAGCGACGACTTCCCCCTGGGGTTACTGTTCGGCCTGCTAGCCTTGCTGATTTTACTGTCTGCCTTCTTCTCCAGCTCTGAAACGGGCATGATGTCGATCAACCGCTATCGACTCAGCCACCAGGCAAACAGCGGCGACCGCCGTGCCAAACGGGTCATGCGCCTGCTGACACGTCCCGACCGCCTGATTGGCGTCATCCTGATTGGCAACAACTTCGTCAACAACCTGGCCGCATCCATTGCGACCATCATCGCCATTCACTTTTTTGGCGATGTCACAGGGCCAGCCGTCGCGACGGCGTTACTGACCATCACCATCCTGATCTTTGCCGAAGTCACCCCCAAGACCTACGCAGCCATCAAGCCCGAGCGCATCGCCTACCCCACGTCGGTAGCACTGGAGCCGCTGCTCAAGCTGCTCTACCCGCTGGTGTGGCTGGTCAATATGGTCTCCAATGGACTGCTGAGGCTCGTTGGCGTGAAAAGCGTCGACAACGGCGGTGACAGCCTGACCCGTGACGAACTGCGTACCGTGGTGCATGAAGCAGGCACCCTGATTCCTTACCGCCACCGGGCCATGCTGCTGTCGATTCTGGATCTCGAAAACGTCACGGTGAACGACATCATGGTGCCACGGCATGAAGTGCTGGGCATCGACCTGGACGACTCCCTCGAAGAGATCCTCACCCAGATCCGCACCAGCCAGCATACCCGCTTGCCGGTCTATAAAGGCGATATCAACAACATCATCGGTATGCTGCACCTGCGTAACGCAGCACGCTTTTTATCTCGCGATGAAGTCACCAAGGCCGCCATCGTTCAGGAAGCGCGTGAGCCCTATTTCATTCCCGAGTCGACCCCCCTGCATACCCAACTGCTGAATTTCCAGAAACAGAAGCGGCGTATCGGCATCGTCGTCGACGAGTATGGCGATGTGGAAGGGCTGGTGACCCTGGAAGACATTCTGGAAGAGATCGTCGGCGAGTTCACCACCGACGTGTCCGAAGACGACGAGATTCATCAGCAGGACGACGGCAGCCACGTCATCGAAGGCACGGCCAATATCCGCGAGATCAACAAGATGCTGGGCTGGCAACTGCCCACCGACGGCCCGAAAACCCTCAACGGGCTGATTCTCGAACACCTGGAATCTTTCCCGGACGGCCCGGCCTGCCTGCAGATAGGCAATACGCGAATGGAAATTCTCGAGATTCGTGACAACCTGATCACTTCCGCCCGTTGCTGGCAGAAGCTCCGCCTGCCGCGTCGCTGACGCGGCTAGCGGTGCGCGATATCGCTATCGGCCGCGGCCTTGAGGGCCCTTACCCGGGTTTCCAGATAGCGACGCAGGGCAACACCTTCTACCTCCTGCACCGCAATGGGCGGGCCGAAGTGCAGGCTGACCGGCGCCCTGAACCGCGAAGGCCACTTCTTCAATGCTTTGCCGCCGTGATGTGACGTCCAGGAGCCCCACAGCCCGGCCAGCCCGGCAGGAATCACCGGCACGTTGTCACGGGCCAGAATGGTCTCCAGCCCACGCCGAAAGGTGTGAATCTCGCCATCGGGGGTCAAACGCCCTTCAGGAAACACCATGACCACGTCGCCATCGCGCAGCGCCTTGCTGACCTCGTCCAGCGTCCGCCGCAGCGCGCCGGGACTATGGCGCTCCGACTCGATGGGAATGGCGCCTACCAGTTGAAACCACCACTTGAGCCAGCGGGACTCGAAGATGGGCTGGTCCATCACGAACCGCAGCGGTCGGGGGCTGGCGCCTCCCAGCACCAGAGCGTCCATGAAACTGACATGGTTGCACACTACCAGCGCCGCGCCCTGTTTCGGCACGTGCCCTTGCCCATGCACCGTCAACCGATAGCAGCCACGCATGGCAAGATAGATCAAACGACGTAGCAGGCGGCGCAGCGCCTTCACCCCTGCTGTCACGTCACCGCCTCCCGGTGCCGCAATCCGGCCAATACCGTGCTCATCAACTGCTCCAGCAACTCATCGACCTTCAGCTGCTGCCCCTGCCAGTAGCCCAGCCGTTCATTCAACCCCAACTGCACCAGGCCATGCACACTTCCCCACAGCGTACGCCCCAGGCGGCGCGCTTCGAGATCGTCCAGCGCAGGCTGGTACTGTTTCAGTGAGGTTTCCACTTGGGTAAACAGCGCTTCGATGAGGTCGCTTTGGCGCTGATCGAGCTCGCCCTCCTGGGCCAGCGGATAGTCGAACAACAGCTGCCAGCGGTAGCAATCCTGCTCGGCAAAGCGCCAATAGGCATGCGCCAGGGCACGCAGCCAGGGTTCAGGGTCATCGGCCGCCAGACCGGTAATGGTCTGCTGCAATCGGGCCAGGGTCTCAACGTTGACATGCTGCAACAGGTTATTGAAGCTGCCATATAACTTGAGCAGCGTACTGGGCGCACACCCCACCTCGCGGGCCAGGGCACGCAGTGATAAACCATGAACTGGCTGCTGAGCCAACCACTCATCACAAGCGTGCATGACCTGCGTATGGAGGGCGTCGGGCGCATGCTGTCTGGGACGGGCCATGGCGATCTCTTAGGGTCAACGGCAAACAGGAAAGATTGCCTCATCGCGCTTTAGCGTGAGCAAGGACTACGATAGGATACCTTACATCGAACACTGTTTTCGACACTAAAACACGACATTTAACGTATTCACGCCGCTTACCCCGTTTTGACCTTGCCCAGTGGCAGTCAAGCGACCGCGTTGCACTCGAGGAGACCGCATGACGGGACGCCTACACGTACAGCGCTTACCGCTCGCTCGTCTATTGCCAGCGCTCACCTCGGCGGCGCCGCCGATCGAGTCGCCGAACATGGCCCCGCGCCAGCCTGTCTCTGCCATTCGCATGGCGCAGGGCCGCATGACGCTGTCACCGCTGTTCTGGGGTCTCACTCCCCCATGGCTGAAAGTGCTAGATCACGCCCCCCACTGTGCCAGGGCCGAAACCCTGAGCAAACGCGCCATGTTTCAGGAGGCGTTCAACGCCCGGCGCTGCGTGATCCCGGTGAGCGGCTTTTATGTCTGGAAGCCCCAGGCACGCAACAAGCAGCCTTATCTGGTGACCCACGTGCAGCGCACCCCCCTGCTGCTGGGTGCCCTCTGGTGCCGCTACCACACCACCTTGACGACCTATACCGACTCGACGGCCTTGATCAGCGTGCCCGCCAATGCCTGCCTGTCATCGCTGACCGACCGACTGCCAGTGGTGATCGCCCCCGAAGACGTCACGACATGGCTGGACCCCAGCACCGACCCCGACCAACTGACACCGCTATTGATGCCGGCCCCTTTGGAACTGTTGGGCGCTTTTCCGGTATCAAGGCATGTGAACAACCCTGCCTTTCAGTCACCCTCCTGCGCGCATCCCGTTGGGCCCATGCTGCGCTGGACCGTGCCACAGGAGCTGTAATGCTGCGACTCATCCCTGCTTACCCGCCGCGCCTTGCTGCGCGGCACATCGTCCTTGGCCTGTCTACAGGGCTACTTTGGGGGGCTCTGCCCGGCGCCTGGGCCGAAGAGAGCCCCATTGCCGACGTGGCAACCCCCACCGTCAGTCCCTTCGACGAGCGTGACTATCGAGTGCTGACGCTGGAAAATGGCCTGCAGGCGCTGCTGGTCAGCGACCCCAATGCCGACAAGGCGGCGGCCTCCATGAACGTGCGGGTCGGCAGCGCACAGGACCCGGAAGACCTGCAGGGGCTGGCGCACTTCCTGGAGCACATGCTGTTTCTGGGCACCGAACCCTACCCCCAGTCGGATGCCTACCAGCGTTTCATTTCCGATAATGCAGGCTCCCATAACGCCTTCACTGCCCAGCAGGACACCAACTACTTCTTCGATGTCGCGCCCTCGGCACTGCCCGGCGCCCTGGACCGCTTCAGCGAATTTTTCCTCTCACCGCTGTTCAATGCCGACCAGCTGGAGAGCGAACGCAATATCGTCCACTCCGAGTACATGGCGCGCATCCGTGATGAATCGCGGCGCGAGAACGACGTCCTGAACCAGTTGCTCAACCCGGAGAACGCCACCACCGGCTTTGCCGTGGGCAGCCGAGACACCCTGGCCAACCCGCCAGAGGGCGAGGCGACGCTGCGTGAGCGGGTGATCGACTTCTATCATCGCTACTACGATGCCAATGTAATGAACCTGGCCGTAGTCGCTCCTCAGCCGCTGGACGAGCTGGAAAGCCTGGTAATCGAGCGCTTTGCCGAGATCCCGGATCACGGTCTCAGCGTGCCGGTGATCGATGCACCGCTGGTGGATTCGGATACGCTCCCCCGCTATATCGAGCGTCAATCGCTGCAGGACCGCCGTCAGCTGCGCTTTTACTTTCCGATCCCAGACCCCACGGATGAGTACCGCACCAAGCCCACCCAGCTCATCTCCCATCTATTGGGTGACGAGAGCGACGGCAGCTTACTGGCCGTGCTCCGCCAGGCAGGACTGGCCGATGGGCTGTCGGCCGGCGTGGGCCGCGGTGACGGCAACCACGCCCTGTTCACCGTCTCCATCAGCCTGACCCCCGCCGGGGCCGAGCGGCTGGACGATATCGAAGCCACCCTCTTCGCCGCCATCGAGCAAATTCGTGAAGAGGGCCTGGCCGAATGGCGCTATGAGGAACAGCAGCGGTTGAGCGAGCAAGCCTTCCGCTTCCAGCAGCACGGCGCGCCCCAACAGGAAGCC
Source organism: Halomonas sp. BC1 (assembly GCF_002078135.1). Classification (NCBI taxonomy): domain Bacteria; kingdom Pseudomonadati; phylum Pseudomonadota; class Gammaproteobacteria; order Oceanospirillales; family Halomonadaceae; genus Halomonas; species Halomonas sp. BC1. The sequence continues at coordinate 96,489 of NZ_LFGS01000011.1, read as the reverse complement.
ACGCGCCTGGCCATGAGCCTTTCGCGCTACCCCGTGGAAGACGTGCAGTACGCGCCGTATCGTATGGATGGCATGGATAGCGAGCGCCAGCAGGAGTATCTGGATGCGCTGACGCCTCAGAACATGCTGCGCTTCTACTCCGCCCCGGATATCGAAAGCGAACAGGTCTCGCCCTGGTTCAATACCCAGTGGCGCGAGCAGCCGCCCGCACAGCCGGGCCGGGCCCTGGAGGGCCTGGCGCTGGCAGAACCCAACCCCTTCATTGCCGAAGACCTGACGCTGCAGCCCGGCCAGGACGAGCGCCCCTCCTCGCTCATCGACACAGAGACCTTTGCCGCCTGGCACATGCAGGATAGCCGATTCAACACGCCCAGCGTCGAATGGCGGGTCAGCCTGCAGCACCCCAGCGCCAGCTACTCAGCCGAAGAAGCGGTGCTGACACGCCTGCTGGCCAGCTGGCTGAACGACAGCCTCAACGAATCACTCTACCCCGCTTGGCTGGCAGGGCAAGCCTTCAGCGCCTACCCCCATGCACGCGGCATTACGCTGTCGTTTTCGGGTTGGCGGGATGGGCAAACGCCGCTGATCGAGCAGGCCATTGCGCAGCTCAAACAGGCCGACATATCGGCAAGCGCCTTCGAGCGCGTGCGCTACCAGCTGCAACGCGAGTGGCGTAATGCACCGCAGGCATCGCTCACCGGGCAGGCCAGCCGTGCGCTGGGCGAAGCCCTGCTGACCCCGCAGTGGTCCAGTGCCGAGCTGCTGGAAGCAAGCCAGCGCCTGGAGAAACAGCACCTGGACAACTTCCGGCGCCGCTTCCTGGGCAATCTGTATATCGACGCCATGGCCGTGGGTAACCTGACCGCCGATCAGGCACGGGAGCAGGCCAATCTGATCCGCGGTGCCCTGACGCCGCGCCTGAGCCGTGACGACATTCCCGCCCTGCAGCCGCTGCGGGTGGCCGATGACGCCACCGCGCTACAGCCTCACAGCACCCGTGAAGAGTCGCTGGTACTCCGCTACCTGCAAGGGCGCGATCAGAGCCTCGAAGAGCAGGCACGGCTCAGCGTTCTGGCGCAGTGGCTGGATACGCCGTTCTACCAGCAGCTGCGTACCGAAGAGCAGCTGGGTTATATCGTCAATGCGGGCTACTCGCCACTACTGGAAGCACCGGGGGTTGCGCTGATCGTTCAGTCGCCCGATGTGGATAGCGCCACGATCGCCGAGCGCATGGATGACTTCTTGCACCAGGCGCAAGCGCGCCTCGAGGCGCTGAGCGATGAGGAGCTGGCCGCGCACCGTCAGGCCGTGCATGACCGGCTGCGTCAAAGGGACACCAGCCTGCAGGGTATGGCCAACCGCTACTGGCAGGCCACGGCGCTGGAAGAGATTCGTTTTGACCGCCGCGAGCAGCTGGCCGAGCTGGCTCTGGACGTGACCCCGGAAGCGCTGCAGACACTGTGGCCCGAGCTGCTCGGCCATCGTCTGGACATTCGCTTCGACCCGGGTGACGCGCCCAGCGACATCACCGCCTACCGCAACGCACGCGCCTCCTTCAACGAGCGCTAGCCTTCCACCCCGCTCAGGCGTCGAACGCCTGGGCGGGCATCATGGCCTCCACGTACATCACCAGCTCTTCCAGTATCTGCCGCTCATGGTCACTCAGCGACTGCTGATTGTAACGTTCGATTTCTCGAGCAAACGCCTTCAAGGTAAACCCGGATAACGCCGGATCGTTCATGCGCATCCAGCGAAAAGCTTCCCACTGCTCACGCTCATCGCCTTCCAGCGTTTCCGGATAGCTACGGGCGCGGAAGCGGAACAGCATCTCTTCCAGACGCGGATCCTGAAAGGCAAAGCGCTGACCCACCAGATCCCATGGCTCCATGGCCAGCACGCTTTCCATCTGCTGGCGGTCTGCCGCCGAGAAAAAGCTGCCGGCGTACAGCATCAGGTCAGGGTCCTGGGGCGATGCGTCATGCTTGGCATCAAACACCTCTCTGACCTTCTGGGCCACCCCGGCGGCAGCGCGCAGGGTTTTCCAGTGGCCTCGGCAGGCCTCGATATCCACACCCAGCCGGGCAGCAATCGCCCCGTACTCTCCCTTGTGCTCACCCTCGATATCCTTGAGCACCGTGGCTGGAAAGACCACCGGGCAGCGGTTGATGTGAATCACTTTGAGGGGAATACGCGCCTCGCCTTCAGAAAGATCCTGCTGGCTGACGAACACCCGCTCACGAATCTGCTCGGCACTCAATGAGAGCAGGTCGTCCGGTGCCACGCTCAGGTCATAGACGATCACCCCGTTGGGGTTGGTGGGATGCTCGGCCAAGGGCATGACCAGGGCGCTACAGCCACGACTGGCCGGGTAGCGGCGCGAAATATGCAGCAGCGGCTTGGCATTCGGCAGATCCAGCTGCTGGGCCACCGCCCGTTTGCCGCGCAGGCCCAGCAAGTAGTCGAACAGCTTGGGATTGCGCGTCTTGAGCAACCTTGCCAGGGCAATGGTGGCACGCACATCGGCCACCGCATCGTGGGCCCCTTCATGGGCAATGCCGTTGGCCGCCGTCAGATGCTCCAGTTTGAAGCTGGGTGCGCCATCGTCACGTAGCGGCCACTCGATACCCTCCGGGCGCAGCGCGTAAAAAGCCCGTACGACGTCGATCAGGTCCCAGCGAGAATTGCCGTTCTGCCACTCACGGGCATAGGGGTCGAGCAGGTTGCGGTAAAACAGGTGGCGGGAGACTTCATCGTCGAAGCGCAGGCTGTTGTAACCCGCGACACAGGTGCCCGGCTCGCTCATGGCGCGCTGTACCTGCTGGGCAAACTGGGCTTCCGGCAGCCCTTTGCGACGGGCTTTCTGAGGCGTGATACCGGTAATCAGACAGGCTGCCGGGTGCGGCAGGTAGTCGTCGGCGGGCTTGCAGTAGAGCTCGATGGGGTCGCCGATTTCGTTGAGTTCGGCGTCGGTGCGCAGTGCCGCAAACTGGGCAGGCCGATCACGGCGTGGGTCAGCACCGAAGGTCTCGTAGTCGTGCCATAGAAAACTGGCCGGGGCGGCATGGGATGGCGCCATGAATGCATACTCCCTTGAGCGAAACCCCCTACCCACAGGCAACGCCCATGCGGGTCGGGTGGGAACAAAAGCTCAAGACTAGCACACCCACGACGCCTATCGCCGCTACATCGCCCAGCCCCTAGCTCTTGGGCAACGTCACGTTCAGCTCCAGCACCGAGCAGTTGTCTTCTCTGTCCAGCGAGATTTGAATGGCATCGTCATCCACGTGCACATAGCGGCGGATGACTTCCAGCAGTTCGCGCTCAAGCAGCGGCATGTAGTCTGGCTGACCACGCTGGCTACGCTGATGCGCCACGATGATTTGCAATCGCTCCTTGGCCACCGAGGCGGATTTCTTGCGCTCACGCTTCAAGAATTCCAGCAGTTTCATCGACGACTACCCCCAAACATCCGGCTCAGCAATCCCTTACGCTGAAGCTCATGAAAACGCAGCGGCATCTCTTCACCCAGCAGCCGAGACACAGTGTCGGTGTAGGCTTGCCCAGCATCACTGGCCGCATCGTGGGTCACCGGCACTCCCTGATTGGAAGCGCGCAGCACCGCTTCGGATTCGGGAATCAACCCCAGCAGGTCGATGGCCAGAATCTCACGAATGTCTTCCAGCGTGAGCATGTCGCCCGAGGTTACCCGTGACGGGTTGTAACGAGTGATCAGCAGATGCTCCTTGACCGGCTCCCCACCCTGCTCGGCGCGCTGGGTTTTAGAACCCAGCAGGCCCAGAATACGATCCGAATCGCGTACCGACGATACCTCGGGGTTGGTCACCACGATGGCCTCGTCGGCAAAGTACATGGCCAACTGGGCACCGCGCTCGATACCTGCCGGGGAGTCACACAGGATAAAGTCGAAATCCTCTTTCAACTGCTCGAGGATCTTTTCCACACCTTCCTGGGTCAGCGCATCCTTGTCGCGGGTTTGCGAGGCGGGGAGGATAAACAGGTTCTCTACCCGCTTGTCACGAATCAGCGCCTGGTTCAGACCAGCCTCTCCCTGGATCACGTTGACCAGATCGTAGACCACCCGGCGCTCGCACCCCATGATCAAGTCCAGGTTACGCAGCCCCACATCGAAATCGATCACGACGGTTTTCTTGCCGCGTAGCGCCAGCCCCGTCGAAATTGCCGCAGCGCTGGTAGTTTTACCGACCCCCCCTTTACCAGAGGTCACCACAATAATCTTGGCCAAGAGTCACTTCCTTCTTGAAGTCGTTTGTGGCGAGCGCCGTAGCGCTATTCGCCTAACGGGAACATCAATGTCGTCAAAAGCGGTACTGTAACGGATCACGACGGTGGCGTCGCCAGGTAGAAAACATCAGTCGCTGCCCGGCCGTTCAGCCACTCGACTCAGTCCAATGGTTTGATATCCAGCTGTTCCGCAATGAAATGCACCTCAGCTGACCGCCCCAGCAGCTGAGAATCGATATCTTCCAGGCGCTTGTAGTTGCCCGCCACGGACAACAGCTCGGCTTCCAGCTCACGACAGTAGATCCCCACATCGGTATTGCCGTGGATGCCCGCCAGAGCGCGCCCTCGCAAGGCGCCGTAAATATGAATACTGCCTGCCGCCAGCACTTCGGCGCCCGCATTCACCGCACCAATCACGATCAGATCCCCTGCGGCGGAACTTACCTGTTGCCCAGAACGCACGGTGCCACGATAGAGACGCGTCACCCCCGGCGGCTGGGCGGTCGGAAGCGCTTCCTCATCGGCCGCTGGGGTTGACTCGGCCAGCGGCGCGACACTTTCCAACGCCCTTGCGCGCCCCTCTTCTACCGGGGCAAACCAGCCCAGCCCCAGCGCCCAGGCAGACTGGCGTATTGGCTCGGCCCCACCGCGCACGGCCACGGGCAGCAGCTTGTGATCGCGACATACGGCACAGATACGCTCCAGCGCCAGGTGCGGCTCATCGAGTTTTTCCACGCTCAACACAACCGGTGTATGCTGAAAGAACGCGGGGGATTGCGACAACTTGCCAGCCAACTGCCGGCGGATGCGCTCCGGGTCAGCACTGGTCAGCTCCATGACGGTCATCGGCAGCATGCCGCCCTTGAAGGTGAAGGCTATGTCGGCACTGTTGGCGTTGAGGCTCATGGCCGAACTCCATGTCTTGTTCAGATAAAATAAGGGTAGCGCAATCTCACGCCTTGGGTTGTGATTGACTGGAAAACTCACAACCATAGGGCAAAGCTAAGCGACAGTGACGATGACTGCAACCGCCTACTCATCGATGGCTGATTTTTTTCATATTACGCACCTCTTGGCAGGATGATCCATGCACGGACTGTTACGACGCCTGTTCGCTCCTCGGTGGCAACACCCCGATCCCGAGGTGCGTCTCAAGGCACTTCATACGCTGGACCCACAGCATCCTGAGCAGCGCACCGCGCTTGTCACACTCGCCCAGGACGACAACACCGAGGTAGCACTGGCCGCCTTGCTGGCGCTGGATGACCTGCAAGGCCTGATGGCAGGCTATCCCGAACAGACCCATAACGAGGCGTGGTTCAACGCGCTTTGCCAGCGGCTCACCGGCGCCGAGGGCCGCACCGACCTGGCCACGCGACAGAGTGTCGTGGCGCAACTGACTGACCCACGCTTATTGAACGCGTTAGCCGCCCAGGGCGACAACCTGAGCCTGCGCCTGGCCGCCCTGGAACGGATGACCGATGAGCAGATGCTGGTGGAGCACGCCTGCCATAACAGCGTGGCGGCCGTGCGTCAGCAGGCGGCCGAGCGTATCACCGACGAAGACAACCTCAAGCGTCTCCTGAAAGAAGCCCGGCGTGACCGGCAAGTGGTCCGGCTGGCCAGGAAAAGGCTCACCCAGCGACGTGACGATGCCGAGTGGCTGGCCGAGCAGCAGGCTCAACGCGAGCACCTTCTGGCACAAATGGAAAAGCACGCCCACGCCCCCTGGGAACCACTCTATGGCGGGCGCTTTCGCCATCTCGAGCGGGAATGGCGGCAGTTGGATCACCCGGCCACCGCTGAACAGGAGCAGCGTTTCCAGCAGGCCATACTGGGTTGCCGCAAAACACTGCAGGATCATGAGGCACAAGAGCAGGCACGCCAACAAAGCCTGGCTCGCCGGGCCGAAGTCGAGAACACCCGCGATCAGCTGTTGAGCGGACTCGAAGAAACGCTGGAAGGCCTGACCCACGGCACTGACCTGACGGCTCAGGATATCGATAGCCTGCGCGCCCAGCGACAGCTGCTGGACCAGCGTTGGCAGGCGCTCTCCGATCAGCACGCCCCCCATGAGACTGCCCAGCAGCGCTATTATCAGGTGCTGCAGCAGTACGAACACTGCCTGGAGGCCTGGCAGCGCTGGCTGGCGGTACGCAGCGCGCTGGAGCAAGCGGTGGTCCAGCACGACACGGCGGCGCTCAGCGCACTGATGACCCAGTGCGATTGGCCAGCCACCTTGACGTCTCCCGCACTGCTGGCACAGGCGCAAACACAGCTGGCACATACGCCCCAAACCAGCGCCACACCCCCCCCGGGGCCTTCGCTCAAGGCCCTGGCCGCCGACCTGGATAGCTTCGAGCATCTGCTGGAGCGCGGTTCGTTCAAAAGCGCCAGCCGCCAGCACCAGCGCCTCAAACCGCTGATAGAAGCGCTGTCCGGCGACGAGGCCCAACCCCTCAAGCGGCGGCTCAAGCAGCTAGGCGCCCGGTTGGCCGAACTACGTGACTGGCGCGGCTTCGTGGCAGGTCCCAAACGTGAACAGCTGTGCGCCAGCATCGAGACGCTGGCCGACGACCAGCACATGGCCGAAGCGGCACTGGATCGCCATCACCGCCAACTGGTCAAGGAGTGGAAAGCACTGGGAGATGCCGCCGCCAATCGCGAGCAATCCGCACGCTTTCGCCACGCCTCCGACCGGATTCACGAGCGCCTCGCCCCCTGGCGCGCACAGCTCGACGCCGAACGCGGTGCCAACCTGCGTGGCCGTGAAGCGCTCTGCGAACAGCTCGAAACCCTGCTGGCCCAGCCTGCCGAAAATGCCGACCCGGACGTGCTGCGTGAAATTCGTGACAAGGCACGTCTTCAGTGGCGCCATTACTCCCCCGTACCACGCGAGCATAGCGAAGCGATTGGCCGACGATTTGGCGCCATTCGCCATCGGCTGCAGGCTCTGATCGATCAGCGTGCGGAGCAGATTGCCCATCAAAAACGTGACCTGATCGAGCAGGTCAATGCCCTGCAAAGCGAGGACGCACAGCCGCTGGACGCGCGTATTGCGCGTACCAAACAGCTGCAGCAGCAGTGGCGGACGCTAGGCCGCGCACCCAAGGGGGAAGAGCAGGCCCTTTGGAAGGCGTTCCGCAGCGCCTGCGACCAGCTGTTTGCCCAGCGAGAGGCTCGCAAGCAGGCACAAGCCTCGCGGCAACAGCAGTCCCTGGACCAGCTGCAGGAGATCATTGATGAAATGGACAGCTGGCAGCCCACCCATGCCAGTGACACCCGTACGCTGGAACAGTATCTCTCTCGTGTCGAGCAGTGGGAGCCCCTGCCCAGGCATCGGCGCAGTGACGGCATGCAGCGCCGTTTGGGCGGCATCGTGCGTGCCAAGCGCGAGCGACTCAACCGTTTGGCCATGACCGAGGCCGTAGCCCGCTGGCAAGCGCTGACGCCCCTTATCCACGCGCATTTGCAGGCCGACCAGCAGGCCTTACAAGGCGAGTCCACGCCCAGCGTCGACGCATCCCAAATACAGGCCCCACCGCTGCCCGAACACTTTGCAAACGCGCATCAGCAGCGCAACCAGGCCCGACAAGCGCTGCTTGCCGCCGGAACGCCCGCGCAGGATAACGCTCTGGAAGAGCCACTGGCCCGCCTGAGGGTGCATCTTTCATTGCTGGCGCTGGGAACCGTCAATCAACGTGACGAGCCGCTTCGCCTGGCCATTCAGGTCGAGCGGCTCAACAGCGGTATTCATCAAACGCGCAGCCCCGTCGATGAGCTGAATGACGTCCTGGCCGAGCTGCTCGCACTGGGACCGTTACCCAGCGAACTGTGGCAGCAAGAAGCGCCTGAAATCGAGCGACTGCTGCAGCGACTGGCCAGACCACCCCAGCCCTGAATCCCCAAAAGCAGACGGCACTCACGCAAACGGGAGGCGCATGGCCTCCCGTTTTTCACATCGCTCTTGTGAAGAGTCGTGCCTGACAGCAGGGCTTAGCCCATGAACTGACCGCCGTTGATGTCGATATTGGCGCCGGTAATGAATCCCGACTCCTTGTCTGCCAGGAAGGTCACCAGGCGGCCGATCTCTTCCGGCGTGCCGTAGCGCTTCACCGGGATGGTTTCACGGATCGCCTCGCGCACCGGCTCGGGAATCTTCATGATCATATCGGTGGCGATATAGCCCGGCGATACGGTATTGACCGTAATCCCCTTGGTGGCGGTTTCCTGCGCCAGCGACATGGTCAAACCATGCATACCGGCCTTGGCCGCCGCATAGTTCACCTGGCCAAACTGTCCTTTACGTCCATTGATGGAGGAGATATTGATAATCCGGCCGTAGCCATTCTCCAGCATCATCTCGATCACGCTGCGGCACGTGTTGAACACCGTATTGAGGTTGGTATCAATGACTTGATACCACTGCTCATAGGACATTTTTTTCATGGTGCCATCGCGTGTGATACCGGCACAGTTGACCAGCACACTGATGGGGCCATGCTTTTCGTGGATCTCGCGGGCACCTTCGATACAGGCATTGTGGTCGGACAAATCCACACCGGACAGTGCGATGTTGTCATAGCCATCGGCCTGCTGCGCTTCCAGCCATGTTTTGGCCTTGTCAGGGTTATGGTACCCCGCCACCACCAAATAACCCGCATCTGCCAACGCGCGGCAGATTGCCGTTCCGATTCCACCAGTTCCACCAGTTACCCAGGCGACGGGGGCTTGATTGGCCATTGACTACCTCCCTGATATGACAAATGGCTTGGACTGTAAGCACTGTTATGGTGTCGCAAGCCACTTTGAATAAGCGCCTTCACGCTTTTCTCACTGACAGCGAGCCGCTTGAACTCATCAGCGGCACGCTGACCGCATGCTTTTTATTATGCCTACTGAAAGCATAGCTATACTCTGGCCATGTTGCAGCACGATGATCATGACCGCCAGCATAAAAGCGTTTTATCGAAGGGGTTGACTTGGCGATAAAAATGCGTAGAATACGCCACACGTTGATGCGGGGTGGAGCAGTCTGGTAGCTCGTCGGGCTCATAACCCGAAGGTCATCGGTTCAAATCCGGTCCCCGCTACCAATATTTTGAAAGGCAGATCAGTTATTTACTGATCTGCCTTTTTTGTTGCCTGTCATTTCAAAAAGCTCTGTGCCCAAATTGTGCCCACACCGTGCCCAGGGTATTGGAACGTAAGGACCGTATCGAGACGTTTCTGAATGCACCCGCCAGCGTGACCTACCACCACGCCTATGCAGGTGGGTTGCTAGAGCATTCGCTGAACGTCGCGAATAATGCTGTTTCCATGTTGCACTTAAATGAGCCAGCTATGCCGCGCCTGATGCAGGAAACGTGCTTTGTAGCGGGGCTGTTGCACGATATTGGTAAGACGTATACATACGACTCGAAAGGCAAGCCTAACGCGGCGTGGAAGCTCTGTAGCCACGATGCGTTTACGCTAGAAGCGTGTGCCTATGGCCTTGCCTATTTAGACCAACATGAGCCTGATATTGCGATGACCTTACGCCATATCTGGACATGCGCTTCCCCGGGCGCGCGTTATGGCCAGCCAGCCGCCATGACACTGGCTCGCTACATTCGTGATGCAGATGGGCAAAGCGCCATGACAGATAACCAACAACGTGCGTTTCGTAGCAAAAGCCAGTGGGGCTTTAGCCGGATTGGGCAAAACGTTTTCTGGCGGCCAGAGACACCTATGTTGCAGGCACAATAGCGCTAGAGAGTAGAAGCATTAGCCTGCCGCCGACGCTAACGCGTGGCGGCTTTTTTTATGCCTTACTTCGTCTGTCTTACAAACCCTAGGCGGGTCTACTGCTCATGCGGTGGTTCTCTTTTGACGGGTTTTCTTCGCTGGCTTCGATGCCGCCCGCTCCGCCTTGATCCTCTCTAGCAACGCTTCCGCACTGTTCTCCCCGCTGATCAGCTCCGGGTTGTCCTTGCGCCACTGCTCGGTGAGTTCACCCCGGAAAGCCTTGGCCAGGATGGACTGGGTGAGGTTGTTGACACGGGCCAGGGCGTTGTTGACCTGTTGTTCGATGCGGTCGGCGTGGGCGAAGAGTTGGTCTACTCGGCGGACGATTTCGCTTTGTTCATCAACTGGAGGCAGATGAATAGGCATCTTCTTCATTGAGCCAACATTAAAATGTTGCTGAGCGACCCCTACCTGGTTATCCGATACGTTCTTCCGCGCCACCTCGGAGTTCATAAAAATGCATCCAAACTCCGGGAGCAAGTTAGAAGATGGTCGCGCAATAACAAGATCTGAACAGTTGGCTGCACCAAGGGATTTAGGAATTACACATGTAGTTCCCGGAGCGCCGGAACGCACAATCGCCAAATCTCCGGGTTCAAGCCTAGATTTATAGATTTCCTGGTGAAATGCCGGGGATATATAGAGCAGATTTTTGTCAGAATATCTGAATGCCCTTACATTTTGTGATCGCAAGAAAGGTACACCAGATTCTTCATATCGGTTAGCCATGCGCCCAACAAAGCCTACGGTAATCTCGCGGCAGATTTTCTGAAAAGTAGTTTGCTGCCAAGAGTCTAAGCTGGTTCCTTGAGTAGCCCGCCACTCCTCCGTCAACCGCCCACTCACCGCCGCAGCCAGCACGGACTGGCGGAAGCGTTTGAGGATTTGCGGGATGCGTTCGAGGCGGGCTTTGGTGTTTTCCACCTGGGCCAGCAGGGTGTCGAGTTTGTCGGCGATGACTTTTTGTTCGGCGAGGGGGGGGAGAGTCACGGGTGCTTTCGAAAATTTTCCCTTATTGATGATCGTGACTGTCGTTGCAGATGCATTCTCTTGCATCCATGGCTTCAAGGTTTGCAGTTGGTAATAAAAAAAACGGTAATCGACCTGAGAAGACGGCACTATCGTGTTTATTTGCTGGTTTGTGGCACTGATTTGGTTGGTAATGCCTACCTTCCCTAAATTCCCAATACATGTAACGGGAATTGAATTTGCGGGGATGGTTGGAACTAACTTTGCTCCCGCGTCAGTCAGCGTGTCCGCCGTTCGGGTGACGTATCCACCATTATCTAAGTCAGCTGGTTTGATAAACGGAATGCTGCCACCGAAATTATCGGGATTCTTGGTGCTTGGGGTTTTTCCTGTGACAATCTCGCCGACATCGTTCAGCAGAACGCGCAGCCAGCACTGAGGGAAGTCTGCGCTCATCACTTAACCTCACCCATCACTTCCTGCAAAAGCACCCTCGCCCCATCAGCCTCCTCTTCAGCCCCCAACCCCCGCATCAACGCATCCAGCTCGCCCAGCGCCTGAACCAGTTCCCCCATGGCCTCACCCGCCAATACACTCGGCTCCGGCAGGTTGGCGGCATCCACGCTGTCGCTGTCCTTCAGCCAGGAAATATCCAGCGAATCGCCCTTGTGCTCGGCAATCCATTGGCGGCTGAAACTGCGCCAGCGGCTATGTGCCAGGCGCGGGTCGATGCCTTCGTTTTCGTCGCTGTGTTCGGGCAGTTCGATGTCTTCGGAATGGAAGCTGTATTCACCCTCTTTGCGCTCGCTGTCGCCGTTAGGGCTTTCGCCATAAACAGCTTCAAACGGCTTCAGGTGTGGGTCGCCAAAGGGGGTGCGTTTGCCGAAGCTGGGCATGTTGGTACGCAGGTCGTAGACCCAGACGTTTTCGGTGCAGTTCTCTTCCTGGTATTTGTCTGCCGCGCTGCCTTTGGTGACCTTTCCTTTTGTGAAAAATAGCACGTTGGTTTTCACGCCCTGGGCGTAGAAGATGCCGGTGGGCAGGCGCAGGATGGTGTGCAGGTTGCACTTGTTCATCAGGTCCCGGCGCACGTCGGTGCCCACGCCGGCTTCGAACAGCACGTTGTCCGGCAGCACCACGGCGGCGCGGCCACCGGGTTTGAGGTTGCGGTAAATGTGCTGCAGGAAGGCGAGCTGTTTGTTGCTGGTTTTGTAGGTGAGGTCGTCCCGGGTGATGCTGGCGTCGCCGCCTTTGCTGGTGCCGAACGGCGGGTTGGCGAGGATCACATCGGCTTTTTCCAACGTGGCGCCTGCCTGGCCCAGAGCGTTGCCCAGATGCACCACGCCTTCGGCATCCCCTTCCATGCCGTGAAGCAGGCAGTTCATCAGCGCCAGGCGGCGGGTGCCGGGCACCAGTTCGATGCCTACGTAGGCCTTGGTGGTCTGAAAGGCTTTCTGTTCGGTGGTCAGGTCATACAGGTCGTCGGTCTGGCCTTTGATGTATTCGTGGGCGGCAATCAGAAAGCCTGCGGTGCCCGCTGCCGGGTCCTGGATGCGTTCGCCCGGTTGCGGCTTCAGGCAGCGCACCATGGTGTTGATCAGGGCGCGGGGAGTGAAATACTGGCCGGCGCCGGACTTGGTTTCGTTGGCGTTCTTTTCCAGCAGGCCTTCGTACAGGTCGCCCAGGCCGTCTTTCTGGGCACTGAACCAGTCGATCTGGTCCAGGGTCTTGATCATCTGCTCCAGGTGCCTCGGCTCCCGCAGACGGGTCTGGGCATCGGCGTAGATGGCGCTGATCAGCGGGTCGTCGTGTACCAGATTGCCGTCGCCGTTGTTGCCGGTGGACAGGCTGAGCAGGATGCGTTTGTAGTCGTTCAGCAGGTTGATGCCGGATTTGCCGTTCAGGTCGGTCCAGCGGCAGCCTTCCGGCAGCGGGTGCTTTTTCAGGGTGCCGGCTTCGGTGTTCTCGTGGACCATCTTGATGAACAGCAGCAGCACCAGTTCGGTGACGTAGTCGGAGTAGTTGATGCCGTCGTCCCGCAGAACGTCGCAGAGGTTCCAGAGTTTCTGGACGATGTCGTTGTTGGTCATGTGTGTTCTCAAGGTTGCTGAATTCAGTGGTAAGGCTGAAGCTCGTTGCTATCGCTGGTCATCAGGCGTAGCAGGCGCGGATTGAGGAACAGCTTTTCGTTGCCTGCTGTTTTCTCCTGCAGTACGCCAATCTCGACCAGCTGTTTCAGGTAACTGGATGCTGTCTGCCGTTTGGCTATGTCTTTTTCTACCAGGTTGCTGATGCGGCAATAGGGCTGCTCAAAAATGGTCTGGACCAGTTCGTGGCTGTAGATCTTGGGCAGCGCTTGTCTGACATGGTCTTCAGTTTCAGTAATGAGCTTTCTCATGGCGGCGATCTTGGCGCAGGTCCAGGACGATACCTGCTCCACGCCGTTAAGCATAAAGATAATCCACTCCTGCCACTCACCGGTGCGGGTAACCTGGGTCAGTAGGCGGTAGTAATCGTTTTTGTGCTGAACTATGTAGCGGCTCAGGTAGAGTATGGGCAGGGTGAGTAGCCGCTGTTCGATCAGGTAAAGCACATTGACGATACGGCCGGTTCGTCCATTGCCGTCGTGGAACGGATGAATGGCTTCGAACTGGTAATGGCTGATGGCCATTTTGATCAGTGGGTCCGTGTCGTCGTCTGCATGCAGATAGTTTTCCCAGTTGGTGAGCAGGTTGCGAATAACCTCTTCACCAACCGGTGGGGTGTAGATGGTTTCACCGGTTGCCTGATTGCCAATGATGGTCCCGGGCACCTTACGTACATCCATATCCACGCCTTTCAGCGTGCTGCACACCTCTATAGCGGTGCTCGCGCACAGTGGTTTGCGCTGAAGATGGACGAAGCCCTCATAAAGGGCTGTGCGATATCGGAGCGCTTCTTTGGTAGCCGGATCGGCCCCCTGATCTTCCTGCGAAAACTGAAACAGTTTGTCGGTGGTGGTGACGATGTTCTCGATCTCGGAACTGTCTTTGGCTTCCAGCAGTGGCAGAAGGTTTATCAGCAGTGATTGATTCGGAATCAGTTCACCTGCCTGTTTAAGCTCAGCCAGAGCGGCCCGGGCGGGAATGCAGGCTTTGAGGATGCCCAGAGTCTCGGTCACTTCTTTGGCAGGCGGAAGCGGCGGTAACTGGTTGTAAGGCTGATCCGGTCGCCAGGCCATGTTTAAATTCCTTGAAAATTTCGACAAAGGTGTGTGTTTTGCGCAGTCTATGTTTATGCGGTAAACATAGCAATGATCTGTGTCGAAAAAATACTGAAAAATCGACACAGGTTAAACCTATGTCGATTCCATAAACATGGCATTCTCAAGCACTCCGCTCCGGCCACATCGCCTCGTTCAATTCCTCCAGCACGGTATCCAGCTGCTCTCCCAGCACCTTGTTCATCTGCTTCGCCCCGCCGTCGTCGGCAAAGCGGTGGTTCACAAATTCCCGGTCGATGATGACTTCATGCACCAGCTGCTTGGCCAGGCGTTCCAGCCATTTGCGCTGGTTTGGGGTCCAGCTGTGCTGAGTGTAGATTCGGTCCATGGCTTCGGCCACGCGCTGTTCGAAAGGAACCAGCGGCTCGCCCAGGGCGGCGCGGCGGATGTAGCCGATGATGCTGGCAGCGATGTCTTTGTTGGTCTGGTTGCGCACGGCGCTTTGCAGGCGGGCTTCGGAGTAACCGTGGTTGTCCAGCAGCAGTTTTACTTCCCGTAGCTGTTCGCGGGTGAGGTCACGGGGTTTGTTGACCACCACGGCCAGCGCGGCGGACTGGTTGAGTTGTTGTTTGATGAACTCGTTGAAGCTGTCCAGGTAGTCTTCCGGCTTGTCATGCTCGCCGTAGCTCTGGATACGTTCGCGGATTTCGTCGTCGTGGTCGGAGATCAGCGGCAGGTAATCGCTGCCCACCAAGGCCTTCACTTCTGCCAACTGGTTCAGCAGGCCGCTGTGCTGTTTGATGAACGCCGAGGCCTGCCGTGGGCCGAGCTGGTGCAGATGGGTGTGCAGAGATTTGGGCTCCACACCCCAGCTCTGGTGCAGTTCGTCCAGTTTCCGTTTCAGTGCCGGGCGGTTTTCAGCTTTGTTGTCGGCCTTGCGCAGCACCCGCATAAGTTTTTGGCTGAGCTGGCTGAGTACCACATCGGCGTGGCTTTCATCAGGCTGTTCGCCGGGGCTTGCGAGGGCCTTTTCCAGGTGCTCGTCATCGGTGAGCTCATCCACCAGTTGTTCCAGGGTGATGTTGGGGTCTTTCACCAGGGGCTTCATGGTGTTCACATCTTGCAGGGCGGCGTAGATGTCCACCGGGTCGTAGATGCGGAACACAGTCTTGCCGATCTCGTCGCAGCGGCGGGTGGCGCGGCCGATCATCTGTTCATACAGGATGCGTGAGCGCACGCGGCGCATGAACACCAGGTTGCAGATGCGCGGTACGTCGATGCCGGTAGTCAGCAGGTCTACGGTGATGGCGATGTTGGGGTAGCGTTCGTTCTTGTAGCGGCGGATAAGCTGGTCCACCTTGTCGCTCTGGCCGGTGATCTTGGCCACCGCGGCTTCGTTGTAGCGGCCGTTGTAGAGATCCTTGAAGGCATCATCCAGCAGGCGTTTGACCATGTCCGCGTGCAGGTCGGTGGCGCAGAAAATCATGGTCTTCTCATCGCCGAACGGGTCCAGCTCCTGCACCAGCTGTTCGCAGATTACCTGGTTGAAGTTCTCGTTGATCACCCGGCGGTTGAAGGCCTCGACCTCGAAGGTGAGCTCGTCTTCCAGCTCGGTGGTGTCCACTTCTCCGGTCTGGCGGTTGATGACTTCGACCGGTTTTCCCTTCTCAAAGGTAATGCCGTTCTGGGTAAGGAGGGTTTCGTAGCGGATGGGCGGTTCGTGGTCGATCAGCCAGTCATCCGCCACCGCTTCCCGGTAGGAGTAGGTGTACACGGGCTTGCCGAAGATTTCGCTGGTGTGCTTGGCCGGGGTGGCGGTCAGGCCGATTTTCACCGCATCGAAATAGTCCAGCACGCGGCGGTAGCTGGACAGGTACTGGCTGGTGTCCCGCAGGGCCAGTTCGCCTTCGGTCATTTCCTGGTCCAGGGTGTAACCCCGGTGGGCTTCATCGATGATGATGCAGTCGAACTGGTCGATAGGCGGCGGGTTGTCGCTCATGAAGATGCGTTTCACCATGGCCTGCACGGTGGCCACCTGAATGCGGGTTTCCGCTTCGGCGGCCATGTCGCCCAGCTCGGCAACGTTGTAGATCTTGCTGAGGGTGTGGTTCTGTTCCAGCGGTGCTTCGTTGAAGGCATCAATGGCCTGCTGGCCCAGTGCGGTGCGGTCCACCAGGAACAGGATGCGGTGGAAGCGCTCGGCTTTCAGGAAGCGATACATCAACCCGATGATGGTGCGTGTTTTACCGGTGCCGGTGGCCATGGCCAGCAGCGCGGTGCGCACGCCACGGGCCAGGGCGTGTTCGGTGGCGACGATGGCGTTCTGTTGATAGTCCCGGAGTTTCAGGTAGCCGAAGGGCTCTTCCTTTAACAGTTTCTCCGCGTTTTCCTTGTCCCTCTCCAGCAAATCCAGCAGCCCGCCTGGGGTGTGGAACTGCGGCAGTGCCCGGCGCAGGTTGCTGGGTTCGCGCACATACCGGAACCAGGTGCCGGACTGTTCCGCCAGTTGCGGAATATAGGGTCGACCGTTGCAGGAATACACGAAGGGTACGTGGTAATGGCCGCTTTCATCGGCGGGCCAGGCGATGGTGCGGCCCATCAACTCCCAGGCGCTGACTAAGGGTGCGTCTACCTTGAAGCCTTTGCTGTAACGTTCGGCCTGGCGGATTTTGCCGGCGACGTTGGTGTTCTCTTTCTTGGCCTCTACCACTGCGATGGGTGTAAGGCCTGCAAATAGCACGTAATCGGCCCGGCCCTTCTTGCCATTGTGATTGGTGGGCCATTCGGCGATGGCGCGATAGGTGCCTTTCTCCGGGCGGGCGCCTTTCTGGAAGGTGATATCCTGGCTGTCGGCTTCCCAGCCCGCTTCCTGCAGTTGCTGGTCGATGAGAATGCGGGTGAGTTCTTCGTTCAGTACCAGAGTATCCGTGGCGGCCTTTGTTTTCTTGGCCACCTGCTGGCGCTGTTGATTAACGGTTTGTTCGCCCTGCTCCGTGAGCTTCTGTTGCAGGGCTTTGATCTTCTGCTCGTAGGCCTGCTGCTGTTGGCTCAGGGCCTGTTCGTGCTGGCGGGCCTGTTCCGCCAAAGCGCGGGATTCTTCGTCCATGGCCACGGCCAGGGCTTCGTATTCGGCCTTCTCTTTTTCGATCAGCTGGCTGAGCTGCTGGCTGCCCTCCAGCGCCATGTTGGCGTGTTGCAGATCGTGCCGCAGTTTTTCGATGTCGCTCTGAAGCTGGCGCAACTGGGCGCTGGGGTCGGCGGGGGGTATGAAAGGGCCGGGCTTGAAGCTGGCACAGGCTTTACCGAAGGAGCGGTGAAACCAGATGGCCAGGGCCCGCGCCACTTTCAGGCCATCCATGGCTTCTTTGTGTTGGGTACGGAACTGGTGAGTGGCTTTGTTGCCTTCAATCCGCAGGATATGAAACAGTTCTTTGATCTGCGGTTCCAGCCGCAATTCCCGGTTCAGGCGGTAAAGAAGCTCCGACTGGCTGGTTTGTTCGTCACATTCGATACCGGAGAGCGCAGCCAGATGTTGAGCAAGCGCTTCGCCTAGCTGGCGGAGTTTGATAAGGGTAGTGTTAGGGTCGCTGGAGAAAGCCCCCTCAGCAGCGGATGCCAACTGCACAAAAAGCGCGTCATGCTCGGCTAGGAAACTAAAATTTGTTGAGATTTGGTCGCTGACTCGCACAAACGGCTCCATGTCATCTGCATTTAGCACTTGCTAAGAAAGATTCAGCTTTCAGCATTATGCTACTAATCAATGGACTTTATCAGGGTGGTGCGAAATGACCACCCATAACGCAGCTAAATATACAGAACACTTAATTCATCAGCAGTGCTGCAGGGACAAACCAACCCATAGTTAATGGCGTCACCAAAACATCGTTAGCAACCTGAAAGAGTCGCCCTGCCCGATACGCTATTCCAGCGTTGTACAAGTTGACATGCAGTTCTATGCTTCTTTTGGGGTTACTACATAGGGCAGGGGCAGGCCATGAACAAAAAGAAAATTATGGGCGCACTTTTATTGACGCTGGGTATGACAGGCGATGCCCTCGCAGAGAGTGGCTTCTATGGTGGGACGAGCATCGGTCAGTCAACCATCGATGCCTGTGGCGGTGTCACCAATTGCGACGACACAGATACCAGCTGGAAAATCTTCGGCGGCTGGGAGTTGAATTCGAACATCGTCTTCGAGGCTGCCTGGGTAGATTTTGGTGAGGTCAGTGGGTCTGTAGACGGTTCGGCAGTTAGCGCCGAAGCGGACGGCTGGACGATTGCTGCGAAAGGCATTTTGCCGCTCAACGAGCAGTTCGGCGTGTTCGGCAAACTG
>NZ_LFGS01000011.1:72791-75522 GCF_002078135.1 Halomonas sp. BC1 | reverse complement strand
AGTTGCTGGAATTGAATCAATACGTCTGCCGGCGCATCGACGAACTGAGGGATCAGGAAAATCTGCAGGCACTGAGTCAGTTGCGGGTGGGCCTGAAAGTAACCTTCGAGGGCCGGGAAGGCCCGGTGCTGGGGATCGTCACCAAGATCAACCGCAAGAGTGTGATTGTTCTGGCCGAGGACGGCACCAAACAGTACAAGGTCTCGCCGGAGTTATTAAGGCCTCTGCGTGACGTGAAGTAGGTCAACTACGTCGTGGAATGAACGCTTACGGCAAACTTGGCGTGATCATGTGGGATATTAAAGGGAGCGGTGCTGCTGCCGGTATTAACGACGATGGTACCGACCTGATGTATGGCCTCGGGGCTCACTACATGTTCACTGACCAGCTCGGCATTGTAGGTGAGTGGGAGTGGTATGATATTGACAATGATAATGACATTGATCTGTTTTCCATCGGGGCAATGTACAAGTTCTAGTCTGCTCGATCACGTACCCAGCAAGAGGGGGAGTTACCTCCCCCTTCTTTGCTCACCTTAGCTGATGTGCTGCCTATCAACGGATAAAGTGTTACCTGATTGTTTTGACCCGCGAGCGGTATTAGAGAGTGAATCGGCAACTTTATATTTGCTAATGCGGGCGGACATTTCTTCGGCCTGCTCATCAAGCGAGCGACTGGCAGCCGCCACTTCTTCGACAAGCGCGGCATTTTGCTGAGTCACCTCTTCTAGTTGACTCATGGCGCGATTAATCTGCTCAACACCGGCTGATTGCTCGTGGGTCGCTGATGCCATTTCTTCCATCAGGCGGGCCACCTTTTGCACACGCTCCGAAATAGTCGTCAAGGAGTTGTTGGTGGATGTCACTAGCTCCTCACCCTCATTAATAGTGGCGATATTATTTTCAATCAGCTGGCGTATTTGGCTGGCCTCCTCAGCACTGCGACTAGCAAGCTTACGCACTTCGCTAGCGACGACAGCAAAGCCTCGACCATGCTCCCCCGCACGCGCGGCCTCTACCGAAGCATTCAAGGCTAATAAATTGGTTTGGAAAGCAATGTTATCAATCGCTGCAATAATTGTCGTGATCTGGTCACTAGATGAATGGATGTTTTGCATGGCTTGTTGTGCTTGCTGGGCAATGGCGGCGGCACCTTCCGCTTCCGTAGCCACATCATGCGTCATGCGTTGCGCTTCATGGGCATTGTCAGCCGTTTGGCGCACAGTAGCAGTGATCTCCTCAAGGCTCGACGCTGTTTGTACTAATGACGCCGCTTGCTCTTCGGTACGTTGTGCCAAATCCTGATTACCTTGGGCAATTTCACCACTGGCCAGTTCTACTGACTGTGCGTTGCGCTTGATCTCTCCAATTAATGCTTCTGTATCTTGTGATGCATCATTGAACGCATGATAAAGCTTAGACAGTTCGTCTGTTCCAGGCACGGTAAGCCGTTGGGTTAAGTCATTGCCTCGTGTAGAGATATTCTTTAACGCCGCGGTTAAAGGACGCGTCAGCGTAAGGACAATCATAGCGGCGGCCGCCACAGCAAACAGTGTGGCTAAGACCGCAATAATCATGAAGCGCCAGAGGGCAAGCTGTGCATCACGTTGCAACGCAGCCGTTGTGGTAATGATTTGTTGCGACACGTTGTCTTCGAGGTTTTTTAGACGGCTGATTTTGACCGTTTGCCACTCAAACCACTCGTTAGGGTCTACGTTATACCCCCCTACATCATATTGCTGAATAGCAAGCTCTCGTCTCTCAATTAAGCGTTCAATTTCCTGGCCACTCAAAGCGTCCGTAAGCTGGCGTCGTTGATCTGCGCCAGCAAAGGCGCGAAAGCCTGTTAAAAAGGCCGCTTCTTCCCCTATCAGTGTTAAATAGCGATTGAGCATCTCAAACGACATACCATCTGCACCAAATGCTGCAGAGAGAATAGCGCGTTCAATGCCGGCCAAATCCTTGGCGTGTAAAAGGTTGAAATAAGCAGCCAGCTGTCGGCTGATCTCCCCTTCGCGGGTTTGCTGAGCAAGCGATCCAATTAACCCCATGAGCTGCTGGTTGATGACTGTATAGTGGCTCAATGCGGCATTGGCCTCGATAGAGAGTTGATCTATTTCTCGGCGTAAGCTGGCTGTTCGCTGCCACTGACGCTCCAGTTGGTCAAGCTGTTCATTAGCCGCTGTACTTAAAACGCCAACCGCCAGGCTTCGACGCTGTTCAATAAATGCCTCCGCTGCAGTATCCGTTTGTGGCCGCTGCTGACTTAATCGTTGACCAAAGGCCTCGCCGCCACTTGCTAAATAACCTGACGACATACCACGCTCAATTTGTATTTGATGTATCAAGTCTCCAGCACTTTGTGCCAGCGCTGTCATGGTTTGGAGCTGTTTTAATTCCCGGACAGTGGCTTGTCTATCAAGCACACCATTGATAGCAAACCATGCTAAGGCAAGTAGAGGGAGGGCGAGCACCAAAGAAAATTTGGCATACATGGGCAGTCTGTTTAATAACGTGTTCATTGCTCAGCTTCCAATCAGCGCATATCAAAAATTAGCTATAATTTGCATGCTAGCAATTTAGCTAGCGATATGCAGCGGTAATTATTCAATACTACTTGCTTAGCCAACCATAGATTTCTCGCCATGCTAATAAACCTGACGAATGTATCAAGACGCTGAACATGACATTTTGCTTCGCTTTCCTCTATCACGCCCTGGCTTTCAGGTAAT
>NZ_LFGS01000011.1:63200-71254 GCF_002078135.1 Halomonas sp. BC1 | reverse complement strand
AGTCACTCTAGCCGCCGGTTGCATTCATAAATCTTACTATTTGAACCTCACCATCCGTCGTGAAGTGATGACGCTCAGGCTTTTTCTTCATGGCCGCCACAATAGTTGATTTAAGCCGCTGGGAGTCCCCCGGATAACGTCGCATGATGGCGCGTAAATCTACCGAATGCTCATTGCCCAGGCAAAGCAGTAGCCGCCCTTCAGCCGTCACCCGGACACGGTTACAGGCGCCACAGAAATTGTGGCTATGGGGAGAGATGAAGCCAATCCGCGATTGGCTGTCTGCCATACGGTAATAGCGGGATGGCCCTAGGGTGGTCTCGGTGGTGGGTAAGAGTTGATAGTGGTTTTCTATGGCCTCTCGAACCGCATCAGTGGAAAGAAAGGTTTCACCACGGTTATGCTCGCTGATAGCGCCCAGCGGCATCTCCTCGATAAAGCTGATATCGGCTTGCTCATTCCGGGCAAAGTTTACCAAGTCGAGAATTTCGTCGTCATTGCGCCCCTTGAGCAGTACGGCGTTGAGCTTAATCGACTGAAAGCCAGCGCGGCGCGCTGCACGGATACCCGCGACCACCTGATCAAGATCCCCCGTTCGGGTTAATGCTTTAAAGCGTTCGGGCTTGAGCGAGTCGAGGCTAATATTGAGCCGATGTAGCCCGCCTTGCCGCAAAGCATCGGCATGCTTGACCAAGCCTGAGCCGTTGGTGGTCATCGCCAGCTCGCGCAGACCTTCCAATGCACCGAGTTTTTGCACTAGCGTGAGTACGCCCTGGCGTACCAGCGGCTCCCCGCCGGTTAGGCGGATTTTCTCCACGCCCAGCTCGACAAACGCCTGCGAAAGGTCGGCTATCTCCTCAAGGGTCAGCAGCTGGGCGCGTGGCAGAAAGGTCATTTCCTCAGCCATGCAATACACACAGCGAAAATCACAACGATCAGTCACCGATATACGCAGGTAACGCACCGTACGGCCAAACCCATCAACTAGTGCATTCATTCTACGGGCTCCTCTTGGGTACTGGCATTAACGGGCAGCCGGGCAATGAGTCCTTTTACCTCTGCGGTAACCTCAGTGATTGTTTGCTCATCATAAAACTGGCCCCGCCGCTTGCGCAGGCCGTTTTCATATAGCTTTACGTGCTCTGTGGGTATCACATCCGCTTTGGCGAGACAGTGGCTGGCGCAGTGCATCTGGCACCCGTCAATGGCTACAATAGGGCGCCCGGAGCGTGCAATGCGCACCAGGCCGGGCACACCACCGCCGACACCGGCAATGCAGGACATTTCTGCCTCTCCTGCATGGTCAAGACGCAGGGCAACGCTATTGGCAAGTTGCGCCACATCAGAGCAGCCGGAGCAGGCATAAATCAGTGTGCGGGGTTTGTGTTGTGAAGACATACCCTCTCCTATGAAAAACAAACGAGGTCAGTGGCCACGATAGGAAAAGCTGTTCAAGCGGCGAACTGATTGATGGGGTAGTAGTGGTAGGTGCTTCCTTCTGCTACGTCTGTTTCGGGATTAATCATTAAATAGCCATCGGCTTGGCTAGCCGCACTGAGCATATGCGAGCCCTGCCCACCCGCTAACTGCGCCACTGGCAGCTCTCTTGCCCAGTCCAGCACCACCCTTAACAGCTCACAACGCCCCCTGGGGCCGCGCTGAGAAAAGCCTGCCTTAACGGGATAACTCTGCAACGCAGCGACACTTCTACCTTGCATGGCATGAATAAACGGCAGCGCCAGCAGTTGCCAGCCCACCAGGGAGGCCACTGGGTTACCCGGCAGCGCCATTAACGGTGTGGAAGAGGAAGACTCCGCGCCTAGATAACCGAAAGCAAAGGGCTTCCCTGGCTTCATCGCGACACCATGAAAATGTAGTCCACCGCGCTGCTCGATCACCGGACGAACATGATCCTCTTCGCCTACCGAAACGCCACCGGTGCACATCACCACATCTGCAGCGGTTTGTGCGTGCTCAAAAGCCTGATGCAATGACTGCGGCGAATCAGCGATGACGCCCAAGTCCAACACATCGCACTGAGCTTGCGCTAGCAGTACGTTAAGCATGGCGCGATTGCTGTCGTATACCTGTCCCGGTGATCGCGCCGTACCTGGGGTAATTAGCTCATCGCCGGTTGAGAGTAGCGCCACCCGCAGGCGCCGTTTGACGTTAACCGTGTTAATACCATGGCTTGCCAGCAGCGCAATCGACGCGGCATCAAGAAAAGTACCTGCAGCGAGTAGCGGGGTTCCCATGCGAGTCTCCTCGCCCTGGCGGCGAATGTTAGCGCCTAGCACCAAGCTACCCTCGAGGTGTATATGCCCGCGCTGATCAAGGGTTACCCGCTCTTGAGGCACTACAATATCTGCCCCCATGGGCACCGGCGCGCCGGTAAAAATACGCGCGCAGCCTCCTTCCGGTAGCAGCATGACGCCTGCCCCAGCCGGTACGCGTTGAAGAATGGGTAAGCCTGCACCGCGGGGTACCGCTTGGTAATCAGCCAGACACAGCGCGTAACCATCCATAGCGCTATTGTCCACACCCGGCATATCGAGGGGGGCGACAACCGTTTCTGCCAGCACTCGCCCCGCCGATTGTTCTAGGGTGATGCTTTCTACTGCATTAATGGGCGTGGCGGCGTCGATAAGCCGTTGGCGAGCATCGAACAGATCTAACAAGCCGGGCGTGACTATTTCTGCGCAGTGACAGTTCATAAACGCTCCACCTCATTGGAAGAAGTCGCTTTATGGCGTCCACTGCACGGGGTCGCTGAAGGCAGTACCATGGCAGCGAAGTTGCAGGGCCGAGTGCGGGAGTCCAGTTGCAAAGCAATAATTTTATCCCACGCCAAGGCACACGCTTTGGGCGAGCCGGGCATCGCAAACATCATCGTTCGGTTGGCCACCCCAGCTACGGCGCGAGACTGAATCGTCGCTGTGCCAATGGTCTTCAGGGAGTAGTGGCGGAACAGCTCGCCATACCCCTCAATCGCTTTGTCGAACAACGGTATCAACGCCTCGGGAGTGGTATCCCGAGCGGTAAAGCCAGTGCCGCCATTAACCAGAATCGCGTGGATATCTGATCGCGCAATCCATTCCGAGACCACGGCACGAACCTGATAGATATCATCGACAACGATGCGCCTCTCTACCAGGATATGGCCGCTTTCACTCAGATGTTTAACCAGCAGATCACCGCTGCCATCCTCATCGAAACCACGTGTATCGGAAACCGTTAGCACCGCGATGCCAAGCGGAGTGAAAAGAGCATCTACAGGAACATGGGACATCAAGCCTCTCCTATTAGCTTTGCTATTGCTTCAAGCTATTGCATCAAGCTGCCGCCAGCATCGTCATCTAGAACAATCCCTTCGACGCCTATCTCGCTTTCCAGCGCCAACAAATAGTGGCGCAGCGCACGTCGCGTCGCCTGCTCCCGCAGGCTATGGCGTACCCGGTCAACGACTTGCTCAAAAGGCAATGCCCGCCCTTCACGCCGCACGTCAATACTCACCACATGCCAGCCATAGCGAGACGCTAACGGGCGCTCGTGGAGCCCTTCGGGTAAGTGCTGCAACGCGCGGTCTAACTCAGGGACAGTCTGCCCCGAGACCAGCCAGCCCAAATCACCACCCATCTCTTTTGACGGGCACGCAGAGTGGTGTTGGGCGAACTCAGTAAACCGCTCAGGTATCGCTGTGAGTTCTTTAATCAGCTTTTCTCCAAGCTGGCATCCTTCATCGCGCCCCTGAGAGTCGTCGGGCGCCGCCGCCAGCAGGATATGCCGAACACGCAATTGAGACGGTTCGCTAAAGCGCTCACGGTGGGTGTCAAAAAAGCGTCGGCAGTCCGCATCTTCAGGCTCGGGGACTACCAGTTCCTGCTCAAGTAAGGCAGCAATCGCAGCGTCCTCTTGCGCTTCCGTCTGGCCTTGGGCCGATAACAAGCCAAGCTCAATGGCGCGCTGGCGCAGCAGCTCTTTGACTACAAGGGCGCGCGCCGCCTGAAGCTGAGCCTCCCCCGCCGTTTCGGCAGGGTGGTACTGCATCTCTAACGCAATGGCTTCTTCGTCGATACCGGCGTTGCCGACGCGCACTGGCGGGGGGGAAACGCCCCCAGGGAGTTGTTCAATATCAATCATCTGCATGGCATGTACCTCTTCATAAATCTGAGCGTGCGGAAGACTTTTTTCAACCGCGACGGCGTACCAGCTGGTACCTACGTGTGATATAACCGAACGGCACGCTCCAGACGTGAACCAAGCGGGTGAAGGGGAACAGCAGGATGATGGTTAAGCCCACGAAGATGTGCAGCTTGTAGATCCAAGAGACCTCTTCCATGTAATTGGCAGCGCCGCCACCGAAGAAGACGATTGCCTGGGCCCAGCTGGCCAAGGTGACCATCATCTCGCCGTCCATGTGGCCCAGCGAGAAAAGAATGGTGACCATGCCCAGTGCCGCCTGGAACACAATCAGCCCCAGGATGGCGGTATCCATAACACTGGAAGAAGCCCGCACCCGAGCATTAGCGATACGCCGATATAGCAACATGGCACCGCCGATTAAACACATCGCACCGGCAATACCGCCCACTACAATCGCGAGAAGCTGCTTAGTGCTGGGATCAAGAAAGCGGTCATACATCCAGTGCGGCGTCAGCATGCCGAACAGATGGCCAAAGAAGATCACGATAATGCCGATATGAAACAAATTGCTGGCCAGACGCATGTTCTTCGATGAAAGCATCTGGCTGGAGCCCGTCTTCCAGGTGAACTGACCTTGGTCGTAGCGCATCAAACTGCCGATCAGGAACACCGTGCCGACCAGATAGGGGTAGTAGCCATAGAGAAGGTGATTTAGGTAAAGCGCAATCGCGTCAAACATGATCTTTCTCCTTTAACGATTGGCGGGATGAGCGGTAGCGGCAGGCATGATGCGTACCGGCTGGCTCTGAACGGTGTGTTTGCGCTCGGCCAAGCGGCGGCCTTCGGCAGACTGCAGCGCGCAGTCTTCGTCAGAGGTTGCCGAGAAGCGCACCGCTTCTTCTTCCCATACGGCGTCCAAGGCTTCGGGGGTGTTATCAGGCACTTCTTTCTTGACCTGGGGCCGATGCTCTTCGACATCCCCCTCGGCGCCGATTAACGCCAAAAGTGACAGCGGTACCAGCGCGTGATCCGCTCCCCGCTCTTCCAACCGTGCGGTGAGCAGCGCCAGTATGTGGCGTATTTCGCCCAGCCAGCGGCCAATCTCTGCTTCATCGCACAGTGAGAGGTACTCAAGAAATACCGGCAGGTGGTCAGGCAGCTCCCGGGCATCCAGCTCGAAACCAGCAGCGCTGTACTCAGCCATTAAATCCACCATGGCTTGGCCACGATCACGGGACTCACCGTGCACGTGCTCGAATAGCAACAGTGACGTCGCGCGCCCCTTGTCGAATATAGCAACGTACTCGGCCTGCAGCTCCAACAAATCCCCGTCATGAAGTCGCTGACACCAATCCATCAGCGACGATTTGAGGGCCGCTCCCAGGCGGCGCTCGGCATTGAGAATTTCGATTAGCTCACCGCAGGCATCCTGCAGCTCCTGGGTCGGGTAATCGAGTAAGCGTGCCAGCACGCGCAGACTACGCATACCCTGCACCGGCTCGTATGACGGCTCTACCGGGGCCGATGAGAGTGGCGGTTGGATAGCAGCATCAGTCATGACGAGTCTCCTCAAGTTGGGGCTGCGGGTCGAAGACCTCTACCGGCTTCACCAAAACGCTGGTCTGCTTACGACCGTTAAACAGGCTGGGCTGGCTCTCACCGTGGCAACCATCACCAAAGGTAAAGCCACAACCACCTCGCTCGGGGAAGGCGTCGGTGGCCATTTCCCGATGGCTGGTGGGGATAACGAAACGATCCTCATAGTTGGCGATGGCTAGGTAGCGATACATCTCTTCTACCTGAGCTTCGCTAAGACCCACCGCATCCAGCACCTCAGCATTGGGAGCCCCTTCCACATGCTTACTACGCATGTAGACGCGCATCGCCATTAAGCGCTTGAGCGCCAGCACTACTGGCTCTTCCTCACCAGCGGTCAATAGATTAGCCAAGTACTTGACCGGGATACGCAGCGACTCAATCTTGGGCAGTACACCGTCGAACTCCACGTGCCCCGCTTCAGCGGCGGACTGAATCGGCGAGAGCGGTGGCACATACCAGACCATCGGCAGGGTGCGATATTCCGGGTGTAGCGGCAACGCCAGACCCCAGTCGATGGCCATTTTGTAGACGGGCGATGCCTGAGCAGCCTTGATGACGTTGTCCTGAATGCCATCTTTTTTCGCCTGGGCAATCACTTCCGGGTCATGCGGATCGAGGAAGATGTCGCACTGGCGGTGATAGAGGTCGCGTTCGTCCGGCGAGCTTGCCACTTCCTCAATACGGTCGGCGTCGTAAAGCAACACGCCGAGGTAACGAATACGGCCCACACAGGTCTCGGAGCAGATGGTCGGCTGACCGGCCTCGATACGCGGGTAGCAGAAGATGCACTTCTCGGACTTACCGCTTTTCCAGTTGTAGTAGATCTTCTTGTAGGGGCAGCCGGAGATACACATCCGCCAGCCACGGCACTTGTCCTGGTCGATTAGAACGATGCCATCCTCTTCCCGCTTGTAGATTGCACCGCTAGGGCAGGAGGCGACGCAGGTGGGGTTCAAGCAGTGCTCGCACAGGCGCGGCAGATACATCATGAAGGTGTTTTCGAACTGGCCGTAAATATCTGCCTGCACCTTGTCGAAGTTGGCGTCTTTGCGCCGCTTGGCAAACTCGGTGCCGAGAATCTCTTCCCAGTTCGGACCCCATTCGATCTTTTTCATACGCTGACCGGAAATCAGCGAGCGCGGACGCGCCACCGGCTGGTGCTCACCGATCTTGGCGGTATGCAGGTGTTGGTAGTCGAAGGTGAACGGCTCGTAGTAGTCGTCCATTTCAGGCAGGTCGGGGTTGGCGAAGATATTCGCCAGCACCCGCCATTTGCCACCAATACGCGGTTCAATCCGACCGTCGTTACGGCGCATCCAGCCGCCCTTCCACTTGGCCTGGTTCTCCCACTCTTTGGGATAGCCGATACCGGGCTTCGTCTCGACATTGTTGAACCAGGCGTACTCCATACCTTCGCGGCTGGTCCAGACATTTTTGCAGGTCACCGAACAGGTATGGCAGCCGATGCATTTGTCTAGGTTGAGGACCATGCCTACCTGGGAACGAATCTTCATTTCACGGCCTCCTGAGCACTGTTCTTCTGAACACTGTCATTGCCTTCACCATCCAGCCAGTCAACGTGTTTCATCTTGCGCACTAATACGAACTCATCGCGGTTTGAGCCGACGGTGCCGTAGTAATTAAAACTGTAAGAGAGCTGCGCGTAGCCACCGATCATATGGGTAGGCTTGGGGCAGACCCGGGTAACCGAGTTGTGGATCCCGCCCCGGGTGCCGCTGATCTCGGAGCCAGGCACGTTCACCTGGCGCTCCTGGGCGTGATACATCATCACCATACCGTCTTTGACGCGCTGGCTGACCACCGCCCGCGCCGCAATCGAACCGTTGGCGTTGTAAACCTCGATCCAGTCGTTGTCCTCGATATCAATCGAGGCAGCGTCTGCCTCGGAGAGCCACACCACCGGGCCACCGCGGTTAAGCGTCAGCATTAGCAGGTTGTCTGAGTAGGTGGAATGAATGCCCCACTTCTGATGCGGCGTGATGAAGTTCAGCGCCTTGCTCTTGAAACCGTTGTCGGCAGGTAGCGTGAAGCCTTTGGCCGCTTTAGTGTCGATGGGCGGACGATAGACCAGCAGACTTTCACCGAACGCGCGCATCCAGGCGTGATCTTGATAGAACTGCTGTCGACCGCTCACGGTGCGCCATGGAATCAGCTCGTGGACGTTGGTATAGCCAGCGTTATAAGAGACGTGCTCGTCCTCAAGACCCGACCAGGTGGGGCTGGAGATAATCTTGCGCGGCTGGGCAACCACATCACGGAACCGAATTTTCTCTTCCTGCTTGGGCCTCGCT
>NZ_LFGS01000011.1:36035-62368 GCF_002078135.1 Halomonas sp. BC1 | reverse complement strand
TAGGTGGGTATGGTCGCGCCCAGTGATTTTGGAGAGTGCATCCCACGCTTTTACCGCTACCTGGCCGTTGGTTTCCGGCGCCAGGGTCAGAATCATTTCAGCGGCATCGATCGCGCTGTCGATCAGTGGACGCCCTTTATGCGGGCCATCCAGCTTGCGGTGGTTAAGCTTACCCAGCAGCTCGACCTCAGCATCGGTATTCCAGGCGATGCCCTTACCACCGTTGCCAATACTTTCCAGCAGCGGTCCAACGGAGGTGAAACGCTCGTAGGTCTCGGGGTAGTTACGCTTGACCTCAATCAGCGACGGCATGGTTTTGCCGGGGATCAGCGCGCACTCGCCTTTTTTCCAATCCAACACTTCCGGCTGGGCCAGTTCCCCAGGCGAATCGTGCTGCATGGGCAGGGTGACCAAATCGGTCTCTTCGCCCAGGTGTCCCACGCATACTTTGGAGAACGCCTTAGCAATACCCTTGTAAATATCCCAGTCGCTACGCGATTCCCAGGCTGGGTCGGTGGCCGCGGTCAACGGGTGGATGAACGGGTGCATGTCAGAGGTGTTGAGGTCGTCTTTTTCGTACCAGGTGGCCGTGGGCAGCACGATATCCGAGTAGAGGCAGGTGGTGGACATACGGAAATCCAGGGTCACCAGTAGGTCGAGCTTGCCTTCCGGCGCCTCGTCGTGCCACACAACTTCTTCAGGTTTCTGGCCACCGAAGTCGCCCAAGTCTTTGCCCTGAATACCGTGCCGGGTACCCAACAGGTACTTGAGCATGTACTCATGGCCCTTGCCGGAGCTGCCCAGCAGGTTGGAGCGCCAGATGAACATGTTGCGCGGGAAGTTCTGCGCGTTGTCCGGGTCTTCAGCAGCGAAGGTCAGCTCGCCACTCTTAAGCTGCTGCACTGCATAGTCGGCGGTGGACATGCCCGCGGCTTCGGCTTTTTTCGCCAGGCGCAGCGGGTTGGTACCGAGCTGCGGCGCGGAGGGCAGCCATCCCATGCGCTCGGAGCGTACGTTGAAGTCGATCAGGCTGCCCGGGTAGTCCTCAGCTTTGGCCAGCGGCGATAGGATCTCTTTGATCTCTAGCTTCTCGTAGCGCCACTGGGAGGAGTGGTTATAGAAGAACGAGGTAGAGTTCATATGGCGCGGCGGGCGCTGCCAGTCAAGGCCAAAGGCCAGCGGGGTCCAGCCAGTCTGCGGGCGCAGCTTTTCCTGACCCACATAGTGAGCCCAGCCACCACCGCTCTGGCCGATACAGCCACACATGACCAGCATGTTGATCAGGCCGCGGTAGTTCATGTCCATGTGGTACCAGTGATTCATACCGGCACCGACGATGATCATGCTACGTCCGTTGGTTTTGTGAGCGTTGTCGGCAAACTCACGGGCAATACGGGTGCACTGCTCTGCCGACACGCCAGTAATTTTCTCCTGCCACGCGGGGGTATAAGGACGAACTTGATCAAACGAGGTCGCGCCGTCATCTTCGCCGTCACTGGCAAAGCCACGGTCGATGCCGTAGTTGGCACACATCAGATCAAAAACGGTAACCGCCAGCATGTCGCTGCCATCCGCCCTCTTCAGGCGCTTGGCGGGCAAGTTGTGGAACAGCAGGTCATCAGCCGCGCCAACACCCGCCCCTTTGACGTGCTCAAAGTGCTCGTGCTCAATACCGCCAAAGTAAGGGAACGCCACGCGCGCGACGCTATCGTGGTGCTCGGCTAGGCTAAGGAGCGGCTTGATCTCGGTGCCAGCAGCATCCAGCGATTCCAGGTTCCATTTGCCTACTTCGTCACCGGTCTCGCCCCAGCGGAAACCGATCGAGCCGCGCGGCACGACCAGTTGATCGCGGGTTTCGTCCCAGGCAACGGTTTTCCACTCGGGATTGTTTTCCTGGCCTAAAGCTGCATCAAAATCACTGGCCCGCAATTGTCGGCCCGGTACGAAGCTACCGTCTTCTCGCGCTTCTAATTCCACCAGGAACGGCATGTCGGTATAGCGACGCACGTAGTCGGTGAAGTAGGTGCTGGGGTTATCGAGGTGGAATTCCTTGAGGATCACGTGCCCCATGGCCATGGCCAGGGCAGCATCGGTGCCCTGTTTAGCGGAGAGCCACTCATCGGTGAGCTTAGAGACCTCAGCGTAGTCCGGGGTGATGGCGACGGTTTTGGTGCCTTTGTAGCGCACTTCGGTGAAGAAGTGGGCATCCGGGGTCCGGGTCTGAGGTACGTTGGAGCCCCAGGCAATGATGTAGCCGGCGTTGTACCAGTCAGCGGATTCGGGTACGTCGGTCTGCTCGCCCCAGGTCATCGGCGATGCGGGCGGCAAGTCGCAGTACCAGTCGTAGAAGCTCATGCAGACGCCGCCGATCAATGACAGGTAGCGGCTACCGGCCGCGTAGCTGACCATCGACATAGCGGGAATCGGCGAGAAGCCGATGATCCGGTCGGGGCCATACTGTTTAGCGGTAAAAACGTTCGAGGCCGCTACCAGTTCGTTAAGCTCATCCCAGTCACCACGTACAAAACCACCCATACCGCGAGCACGCTTGTACTGCTTGGTCTTAGCCGGGTCTTCGACAATCGACGCCCAAGCATCGACCGGGTCTGGATGCGCCTTGAGCGCTTCGCGCCATAGGGCCAGCAGCGGCTTGCGAACCAACGGGTACTTGAGACGGTTGGCGCTGTACATATACCAGGAGTAGCTGGCACCGCGTGGGCAGCCACGCGGTTCATGGTTGGGTAGGTCGGGGCGGGTACGGGGGTAGTCGGTCTGCTGGGTCTCCCAGGTCACCAGACCGTTTTTAACGTAAATTTTCCAGCTACACGAACCGGTGCAGTTAACACCGTGGGTGCTGCGGACCACTTTGTCGTGCTGCCAGCGGGCACGATAGCTATCTTCCCATTGGCGGGATTCGCTGCGCAGTTCACCGTGTTCGTTGGCGAAGGGCTCACGGGACTTGCGGAAGAAATTCAGCCGATCTATGAAGTGACTCATGGTCGATCTCCAGGCTCCTCGGAAATTTGCGTTACCCGTCAGGCGGGTTCCATGAGGAGAAGTCTGCGCGATCGACATCAGAATTACTGCGTGATTACCTCCATATACACCCTATCTACCCCCAAGGTGATAGAGCGGCCAACGTAAAGGAATAGACGGTTGGCGCTGTTGAAATTACACCGTGCGCGAATAACGGTTTTCCGTTGGTTTCAGGTAGGCGTCGAACGCCATGGCCAGGTTGCGGATCATCAATCGCCCCGACGGCAGCACCTCGATTTCATGGTCGCGCAAAGCAATTAGTCCGTCGTCCGCCATCTCTTCGAGGCTCGCCAAGGCACTCGCGAAGTAGCTGCGAAAATCGATGTTGTGCCGGGCCTCGATAGCGGCAAATTCAAGGCGGCCGTGACACATCAGAGTATTAATGACATCGCGGCGCAGGCGGTCGTCATCGCTAAGGCGATAGCCACGGAAGACCGGTAAACGCCCTTCATCCAAGCGATGCTGATACTGGGCAGTTTCCTTGACGTTTTGGCTATAGGTATCGCCCACCTTACCAATCGAGGTAATGCCCAGCCCAATCATGTCGCAGTCGGCGTGGGTAGAGTAGCCCTGAAAATTGCGCTGCAGAGTGCCATTTTCACGGGCCAAGCTCAGCTCGTCATTCGGAAGGGCGAAGTGATCCATGCCGATGTAGACATACCCTGCGGCCGTCAGGCGGTTAATCGTAAGCTCCAGCAGCTCCAGTTTGCGCTCGGGTGGCGGCATGTCTTCAGGGCGAATTAGCCGCTGAGCTTTAAACAGTTCGGGCAGATGAGCGTAGCTATAAGCGGCAATGCGGTCCGGTTGCAGGTCAATAATCTTGGTTAGCGTCGTATCGAAACTCGCCACCGTCTGCAGCGGCAAACCGTAGATCAGGTCAACGCTGACCGATTCAAACCCCGCCTCGCGGGCAGCCTTGACCAGGGATACCACCTGCTCTTCGCTCTGGACGCGATTGACCGCTTGCTGCACGTCGTGATCGAAGTCCTGAACGCCGAAGCTCAACCGATTGAAGCCCAGCGTGTAGAGCTCGTACACCTGTTCGGGGGTCACGGTGCGGGGGTCTACCTCCAGCGAGAATTCGCGCTCTTCGGGTGCAGCGAAGTGAAAAGCTTCGTCTAGCGCCGCCATCAGTTCGCTTAGCTGGGCGTTGCTTAAGTAGGTTGGGGTGCCGCCGCCCAAATGTAATTGGGTCATTTGCCGGGTGGTATCGAACAGCGCTCCCTGAACACGTATCTCCTGTTTTAACCACTGGAGGTATTCGGCGGCTCGCTCGGTATTATGAGTAATGATTTTGTTGCAGGCGCAGTAGTAGCACAGGCTTTTGCAGAACGGGATATGCACATAGACCGAAAGCGGCTTGGGTACTGCGACCCGATTACTGCGCTCGGCGGCGCTACGGTAATCATCCTCGGCAAACGCAGCATGAAATTGGGGCGCGGTGGGATAAGAGGTGTATCGCGGACCTGGGCGGTCATATTTCTCTACCAGGGGGCGATTGAAGAGCAGTTCATCTTGCATGATAGAAAAAGGTCTCTGAAAAGGGGCTCTAAAAGAGGTCTCTGAAAAAGATCTCTGGAAGTGGGTGCAGCAAGCATTGGTTAATATTCATACAATATACGTTTTAAAAACTGCCTGCATCCAGCTTGCCTACTCTGCAGCGTTATCCTCTTTTGAAAGCCACCCCGATATGACCTGTGTCAAAAGCCGACAAAAAATAGGTGACTAAAATGCTCGGACTTTTCCCGCAAGGAGTCTCGCTATGGAGCTTGTATGTCCCGCTGGCAACCTGCCCGCCCTCAAGCGCGCCGTAGATGAAGGTGCCGACGCTGTCTATTTCGGTTTCCAGAACATCACCAACGCACGGCAATTCGCCGGACTAAACTTTACCGACAAACGTGCCCGCGAGGGGATCGATTACGCCCACCGACATGGCAAACGCGTTTTTTGCGCTATTAATACCTATCCCCAGCCCGATGGCTGGCAACACTGGACTCGGGCCGTAGACCAGGCCGCCGAACTGGGCGTGGATGCACTGATTCTCGCCGATATGGGACTGCTCGACTACGCTACTCGCCATCACCCTGAAATCTCGCGGCACCTTTCAGTGCAGGGTTCGGCGACCAGCCATGAAGCGCTTCGCTTTTACCACCAGCATTTCGGCATCAAGCGCGCCGTACTGCCACGGGTACTGTCAATCACTCAGGTACGCGACCTGGCCAAGCAAACACCGGTAGAACTGGAGGTGTTCGCTTTCGGCAGCCTGTGCATCATGGCCGAAGGACGCTGCTATCTCTCCTCCTACCTGACCGGCGAATCGCCCAATACCCGGGGCGTCTGCTCGCCAGCGGCCCATGTCCGCTGGGAAGAAACGCCTGAGGGCTTAGAGTCGCGCCTTAACAATGTTCTTATCGACCGCTACGCCGAAGGCGAGCGCGCGGGCTACCCCACCCTATGCAAGGGTCGCTTCGAGGTGGCGGGCGAGACCTATCACGCCATTGAGGAACCCACCAGCCTCAATACCCTGGAGCTATTGCCGGAGCTACGCGACCTGGGTATTAGCGCCGTCAAAATTGAAGGTCGTCAGCGCAGTCCCGCCTATGTCTCTAAAGTGGCCGGGATCTGGCGTCAGGCGCTCAACCGCTTAGAGGCCCCGCCTGAGCGCTTTGATCCAGACCCCGCCTGGATGGCCGGCCTTGCCGAGCTTTCCGAAGGTGCCATCACTACCCTAGGCGCCTACGA
This sequence comes from Halomonas sp. BC1, assembly GCF_002078135.1. Taxonomy (NCBI): domain Bacteria; kingdom Pseudomonadati; phylum Pseudomonadota; class Gammaproteobacteria; order Oceanospirillales; family Halomonadaceae; genus Halomonas; species Halomonas sp. BC1. The sequence continues at coordinate 56,590 of NZ_LFGS01000011.1, read as the reverse complement.
GCGCCGCTGGAAATAGGAGCCTACTATGCCGAACACTACACCTCCCCCATCACTGACCTTATCAACCAGCCCTCTTCAACTCTCACTCGGGCCGGTACTTTTTTACTGGACTCGGCAACGCTACGCCGACTTCTACCGCGAGGCGGCCGACTGGCCGGTAGAGATTATTACCCTGGGCGAAACCGTCTGCTCGCGGCGCCGCGACATGAAACTGGACGACTGGCTAGGCATTGGGCGCGAGCTCGCCCAGGCGGGCAAGCAGGTGGTACTCGCCAGCCAGACACTGATCGAGTCTGAGGCCGACTTGCGTGACTTGCGCAAGCTGTGTGACAACGGTGATTTTATTGTCGAGGCCAATGACCAAAGCGCCCTGCAACGACTCTCCAGTGCCGGACTGCCCTTTATCGCCGGTGCTGCGCTCAACCTCTACAACCCGGCGACGCTGGGCGTCATGGCACGTGCTGGAATGAAGCGCTGGCAAGCGCCGGTGGAAATGTCACAGCAAGACTTAGCCAAGCTTATTCACGACTGCCACCAGGCAGGCATTCCCCACCCATGTGAAGTATTCGCCTACGGGCATCTCCCCTTGGCCTGGTCGTCACGCTGTTTTACCGCCCGGCGCCACCAAACACCCAAAGACCGCTGCAAGTTCGTCTGCCAAAAATACCCCGAAGGCTTAGTGCTACGTTCACAAGAGTCCCGGGATGTTTTTACCCTGAACGGTATTCAAACCCTTTCCAGCGCCTGCCAGGATCTGCGCCATGAACTGACGGTCATGGCGGATATGGGGGTATCAGTGGCGCGTCTCAGCCCACGGGCGGAAGGCATGGCCGAGGTGGTCACGGCTTTCGACCAGGCCCGCCACGGCAGGTTAGCTACGCCCGATCCTTTGACGCTGGTGGATGCTGAAATCTGCGACGGTTACTGGTATGGCCGACCTGGCATGGATAACACCCGCACGATGACTGGCTAAAGCCATAGCCTAGGCGCCACCACGTCTTACTATTTTTCCCCACCATTTTTGATCTGGATCATTTATTGCAAAATCCTGAACGCTTACCCTTCAACACCACATGTAGTACTTATTTTTATTAAAGTTAGCATATATAGGTGAATTGGGTGAAAAGCTCCACAAGCGTTCAGGTAGCAAAGCATCATATTGACGTCGCCTCGACGGTCAATGAGTACCTCCAACGCGCCGACTGGCGTGTTCACGCCAATGCCAACCAGGGCTATTCATTGGGCGGTTTAATCCTCAACGTCTCGGGCAAGTTGATAGCCAACTACTGGCTCGATGAGATTTATCCCCACGCCGTGGGGGAAGCTCATAGGGAAGGTGATTTGCATATTCACGATCTGGATATGCTGTGCGGCTATTGCGCCGGCTGGTCGCTGCGTACTTTGCTGCTAGAAGGATTCAATGGGGTGCCGGGACGAGCCGAAAGCAACCCGCCCCGCCACCTTTCAAGTGCCCTCGGGCAAATGGTTAATTTTCTTGGCACCTTGCAGAACGAGTGGGCCGGGGCACAAGCCTTCAGCTCTTTCGATACCTACCTGGCCCCCTACGTACGCAAGGACGGCCTCACCTATGCACAGGTCAAGCAGGCGCTTCAGGAATTCATTTACAACCTCAATGTGCCTTCGCGCTGGGGTAGCCAGACGCCCTTCACCAACCTAACCTTCGACTGGGTCTGCCCCGACGACTTGCGCCAACAGGTACCGGTTATCGGTGGAGAGGAGCAGCCGTTCAGTTACGGCGAACTGCAGGTTGAAATGGACTTGATCAACCGGGCCTATTTGGAAGTGATGGAGGCCGGTGACCGCCACGGGCGTGTGTTCACCTTCCCGATACCCACTTATAACATCACACATGATTTCGACTGGGAAAGCGACAACGCCGAGCGGCTCTTCGCACTGACCGCCAAGTACGGCCTGCCCTACTTTCAAAACTTTCTAAATTCGGATCTGGAACCCCACATGGTGCGTTCCATGTGCTGCCGCCTGCAGCTTGATTTAAGTGAACTGCTCAAACGCGGCAACGGCCTGTTCGGCAGCGCGGAGCAAACCGGATCGTTGGGAGTAGTGACGATCAACTGCGCCCGGCTCGGTTACCGCTTTGCCGGCGACCGAGCCGGGCTGTTCAGTGAGCTGGATCGCCTACTGTCGCTCGGGCGCGATAGCCTCGAGCTCAAGCGCGAGCGCATTCAGCAACTAATGGATCAAGGGCTCTACCCCTTTACCCAGCGCTACCTGGGCACCTTACGCAATCATTTCTCCACTCTGGGTGTGAATGGGCTTAACGAAATGGTGCGCAACTTTACTGGGGATCGCTGCGATATAGCCGACGCCCAAGGGCTGCAGCTGGCGCTGGATCTTCTTGACCACGTCCGGGAGCGGATGCGCGAATTTCAAGAACAGACCGGCCATATGTATAACCTTGAAGCTACCCCTGCAGAGGGCACCACTCACCGCTTTGCCCGGGAGGATCTGACTCGCTTTCCTGACATAATTCAAGCCGGTACACCCGAGGCGCCCTACTACACCAATTCCAGCCAATTGCCGGTGGGTCATACCGATGATCCCTTTGAGGCATTGAGCCATCAAGACCCCTTACAGACTCGCTACACCGGTGGCACGGTATTGCATCTCTATATGCGCGAACGGATTACCTCGGCCTCCGCCTGTCGCAAGCTGGTAAAAACGGCGCTCTCTCACTTTCGCTTACCCTACCTCACAGTCACACCCACCTTTTCGATCTGCCCGGTGCATGGCTACCTGGCGGGTGAACATGAGTTCTGCCCCAAGTGCGACGAAGCACTGTGGGCAAAAACGGCGAGCGCAATCGACGCCGCCACGGCTTGAGGCATTTGCCTCACTTTTTATCACCTCGTTTAAGGAACACGCTAATGCAAACCTCCCAATATGCTAGCTTGCCCACTGAGCAGCGCCAGCGCTGCGAAGTCTGGACCCGCGTCATGGGTTACCACCGCCCGGTAAGTCAGTTCAATATCGGCAAACGTGCCGAACACCAGGAGCGCCGCCATTTTACTGAAGCCGCCGCCTCTCGGTAGCTAGCCTTCACTTTTCTCTAACGACGGCTGGGGGGTCTGGCGACAGGCGCCCCAGCAGGGGGATCTCACTATGGCTATGCAGACGACACTTGACGACATCACAACTAAATTATCTTCGGTTCGGCTGCCGATTGCCGGCCTTGTGCCCATGACCACCCTGGATTATCCCGATCATCTGGCGTGCGTTGTCTTTCTCCAAGGCTGCCCGCTACGCTGCGGCTACTGCCACAATCCCAACATGATCCCGCCGCGCCGAGGTGAATCCCAGGAGTGGCAAGCGATACTGGAATTCCTGAGCACCCGGCAAGGCCTGCTGGAAGCGGTGGTTTTCAGCGGTGGTGAGCCCACCCTGAATGCCGATTTGTCCGATGCAGTAAAGGAAGTGAAAGCATTGGGCTTTAAGGTGGGACTACATACCGTCGGCCCTTATCCTGACCGCCTCACCCAGCTATTACCGCACCTCGACTGGGTGGGGCTGGATGTAAAAGGACGCGGAAAAACGTTTGACCGCATCTGCGGCCGTCCCGGCATCTGGCAGTTGCATGCCCGTAGCTTGGAGGCTTTGCTCGACAGCGGACTCAATTTCGAGTGCCGTACCACCATTCACTGGAAAGATTTTCAGCTTGCCGATGTGGAACGCCTGGCACTGAGTCTTGCCGACTGTGGGGTACGCCACTATGCGCTGCAGGTGGCCCGCAGCGAGCAATGCTTCGACCCTACCTATTCTCTGCCAGTTGCCAATACTCCATCTACAGCTCAGATGAATGCGCTGATAAGCCGTTTGAAACCGCACTTTGACCAGCTCGAGCTAAGGCACTAACGCTTTCCTTCTTGACCTAGGCCAGTATTGGTACCCCCATGTTCTGATTGCAACTTACTGAACGTTCATACAACATGTTTCTTTTACAGTTGGATTACTCTCGGAGCAAAGCGCACTCCATGCATCTCACTCGATTCACCGATTATTCAATACGCGTGCTGATCTTCCTCGCCGTGAAAGGCGAAGAGCGCTCTACTATCAACGAGATCGCAGAGACCTTTGATATTTCTCGCAATCACCTGATGAAAGTCGTTCAGGAGCTTAGCCAGAAGAACTACGTTACCGCTATTCGGGGCAAGAATGGTGGCCTATTGCTAACGCGCGACCCCGCTACTATCGTGCTGGGTAAACTCGTGCGCGAAATGGAACATGGCATGGAGCTAGTCGAGTGCTTTCATAGCGATAACAACTGCATCATCACCCCTTCGTGTCGGCTCCAGCCCATTCTAAACGAAGCCCTATCAGCGTTTCTGGAGGTGCTTGACCGCTATACATTGGCAGATGTGTTGTCCAATCGTTACCCACAGTTGGCAGGACTAATGCGTATCCCCACCGTCAATGTCTAACGATCACTAGAAACAACCCTATTAATTTCAGCTAAGGAAATTCTGAATAGTTGCTCTACAATAAATGCATTAAAAATGCATTTTAACACGCTATTAATGATTCCCACTTTGCCGAATGAGGTACTCTATGGCTATCTCCCCATCCTCCATGCCCTCCGCTTCTCAAGAGGCCACTTCAACGTCGACTTCCTCTAATACGTTTATCGGCATAGGGGCGGTCAGCATGGCTGACCGATCCCCTGCCACACCACCCGGCATGCGGGTCCGCACCGGGCGGTTCGAGAAGTTGAGGTTATGAGAGACGGGGCACGCCCAACCGATCAAAGTAGGCCACCGTTAATACATGATGGACTCCCGACAGACTGTTGTGCCACCAACGACGACTCAACGCCGCCACCGATTGTGCTACCCTCGGCGTCGCGCCAAGACGCAGCAGCTCACGATAAATCGTCTTACCCCGACGCCATTGCTTTAGGTGCAAAGCTCTTAAACGTCTTCGTATCCACCCGTCCAGCGACCGCCAGATACGAGGTGTTTGCGACAGCTTAAAGTAGCCTTGCCAGCCTAAAAGGTAGCGTCGTAGATAGGCGACGACCTGTGCGATACTGCGCCCGCCATTTCGGCGTGTCAGTTGCCTAATCCGCTGTTTAAATGTCCCCAACGCTTTGGCTGATATACCACGTCGGACATCTCCACCCTTGGCTTCCCACAGGGCGTAGCCCAGGAACTTGCGGCCAAACACGCTGGTGACCGCACTCTTGGACTCATTGATCGTCAAGCGCAGCTTACTGTAACAGCGTCGTAGCAAAGCCATGACTCGCTCCCCTGCTTTCTGGCTACGCACGTAAACGTTGCAGTCGTCGGCATAGCGAGCAAAGTGGTGGCCGCGATGTTCCAGTGTGCGATCCACCTCATCCAGCAGGATATTGGCCAGTAGCGGCGATAATGGGCCACCCTGCGGCGTCCCCTCATGCCGATGAATGACCACCCCTCCTTCCATTATTCCCGCATTCAAATACGCACGAACCAGATGGATAACACGATTATCCTGGATGCGTTTCCTCAGGCGGTCTATCAGGATGTCATGATTGACTCGGTCAAAGAATCGTGACAAGTCAACATCAACAACGGTGTGGTAACCCTGTTGGGCGAAGCGCTGAGCAGCTTGTACGGCATCATGGGCACGGCGGCCCGGACGGAAGCCGTAGCTGTGCTCGCTAAAAGTAGGATCGATCAGCGGTTGTAGAACTTGCAGCAGTGCCTGTTGGATAAGACGGTCAGTCACGGTGGGTATCCCCAGTTCTCGTTCGCTTCCATCTGGCTTCGGAATAGCCACTCGGCGGACAGGCTGAGGATAATATCGACTTGCAAGAAGCTGCTGTCGAATATCGGGCCAGGCCCACCTTAGGTGCTCGGCGGTCTGAGCAATGTCCAGACCATCGATGCCTGCTGCTCCCTTGTTGGCACGCACGCGCTTCCATGCACGTAGCATGTTCTCTCTTGCGAAGGCCCGCTCAAGCAGACCTTGCCCTGCGTCCTCCGACACTTGTCGCGGGAGGCCAGTTTCATCGCTGGAGCAGGACGACAAGGCTTCACCTTGGCATGCCTTCTCCCGCCCCGCAGTCGCGGGCATCTGATGCATTACTGATCTCATCGACAAGACGTTTGACGCTCCTTCTCGTTCAGCCCTTTGCTCCAAAAAAAAGACGAGGAGCTACTACGGCCTCTGCTGACTTCTCGCTCCGTGTGGTCACGTTGCCCTTTCAGGCATAAGGCGAGATCTCCCCGGGTAAGGACACACTCCTTCACCGCACAACCGCCGGATATACGCTACGTCGCCTTGGCCACAAGAGCTTCGCGGCTTCTTGCCCGCTCGCCCTGCTCGGCAGCGCCTCCTATCCGGTTCTTGTTCATCGGCTCGCGGTTTACGCTCCACGCTTCCTTCCCACGGTTGGTCACCCTTCCGCAGTTGCGCTTCGCTTCGTTCGCTGTGGCCAGCTTACGGGAGGACTTGCACCTCCAGGAGTGCGCCCGTGCCGGGCGCACAAGAAAAGCCGTGGACGTGGCACGGCTATCGTTGTCTATATGCTCTTTCTGGGTAGCGTGTTAGCGGTGGTCACCACCCCCATAGGGGTACTCATTGCCCACATGAAGAGAAACGATGCCGAGGAGTGGGTCGCTTCCCATTTGCAGTTTCAGATTAGAACGTTTTGGGTAGGGCTTTTAGGCGGGGTGTTGTTCACGGGAATTTGGCATCTACTGGGCTGGCTCGGGCTACCCGCCGTAGCTCCCTGGGCTCTGGGTTACCTCTATTTTACAGCCTGCCTGATCTGGATGGTGGGCCGTTGCGGAGTAGGCATTACCCACCTCACCAACAACCGTCCAGTGGCTAACCCACACAGTCTTGCCTTTGGCGGTGCCCGGGTCACCCTGGCTGATCGCTAATGAGCGTTTGAACACCTCAGTGGTTTTAATACGCCTGCATTCGAACGGATGCAGGCGTCTTCTATTATTCGTTCAGCCATCCTGACCGTCGACTCGCGCCTGCATCAATGGCCATGTGTAGTGCACAACGAATATTGCGTAGGCCACGCACCAGAAGATGATGCTCAGCGTATAGGTCCAGTGGGTAATCTGGGGAAATAACGCCAAGACGGGTGAGCGCACCAAGGCGGCTATTAGCATTAAGCCCAGCGCCACACCAATACCGGGCAAAGTGCGTATGGGGCGGCCCGTATGACCTAGCGAAACCCTGGCCATCATGGCCAGCATCATGGTGCCCATGCCACCAATGGTCAGGGCGTGCACGGCAAGTTCAATACGCATCAGCCCCATGAGTGCCAAGACCCACATGACAAGCCCTAGCGGAATACAGGCGTAGCTGCCGTGCAGCCCCCAAAGTAAAGGTTCACGCCAGCTATGCAACCCACCCCAACGCGCCATGCGAACAGTGTTGGCCAACGCCGCTAAGAGCATCACTCCCCCCATTAAAAAAGCAGGAATGGCAACTCCCAACATGGTGACCAGCTGCAGCACGACTACGCCAGCCGTACTCACCAGCGTCACTCCTTCGAGTAAAGCAATAGGTTCAGGTTTGGTGCGGCCCAAACGATTGGCAGTGAACATGGCAATCACGCGCCCGCCCACTACCGTCATCATCAGTGTGATTAACAGTACGGTCAAGTAGGCTGCTTGGCGGATCAGCTCGGCGTCACCCTGCATCACCCCTAAGTGCATCGCCAGATTAGCCGTGGCAAATAGCAACAGCACGGGTATAAAGATCAAGTTGCGCCACCGCTTTGCGGTAATGACCAGTCGCGCCATAACAATGGCGACCACGGGAAGAAATGCAAGGTCAACCGCCAGCAGCAGCCATCCTGGCAAATCCATGGGAAAAGCCATCAACACCCGACCCAACAACCATAACACCACCAGACCCAGTAGCGGCCCGCCGCTTAAGCTCGGCAGTCCTGTCCAGTTTCGTACAGCGGTAAGCAAAAACCCCCCGATCACCGCTGCGGCAAAACCAAACAACATCTCATGCTGATGCCAGAACACCAGGCCGCCATAAGGGCGCAGCAAAATATTGCCATGCCAAAAGCCCAGCCATACCAGTAGAGATAAAATACTGAACAGCGCGGCCAACAGGAAAAAGGGCCGAAAAGCCAGCCGTAACAACGGCAGTTGCTTGAGCTTGGAGGCAGGTTGGGAGGAGGTGATAGTCGACATAGCATAATACCCCACTGAATTACTTGGATTTGCATTGTGCGCTAGGCTAATTACAAAAACCATGACAAGTATCAAAAATGCATCTTATAGACTCAGATAAGCTTCATCGTCGCTCGATAACAAGCGCTTTTGCATTGTATTCAGGCCTTGTTATTCCAATAGCTAGCAGCCCCTCTCCTTAAGGAACCGCTGATCAATTCGGTTCTAAGCGGCTGAAGCGCTCAGAATGGTACTTTCACCGCATCAGCGGTCGCTTTCTGACCAGTAAAGATGGCCTATTTCCCCTGCCAGCCGGATTATTCGGCTGGCAGGGCAGATTCAAGGCGCACTGGCCCCGTCAACTCGTCCTTCACATCTCGTCGCCAGCACCAGGTTGGCCAGCCCGAACAGGCTGAATAGCTGCGCCTGGTTCTTGGCCAGCCCCTTGTAGCGCACCTTGCGGTAGCCGAAGAGGTTCTTGATGACGTGGAACGGATGCTCAACCTTGGCGCGGATGCTGGCCTTGGTTCTCTCGATCTTCAGCAGCAGTTCTTTCATCGGGCTCTCTTCCATCTTCTTGATGCCGCCCCGTTTGGCCGCGATACAGCAACGGGAATCCTCCGCGTCCTTCTCTTCACCCAGGCGCTTGCCCATACCGATGTAGCCGGCATCAGCGTGGACTCGCTTGTCATCATCCCGCACCAAGTGGTCTGCCATGGTGACATCTGCCACGTTAGCCGAGGTGGCAACCACGGTATGCGTCAGCCCGGTCACCGCGTCGACGCCAATGTGAGCCTTCATGCCGAAGTACCATTGGTTGCCCTTGCGGGTCTGTTTCATCTCGGGGTCGCGCTGCTTGGCCTTGTTCTTGGTGGAGGGCGCGGCCGCGACGATGGTGGCGTCGACAATGGTGCCCTCACGCATAAACAGCCCCTTCTCGGCCAGGTGAGCATTGATCTCCTCGAAGATCCGCTGCGTCAGGGCATGCTTTTCCAGCAGATGGCGGAAGCGCAGTAGTGTGGTCGCATCCGGCACGCTCTCGATGGCCAGGTCGATCCCCACGAAGTCGCGCATCGCCTGGCTGTCGTAGATGGCATCTTCGAGCGCCTCGTCAGCAAGCGCATACCACTGTTGCAGGAAGTAGATCCGCAGCATGCGCTCAAGGCCGATGGGCGGCCGGCCCCGCTTGCCCGCCGCGTTCGGGAAGTAGGATGGCGACAACGCATCGATCAACCGTTGCCAAGGCACTAGCGACTCCATCTGGGCCAGAAACCGCTCGCGGCGGGTGACCTTCTTCTTGTTCTGGTGCTCTGCCTGGGCGAACGAGATCTGCTTCATAGGACGGCTCTGTCAGACGGTGGCGGGATGATCAGATTCTACCCCGCCGGTGTCGATCCGGCAGCTACGGCGGGATTTGTGCAGTGTTTCCTTAACAAGGCACCTTCCTGGTTGGTATTTATAGTTTTTGACGTTAAGATGCATGTGTAATGAATCTTAACGATTGAGGTATTACCCGTGCTAACACATGAGCAGGAAAAGCTGATCAACGCGACAGCTCCCGTCGTGGCCGAACACCTGAATGCGATTACACAGCGCTTCTATCCGCTGATGTTTACCCGTTACCCAGAGGTCAAGCCCCTCTTTAATGAGGTTCATCAGCAAAGCGGTGGTCAGCCCCGTGCCCTGGCCAACGCCGTGTTGGCCTATGTGCAACTACGCGGTAATCCAGCTCAGGCGCGGGCTACTCTGGATATTGTGGTCAGTAAACACGTCTCGCTAGGCATTCTTCCCGAGCAGTACCCTATTGTCGGTGAATGCCTGCTGGCAGCGATTGGCGAAGTGCTGGGTGATGCTGTCACCCCGGAAATCGCCGATGCGTGGGGCGCCCTATATAACGAGCTTGCCGCCTTGTTAATTGACCTCGAAGACCAGCGCTATCGTGAATTTGAGCAGCGCCCGGGCGGATGGCGCGGCACACGCCGTTTCAAGATTGCCAGTACCCAGCAGGAAAGTGCTTTAATTCGCTCTTTTATCCTTGAGCCAGAGGATGGAGGTCGTGTGGCTGAGCATGAGCCAGGTCAGTATATCGGTGTACGTCTAACCATTAATGGCGAGCTGGTTTATCGGCATTACAGCCTCTCAGACACGCCAAATGGTCAAAGCTATCGAATCTCGATCAAACGCGAAGAGCAGGGCCAAGTCAGCCGCCACTTCCACGATGTCTTACAACCCGGCGACACCTTGGAACTGCTACCGCCAGCAGGTGACCTCACGCTGATTGAAGGTGACGAACCACTGCTGCTTGCCAGCGGCGGCGTTGGGCAAACGCCCCTGCTCCCCATGGCAAGACATGCCTTGTCCCTTGGGCGGCAAGTCATCTATCTACACGCGGCTCTGGATGCCGACCACCAGGCCTTTAAAGGCGAATTAGAGGCGCTGAAGAGCGAGTATCCTCAACGTCTTAAGGCTGTCCGCATTCATGAGCGCGGCAACGAAGCCGAACATATTGGTCGTATCGACCGCAGCTTATTAGCTCACTACCTGCCTGATCTTAAGGCGCGCTGCTATTTCGTCGGCCCTCAAGGATTCATGACGGCGATTAACAGCGCTTTGTCCGAGCTGGGAGTCGACAAGGATCGCCGACACTTTGAGCACTTTGGGCCTTCACGCCCCCTCGACGCAGCTTAATTATGGACGGCCTCGGTATTATACTGGGGCCGCTTGTTAGTAGCAGTTCAGAAGTCTGGGTCACTCTTTGCGTACCAAACGCTCCAGCCCCAACAACAGTTCACCCAAACGCCCTTGTGCAAGGCCTTCCTCGCAACCGTCAAGTAGATTCTTGAGCGTCAACCCCAGCTCTGTATCCCCTTCAATGATTAAGCGACGCTGGAAAAACAGGCTGTCGGGATCTTCGCGGCGCGTGGCAAGGCACAAGAATTCACGCCAACCTCCACGAATGGTTGCCTCGCCTTTCTCGCGACATAACATCAAGCGCTGCGATTCAAGCGTCAGGCTTAGCGTCATACCTAAATCGGCGATGTTGAGACTAATGCACCGACCTTCCAAAGCATCGAATTCCCCCTCTGCAAGCGGCATAGCAAAAGTACGGTTGAGTAAAGGCTCGACGATATGTTGCTTAATTGTAAAAGGTACCCGTGGATCAAGGAGACGTATCAAATGGCTAGGCGTTATAGGAGGGGAAATGGAAAAAGAGGGCTTGGAAAAAGGTAAAGACAGCAATGACATAGCAGTCACTCCAGGGTAAAGGCATCATCGGCAAACACTAGGCCACTGATGCTAAGTGTTGCTGAGACGCACGGTAATGACATGCGTCAAGACTATGTGTTGCATCAGCCTGTTTATGGAGCGCCACAGTGACGCGCACAAATTCTGCTCCACGCTGGAGATGTTCGTTTTCCTCCAGCAACCCGAAAATCAGGCCCAGCTGCGCCACGCCTATGTGCATGATGTCGGCGTGACACCCTGGGAAGCACCTAAAGACGATGCCTTTATCCCTGCAGCAGACGCTTGGTATGTGGTCGGCCATGACCAGCGAGGCAGCATGGGCCACACCCTTGCGCCGTTCTCCAGCCATGAGCGTGCGAGCAGTTCGCAGAAGTTCATGGTGGCGAGATAATCGCCTATGACGATATCGACCTGGAATTACTCGCCCAGCTCGGGCGCCACGAAGGGAGCGGCCATGCCGCCCACTCAATGGCGCAATAAAAGTGAGGAGTGAGGAGTGAGGAGTGAGGAGTGAGGAGTGAGGAGTGAGGAGTGAGGCAGAAAATAGCCGCAATTCAGGCTAGCCAGGAAAGCGGGCTGTGATGAACAGCGGCCCCCACCATATAGGCGAAGATAGCCACCGCCACTACCGCTGCCAAGGCTCGCACCGTTGGCGTCGCCCCGCGCTTAATCGCAATGGTGCCAATACCGATATAGGCCAGCAGCGCCAGTAACTTGGCGCCAAGCCAAGGAAGCTGCCAGGGCCAAACGGAAAGCAACACCATCAAAGTCACCCCCAGCCCCAACAGAGCCGTATCGATGAGGTGAGGCAATACCTTGACCCAACGGGCGTTGAGTCGCGGGCTTTCCTGTACTGACCACCAGGCGCGCACTACGAAGAGTGTGATGCTCAGCGCAGCGGCCGTCATGTGCAGGTGCTTGATGAGGAAATAGTGCTCCATGGTAACCGTCCCTAGCCGACGTTAACCGCATTGCCGTGATGATCGAAGGCAAGATAAGCGGTGATATTACCCATTTGCAGCGACTGCATCATACGCTGGAGCTGCCGCTCGACTTCAGTGTCATCTTTTGGGTCGTCCATGGCAGCTGTGAAAACTAGATCCCATTCGATCTCAGTACGGCGTGACTCTTCGACCAACGCCGCCATGCTGGTCAGCTCCTCCGTCGACTTATCTACGCATACTACAGGCACCAACACACCCCCTTCACCCTGTTCGAAGCGACGACGCTGGTCAGCATCAGGGAAATCGGGCAGCTCTGCGCGAACGAACACAAACAGCAGTCGCTGGGGCTTAGGTTGTTTACGTGCTTCCTGCAGTAAATCGGCAAACGTCGCTATGGTCATAAAATGGGCCTTATCGCTAGTGGTTTAGAATCAGAAGGTGAGAGAGAGTAGGTAAGAATGAACAGGTGAGACTCATAGGCGGCGTTACTCGGGTGACTCTACGAAAAGCCACAGCAGCAGCATTACCATGAACAGAGGGATCAGCAGGCTAAGTGGCGCTGCACGCCAACCATAGGCTTGAACTACCAGGGGGGCCATCCGAAGGGAAAGCCCGACACCTGCCGCTAAAGCCAGCAAAAGGGCGACACAAAGACACACCCAACGACCAGGCATCCAGCCTTTGGCGTGGGCGATGCCGGTGGTAATCACCGCCCCTCCCAGTCCAAGCCCAGCCCCCACCAACAAAAACTCCCACGGCTGGCTAGCCAACCCAAACCCGCCCAGGGCCAACGCTAGCCCCCATAATAGCCACTGCATCAAGCGGCAGGTGTCGCCCCGTTTGGCGATATACCAGGCCGGCCACGCCAATAGCACACCGCTAATCAACGGTATCAGCACATAGACAGGCTGCTTTGCGAGCAGGGCATAAAGTGTCCAGGTCGCCACCGCTAAAGCACTTGCCAGCGGCATTAGCAACATGGCTACCAGCAACTGATAACCATTCACTGGCTGTGTTGATGTCTCCAACGTGGGAGGCGGCACGGGTGATGGCATGGCGTTTCCCAGCGAGGGTATAAAGACATCGGAAGACATGTAAGAATTGTCTGTAAATACTGGGCGTAGGTCAAAAAACATCGGAGGTAGGTCGGCTAACCCCAAAGGAATAGCCCTCGTATCGAAATGCAGACAGTGCCACACTCCCTTACCTCTTCCGCGCTATCGGAACTGCCATGAAATTACTTCAGCGCTCCCTGGTTGCTCGCATCATTGCGTCCTTACTTGCCATTAGCGGGATGGCGCTTATCAGCATCACCCTGACCATGGCAATGTCTAACAGCAGCCGTGGCGATGCTGCCGCGATTAATGTCGCTGGCTCATTACGCATGAATGCCTATCAGATCATGGGGGCCTTGCAACGACTGGAGTATGCTCCAGAGGAGGCAAGCGCAGAACAGCTCGAAGGTCTGGTGACGCGCTTCGATCAGAGTTTGCATGGCACGACGCTACAACAAACGATCCCCGCCGATGATCGTCATGAGCGCCGCCGTCAACTGGAAAAACTTCAGATCTACTGGCAGCACACGCTTCGCCCGGCACTAGAGGTACCGACCACTGCCACCGAGCTTGACCTGGATACACTGGAAATGATGATCGTGGCGATGGTCAATGATATTGAAGTGCTAGTGACCTATCTGGAACAGAGCACCGAGGCCAAGGTGCGGCTGCTGGGCATGATGCAGCTGCTCTTTTTGGTACTGATCGCGATTGTGGTCTCGATCGCCCTCTACGATGTTCGCCATAATCTAGTAGTGCCGCTGCGCCAGCTGATGGTACTTGCCCGCGAGGCGGCGCAGCGTAACTTCAAGCCACGTTCCCAGCTTCGCGGCAGCGACGAGTTGGCATTGCTGGGCCACACCTTTAACAGGATGTCTGCCGAGCTGGCGACCAGCTACGCCGCGTTGGAAGACATCGTATCGCGCAAGAAGCAGGAGCTTGAACGCAGCAACCAGGCGCTGCGAGTTATGCACGATGCGAGCCGTTCGCTGTATGGCGGAGGTAACGATCTTTGTTCTAGCGCAGCCCCCATGCTGCGCGAAATGGAAAAGCTGTTGAACATCGGGCCGATACGGCTTTCGCTAAACGACCCCTTCGATCAACGGGAAATGCCGGTATTAGAAACCCATTCGCGTACCCGACCAGAGTATTGCCGCGATCAGGATTGCCATGCTTGCCTGATCGACCCCCGGCCCCTTGAGTTGGTCGCAACCGACCAGTCACAATGCCTGCTATTACCTATTGGCGTAGGTGACACGCTATTGGGCACCCTGGAGGTATGGCACCCCAAAGAGCGTCTCAACGATAGTACCCGCCGCCTGCTTACCATGCTGGCTGACCAGCTCGCCACGGCGGTGTACCTACAGCGGCGTATTGAGGAGCAGCAGCACGTCACCTTGATCAACGAGCGAACCATCATTGCGCGCGAACTGCACGACTCTCTGGCGCAATCGCTGTCTTATTTGAAAATGCAGGTCGCACGACTCGAACGAATGCAACAGAAAGAGGCAACTAAAGAGGCCCAGTCTGCAGTATTCGATGAATTGCGTAACGGATTAAACAGCGCCTATCGCCAGCTGCGCGAACTTCTCACCACTTTTCGGCTTAAACTCGAAGGCCCGGGTTTACAATTCGCTCTGCGCCAAACCGTCGATGAGTTCACCCAACGCATGGGAGCAACGGTCGAACTTGACTACGACGTGCCGCCTTACCTGCTTAACCCCAACGAAGAAATTCACGTGCTGCAAATCATTCGTGAGGCGCTGGCCAATACCCATAAGCACGCCAAAGCTCACTGGGCTGCCGTGACGGTACGCTTCGCCGATGCTCAACTGTTAGTACGCGTCGAGGATGACGGCATCGGCCTGGAAGACGACAGCTCACCGCCGATGCACTATGGATTGGTGATCATACGTGACCGGGTCAACACCCTGAACGGGGAACTGAGCATCGCCAATCGCCCCACGGGGGGAACCGGTATTGAACTTGTCTTTACTCCATTGACCGCTCGCTTAATCCAGCAGCACCCTTCTAAGGCTGCCGCTGACTCTCATTTAGGTACAGGGACTTCTTAATGACGCTGACCACCGCCAACGATACACCCGCCAGCCTGATGATTATTGATGACCACCCGCTATTACGCCGTGGCGTCGCTCAGCTGCTTGAGCTAGAGGACGATCTTGAACTGGTTGGCGAGACGGGCAACCCTGAAGAAGGCATTACGCTGGCCCTCAAGCTAGAGCCTGACTTAGTTCTACTTGATTTAAACATGCCTGACGTCAATGGATTAGAAGCATTGCGTCGCCTTCGGGAAGCTAACTATAGCGGCCGTGTGGTGATGTTTACTGTTTCCGACCATGAGGATGATGTGGTCGCGGCGCTACGCACCGGTGCCGACGGTTATTTACTAAAGGATATGGAGCCCGACGACATGGTACGCCAGCTGCGTCAGGCTGCCCTGGGTCGTATGGTGATTAGTGAGAGCTTAACCGCCCTGCTAGCAGAAGCCTTACGTAATCAGCGTAGCGCGCCCACCACTCCCGACATCCATAGCCTGACCCAACGCGAACGCGAAATCCTGCAACAGCTTGCCGGTGGCCTCTCTAACAAGCTCATCGCGCGCAAGCTGGATATTACCGAAGGCACGGTCAAGGTCCACGTCAAGCACCTACTCAAAAAACTCAACCTGCGCTCACGCGTTGAAGCCGCCGTCTGGGCCGTTCAGGCAGGTATCGATCACTAGCTGGTTCTGTGTGGTTACCTCTAAAGACTCCCAGCGTACTTTTTGTTCTGATCCGCCTTTACCCCCTCTCGATTTTTTGTCTTTAAAATCAATGAACCTTGGCTTTTCAGCGACTACCTCTCAAGAGGTATATCGCTGATTTATAGGTCATTTCCCTTAGTTTCCCAACCCCCTTTGCAAGCGTATCTTGCCTTCTAACTGCCAAACGCAGAAAGGTTTGATGCCAAGGGGAAACCGCCATGCGCAAGATAAATGCCGACATTGAGAAATGGAATGTCGAAGACGCCCAATTCTGGGAACAGGAAGGCAAACACATCGCCAACCGCAACCTATGGATATCCATTCCCAGCCTGCTGATGGGCTTTGCTGTCTGGATGATGTGGGGAATGATTACCACCCAGATGCAGAACCTGGGTTTTTCGTTCACGGTTAACCAGCTATTTTCACTGACGGCGCTTGCCGGTCTAGCAGGTGCCACCCTGCGCATCCCAGCATCGTTCATGATCCGCATCGCTGGCGGGCGTAACACTATCTTCCTGACCACCGCGCTATTGATGATCCCCGCAGCCGGCACTGGTATCGCCTTGATGAACCCAGGCACGCCGTTCTGGGTTTTCCAGGCGTTGGCACTACTTTCCGGTATCGGCGGTGGTAACTTCGCTTGCTCGATGAGCAACATTTCCACTTTTTATCCCAGCAAGCAGCAAGGTTACGCCCTGGGCATGAATGCGGGCCTCGGCAATTTCGGCGTTACCACCATGCAGATTGTGATCCCGCTGGTGATGACCGTCGGCATTTTCGGCGCTATGGCCGGATCGCCGATGGAATTGCAAAGCGCTAGCGGTACGTTGATCGGCCGTATCGAAGCAGGTACCGATACCTGGATCCAGAATGCTGGCTTTATCTGGCTTGTTTTTCTGATTCCGCTGGCGTTCGCCGGTTGGTTCGGTATGAACAATCTTCGCACTATTACGCCCAACCCTGGTTCGCCGCTGGCGGCTTTCAGCAAAATATTGGGCCTCTACGGCGTCGGCATGGTGACTGCCATCGTCGGCATGCTGGCTCTCAGCTGGCTTAATATGTGGGTTGCCCTACCGCTAACCATCGTTCTGACCCTTGTGTTGCTGCGCCTGATTCCTGGCGACATCAAGCCCAATATCCAGAAGCAGTTCGCAATATTTTCCAATAAGCACACTTGGTCAATGACCATCCTCTACATTCTGACCTTCGGCTCTTTTATCGGCTTCTCTGCAGCCCTACCGCTCTCCATCAACGTCATCTTCGGCAACATGATGGAAGCGACAGCCGACGGCACACTGATTCGCGTGGCCAACCCAGAGGCGCCCAGCGCTTTGACCTGGGCCTGGATAGGCCCCTTCGTAGGCGCCCTCATACGCCCGTTGGGCGGCTGGATCTCCGATAAAGTGGGCGGCTCCATCGTTACCCAAATAATCTCTGCGGTCATGGTGGTCGCCTCTATCGCCACCGGTTACGTGATGATGCAGGCCTATAACGCCACCGATCCTAATCAATTCTTCTGGCTATTCCTGCTGCTATTCATCGTGTTATTCGCCGCCAGTGGTATCGGCAACGGCTCTACCTTCCGCAGCATCGGGGTTATTTTCGACCAGCAGCAGAAAGGCCCGGTACTTGGCTGGACCTCAGCCGTCGCTGCCTATGGCGCCTTCATCGCCCCGCGGGTAATGGGCGAGCAAATCCAGGCCGGCACACCGGAGCTTGCCATGTACGGCTTTGCGGTCTTCTACGCCATCTGCCTCGTCATCAACTGGTGGTTCTACCTACGCAAGGGTGCCTACGTCAAAAACCCTTGAGTACAACTTGCTTCTTTACGCCCGGAGCTTAGCTCCGGGCCATACCCCCTACCCCAATGCGGGAGGACACTATGAAAATCATGATTGCCTATGACGGTTCTCGGAACGCCAAGCTGGCACTCGCTCAAGTCGTCACTATGTTCCGCTGTAACCAACCTCTGCTGGTACTGGTCGGCGTGGTGGAGAATCCACTCGATGCTACCGATAACAACGAGGCGCTTTTTCAGCAGGAACACGATGAGGTTAAGCAGCACCTTCAAGAGGGTGTGACATTCGCTATCGGCGAGGGCTTCCAGGCCGAGCAGCTTCTCGCCGAGGGAGACGCGCGCAAGATGCTGCTTCAGGCCACTCGCAAACTCTCGCCAGACCTACTGGTCATTGCCCGCCATAGCCACCAGCCGGACGGCGGCATCATCGCCAAGTCGTTGACTTATTTCGTTGATGAACTCGACTACATGACTTTTGGCAGCGTCAGCTCATTCCTGGCCCGGCGCGCCGAATGTCCCTTGTTGATCCTACCCAGCCCTTGAGCAGCCCCTACCCCTCCTTTTGGTACAGACCACCTTTGGGACACAGGACGATACGACCATGAAAGTTTCCGCTGTATTCAAGTTTCGCAGCCCCGAAATTCGGGCCTTGCACCTGACCTGGATTGCCTTCTTTATAACCTTTTACGTGTGGTTCAACATGGCGCCGCTCGCGTCGAGCATGCTCAAGAGCGTCGACTGGCTGACCACGGATGATCTCAAGCTGTTCGCCATCTGCAACGTCGCCTTGACTATTCCCGCCCGCATCATCGTTGGCATGGCACTGGATCGGTTCGGCCCGCGACGGGTGTTCTCGGTGCTTATGGTAACTATGTCACTACCGGCGCTGGCATTTGCTTTCGGTAACAGCATGACGCAGCTGCTGGTGGCGCGTCTGGTGCTGAGTTCGATTGGTGCCAGCTTCGTGGTCGGTATCCACATGACGGCGCTGTGGTTCAAGCCCAAGGACATCGGCTTCGCCGAAGGCTTCTACGCTGGCTGGGGTAATTTCGGCTCCGCCGTAGCGGCCATGTCGCTGCCGACCATCGCCCTGAGCATGTATGGCGGCCCCGATGGCTGGCGCTGGGCAATCGCCCAGAGTGCTATTGTTATGGCCGCTTACGGTGTTTACTACTGGTTCGCGATTACCGATGGCCCGGATGCTCAGGCTCACCGGAAGCCACGCAAGACCGCTGCCATGGAAGTGAGCTCCTGGGGCGATATGATCAAGCTGATCATCTGGACCATCCCTCTGGTCGGCGTACTCGCCATCCTGGTCTGGCGTATCCAGTATATGGGCTATTTATCAGTTACTGGTGCGACCATCGCTTATCTAGCCATTATCGCGATCGTCATCTATCAAATTGTCCAGATCCTAAGAGTCAATCTACCGATCCTGCGTAAGGGTGTGCCGGAAGATGATAAGTACTCGTTCAACAGTGTGGCGGCGCTGAACAGCACCTATTTTGCCAACTTCGGCGCTGAACTCGCAGTGGTATCGATGCTGCCCATGTTCTTTGAGGAGACCTGGGGCCTGAATGCAGCTACGGCCGGCCTGATCGCTGCGTCATTCGCGTTCGTCAATCTGGTGGCGCGCCCCATGGGCGGCATGGTTTCCGACCGTATGGGCAACCGGCGTTTTGTGATGCTGTGCTACATGTTTGGCATTAGCGTTGGGTTCTTGCTAATGGCTTTGCTCAATTCGAGTTGGCCACTGATTCTGGCCATTGCGGTGACCATCGGCACCTCGATTTTCGTGCAAGGCGCCGAGGGGGCAACTTTCGGTATCATTCCCTCCATCAAACGCCGCATCACTGGACAAATCTCGGGCATGGCCGGCGCCTACGGTAATGTTGGCGCGGTGGTTTACCTCACCATCTTTACGTTTGTCACACCGTCGCAGTTCTTCTACATCATCGCGACCGGCGCCTTCATTAGTTGGGTTATCTGCCTAGTGTGGCTCAAGGAGCCAGAGGGCGCTTTTGACGACGAGTACTATATTTCTTCGGTCGATAGAGATATCGAAGAGCAGGCACTACAGAGTGCCAAGCACTGAACGGTCGGCACATCTGTAGCGTCACGGCACTGTTCGCGTCGATTGGATCCGGACAGTGCCTCTAGAATAAAAAGAGCGCCCTCAGAGCGCTCTTAATCAGGATCCGTGATGTCCTCAATCCATGTTAAGGCCGCCACAGCAGTCGGAAAACCGGTGGTAGGAATCGCTAACATGGCTACTTGTTTAAGTTCCTCGGCACTCACGCCCTCCTCCAAGGCACGACGCACATGGGAGTGAACGGCCCCTTCGGAGCGTGCCCCGATGGCCAGCGAGAGTTTTATCAAACGCCGGCTACGTTCATCAAGCGGCCCAGCTTCAGCACAGGCTTTGCCCAATGCGGCATAAGCTTCCCATATCTCAGGATACTGGTTTGCGACATCTCCGGCTCCAGAAGGCAAATCATGCTTTGTCATAGTGCAATACCTTAACGATAAATTGAAGTTCACAGTATAGAAGTACAGCAACTAAATGCCACACACCACACTTAA